>CAYNGB010000026.1:0-58416 GCA_964396795.1 uncultured Occallatibacter sp. | reverse complement strand
CTTTACGCCGCCCGCGCCATTCGCTCCTCCGGCGGATGGGCCGAGGATGTCTCCGATGTCGAAATCGTCTCGGCCATTCAGGAGTTGGCTGAGACTGAGGGCATCTTCACTGAGACAGCCGGCGGCGTCACCACCGCGGTGACCGCCAGGCTCTATGCTCACGGCCGCATCCAGCCTGACGAGCTGACCGTCGCCTGCATCACCGGTAACGGACTCAAGACCACTGACGTGCTCAGCGGCGCATACGACCAGGGCCGGGCCATCCGCCCGCGGCTCACGGATTTCGAAAACTTTGTTGAAGAACGTCATTCAGCGAGCCAGGATTGGAGCCTGGCAGGGGAGAGTTATGTCGGTTAGGGTTCTGTTGCCAAATGCATTTCAAAAGCACACCAACAACGTGCGCGAGATTTCCAGTTCGGCGGCCAATCTGCCCGAGCTGGTCACCGAAATCGAAGGCCGTTTCCCGGCTCTCCGCCAGCATCTGCGCGGCGAAGACGGCCAGGTCCGCCGCTTTATCAACTTCTATGTCAATGAGGAAGATATCCGCTTCCTGGGCAACGACAAGTACAGCTTCCAGGAGGGCGACGAGATCCTTGTAATTCCCTCCATCGCCGGCGGATGTAACTAAATCAACCAGACCCCCCATTTCTGACCGGTTATAAAACTGGGTGCCCCAGGTCCCGATTTTGGGACCTGGGATACCTCGACTCCCAACCGGGTTCGACGTCCCGACATCGGAAAAAGCGGGAACCCACTGACATCGCTCTCGCCCGGAAACTCCACAGTCCCGAAACGCCCACCCCATCACGGGCGCTTTGCAGAATATTGTCGTTCTGCGGCGCATACTGGCAGATGGAAGAAGAGTGGCCGAAGTCCTTGGATTGACCCACTAAAGGCACCCCCCACCCCCCTCCCCCCGTTTCATGACCTGTAAACCTACCCGGATTCTTGCAGCCTATTTCCAGGCGAGGAGGCAACAGACGTATAAAATGCTCAAAATAAATAACTTGTAGTCGACGATTTCCAATGAACAAGAAATTCTGTCAACCGTCTGCCTGTTGAAAATCCGTGGTCATGTCAGCAGAAAAGAGGCATTTAAGGCCTCAAAAGCCGGGTTTTCACGCTGATTTCGCATGTATTTGCGCCGTATTTGCATTCGCTTGATCGTCCTTTTACAATGTCCGGCGGATACTACTCCCGTGATTTCGCACGTTGGGCAGAAGGCTCCGTTCGCTACTTCACTTGTTTCCACCGTTCCGGTGGAAGTCTCCATCTCTACCCCAATTTCCCCTTTGCCACTGGCTCCGGCCAAGCCGCGTATCCATGCGGAGGTTGGCCGGTATAAGGTGCGCCTGGCCCAGACTGTTGAGGATCGTGACGCCGTTTGCAGCCTGCGATTCAAGGTCTTCAACATCGAACTCGGCGAAGGGCTTGAAAGCTCGTATCAGACAGGTTTGGACAGCGATCAGTTCGACCTGTTCTGCGAACATCTTCTGGTCGAGGACAAGCTGGAGAGCAATCCCGCCAAGCGCATTGTGGGTACCTACCGCATGCAGTCCGGCGTCACCGCTGCCCAGAACCTCGGCTATTACTCCGAGCAGGAGTTCAGCTTCGTTCCCTATGAGCCCCTCCGGGCCGGGATTCTGGAACTGGGCCGGGCCTCCATTGACCGTGAGCACCGCACTCCTGAAGTGCTGACGTTGTTATGGAGAGGGATCGCGCAGTATGCTAACGATATGGGGCTGCGTTATCTGATCGGCTGCTCTTCACTGAACTCCAAGGACCCGGCAGAGGGCTGGCAGATGTACCGCGAGCTTGAGCATTACCGGGTTCCGCCTGAGTTTGAGACCGTGCCGACCGCCGCTTATGCCTGCCCCACCGAGCAAGAGGGCGCACTTGCACAGCCTTCGCCCCTCCATCAGGATCACCCGCTGCCCGTTCCCACCAAGGTTCCCAAGCTACTCAAGACCTATTTGGCCATCGGCGCACGCATCTGCGCCACCCCGGCCTGGGACCGTGAATTCGGCACCATCGATTTCCTGACGCTGCTCGATCTCAAGCTGCTTTCCCGCGCAGCGCGCAATCGCTTCTTGGCGCCACTCACACAGTGAGCCTTAGAGCTGCCCGGCGCGCTGTGGCGCTGGCTCTTGTACTGGTCATGTGCATCGTCCGTTTCTGGCTAATGCGCCTCAAGGGTCCACGCACCCTGGAACGGCGCGCGCTCTGGGTCCAGGCCACCGCCCTGGGGATACTCAACAGCCTGGGTATTCAATACCAGATCAAGGGCCACCCCCCCGCGCGAGGGTTGGTTGTCGCCAACCATCTCAGCTATCTCGATGTGTTGATTCTCAGCGCGGCCATGCCTTGTTTCTTTGTCGCCAAGGCCGAGATCGATCGCTGGCCTTTCTTTGGAAAGGCGGCGCGCACCGGCGGAACGCTCTTTATTGATCGTTCCAGCTTGGCCAGCGCTGAAAAGGTCTCCGCAATGATCGGCGAACGTCTTCAACTCCCGGTGCCCATGCTGTTCTTTCCTGAAGGTACCAGCACCGATGGCAGTTCGCTGCTGCGCTTCCACTCCCGCCTGTTTGAGCCCGCCATTGTGGCCGGCGCCCAGGTGACCGCCGCCGCCGTTCGCTACGTAGTCGAAGACGGTACCCCGGAGCGTGAACTCTGCTGGTATGGCGATGAGGCGTTCGCGTCCCATCTCTGGAAGGTATTGGGAGCTGCCGGCTTCTCCGCGGAAGTCGAATTTGGCGAGCCGCACGTTTACCCCCATCGCCGCGTCGCCGCCGACCAGACTCAAGCCGAAATCGAAGCCATGCGCAATGTCAGCGTCAATGATCTCGTTCTGCAATAACGCTGCCCTCGCCTGTATTTGACTAGCCCACCATCCGCAAGCCATCAGCCAGGAGGTACCCGCTCCTTCTCGTCCCCTCTGTGGCTTGGCACATCTCTCGGCTCAAGCCAGGGCGCCATGTATTTGGGGCGCTGCACAAAGGAAGTGCAGATTGAGGTGCGCCGTGACAGTTTGCGCGACACCATGGCGAAGGATCGATGGTGGTTTGGCTGACGCACGAGTATCTGGCGATGACTTGAGTTCCAGGCGGGTTGCGGTCGTGCTCACCCGCGCGCCGGTGGCTTCAGCCCCAGTTCGCGCATCGCAATCTGGAGGTCGGCCCAGGCTTCCTTTTTCTGGCGCGGATCGCGGAGCAGATAGGCGGGGTGATAGGTAACGATGAGCTTCGTCCCACGCACGGAGTGCACACGACCGCGCAGGCCGGCGAGGGGCTGGCGCTGGCCGAGGAGATAAGTGGCTGCAGTGGCTCCCAGCGCCACTAGTACTTCAGGGTGCACAACGTCGATCTGGCGGAAGAGAAATGGCGAGCAAGTGTTGGCCTCTTCCGGTTCCGGGGTCCGGTTACTGGGCGGGCGACACTTGACCACGTTGGCGATGTAGACCTCTTCGCGCTTCAGGCCCATGGCCACGATCATGTTGTTGAGTAATTGGCCGGCGCGGCCTACGAAGGGAAGGCCTTGCGCGTCCTCGTCAGCGCCCGGCCCCTCGCCCACAAACATGAGGCGCGCTTCTGCGCTGCCGTCGGCGAACACCAGCTTGTTGCGGCCCTTATGCAGCGCGCAGCGGGTGCAGTCGCCAATGTCTTCGCGGATGAGGCGGAGGGCGGCTTCGCGCTCTGCCGGAGCGACGGGGCCCGCGACTTGAGGAGGTGCGGGAAAATTCTTGCGTGCGGGAATGGTCTGGTCCTCGTATAAAGTCTCTGGCCGGGGGGCCGTACTCCAGGTATGAGATGCGAGACCCGGAGCAATCATGTCTTGATCGTGGGCTACGGATTGGACCTCTGCCGGATCGTGTTGTGCCAGTTCGTCCACAATGGCCGCGAACAGCGCAGGGTCTACCGGACGGCGGTAGAACTCAGTGAGCCCGAGGTCGCGGTAGAAACGGATGCGGGCAAGCAAAGCATCTCGTGTTGTGGAATCGAGCTGGGGCGCCACTTCTCTTACTCCACAATCAGCTGACGGCGAGTCGACGCAGGCGAAACAGATTGGCTGAGCACCTGATCCTGCGATGTCTTCTGGTCGAGTTCCACCACCAGGGAACGAGGTCGGCGCAGGGTGAGAATCTCGTCGAGAATGCGGTCGGCGAGCTTGCGCTTGTGCATCTCAGGTAACTCGATGGCCGTGGAGGCAGTGAGAAAGGTGGCGGCGTTCAGATCCGCATCGATGCCCACGCCGTCGCCAGACACGTCGTTGACCACAATGGCGTCCGCGCCCTTTGAGAGCAGCTTGGCGCGGCCGTTTTCCATGCGGTTTTCAGTTTCCGCGGCAAAGCCGATGATCAACTGTCCGGGGCGGCGCTGACGCGCGACTTCGGCGAGAATATCTTCGGTCGGCGCGAGTTCGAGGGTGAGGGGTCCGGTTCGCTTGAGCTTGCGATCGGAGAAATTCACGGGACGGTAGTCGGCCACCGCGGCGGCCTTGATGACCAACGTGGCCTCAGCCATGCGGTCGAGCACAGCGCTGCGCATTTCAGCGGCGGTGGTGACTTTGACCAACTCGCAATGAGTGGGTGGGTGCAGCGCTGAAGGCCCGCTGATGAGAATCACCTTCGCGCCGCGGCTCTGGGCGGCGTCAGCCAACGCATAGCCCATCTTGCCGCTGGAACGATTGCCGAGATAGCGGACGGGGTCGAGGGCCTCGCGCGTGCCGCCCGCGGTGACCAGGACGATTTCGCCGGCCAGGTCGTGGCGGCGGCCCAGGGCATTCAACACGGCATCTGCGATGGCGTCGGGCTCCGCCATGCGGCCGGTACCGACCATGCCGCAGGCCAGATCTCCGGTGCCGGGTTCAACCACTCGCACGCCGCGTTGGCGCAGGATTTCAAGATTGGCCTGCGTCGCCGGGTGGTCCCACATATTCACATTCATGGCCGGAGCGACGAGGACCGGGGCCTGGGTGGCCAAGTACATGGTGGTGAGGAAGTCGTCGGCGATGCCGTGGGCAAACTTGGCTAGGATATTGGCCGTGGCCGGAGCGATGACCAATGCCTCGGCCCACTGGGCTTCTCCGATGTGCTCGATAGAGGAATCGTATGCGTCGCCACCGCCGGTGGCGTCGTCCCACAGGCCGGTAATGACCCTGTGGCCCGTAAGCGCGGCAAAGGTGAGCGGCTGCACAAACTTACAGGCCGACTCGGTCATGACCACGTGGACCTCAAGGGCCTGCCGCTGCAGGGCGCGCACCAACTCTGCTGCCTTATACGCCGCGATGCCGCCGGAGACGCCGACCGTCACTCTCATGATTCGATTGTAGAACGATTCGATTATCAAAGGCGCGATGCCGGTACGGAAGGGAATCGCAGTGCCCCGCGGAGGTTGAACAGGCTGCGGAAAAAAGTCGAGATTCTAAGCCAGCGGCGGTGCGGGCATCCCGCAGAGGCTGAAGCCCTCGTTGATTTGGCTGCATTTGCGGCACGACTAAAGTCGTGCCCTGACGCAATGTGCCCAAGTGTTGCCTTGAGATCGGTTTTTTCGCAGCCTGTGAAACCCCCCGTCTCCCTCCGGAATGCGTTTTTCCGCAGCATGATAAAGCCACATCAACTCTGATTCCGCTGCAATCTGCCTCTCCAACTGGCAAAATCCGCCCTCAAAAGCAATGAAAAGGGGCATTTTTCGGGCACTTCTGTTTACCATTAAGATAATAGGGCCGCCAGCGGGTACGGTTAGTTTATGCAGATTCTAAATGGCTTACCTCTTTTTTGGGCCAACCGTGGGCCTCAAGAAACGCCCATTGCAAGGGGGAGGGGGGTGGGGGTAGCGATTTCTGGCCAGGTGCGGGCAGCGGATCGATCTTGCAAAACTGTCTCATATAGATATTGTGCGCTGCCCGGTGGTAATTTTCTGCAAGTGCGGAAATGACCCGACTCCGAAATAGACCTGGTCAGGTTCCGCTACAAACGCATAATGAACCATAGATATCCGGGCTCACGGCAAATTGCGCGGCAAGGATTAAGGCATTTCTCCTTCAGATATAGCCCTTGTATCGAGGTGCAGGGTTGCGTTTTCTTGAGGAAAACACAACTTAAGGGGCGTGCTTTCGGTGTACAGCAGGCGGAGAAATGCTATAGGGCACCTGCGTATGGTGCTCTTACGGCATGGGTAGTGGTCTTACAGGATCGGTATGCCCCGGTCTTCGACCAGCGGCTTGACTACCGGGACCTCCTTCTTCACATAGGAAATCTTTCCTGCGTCGATCTCTTCCTGCGCGATGCGGCAAGCTTTGGTCGACCGGCTGGGGACAAGCGCGGCGGATCCGTTCTGCAACTGGCGAGCGCGACGAGCCGCTACCAGGACCTTGCGGTAATTCGAATCGAACTGGGTTTCAATCATCATCGGAGTCCTCTCCAAATAGCAGTTGCTGCTGGCCGGAGGGGCCATTGATGCCAAAAGCCTCCAGCACGGGTTTGAGCCGCTCCTGCGCGTTGGATTGACGGCAGGCCGCGGCGACCTCCAACACCCTGCTGGAGCGGTATGCAATCGGTTCGCTATTCCGGTAAAAGCGTTCTGCCAGAACAATCGCTTCCAGTTGCGCCACCGCTCTGTCAAGGATGTCGTTGACCAAAATATAGCCGTAATCGCGATAATTCTCAATCTCCTTGCGGGCCTCGCCCAGGCGCCGGAAGAGTTCGGCATCATCGACCACGCCCTCGGCACGGCTGCGATTGCGCAGACGGGTGCGCAGGGCTCTGGGGTTAGGCGGCAGGACAAAGATGCTTACCGCCTCAGGCATGGCCTTGCGCACCTGCGCTGCGCCCTGTACGTCAATGTCGAGAATCAAATCGTGGCCCGCGCGCCGCGCATCCTCGAGCGACTGGCGGGCGGTGCCATAGTAGTCCTTGCCAAAAACCTCAGCGTGTTCGAGGAACATCCCAGCATTGATCATCCGCTCAAACTCATCGCGGGTGGTGAAGTAGTATTCGCGCCCATTTTCTTCCGAGCCCCGCGGTGCGCGCGTGGTCCACGAAATGGAGAAATCGACGCCGCTGACCTGTTTGCGCAACTCGCTTACCAGGGTGCTCTTACCGGAGCCCGAGGGCGCCGAAATGATAAAAAGAATTCCTGCCACGATCCAGTATTCCCTTTCGCTGGTCTGTTGAGTATCGTGCACTGCAGCCTTGACTATTCCACGTTTTGAATTTGCTCGCGCGTCTTCTCGATCTCAGCTTTCATTGCCAGTCCGAGCTCAGTGATGTGCGTGCCTTTGCCACCTATACCGCCGGTTTTTGAAAGCAGCGTGTTGGCCTCGCGGTTCATCTCCTGAAGCAGAAAATCCAGCTTCTTGCCCAATTCGCCGCCCGCCGACAGCAGCTCGCGGAAGTGGCCGATGTGCGTGTGCATGCGCGCCAACTCTTCTGAAATATCGCTGCGGTCCACCAACACCGCAACTTCCTCCAGCAGGCGCTGGCGGTTGAATTCGGCCCCGGTCGCCGCTACCAGCCGCTGCGTGAGCCGCTCCTGGTAGCGCTGCTCCACCTCAGGCCGCAGCAGGGCCACGCCCTCGACTGCCTCGGCCAGGCGGTCAAGCGAAGCATGGAGGATGGAACCCAAAGATTCGCCTTCACGGGCGCGCATCACCTTCAATTCGTCGAGTAGAGGCGCAATCTCCTGCTGCACGCTTTCGGCCAGTGTTGCAGCGTCTTCGTCACCGTTGCCGCGATTATCGTTTTGCAACGCGCCAGGCAGACGAAGAGCCACATTCAAATCCGGCTCACCATCAACATCGAACTCTTCCCGGGCGGCCTTGAATGCGTCGAGATAGCCGGCCACCAGTTCGCGGTTGAATCCGGCCTTCTGCTGCAAGGAGCGATCGACGGAGAGAGTCAGTTCCACGTGGCCTCGGACCAGGCTCTCTTTGAGCGCACGGCGCAACTCCATTTCCAATGCGTCAAGGCCGGAGGGCAAACGCAACTGGATGTCGAGAAAGCGGTGATTGACGCTCTTGACGCTGAGCGTATAGACAAGCTGATCGTGTACACGAACCTGTGCGCGAGCAAACCCGGTCATCGAATAAATCGGCATTCTTTCTAGTCCTTTGCGTCGCTGGAGAGCGCCGGCTCCAGCATCCCGTTTCCGTTCTCTGGTACATCCATGAATTGCAACTGATAGAGCCGCTGATAAGTGGGCGAAGTGGTGAGCAGTTCTTCGTGGGAGCCGATGGCGGTGATGCGGCCATCCTCAAGCACGGCGATGCGGTTGGCGCGGCGGATGGTGCCCAGGCGATGGGCGATCACCATGACCGTGCGGTTCTGCATCAGGTTGGCCAGGGCGGCTTGCACCAGTGACTCGCTCTCAGCATCGAGCGCCGAAGTGGCTTCATCGAGAATCAGGATGGGGGCGTTCTTGAGAAGCGCGCGGGCAATGGCGATGCGCTGGCGCTCGCCACCAGAGAGGCGAAAGCCCTTTTCGCCGACGACAGTGTCATAGCCCTGGGGCATGCGCAGGATGAAGTCGTGGGCCAATGCGTTGCGCGCGGCCTGTTCGACGAGGGCGTGCTTCGTATCGGGCTGGCCGTAGGCGATATTGTGGCGCACCGTGTCGTTGAAGAGAATGGTTTCCTGTGTAACCTGGGCCACCTGGCGACGCAGCGAGGCCAGGGTGAGGTCGCGCAGGTCGTGGCCATCGATGAGGATGCGGCCCCAGGTTACGTCGAAGAAGCGCGGAATGAGGTTGACCAGCGTGGACTTGCCCGCGCCGCTGGGACCCACCAGCGCCAGCACCTCGCCCGCATGCACTTCAAGGTCGACATGATGCAGAATCTGGTGCTCTCCCTCTTCGGTGCTGTAGGAAAAGCCCACGTCTTGAAACTGGACTGACTTGGCGAAACGATGGAGAGCCGTCGCGTGGGTCCGCTCTTTGACGTCGTCCTTGGTATCGAAGAAGGCGAAGATGGATGCGGAAGCGCCCATGGCCTGCTGGAAGCTGTTGTAGAAATAGGCGAACTTGCGCACCGGATCGTAGAGCTTGAAAAGCAGGATGATAAATGCGCCGAAGAGCCCCATCGTCATGCGGCCGTGAAGGATTTCATTGCGGCCGATGAACAGGAACATGGCAATGGCGATCGAGCCCAGGGTGTCCATCAATGGAGAGCTGATGGACTGTATGCGCACGCTGCGGAGGTTGGCGCGGAAGAGGCGGCCCGCCGCGGTTTTGAAACGCAGAATCTCCCATAGCTCAGTATTGAAGGCTTTGACGATGCGGTTGCCGGTGACGGTCTCGTGCAGGATGTTCTGGATTTCGGCGAGCTTGTCCTGGCCGGTGCGCGTGCGCGTGCGAACCTCGCTGCCGATCTTGCGCGCGGAGGTGACCACGACTGGAATGAAGAGCAAAAGCGCCCAACTGAGGTGCCCGCCCAGCTTGATTACGAGAACAAGTCCGGCGATGAAAGTGAAGAACTGTTGGAGGAACTCGCCGATGACGGAACTAAGGGCTGTTTGTACTTTGTCCACGTCGTTGATGAGCGTGGAGAGGATGGTGCCAGTGGCGTGTTTGTGGAAGAAACTGGACGATCGGCGCAGAGTGGCTTCGTAAAGGTGGTTGCGCAGGTCGGTGATCGTGCCGAAGCCGGCATAGTTGACCAGGTAGGTGCCCAGGTAATCGCAGATCCCTTTAAGCAGTGTAGCGACCACCAGCGCGAAGGCCACCACGTTCCATGCATTGTGCACGTGCATGAAATGGGGGATAAGAGTCCGTAGGTCGAAGCTCCATTGGCTTCTGGGAAGACCGAGCAGGATGGCGCCTTCGGGTGCGTCGGGCCGGAGTACCTGGTCGAAAATGGGCTGCAAGAGGAGGATGCGAAAGGTGTCGAGTACGCCGACGGCCGCCAGCAGCAGAACGCCGGGCAGCCATTGCAGCGTGTAGGGAAGCCCATAACGCAGGAGGCGCAGAAAATTCTTCATAATGGCCGGTCCGCCTGGCGAATGACATTCCTCAGACTATGCCCGGGATGGGTGCGCAACTCCATCCCCGTATTGTATCCGGCTGTGGGTGAAAGTCGGGTATTCGGGAACCACTGCGCCGCCTTGGCAAGGACAGAGGCGCCGCGAGGGCGGACGCTGACAGCGCTGGCTTCAGTAGGCTCGCAGATCGACGATGGCTTGCAGGATGGTGTTGGGCTGGGGCAGAATGGCATCCTCCAGCACCGGCTGGTAGGCGACGAAGGTGTCCATCGCGCCCACGCGGCGCACCGGCGCATCCAGGTCATCAAATAACTCGTCCGCGATACGCGCAGCGATTTCAGCACCGTAGCCCCAGCTGAGCATGTCCTCATGGGCCACGATTACCCGGCTGGTCTTACGCACCGATGCTGCGATGGCCTCCCAGTCGTAGGGGTTGAGGGTGCGCAGGTCCAGCACCTCCACTTCAATGCCGTGACTGCGGCTTGCCGTTTGCGCGGCCTGCAATGCGCGGGGCACGAGAGCGCCGTAGGTGACCAGGGTGATGTGCTCGCCGGGTCGCACAACCTTTGCCTTGCCGAAGGGAATGGCGAACTCCGGCCCCGGATAGGGCGCGCGGCCATACGTCTCGCGATAGAGACGCTTGTGTTCGAGGAACAGCACCGGATCGTCACAACGGATCGCGGTGCGCAGCAGACCGTTGGCATCGAGGGCGTTGGACGGGAACACCACGCGCAGGCCGGGGATATGGGTAAAGAAGCTTTCACCTGACTGCGAGTGGTAGATAGCGCCGCCGGTGAGGTAGCCGCCGATGGGCACGCGAATGACGGCGGGCGCGGCCCACATGCCATGGGAGCGCCAGCGCATCAAGGCCAGCTCGTTATGGATCTGGTGCATGGCCGGCCAGATGTAATCGAAGAACTGAATTTCGACCACGGGCTTCATGCCGCGGAGAGCGTAGCCGACGGCGCGGCCCACAATGTTGGCCTCGGCCAGGGGAGAGTTGAATACCCGCTCGGAGCCAAACTCGGTCTGTAGTCCCGCGGTGAGCTTGAAGACGCCACCCTTGCCCTTGACTTCGGCCAGCGCGGCTTCACGGCTGGCGTCGGCTACGTCCTCGCCATAGACGACAATGCGAGGATCGCGGCGCATCTCGTCGTGGAGGCAGGCGTTGATGAGATCGGCCATGGTGTGTGGAGCGCTGCCTTTGGAACTGGCAGACTTGCCTGGAGCCACGCCCGGCGCCTGCTCATGCTCGCCGGCAAACTCGGCGGTGGTGGGGTCGAGGTCCTCGGAATAGACGTGGGTGGTAATCCCGGATACTTCGGGCAGCGGGGCTTCGAGAGCACGGTCCGCAGCTTCGGCGGCCTGGCTGTCGGCCGCATGTTCGAGATCGTTGATCTGCTCGGCGCTGAGGATGCCATCGCGCAACAGGCGCATCTGCATCTTGGTCACCGGATCATGCATGGCTTCGGCTTCGCGCTCGGCCGCCGAGCGGTAGAGCTTGTCGTCGTCAGAGAGCGAATGGGAGTAGGCCCGCATGACATGTCCATGCACGAAGGCGGGTCCGTGACCGGCGCGGCAGTGCTCCGCCGCTGCCTGGAAAGCGCGCAGGCTGACCTCGGGATCGGATCCATCGATCTCAGCAAAGTGGAAATTGGGGAAGTTCGCGACCAGCCGCGAGATATTACCACCGGGAGTGTTCACTTCCACCGGAACGCTGATGGCGTAGCCATTGTCTTCCACGCAGAAGATCACGGGCAGCTTCTGGTTGGACGCGGTGTTGATGGCTTCCCAAAACTCACCCTGGGAAGTGGAACCCTCGCCCAACGAAGTGAACACCACCTCGTCACCGTGGAATTTGACGTCGCGAAAGGCGCGATAGTCGCCATCTGCTTTGGCCGCCGCCTCAGGATGACGGCTGAAATAGCGGCCAGCCTCCGCGCAGCCCACAGCATGAAGCAACTGGGTAGAAGTTGAAGATGAAGTGCTGACGATGTTCAGTTCGCGGCTGCTCCAATGGGCGGGCATCTGGCGGCCGCCACTGGCCAGGTCGGTTGCCGCACCCACGGACTGCAAGAGCATCTCAGCGGGCGTGACACCCAGGGCCAGGCACAGGGCGCGATCACGATAATAAGGGAAGAACCAGTCGTAGCCTGGACGGAGGGCCAATGCAGCAGCCACCTGCAAGGCCTCGTGGCCGGCAGCCGATATCTGAAAGTAAGTCTTCTGCTGCCTTTTGAGCAGGATTTCGCGGTCGTCCAACCGGCGGGAGAGATACATGAGCCGGTAGATTTCAATCAGTTGTTGAGGGCTCAGCTTGCCCGAGGCGCCAACCGCCCCTGACGCCCGAGAGCCGGAAACCGCAAGTCCCATTTCCTTGACCCCGATTACAGCCTAAATCTTTCCCGATTGTAGCAACCAGTCCGGTGACGCCGGTCCGGCTAATCGTTTGATGCGGCAAGCGCCACTGGATATCCACAAGTCAGGGGATGGTCGAAACGAATGGATCGTGATAGTCGATACCGCCGCCCACGGCGACGCTCATTCTCTGCTTGACGTTGCGGGCCAGCTTCTCAATAGCGGCTACTTTGCGCAATTGCGATGGGGTAAGGGAATCGGAGTTGCCGGCGCTGACCTCCGCGTTCAATTCCGTGGCCAGTTGCAGCAGCTTTGCGGTGTCGGAGACCATTGCTTTCTGCCGCAGTGCGTTGAGAGTGCGCAACTGCCTTTCTTTCTCGGCGGGAGGGCGATCATTCAAATCGCCAAGCGCGGAATTCGGATTATCCTGCTGCCTGCGGAGCGGAACCTGCTGGCCGGATTGGGCTCCGCTGAGCACAGCCAAAATGAGTGCGAGGCCCAAGCCTACGGCCGTGCGTGTCGTGCGGAGTCGCAAGCCGCGCTGCAGGCATAGAAGTGCATCTCTCTTAGCCACGGCGCACCTGCTTTGCACACATTGAATGGCAGCACATCGCATCCACTCCGCTAGTTTCCGCTCGGCCCGATTTTTCCCTTTTGTTTCACGCTGCGCGCCAGTTTTTCAATCTCGCCGGCTTTGCGAACGACAAGAATCGAGAGCGTATCCGTGTTGGTCTTATCGACCTCAGCCTTCAACTCTGTGGCTAGTCTCAATAATTCCGCGCTATCGGTGGCAATCTGCCTGCCGCCCGGCTTGGCAGTATCGAGACTCTCCTTTTCGTCCAGGCCTTTGCCTGGCGAACTCGGAGTACTGACAGCCGCCTGGTGGCCGGGGTCGGCAGATGGTGCTTGCGTGCCCGGCTCGGCTGCGCCTGCAAGAACGGCGATGACCCCGAGGCACGCGAGCGTTCTGCCCCAACGCCACGACATCGGTTGCGACTCGAATCGAGTGAATAAATGCGCGCGAAGGTGACTTCGAACCTGATTCAATCGCATAGGGAAGTACCTCGCTGTGGGCGATACCGAATCAAGAACTCCCTCTTCGGCTTGGTCGCGTCGGGCGAATCAGGCGCCTGGACCGACCTGCGCACAGTTTAGATTGTAAGAGGAGAGTTGGAATGCACCCATTTCTTTTGGCGGCCAGGACGGGCTGGTTTGCAGAGGGCCGGTTTCTGGGCAAAGTGCTGGACGAATGGGCTATCGATGCCCAGGAATTTATCCGCCTCAAACTGCCCCACTTAGTCCTGGTTGCGATTATCGCCTTTGTTCTGAATCGTTTGCTGCGCCTACTTGCGGCGAGAATGATCTACGTCGCCGAGCAGCACGCCGCGGGGCAGATACGCGTTTCCCAGGTAAAGACTCTGGCCGGCGTGATTCGCACGACGGGGCTGGCCATTATCGCTCTCATTGCCGGGATGCAGATTCTGGCCGCATTGGACGTTAATCTTGCACCCCTGTTGGCTTCGGCGGGGGTGGCCGGAGTGGCCATTGGCCTGGCAGCGCAGAATATTGTCCGCGACATGCTAAACGGCATCTTCATCCTCATCGAGGACCAGTTCAATGTGGGCGACACGGTGCGCCTGGCGGGAGTCTCAGGTGTAGTGGAGGCCATGACATTGCGCAAGACGACGGTCCGCGATGCGGATGGGACCGTTTACGTGATTCCCAACTCGCAAATTGGTATCGTGGCCAATCAGAGCATCGATTACTCCGTGGCCACGGTGAACGTAAGCGTGGACTTCTCAGCCAACCCCGATGCGGTGCTGGAGCTGTTGCGGGGGATTGCGATGGAAGTCAGAAACAGTCAGGATTATCGTGACCTGTTTGTGGCCGATCCGCAGATTCTGGGCGTGGATGCGGTAAAAGGTTCGGAGATCATTTTCCCGGTGGTGTTCAAAACCCTTGCAACCAAGCAATACGCACCGGTGCGCGAGTTTCGCCGCCGCGTGCGATTGGCGCTCGAAGAGAACCACCTTCTGCCCGGCGATCCCAACCGGGTCTTCAATACGTTTTTGGACTCCGTAAAGCGGGTCGGCAGGCAGCCGGCCCCCGAAGCGCCGCCGGCGCCAGATCCAACCGCCGTCAAGCCTCCTGAGAGCAATCCATTCGGTGGATCGTGAGGGCTGGAGATAGTTCGCGCAACCTCAAACCTTTTCTTCCAACGCCTGCGACAGCGCCTCGGGATCGGTGATCGGAGGTAGGCAAGTACGCCCGCGGCAGACCATGGCCCACGCCTCTGCTCCGCCGGGTATTGGGACCTGAAGCAGCGTTTCGGCCAGTGCTTCGGGAATGCCGCCCGGAACCAGCCGCGCCGGATCGATCCGCATTACCGTCTTGCGAACGGAAAAGCCTGCGACAGCCGTCGCCTCAAGGCGATCGGCCTGGTCGCCGGACCCAACAACGACCACCTGCAACGGATCGAGCAAGAACCGCTCCAGTGCCAGCCCGTAGCTGCCGGCATAAAGACCGAGGTGCTCAACGATTCCAGCGAAGGAGGCGAGCGTATCTTCGGCGATTTCGCGGTATTCGGTGCGGCCGCTCAGGGTCTCAAGACGCAGCAGGGCCGCGGCAGCGGTCGGGTTACCGGCCGGGGTGGGCGAGTCCTGCACGGGCTTGCGCCGGGCCCCCAAAGCGCCCAGCGGAGTGGCTCCGTCAACGGGCAGGACGGCATCGTAAAACGCCCCCGCGGTGCGGTCGTAGAAGCGGGCGATCATGGCGTCGGCCAGCTTGACGGCGGCATGGTAGAAATTCATCTCTCCGCCGGCCAGCCAAGCGTCGATGCAGGCGTGCACGGTAAAGGCATAGTCGTCCAGAGTGCCCGGAACCTTTTCTGCGGGGAAGGCTCCCACGATCGAATCATCAGATCGGTCACCATAAGCGATCACGTGATGAAGCGTCTCCACTCCGTCCCATGCCTCGGCCAGAAGGCGGGTCAGTGTGCGGAGTGCGAACTCGCGCGGTTCGTTGAGGCGCAACACGCGCGCTGTTTCAAGGTAGGCCGTGACGGCCATTGCATTCCAGCCGGTGTAGAGGGTGCGGTCGATGAAGGGCGTAGGGCGGGCAGAGCGGGCATGGAGCAGCTTGGCTCGCGCCGATTCAACCAGCGGACGCCACTCAGCAGCGGATTTGCCCGCTTCGGCGGCGAGTTCCTGAAGCGCATATTTGCGGTGGAGCACGTTCTTGGCCGGATTGTGGTGCATATCGCCCAAGTCGCCGATATCCCAGTAGACCGAAGCGATGTCCAGTTCCGCGCGGTCCAGCACGGCGCGAGCCTCGTCAAGCGTCCAGGTGAAGTAGTCGCCGTCGTCGTCGAGGCTGATGTCGGCGTCCTGCGAGGCGTAGAAGCCGCCGTGGTCGCGGTCGGTCATCACGGCGTCGAGCCAGGCGACGATCTCCTCAGCCGTCTGGCGGAAATCCAGGCGCACAAGGCTTTGGAAGGCATGCACGTAATTGCGCAGAAGCTCTGTGTTGTCATAGAGCATCTTCTCGAAGTGCGGAACCACCCAGCGCTCATCCACGCTGTAGCGATGAAAGCCGCCGGCAAGCTGGTCATAGACTCCGCCGTGCGCCATCTTTTCAAGCGTGGTAGTGAAGGCTTCGCGGGCCTGGGCGTTGCCACGATTCGTGGCCAGCTCAAGCAGGAGGTCAAGGGTTGCCGGGTGAGGGAACTTGGGCTGCGAACCAAAGCCGCCATTGCGTGGGTCAAACTGAGCCAGCGCCGAGCCGGCAATCTTATCCACCAGCGCCAGTGTTAACTGGCCCCCGCGGCCTGAGAAACTTTCGTTGTGCTCGATGGCGGCCATTACGCTGGCAGCCGATTCGAGCGCCTCGTCGCGCTGTTCACGCCAAATCTGAGCCATGGTCTGCAGCACCCGCCCGAGGCCGGGGCGGCCGAAGCGGTCGTGCCGTGGGAAGTAAGTGCCGCCGAAGTAGGGCCGGCCGTCCGGAGTAAGAAACGCAGTGAGCGGCCAGCCGCCCTGCCCACTGATGGCCGAAACTGCAGCTTGGTAACGCGCATCCACATCGGGACGCTCATCGCGATCCACCTTGACCGCGACAAAATGCTGATTGATGAGGCGAGCCATCTCAGGATCTTCGTAGGACTCGCGGTCCATGACGTGGCACCAGTGGCACCAGACCGCGCCAATGTCGAGCAGGATGGGCTTGTCTTCAGCCTGCGCAAGGGCAAAGGCCGCCTCGCTCCAGGCATGCCACCGGACCGGCTGGTGGCGCGCTGAACGTAGATAGGAAGAAGCTGCGTGCTCCAGCTGATTGGAGGCGCCGGGGGTGGGGGATTGGGCCTCGTGCATGCGCTCAGGATACATGAGTTATGCGCCGGGGTCCCAGTCGAATTGACGCTCGTGTCAGGCCTGAATAACCACTGCAGCCATTCCCGGAGCCAATTCCAACTTGCCGGGCCACGGGCTTGGATCAGGCTGCTCGGGAGAGACCCACTTCAAGTCCGCAGTTCCTGCGTGGTCGAGAGTAACTTCGCACTCTACGCGATCGGTATCGCTCATGTTAGCGAAAACTACTGCACGGCGTCCGTCCTGCCGTTGAAACACAGTGTAGGTATCAAGCGGCGTGCCGCTCGCAGTTACCTTTGCACCAAGCGTGTCACGAAACTCCCCTTCCCAGAGCCACTCCCGATATCTGCGCCTCAGATCGTCCACTGCGCGACCATAAGTCATCGAGGCCGGTATCTCATCAAGCTCGCCATGAAAGTCGCGCGGCTCATAACTCATTGAAAAGCGGTAAAGCAAGCAGGCATTGATCATCTGGCGGTCGTTATCTCCAGTTACCGCGACCGACATGGGCGCGAATGGACTGAGATAGCGCGCGAAGGGGACAAAGCCGCGATTGATGCGGAAGTAAGACATGTCGTAGGTTTGCAGTTCGAGATCGTAGGGTGATTCGCCGGCGAAAACAAACTGCTCGGGATCGATGATCTGGCGAAATCCCTCAATGAGCGGCACGTCTCCTGAGAAGACGGCCCCTGGGACCGCATGGCCGTGCGTCCGTGAAAAGCAATAGGGACTGATGTGCCACTGACATTCATCAAACAAGATGCCGCTGGCGCCTAACTCAACGCTCTTCCGGAATTCTTCGAGGGCGCGCTTTCTCCAGATAGGGCTGGCCTGGCACATACCGGCTCCGTGGCGCGCGTTGATGCCACTTATCTGCGTGGGAGTGTCGTAGTTATAACCGTTGAATAGATAGGGATCCCCATATGGGTCCTCAATCGCAAATTTTCTAAACTCTTTTGCATAAGCAGGTGCAGTGACGTCGGCCCATGCGTACTTATTAAACAGGACGATTTCGACGCCCATCTTTCTGCTGGCCGCTATGGCGTCTTTGAACTCCTGCGCGGTGCCGAGCCTGGGGTCAGTATCATGCAGTGGGAAGTCGCGGTCCTGGCCGCCCATCTGCCATCCGGTCAATTGAACGGCCTTCACTCCCCAGCGTTGGCAGGCCTCGGCAACCTTGACCAGGTCCTTGTAGGGAAACGATAAGCGGTCTTCTGACGAGTTGATCTGGATCTGTTGCCATGAGTGAACGTCCTTGACCCATGACGGCATTTTGGGAGCTTTGGCCCAGGAACCGCGCCAAGCCTTGTAGATGTCCGCGCCGCCATGCCAGTCGCCGCTGAATGGCTCCAACACCAGTGCCTCGGAACTCTGGCTGGCGCCGGGTTGCACGAAGCACAAGTGATTAGGGTCGATGCCGACGGCTGAATCGGTAACCTTGCCGGAAGCTAGGGTACTTGAATTGAAAGAATCGACATAAGCCGGAGATAGAAAGAAACAGACTTGCACGGTTTGCTTCTGGCCCGGGTCGTGGTAGCCAAGATAGAGCCCGCGCGTGTCACTGAGGATAAGACAGAACTGGATATCCGTGCCTAAGTGACGCAACTGGGCGGGAGTGTCGTAGCCGTAATAACCTACCTGGTTTCCAAACGTGGGCCACAGGCTGTCGGAGCCCATCGCGCTATAACTCCACGCCGCCTGAGTCATGCGCTTGTCTCCTGAGGGAGGCTTAAGTCCAGCGAGCCGCGGATAAGTGTAGCTTTCAATGACCGCCGGGCTTCCATTGCGGATTTTGTAGGAAAAATGGACGCCGCCGCCGACCAACTGAACCGACTCTTTGACTTCAATATCGAGTTTGCCCATGCGGTCGCTCTCGAAGCCGGTCCAGGTGATCGTCGCATGGTTGGTATCCGACTCAATCACCGGTTTGGCGGCATGACGCTCGGTGAGATAGTGAAAGCGATGCTCTGGAGCGGGTACATGGAGGCGCATCCCGGCGCCGCGCAGCTTCCAGGCACCGTCTTTCGACTCAAGCTTGTCAACACAGCCGGTGTGCCGATCGATGGCCACGATCATGCGATCGTTTTCAAGCACCAGCAGATCCGGAGTGTTTTCTGCCGCGGCGGGCACGGCGGCATGGGCAATGAGTCCGGAGGCGCCGGCGGTGAGCGCGGTGCCCAGAAATTTACGACGCGAAAATGGCATAAGGAGATCCCCTGCCCAGCGACCCTAGCTCAGCAGGCTGGTTGCGTCAAGGCGGACAACGGAACGTGACTTAGCTTTTTGCCAATTCCGCCTCGATGGCCGCAATCAACTCCGGCGCGTCGGGCGCGGTGTCGGGCGAGAAACGCTGGACCACAACGCCATCGCGGCTGACCAGAAACTTCTCGAAATTCCACAATAGCTCGGGCTCGGGATTGGCCTCGATGCCGTAGCCCTTCAGTTTCTCGCGGAACGGCACCTGAGAAAGACTGACGGCCTTTGGCTGGGCAGCGATCAGGGCCGCGTAAAGGGGATGCTTTTCAGGTCCAACCACCGTGATCTTGCTGAACATGGGAAACTTGACGCCGAAGTTTCCAGTGCAAAAGGACTGAATCTCCTCGTCAGTGCCTGGCTCCTGACTCTTGAAGTCGTTGGCCGGGAAACCGGCCACCACCAGCCCCTGCCCACGGTACTGTTCGTAGACATTTTCCAGGCCCTCATATTGCGGTGTTAGCCCGCACTTTGAGGCCACGTTGACGACCAACAGAACTTTGCCCTTGAACTGGCTTAATGATGTGTCTTCGCCGGTAATCTTCTTCACAGGGATGTCATAAATCGATGCGCTCATGATGATTTCTCCTTTACGGCGATTGGGCTGCTCTTTCTTGAGGATTATCGATTCGGTATCTCAGGCCAGCAACCGCTTAGCCACCTGGATGTATAACTCGACTGCTTCGAGCAATTCTTTCTTGGCCAGCTTCTCGAACGGCGTGTGCGCCACGTGAATCGATCCCGGTCCCAGCAGCAGCGGCTCGCCCCAGTTGCTCAACTGCGGAATATCGGTGGTGAACTTGGCGATCATGGTGGGCAGGCCTTCGACAGCGCGCAGGCGGACGAAGGGGATTTCGAGCGTGAAATCCACCTCAGCCAGGCCGGAGGCTGCTTCAACGAGGGCAGCGCGGACCGGGGCCGAGTTGCCTACCAGGCGGACCAGCACCTGCGCTTCAGCCTTGTCGGCCACCACGTTGGGGGCATGGCCACCCTGAATCTGGCCGATATTGAGCGTGCTGGGACCGACGTCCTCAAGCGTTGGCAGGGGCAGGACGAGCAGCTTTGCAAGAACTTCGACTAATTTGTGGACCGCGCTTTCGCCGAGTTCGGGATAGGCGGAGTGGGCCATCTTGCCGGAGGATTTGAAGACGGCGCGCAGAGCACCTTTGGATGCCAGGGCCAGGCGATTGTCGGTGGGTTCGCCATTGATGAGAAAGCGGCTTCCCTTTGGATTGAGGTTGGCGGCCTTGGCTCCGGCGGAGTCGCGCTCTTCGCCGCTCACAAACAACAACCCAACTCGAAATCCCTGTGCGCGCAGGGCCTCCGCCGCGGTCACCTGGCCAGCGATAATGCCCTTTGCATCCGAGACTCCGCGGCCGTACATGAAGCTTTCATCCTCGCTGAAGGGGATATAAGGCGGGACAGTGTCCATGTGGGTGGAGAAGACCAGATCGGGCGTCTGGCCGGCCACGCCTGCGTAGATGTTCCAGCGCGCACTGCCAATCGTGCTCTCAGGCGGCTGAGCCACGGGAGTCTTTTCAACAGCCCAGCCGCGCTGGGAAAGGAAGTGAGCCAGAAAATCACCCACTGCGCCTTCGTTGTAGGTGGTGGACTCGATTTCACACAACTGGCGGGTAAACAGGATGGGATCAAGACGCGGAGGCTCTGACATGATGCTGCCAGAATACCGCACGAGGCGACCCATTCCTCCGGCACCGTGGAATATTCGATGTCATAGAGGCGGAGCTTTGTTGATGTTCTGGAACGACTTATCAGAATGCGATGACGAGAGCCGGCGCGCGACGATTTTGGTGAGGCAGCGCTTAACTCATCTGCGCGTAGAATTAGATACGGCATGATCCCCACATTTGCACCCGTCTCCATGGACACAGGTTCGGGAAACGCTCTGCTTCGCAGCGTGGATTTGACCGGACCCGCCGGTCGGCTGGAAGCGGTGTTGAACGAAGGAGCGCCCACTGCACCCTTCGCGGGGTTGGTCTGCCATCCTCATCCGCGGGGCGGCGGCAATCTGCACAACAAGGTTGTGTACCACGCGATGAAGGTGATGAACGCGCCGGAGTGGGGACTCGGCTGGCCCGTGCTGCGCTTCAACTTTCGCGGCACAGGACGAAGCGAAGGCAAGCACGATGGCAAGGCAGAGACCGGGGATGTACTGGCCGCTATCGACTGGCTTGAAGACGAGTTCAAACGGCCGGTGGTAGTGGCGGGATTCAGTTTTGGCGCGGCAATGGCGCTGCTGGCCTGCTGCGGACGCGCACCGCATCACGCGCAAATTCGAGCCCTGGTAGCTTTGGGCCTGCCCACCCACGCCGACGGAAGCGATTACCGTTATTCGTTTCTGAGCGGCTGCAATATTCCCAAGCTTTTCTTGAGCGGAGACAACGACCAGTTCGCGCCGGCGGCGCAACTGGCAAAGGTGGCTGAAACCGCAGCCGACCCTAAACACATGGTGCTCCTACCCGGCGCCGATCACTTTTTTGCCGGCCAATTGGAGGCGATGCAGAACGCACTCGCCGGTTGGCTAAAGGAGCAATTGTCATGAGTCCAGTGAGCGATTCCGTGCTTGAATCCATGCATGCCACAGCGACCGAGATTTTTACCGGCGCCTTGAATGCATGCAACATCGCGTCGGCCTTCGACCGGCGCATTAGTTTTGAAGGCAACACACTGCGGCGTTTGCTGCCTGACGGCATCGGACCGGATACGATCAACCTCGCCAGCTACAAACGCATCTTTGTGATCGCCCTGGGCAAGGCCGCCGGCCCCATGCTGGAGGTGCTGCTGGATCGGATGAAGCGTCGCCAGGGGCTGCGGGGCATCTGTTGCACAAAATATCTGCCCAAGAGCCGCAACTGGCGTTTCCGTTACTTCGAGGGCGGTCACCCGCTGCCAAATGAAGATTCTTTTGCGGCGGCCCGCGCCGCGCTGACGATGCTCAAGAAGGCGAAGAAGGATACGCTGATCTTCTTTCTCATCTCCGGCGGCGGCTCGGCGATGTTCGACTTACCTCTCGACCCGCAGATCAGTTTGGGCGATACCGCCGTCTTCAATGAAGCGCTGCTGGCCTCGGGTGCGCCCATCAACGAAATCAATACCCTGCGCAAGCACTTTTCCGCGGTAAAAGGCGGGCGGCTGGCCATGGCGGCCCCTGAGGCCCTTAAAGTCTCGTTACTTTTGCCCGACGTGCCGCTGCGCTCGCTCGATGCGCTCTCCTCCGGCCCCACTTCCCCCGACCATTCCACTGTGGAGGAGGTGCGTGCCATTTTGACAAAGTACGAACTCGGGCCGAAATTGCCGGCCTCGATTCGCACTTTCTTTGAGCGCGAAGATCTGCCGGAGTCGCCGGGCAACAAAAGCTGGCGTCCAGGCTTCCTGCCCAGGATGCCCTGGGGTGAGGCTGCTGCGCAGGCACGCCGCGTGACGGCGGCGGCGGTCATGACGGGCGAGCATGAGGCTTTTCGCGATTCCGTTTTTGAGCTTCTGCTCTCCAGCCATGACCTGGTGGAGAGTGCTCGTGCGCTGGCGCAGAAGGCGGGCTACTTTGTGGCCGTGGACAACTCCTGCGACGACTGGGACTATGCCGACGCCGCGCGCTATCTGTTGGAGCGTTTTCACCACTTGCGGGCCGGGCATCCACGATTCTGCCTCATCTCGGGAGGCGAGGTGACGGTGACCATGGACCGCGTTCCCGGCGCGGGCGGCCGCAACCAGCAATTTGCCCTGGCCTGCGCGCTGGAATTGGCGCAACATCCGGGCGAATTGCTAACCGTGCTGAGCGCCGGTTCCGATGGCATCGACGGGAACACCCAGACCGCCGGGGCTGTGGCTGATCCAACCACGGTGACCCGCGCCCGTGCCTTTGGCTTTGACCCCGAAGAGTCGTTGCGTGCTTTTAACGCCTGCCCGCTGTTTACAGCCTTGGGTGACGCAGTCGTGACTGGGCCCACCGGCCAGAACCTGCGTGACCTCCGCGTGCTGTTGGCAGATCGGTCTTAATCTATAGATCATGCCGCCGGGAAACAGGCCGGCTGGCTCCCGCAGCGGGGAATCAACTCTTCGGCGGCCAGAGTGATGCGTCTGGATGTACCCTGGTTTTCACTTCTCGTTCACTCTGCATTAGGATGGATTTGTGGCTCGCCGAGGAACTCGCAAGACCGCCGATAAGGCGCCGGACATCCGCGCGGTGGCCGCGCTGGCCAGGGTTTCAATTGCCACGGTCTCGCGAACGATCAACGGCTCTACATTGGTGAGCGAGCGGCTGACAAAGCGCGTCTGGCATGCCATAGAACAGTTGAACTACTTTCCCAACACCCATGCGCGCAGCCTGGTTTCGGGCCGCAGTCGCATTCTTGGAATCATTGTTGAAAACATTACCAACCCCTTCTTCCCCGACCTGGTGCAAAGTTTTGAAGAGGTGGCCGTGGCCCATGGATACGAGATCCTGGTCAGTTCTTCGAACAGTGATCCTGCCATCCTGACCACGTGCGTCCGGCGCATGATCGAGCGCAAGGTGGAAGGAGTAGCGGTGCTCACCTTTGGCGAGGAAGAGCCGGTTCTGGACCAGTTGGCGAACCGTGACATTCCGATCGTGCTTGCCGAGTTTCGCCTTAAGGATCCCAAGGTAAGCACTATCCTCCTCGATTACGGCACCGGAATTCACGCCGCCGTTGATCACCTGGCAGAATTGGGGCATCGCAAAATAGGCTTTTTGGCTGGGCCACACAAGCTACACTCGGCCATCACCCGCGAGAACGACTTTCGGACTGCGATCGAAGCGGCCGGGCTCACTATTCAGAAACAGTGGATCGTCGAGTGCGACCACACGGCCAAGGGAGGGGTAGCGGGATTTGAGCGTCTTCAGGCGCTCACATCCCATCCAACCGCAATCATCTGTTCCAACGACATGACCGCCATCGGCGTTCTGCGCGCTGCTTACATGCAGGGTTTGCGCGTTCCGCAGGACCTGTCCGTAATTGGGCTGGACGATATCGATTTTGCCGAGTTCACGCTGCCGCCGCTGACCACAATTCGGCTTTCGCGCGCAGAACTGGCGCGCGCCGCTTTTGAGGCTCTTCGCCTGCAAGCAGAGGACACCAACAATCCAAGCATGCAACGCGAGTTCCTGGTCTCAACCAGCCTGGTGGTGCGGGGATCAACGGCAGCACCACCTGCGGGCACTTAAGGCATTTCTCCTTCAGATATAGCCCCTGTATCGAGGTGCAGGGTTGCGTTTTCTTGAGAAAAACACAACTTGAGAGGCGTGCCTTCGGTGTACAGCAGGCGGAGAAACGCTATAGCTTTCGTAAGTTCAAAATAGCCACTCACATCGAGTGGCAAGTGCAGACCAATTTTTCATTTGACCCAGAAGTTATATTTCCATATGCACCATAAAGCGCGAAAACCATCGCGCCAGCCAATCTTCTTGCCCTCGGAGTAGGTGCGGCCGCTATAAGATATGCCAACCTCGTAGACACGCGCCTTTGACTTTGCGATCTTGGCCGTGATTTCAGGCTCGATACCGAAGCGGTTTTCTTCAATTCGCAACTGCTGAATTACCTCGCGGCGGAATGCCTTGTAACACGTTTCCATGTCCGTGAGGTTCAAGTCAGTGGCGATGTTTGAACACATGGTGAGGAATTTATTCCCGACCGAATGCCAGTAATACAAAACCCTGTGGGCATCGTTGCCGCCTTGAAACCGCGAGCCAAAGACCACATCGGCCTTGCCGGAAAGGATAGGTGCGATTAGCCGGTAATATTCCTCCGGATCGTATTCCAGATCCGCATCCTGAATGATGACAATCTCCGAGGTCGCCTGCGCGATGCCGGTGCGCAACGCGGCGCCCTTACCCATATTCACCTCGTGCCGGATGAGCTTGATTCGTGGCTGGGTATGCGCCAGAGGCTCTAGATGGTTCCAGGTACCGTCTCCCGAGCAGTCATCCACAATCACCAGTTGACGCACGGGACGCTGCGCCAGCACCACCTTGACTATCTCAGCCACGGTGGCAGCCTCGTTGTAGACCGGCATCACAACAGTGAGACAGGGCTCTATGTCATCGTTGGATTTCACTGCGGACATGGTAACAGTCTCAGGGCGGCGGAGGCCTGCGAACGCGCAGCGGTAGGGGTCGAAAACCGGGTTGACCCCGATCTCACCGCCTTTCAAGCCCGCTTAATCTCGACGTGCGAGAGTCCCTCGCTGAACGTGGCGATGGCCGAGTGATCCAATTCTCCTTTTCCATCGCCCATCAGAGACTGCAACATTTGCTGGACCAGAGCAGTTAGAGGAAGGAACACCCGGTTGGCCTCCGCAGTGAGAAGCGCATTGCGCAGATCCTTCTGGTGAAGGCGAATTGTGAACCCCGGCTTGAAGTTCCGGGCAATAAGCATGGGAGCCTTCGCATTGAGCACAGCGCTACCTGCCAAACCTCCCTTTATGGCATTCACCACTACGTCGGGATCGAGGCCGCAACTCGTGGCCAGGGCGAGGGCCTCGCCCATTGCGGCAATATTGCACGCGACCATGATCTGGTTGGCCAGCTTGGTCGTGTTTCCCGCGCCCACCGGGCCGGTTAACGTCACACTTGAGCCCATGCATCGAAGCAAAGGCTCTGCACGATGGAATGCCTTCTCGCTGCCGCCCACCATAATCGCGAGCGTTCCGTCAATTGCCTTCGGTTCGCCACCGCTCACTGGTGCATCGATAAAATCGACATTCCGGGCAGCGCATGTGGCGGCAATCTTCTGCGAAACAAGGGGATTGATCGAGCTCATATCTACGATCAGAGCCCCTGGCGCACAGCCCTCCAGAATCCCGTCGGCTCCCAGCGCGACCTCTTCCACCTCGGGCCCATCCGGCAGCATCGTGAAGATGATCGAAGCACGCGAACCCACGTCGCGATGCGACACCGCGCGCACTGCTCCGTCAGCGACACAGGCATCCAGCTTCTTGGCATTGCGTCCAAATGCAATGACTGTATAACCGGCCTTCAAGAGGTTCTTGAGCATTGGACGGCCCATAATGCCGAGGCCGATGAATCCTACCGTCTCCATGATTGTTCTCCAGTCTTGAGAGCGCGACTCGCACTGTCAAATCTTGCGAAACCGGGCGGCAATCTGCTCCGCGCCGCGAGCAAGAATACCCACATCGCTGCCCGTGGCTGTGAAGTTGAATCCCATGTCGAAAAGGCCCTCGACATCATCCACGTTCCCTGACAAGGTGCCTGCGGATTTACCGGCAGCACGAATTCGTGTGCCTGCATCCCTGATTGCTGCCTGCACCTCAGGATGCTTGGGATTGCCGAGATGACCAAAGTCCGCAGCCAGATCGCTTGGGCCGATGAAGATCCCATCCACGCCCTCTACGCCCGCAATGGCCTCAATTTCTCTTAGCGCAGATCGGGTCTCTATCTGCACCAGGACGCAAGTGTCAAGGTGCGCATTCGGGTGATATAAGCGAATTCTGCCGTAATCATTAGCTCTCGGCGCAACAGAAACTCCCCGTATTCCAAGCGGAGGATAGCGGGTAGCGGCCACCGCTTTGCGTGCCTCATCCGCGTTCTGGACGAAAGGGATCAGAAGCGAGCGCGCTCCCACATCCAAAGCTCGCTTGATGATTACTGCGTCGTTCCATGGAACGCGGAAGACGGGTTCCGCTGTCCCGCCGCGCATCGCTTGCAATTGTGCCAGCAGCGACGGGACATCGTTCGGCGCGTGCTCACCGTCAATGACGATCCAGTCGAATCCAGCGCCTGCGCGCCGAAGATGGTCAGCAGCATCATGTTGAAGCTCTGCCTTCGGCGAAATAGGTTTTCGGATTCACAGTCACCAACTCACCACCGTGACCGCAAAGGGTTCCAGTTTGATTTTGCCGTCGGCCGGCTTCACGTTGCGCGCAGGTCCGTCCCCGGTTAACTCATCCACTGTCAGCGCACTCGCCTTCTCTGCATCCGGTAGCGTCACCTCGACAGCGTAATCCCGCTTGTTGGCTAGCAGCAGTTTGTGGCCGGCAGGCGTGAGAAACGCCTGCGCTTCCACGTCTGCCGAAGCCAGGCCGTCCAAGTCCGTATCCACCAGAGTGTCGCCGGGATGGAAGCTGTTCTTGATTAGCATGAGCACCCAGTAGCGCGCGTTGGGCTTGTTGTTGGTCCAGTTCATCATACTCACGCTGGGAAACTGCGTGGGATAACCAACGAGTTGCGATTCGCCAATGAGATCGATCTGCAGCCGCGAGAGCTCGATATAGAGATACGCGTACAGCGAGCCGGCGAGGTTCCAGTAGGCTGGCGGCGGGGCCACGTCGTCCCCGGGCTTGTTGTCAGTGGGCAAAATCACACCCAACTCGTTCAAATCCGTCTTGGTCGCAGGCGAGAGCCGCTTGCGAATGGTCTCAACGTAGCGCACCGCGCTCATGAATCCATCCGCCTGGTCGAAGAAGGTGTATTGCCAGTTGGCAATGGTTTGCGACGGAGTGGGACTCGCGTAGAAGTGGTAGGAGATGTAATCCAGCGGAATCCCCGGCTTGTGATTGGCCGGGTTCAGAAAATATTCAAAAAACTCCGGATGGTCTCTCGGCGCCGCCAGCGCCATGCCCATGAACTTCGTCTCCGGACTTGCGCGATGAACCGCTTCGGCGATAATGTCATAGCGCTTGGTGTAGTCCTCGGGCGTAGTAGAGTGCTCCGAATCCACTTCGTTCAGCACTTCCCACACCGGCAGCCTATAGTGGTAGCCGGACTTGTGCAGTAAGCCGTTTTCATCTGTAAAGCCGCCGTTTACATACCAGTTCACCAGCCGTTCGTAGTAGTCCCCCAATTCCTTGCCGGTTGGGTCCCGCAGTTCCGTACCCTTCGTGTAATCCCAGGTCACCTGATTGGGGTCGGCTGGATAGGGCACGGGCTTGTCGGTCTTGAAGAGCCACGCCGGCATAGTGCTGAAGTTCATGATTGTCGGATGCCCTTCGGTCGCCTCCAGAAAGTCTATGGTCATAGGGTCGATGAGGCTGAAGTCCCAGGAGGTCTTTTGCGGCTTGGGCGGCTCCATCTCGGCTACGGCCAGCTTGGGATACGGCAGCCACGGCACATAGCGCACATAGTCCGCGCCCAGTTCCTTCAACGCTTTGTAGGAAGCGGCGCTCAGTGGTTCGCCGCGCCGCAATGGCGGATTCACCACCACCTGAAACGTCGGTGTTGACTTTGAGACCACCATGGTCTTGTCCCAGTGAATAGCCAGTTGAAGGGCCTGCTGGCCGTGCAGCGCTGCGGACGTCGCAACGCAGGCCAAGCCCATAAAAAATAGCCGGGCGAAATGACCTGCAGTCCGGTGATACTGAAATTGATGTTTTGTCACCAATCCGATGCGCATAGCGCACGCTCCTTTTCATATTCGCTCGTAGGCTGGGTTGCACTGCGCCCGACGTCACTATCCGGATCACGCAGGCTGCAGCATTGTCAGTGATTAAACTCCGAGATTGTTCCCAGAACCCGAACAAATTGGCTCACATTAGAACTGCGAGTTAGAGCGAACCAGCCGTGGAAATGTGGGCGTTAGATCGGAATATTCAAGAAGTTCGAGAAATAGTTAGCTCATTCCGGGTTCACTCTTTTTGTGTCACTTGCTGGTTGCTATCGTCCTGGGCTAAATGCGTCGCCTCCTTTTCCACCGCAAAATCTCACAGTCAAACATTGAGATAAGTGCATGACGTCTTCCAGGTTATTCGGCACGCAACGCCTGCATGGGGTCAACCTTGGAGGCCCGCGCGGCAGGCAGCCACACCGCCACCAGAGCCACGGCGACAAGGATGAGCGGCACCGCGATGAAGACCGCAGGGTCCCAGGGCTTGACGCCGAACAGGAACGTGGCGATGAAGCGCGTCAGCCCGAAAGCCGCTCCAATGCCCAGCGCTACGCCGATCAGGGCTAGCCGCATGCCGTGCCAAACCACCAGCTTGCGAATCGTCCCGCGGTCCGCGCCAAGCGCCATGCGTATGCCCATCTCCTGTGTTCGCTGCTCGACAGAGTAGGCCATGAGTCCGTAAATCCCGATAGCAGCCAGCACCAGCGCGACCACTCCAAAAATGGTCAACAGCAGCATATTGAAGCTCTGCCGCGCGGTGGAGCGTCCCATCACCTCGTCCATGGTGCGGATATGCGCCACTGGAAAACCTTTGCTGGCCACACGTAGTTGTTCCGTGATGGCAGGGATGACCTGGTGGGGGTCGCCGTGGGTGCGCACTAGCCAGAAGAGCGGCTGGATATCGGAGTAGGCTGCGGCGTATCCGTCGGGGACCTGTGCAATTGGCACCATCATCATGGGGTCGGCAGGCTGGCCGAGTCCGCTGTTGTGCGAGTCGCCAACGATGCCAATGATCTGGCGCTCAGGTTCTCCGTCCAGTTCAGGTCCGACACCCTGCCCGCACATGATGTGTTGACCTATGGGATCGTTGTTTGGCCACAACTTTTTGGCCATGGCCTCATTGATGAGCGCCACACCGGGTGCGCCTGCCTTGTCGTTTTCAGTGAAGTCTCGTCCACGCAGGATTGGGATCTTGAATAGGCTCAGGTAACCCGGCGTGACGCTCATCCATTTGTTGAAACAGCAGTCTTTCTGCACTGGACGGCCAAGGATTTGGAACGGCATAGCATCTTCGACATCGATGGGCAGCCAATACGCGGAGGCTGAAATCTCCACTCCGGGGATAGCATTCAGCCGTTCGCGGCCATCCCGCAAGAGCTGAGCCACGCCAGCCGTCTTCTGGTAGCGGTCGCCGTTCAGCGACATTTCCATGGTGAGCACGTTGTGCGAATCGAAGCCGGGACCAACACCGTGCAGGGCGACAAATGTGCGGATGAGAAGCGCCGCCCCGATCAGCAACACCAAGGCCAGTGATACCTCGCTGATGACCAGCACTGAGCGGGCCTTGCCCTGGCGGAATCCGGTACCGGAGCGGTTGCTGCTTTCCTTCAGCGTCGAGTTCAGGTCGGAGCGCGAGGCGTTGATCGCGGGAAACAGCCCGAAGAGAATACCCGTAAGTAGCGAAACCACGAGGGTAAAAGCGAGTACGCGCCAATCGATTCCGATTGCGGCCCCGTCTTCACCGATGCGCGGTAGGCCCGCAGGGCTGATGGCCAGCAGAGCGCGGACGCCGATGAATCCGAGTCCCAGGCCGAGAATGCCGCCCGCGACTGAGAGCATTACGCTCTCCGTCAGTAGTTGACTCACGATGCGCCCTCGACTGGCTCCAAGTGCGGACCGGATGGCAAACTCCCGCTTACGCCCCGTGGCGCGCACCAGCAACAGATTGGCGACGTTGGCGCAGGCGATCAGCAACACCAGGCCCACTGCTCCCAGCATCACCAGCAGCGAGTTGCGCGCGTCGCCGATGATGCTGTCGCGAAGCGATCCAACGGCAAATTGCTGCTTCGGATCTGTTCCGGGAAAATCGCGGTGGTACTGCGGGGCTGCTGCCTCCAATTGTGCGTTGGCCTGCTCTACCGTGACGCCGGGCTTGAGCATTCCGGCGACCTGAAAGAAGTGGTTCATGTCGTTGCTGACGGGTTCAAACTGAAACGGCAGCCACATGTCCGCTTGCGGGTCGGAGACAAACTCTTTTCCAATTACACCGATGATCGTGTAAGGCTCGTTGCCCAGGGAGAGAGACTTCCCGACTGTGGCCGGATTGCCGCCGAACTTGCGCTGCCACAGGCCGTAGCTCAACACCACTACTTTGCCGCCGTGGGGCGAGTCTTCCTGCGGAGTGAAGGTTCGTCCCAGCATGACCGGCGCGCCATACACGCGGAAGTAACCCTCCGTGACATGAATGCCGTGGAGCTGTTCCGGCCGGTCACCGCTGAGGTTGAATCCGGGGCCGGCATTGTCGTAGGCAGCAACATCCTTGAATACGCTTGTCTGGCGCTGATAGAAGTGGAACTCGGGAATGCAGGCGAGGTTACTGGCAATTACGGATGAAGGGGCCAGAAACTCGACCATGCGATCGGCGTCGGGGTAGGTGAGAGGCTTAAGCAGCACTGTGTTTACTACGCTGAAAATGGCGGTGTTGGCACCGATACCTAGCGCGAGAGCAGAAATGGCGGCAACGGCAAAGCCGGGAGACTTGCGTAGCGCTCGGAATGCAAACCGCACATCTTGCATGAGAGTTTCAACTATGGCGCCGCCCATCGCTTCGTGGCATTCCTCCCTGTAGCGTTGATTGCCGCCAAACTCGATCCGCGCCTGCCGTTCGGCCTCTGCGCGTGCCAGTCCGCCGCGTTCCAGGTCGTCCGCGCGGCGCTGGATGTGCGTGCGAAACTCTTCCTCCATCTCCTCTGCAATCTGGGAACGATGAAAAAACTTGGCGGTGAGAGAACGGATGTAGGCCATGATCTTCATATTTCCTCCGGACGTGCGGCAAGTGCGGTGGCCATTGCTGTGGCCAGGCGATTCCAGCCTGCGGTTTCTTCGCGAAATCGCTTGCGGCCGGCAGCGGTGAGTTCATAGAACTTGGCGCGGCGATTGTTCTCCGAGACTCCCCAACTCGCCCGTAGCAGTCCCTGACGCACCAGGCGAAACAACGCCGGATAGAGCGCCCCTTGTTCAATCAGCAACGCGCTGTTTGTAATTTGTCCGATGCGTAAGAGGATCCCGTAACCATGAAGAGGGCCGAGGGATACTGCTTTCAGAATCAATAGATCGAGAGTACCCGGGAGAATCTGGGCCTGGTCCATTAAGCTGTCTCCTAAGTTGGTTAGGAGAATAGCGCAGCTTCTCCTAAGCTGTCAAGGAGAGAGAACTGAACGCTGAACCGGATCCATGCACGAAGTGCGATTGGAAGGACCAGGCTGACTCTGTCGTTTGCAATGGTCTGGATGGCGCGGGTTCTGTTTGACTGGAACCGCCTTAACTCTGATCCCTCCAAAGCGCTACTCCGCCCACCAGCCCAAGCTCATTGGAGACGATGGTCACGTTCTTCGCCGGCTTGAACTCGATCTTCTTCGTGTTGCCGCCGCCCAGGTAGAGGTGGTCCCAGTTGAACAGAAACTCGGTCTGTGCAATGGCAGCCTTCAGGAGCACGTTCCATTCCCTCTTCCCGAACTTGTCCAGTCCCCGCCGGCCTATGTAGTCTTCATAGGTTTTCTTCCGCCAGGGATGATGACCGAGTTCCAGCCCGGGGCACAAATGCCCATTGCTAAACAAGGCAGATCCCATTCCGGTTCCCAACGTCAGCACCAGTTCCACACCTTCGCCCTTGATGGCTCCATAGCCGGCCACATCGGCGTCGTTGCCCACCCGCACGGGTCTCTTCCAGCGCTTTTCCAGCTCCTTCTGGAGCGGAAATCCGGACGCCCACCGGGGATGCAGGTTGAAGGCCCCGAACGTAGCGCCGCGCTTCACCACACCGGGAAATCCAACCGAGACGCGGTCAAACCGCGGCAGCAATTTGCTCAGCTCGTCCAGTCCCCGCATCACCGCCAATGGCGTGGGGATGGCTGGAGTTGCCACCCGCTGCCGTTCGCTCACCGGTTTACCGGCCGCGTCCAGCAGCATGGCCTTCAGACCCGATCCACCAATGTCTATCGAGAGCGTGATGGGGCCGGTTACTTTGGCTGAAGCGCGGCGGACGGGGGCGGTGGTTTTTGCGGCTGTGGGTGTCATCAGCATTGAATTGTACTGCGCGCGCCCTGGAGGGGGACGGTTGTGCAAATCGGAGCCCTGAAGATCGGGCAGCGCCATCGCCGCATCCCCTACACTGATTCTTGCCTCTCATGCCTGCCTTTTGTGAAGTCGCGCTGCCTGTACCCCTGGATCGCACGTTTACTTACGCCGTGCGCGAAGGCCAGCAGCCTCGCCGCGGCGCGCGTGTCATCGCGCCCTTTCGCAACGAGAAGCTTATCGGTGTGGTTACAGCCCTCTGCGCAGATGCACCGGCGGATTTTGAGGCCCGCTCCATCGAGGCGGTACTCGACGAGGAGCCCTTGCTCAGCGACCACCTGCTGGACTTGGCGGCGTGGATTTCGCAGTACTACCTGGCGCCCCTGGGCGAGGTTCTGCGGGGCATGTTGCCCTTGATGGCCGAAGTCCGCCGCACCGTCTACTACCGCATCACCGACCTCGGACGTGACGTGCTTGCCGTGAGCCTCGACGGCGACATTGGGAATGGATGGACGCAAAAGGGAATTAGGAAGCGTCGCGGAAAATTGTCTCAGGAAGAACAGGATCTGGAGCACCGTGTGCTGACTCGCCTGGCCTCAGGCGAGCCGGTCAAAGTCTCCACGCTGCGCACCGCGACCGCGGCCACGCTTCCGGTCCTTGCTGCCCTGGTGCGCAAAAAATGGATTGCCCGGGAAACTTCGGCCACGGAGCGGGATGCGCGCCGCACCGAGCGCTTTGCGGTGCTCATTCCCGAGGCACGCTTGCCGGCACTGACTGAGAAGCAGCAGGCCATTCTGGCGGAGTTGGCCGCTTGTGACGGCGAACTCCCACTGGCCGAACTACGCCGCAAAGATCTGCCTTCGTCCACCCTGCAAACCCTGGTGCGGCGCGGCCTGGTGCGAATCGACGAGCGCCCGGCAGTCTTCCGCCTCGGCGGTATTGAAGCGTCTTCTGAGACCATCTGCCTAAACCCACCGCAGATTGATTCATTAGCTTCGGTAGTGGCAGCGTTGGGGGCTTTCCGACCGTTCTTACTTCATGGCGTCACCGGATCTGGAAAGACGGCTGTTTATCTGGCCGCCATGCAGCGCGCGCTGGACCGTGGTCTCGGCTCCATACTGCTGGTCCCGGAAATCGGGCTCACCCCGCAGATGGCTGGCCTCCTCGATGCGGCTTTCGGCTCCCGCGTGGCTCTGCTCCACTCTGCCCTGACTCCTGAGGAACGCAGTGAGCAATGGCGGCGCATCCACTGCGGTAACGCGCCCATCGTAGTCGGCACGCGCTCGGCTGTCTTTGCTCCTGTGCCCAATCTCGGCCTCATCCTGGTCGATGAGGAGCATGACCAGAGCTACAAGCAGGAGGAGGCGCCGCGCTACAACGCTCGCGACGTGGCCGTCATGCGCGCCAAGCTGGCCGGCGCGGTGGTAGTTCTGGGTTCGGCTACGCCCTCGCTGGAAAGCTGGCACAACTCCGTGCTGGGCAAGTACAGCCGCATCGAGCTCCACGATCGCGTGATGAATCGCCCTCTCCCCGAAGTCGAACTCGTCGATATGCGCAGAGAGTTTCAAGAGACAGGACAGGATCAGCTCTTCTCACGTTCATTGGTAGAGCAGACTCGCATAGCCCTCGATCGCGGCGAGCAGGCGCTCATTCTCCTCAACCGTCGCGGGTACTCCTTTGCTGTGATCTGTCGCGCTTGCGGCGAGAAACTGGAGTGCCAGAACTGCGCCATCGCGCTCACCCACCACAAGCCGTCGGCGGAGGACGCCGGCCTTGCCCGCGAGGGCCAGCGTCTTGAGTGTCACTACTGCGGCTATCGTCGCACCGTGCCAGCCCGCTGTCCCAAGTGCGACAGCGAACATCTCTACTATCTCGGCGCCGGCTCAGAACAAGGAGAGGAGCGGCTCACTGAAATCTTTCCAGGCGCCCGCATCGGCCGTATGGACCGCGATACGGTGCGTGGCCGCCACGACCTGGAACGCCTCCTCGCCCGCCTCCACTCCGGCGAGATCAATCTGCTGGTGGGGACCCAGATGATCGCCAAGGGCCACGATATTCATGGCATCACGTTGGTGGGAGTTGTGGGCTGCGACCATGCACTTTCGATGCCTGACTTCCGCGCTGCCGAGCGCGTCTTCCAACTTATGACCCAGGTCTCAGGTCGCGCCGGTCGTGGCGATCTGCCCGGCCGCGTGGTGGTGCAGACTTACTATCCAGACCATTACGCCATTGTGGCTGCCGCCACTTACAACTACGCCAGTTTTGTTGAGCGAGAGTTGAAATACCGCCGCTGGATGCATTACCCGCCCTTTGGCGCATTGGCCAATGTGCTGGTGCAGTCGCAGAAGCTCGAAGAGGCGGCTGGCTGGTCAGCCCTGTTGGGCAAGTGGTTTCAAAGCAGCGCGCCTGAGGGTGTGCGTGTGCTTGGCCCCTGCACCGCGCCCATCGCCCGTATCAAGGGCGTCTATCGCTTTCACCTGATTCTCAAAGCCGCAGCGCGCCGTGCGCTCAACGCAGCCTTGCGCGCCATGTTGGCGCAGGCTGATTCGGCAGGGATTCCACGCCGGAACCTGGTGGTGGATGTGGACGCGCAACGCCTGATGTAACGGCTGGATCTGGGACTCAGCCCAGTTGGACCGTGCCTCAGCTCTCCGGCGAAGCTCCGTTGCCCAGTGCGTGCAGTTCCTTGCCGGGTTTAAAACGCACCGCCTTGCCGGGCGTGATGTTCACCTCGGTGCCGGTGCGGGGATTGCGGCCGATGCCCGTCTTGCGAGCGCGGACACTGAATACGCCAAACCCGCGCAGTTCGATGCGTTCGCCGGCTGTCAGGGCCTCTTTCAGGCCTTCAAACACTGTATCGACCGCCGCTTCGGCCTTGGTGCGGGGCAGGCCTGTGCGCTCGATCACATGGTGGACGATGTCCTGTTTAATCAAAGCGGTCACCTCGCGGGCTAATTTCGTTTCGACTGTACCACGCCTACGCAATTGATGGTACAGGTTTTGCATCGATTATGGAACGGCGGATTTGATTCTTCTGGAACATTAAGATGAGGAAAATGCAGCAGATGCTGCTCCATACCGCATCTCGGAACCCTTTTTGAGGCCGCTTGACACTTATGGGTGGTTGTCAGGCACGGGCGTGTCTCGTAAGATGATGCATTCAAGCGGCCAATCTTAGCGCAGCCTTGCAGAATTCTCTCAGTAAGGCGAGCTTGCGTGTTGGACTCTTCGATAGGCGAAAGCCTCGACGGGGGTCAAACGAGTCCAGGTTGATGAGATAGAAGAAAAAACTAGTCGAATTGTGCTCTAGTCAAGAAAGTTGGCTCCGGCTCTACTCGGAGAGCCAACTTCTACAGTCGGCGTTGGCTGGGGTGCGCAAAAGGGAAAAGCATGGCCATTCTGAGTGACCGCTGGATACGCGAACAAGCACTAAGGCACCGCATGATTGTGCCTTTCAGTGAAAAGCAGGTGAGCGAAGGCGTTATCTCCTATGGGCTCTCCTCGTACGGCTACGACCTCAGGGTCTCTGATGAGTTCAAGATCTTTACCAACGTCAACAGTGCCATCATCGATCCCAAAGCCTTTGACGAACGCTCTTTCGTCTCCGTCCAGGCAGGGTCGGTGATCATCCCGCCGAACTCCTTTGCACTGGCCAAGTCGGTGGAATACTTTCGAATCCCCAGGGACGTTCTGACCATTTGCGTCGGGAAGTCCACTTACGCCCGCTGCGGAATCATCGTCAATGTGACCCCTTTCGAACCAGAATGGGAGGGCTTTGCCACGCTTGAAATTTCCAATACCACCCCCCTTCCGGCCAAGATCTACGCCAATGAGGGGCTGTGCCAGATACTCTTCTTCCATGGAAACGAGCCCTGCGAAGTCAGCTATGCTGACCGTGAGGGTAAATATCAGAAACAGCAAGGGATAGTGTTACCCATGCTGTAGGATTCCTGAAGGCGGTTCATTCTGCCGCCGCAAGTGGCAGACAGCCTAAAAGGTCATACGCAATGGACTCTGTTCTGTGCAACGCACCTGGCGAATTCGCGTCTCGACAACCCCTGGGAGGCTCAATGTCCAGGATTCGCAACCCTAATCCGATCCGGGTGGGCCTGGTGGCCAGCGAACCAATCCGCGTGGAAGGCCTCACCAGCATCTTCGAGCGCTACGATCAGCCGGGCCAACCGCAGCTCATTCCGGTCGTCGGAAGCCTTCAGGAATTGCTGGCCGATCCATCCATCGAATACCTGGTCGTCGACTTGATCCCATCCGCCGGTGGCGTGGGATATTTGGACAATGTGCGGCAGGTGCGTCCTTCGCTCCGCCTAATCGTGATTGGTCCTGAAGCCAATGAAAGCCTCGTGCTGGATTCAATCGTTGCCGGCGCACGCGCCTACCTCGACTTTTCTGCCAGTCCACGTATGGTGCGCCAAGCCCTTGATGTAGTGATCTCCGGTTCTATCTGGGCTCCGCGGCGCATTCTTTCGAAACTCATCGACCGGCTGCTCTCCACCAGCGATAGCAGTCCGACCAACTCCTCCCCCCACCTCACAGTCCGCGAGCGCCAGGTCTTGGACTTGATCCTGAAGGCGCGGTCAAATCGCGAAATTGCCCGCGAGCTGGGTATTGAAGAGCGCACCGTGAAGTCCCATGTTGGCCGTCTGATGCGCAAGACCGGCTCCGATAATCGGATAGCCCTCTCCATGAGGGCGCTGAGTGCCTCATTTCACCCCAGAGTGAACCCGTTTGAGTACAAAAGGAACGCTCACCCGTCAGATTAGATTACCTACGACTCCGCTAAATGTGTTACTAAAATCCCCACTCCTTCTGTACTCTTGTGCCATGTTGTCAATTTCTTGAAACTGACCTACAGAAACAACGCAGATCTGGGGAAAGGAGTTCTCAGGCCGCATGGTTTTCATGTGGCCTGGGAACTCCTCTTTTTTCTCTATTTCTCAAACGCGTTCTGAATCCTTTGCGTCAGCCCACCTTTGTCGTGATCCGAGCATCCAATTTCTAGGTATGGCAGTAACTATCCACGGGTGTGCGCAAGCTATTGGGGGGAAGGCCGAGAGATTGTGGTTGTTTTGCGGTCCTCACAAAAATTGCGATAACTTCTGTCTGCTCTATGAGCGTCATGGCTGGGATGAGGTAGGCTGATTCGGGATAGAGTCGCGCCACAACGTTCGGCCGCGCGGAGCGGGCAAGGTTACTTCGCGGTCATTAAGTCGTCTCTAATTGGATAGCCACACAACCGGCGCCGCCAAGGCGCAAAATCGAAAGGACCGATGGATGAAGAAAACAATTGCTTCAGTCTGCCTCTGTTTCATGCTCACGTGCACTGCGTTGGCCGCTTCTTCGCGCGAGGATTTGCAGGCTCGCATTGATGCGGCCAAGATTGTGATGGACCAGATCATGGGCGCCCAGGACAGGAGCATCCCCATGAACATCCTTCAGCAGGCCACTTGTGTCGCTGTCGTGCCTGGAATGAAGAAGGGAGCATTCTTCGGAGGTGTCCAGTATGGTCAGGGTGTCGTTACCTGCCGTACCGGGCACGGGTGGAGCGCCCCGGTCTTCATCCGCATGGCTGGCGGATCTTTCGGCTTGCAGTTCGGAGGACAGTCCACCGACCTGATACTGGTTGCGGTTAACGACCGCGGCTTGCAGGATCTGCTGAAGAACAAGTTCAAGATTGGCGGAGATGCTTCTGCCGCGGCCGGTCCTGTGGGCCGCAGCGGCCAGGCAGCCACCGATTGGAAGATGAACGCCGAACTTCTCAGCTACTCGCGCAACAAGGGGCTGTTTGCCGGAATCGATCTGGATGGCACCAGCGTAAGCCAGAATGAGGAAGACACTGAACTCTACTTCGGCGGCGCTCACACCTTTGAGTCGATTCTGAAGGGAGACGTTCCCGTTCCCGCGGGAGCTGCGGCGTTTGTGCGCACCGTCGCACACTCATTTGTCACATCCAAGGACCACAAATAGCGGGTCCTTCCTTTTCTTGAGCACTTCAGTGGCGGCCTGTCCAGCAGGCCGCCCTCTTTTTCTCCGAAGTTCAGAACGCGCATCTCTTCAGCCGCCCAGAAAAACCGGCACCCCGGCCCATGGCCTACACTTGATCTTTGCCTTTGACCATGCAACAGAAGATCGAATATTGGCTGGTGCTGGCTGTGGCGCGCACGCTGGGACGGATGCCGCGCGCCGTTGCGCGTCTGTTTGCCGGCGTTCTGGCCTGGGCTGTCTACTGGGGACTGGGTCGCTTGCGCCACGTCGGCGTGCGCAACCTTTCACTGGCCATGCCGCAGCTCCCGGCCAATGAAAGAGCGAAAGTTCTTCGCGGAGTTTACCGTCATCTGGGCTGGCAACTAGTTGAGTTCTGCCGAATGCCCCGCTACACCGCTGAAAACACCAAGGGCTGGATTCGCACCGAGGGGCTGGAACACTACCTTGCCGCCCGCGACCGTGGCAAGGGTGTCCTCGTGCTCACTGGTCACTTGGGCGCATGGGAACTCTCCAGCTTCTACCACTCGCTGATGGGCTATCCCATGGGGATGGTCATTCGCCATCTCGACAACCGGCGGCTCGACGACTTCGTCAACGGCATTCGCTGCCTGCACGCCAACCGTGTGCTCTCAAAGGACGATTTCGCGCGCGGCCTGCTCACTGCCATGCATGCCGGTGAAACCGTGGGCATCCTGATGGACACCAACATGACCCCGCCGCAGGGTGTCTTTGTGAACTTCTTTTCCGTCCCTGCTTGTACCGCCTCGGGGCTTGCCCGTGTGGCCCTCAAAACTGGCGCCGCCGTCGTCCCCGGATTCCTACTCTGGGAGGCTGCGGTGGGCCGATACGCGCTCCATTTCGGTCCTGAGCTTGTTTTTGCCCGGACCGGCAATCCTGAATCCGACATCCTCGCCGCAACTCAGCAATGTAATGATGTGCTTGAAGTATGGATTCGGCGCTATCCTGACCAGTGGCTGTGGATACACCGCCGCTGGAAGACCCGTCCTCCCGGTGAGCCCGGGCTCTACTAGGGCTTGTTCACACCATCCCAGTTGAAGTTGAAGGTTCCGGAATTGTTTTCTTGCTCCTCTGTGTCAGTTCATGAGCACTTGGTCGGAAGGAGAACCCTTGACGCTAGGCGAATTGATTGGCGCGCTGGGCGGCAACCTGGTGCATGGCAGTCCTGATGTCCTGCTCATTGGCGTGGAGGATCTGGACACAGCCAACAGCACTGAACTCGTCTTTGCCGAGAACGTCTCCTCTGCATCCAAGGCATTGGCTGGACGCGCGGGTGCGGTTGTGCTCCGCCCGGGCTGCATCTCCGAACCCATCACTTCCCATGCATCAGTGATCGAAACCGACGAGCCGCGCCTTTGGTTTGCGCGGGCGGCCAAGCTGATGAACCCGTCGTTGCCCCCGGCCGGCGTACATCCCAGGGCCTTCGTGGCCACCGACGCGATGATTGGCTCAGGCGTCACGATTGGCGCCTGTGCCGTGGTCGAGAAGGGTGCACACATCGGTGTGGGAAGCCGCATCGATGCCGGCGTGGTCGTGGGCCGCGGAGCGCACATCGGCGAATACTGCCACATTTATCCCAACGTGGTCCTCTATCCCGGAACCATGGTGGGCGACCGCGTTGTGGTTCACGCCGGCGCGGTTCTCGGCGGCGACGGATTTGGCTACGTTCGCGATCCCTCGACCGGAGCCTACATCCAGTTTCCGCAGGAGGGAATGCTCCTGATTGAAGACGACGTAGAGATCGGCGCCAACTCCACCATCGACCGTGGCGCACTGCAGGTGACCAAAATCCGCAGAGGGACCAAGATCGACAATCTCGTCCACATTGGGCACAACTGCGACATCGGCGAAGATGTCATCGTGGTGGCGCTCACCGGCATCTCCGGGTCCTCTACCGTGGGCAACGGCGCCATCATTGCCGGACAGGTGGGCATCGGCGACCACGTTCACATCGGTCCCGGCGTGATCCTGGGCGGCCAGGCAGGAGTCTTCAACGGCAAGACGGTCACGAACGAAGGGCTCAAACCGGGCACAGTGCTGTTTGGCACCCCAGCCCGTCCGCTCAAGCAGGTTCTGCGCGAGCAGGCAACGCTGGCGCGGTTGGCAAAGCGTTCACGAAAAGCGCCGGAAAGTGCTTCAGACAAAGAGCAGGAGCCCGGGAGTGGTGCTTAGTCCCTATGGCAGTCATCGTCGTAGGCGGCAGCAGTAAGGGCGCCGGAAAAACCGCACTCATGTGCGGCCTCCTCGTGGCGCTGCCCGAGTTCGCCTGGACTGCGGTCAAGATCACCACCCACGCGCACGGCAAGCCTGAGTCTGTTTGGGAAGAGACTGAATCTGGGCAGGGAACCGACACCGCACGTTTCCTGGCCGCTGGAGCGCGCCGCGCCTTTCTTGTCACCGCAGGCCGGCAGGATCTGGCCCTGCAACTCCGCCATCTCTTCGCAAGGCTTGATCCTGGAGCGCACTTCCTGTTCGAGTCCAATCGAATCATGGCCCATCTCGAGCCCGATCTTTGCCTCGTGTTGGAAGCAGATCCGCGAATCAAGCCCAAGCCGTCGTTGCGCATGTTATCGCTTAAGATCGATGCACAGGTGATGCCGGCCGACCGAGACTTTGTTTCTGCCGGCGACAAGCCTCTCTTTCACCTGGTTGCGCTAGACCGCATTTCAGCTCCGATGCAAAGTTGGCTTCGAGATCAATTGCGGAATCCCTGAATCCGGTGGACCACCATTTTCGCTTGATTACGAGCTCGGAAATCCCTGAAAAGGGGGCAAAAAAGGCCATTTTGGGCAGGAAAACCGGGTCTTCGGATTACTGATGAGTATCTATGCAAAAATTACAACTAGTTGATTCAAAAAGAGTTTCTCTCTCCACGGAGCCTGAAATGGCACCGCAGGAGGGGGGAGGGGGGTGGGGGTGGGGTGGGGTATAAACCGGTCACATCTCCGTCCGCTCATTCCCTCATTTCGATTGTGCAGCATGGGCGGCTTATTTTCTGCAAAAGCGTGGCTTTCCGTGTCTGAGAATCCAGAGTGGAGCACCGAGAGTCATGGTTCGTCGGATGTGGGGACCCCACCAACCCGGACATTGCCGCTCCATTTTCGAGGTCTGTCCGGATAGGCGGTGACACTCCCGGAGCTCGGCAGCCGGGCATGCTGGCCGTTGGGCACGGAGCCTTGTAATCTGCCCCCTGGGTGGTACAGTTGCGGGGAGCCAGGGTCGAAAAAGAAGATTCCGCATATATAACCCCTCTTAAGGCCGGGTACACTGGTCGGTGATCAGTTTCCTTTTAATCTCTGGAGGAAGACAGACGTCTTCTCTGGCCTAGAGGAGCGGATGATGCTCGAATCCTTGGTAGGAAGGCTGAAGTGGGAGAGGACGGAGAATGGGATTCGCGTGGAGATTCCCGATCCGGCTTCATCCGCGGAGTTCCTGGGAATCATCATTGCGGCAGCGCTTCCAGTCGTTGTTTGCGGTCTCTTTGGAGGTTTTAACGGGCCGACACGAGGCTGGGTCTTGGCAATAGTTGGCGCGGTGGGGTTGCTTTTGGTTGCACCCCACGGCATGGGGCTCGTGGGACGAAAGAGGCTTGTGATCCTGACCTCTGCCGCCCTCACAGTGACGATCCTCCAGCGCTGTGCCGAGAGTCGCACGCAATTGACCTACACCGTTTGGAACCTGCGTTCAAATCCACGCGTTTCCCTGACGGGGAAAGAACACCCAGAGCAAATCCAAGTGGAGATCGACAGCACTTCAGGGACATGGACAATTGGTTCAAGGCTCACGGAGGCTGAGGCCGCAGCGCTGATCTCAAAGATGATGGAGGTCTTTGTGTTTCCCGAATGGATGCCGGCGTACAAGGCGGCGGTAAGCCAGCAGGGCGGTCCTCTCAGGGGCTGAAGTCCGCGATTTTTTCGGGCGTTGGCGACACAGCTGAAGCCGCGCCATTTCAAAACTGGGTTTTGAAATGGCTTCTTACAATGACGCAGGCAAAAGAGATAGGGATCCAACTCTCCGGATGGCCCAGATTTCAATCTCCTCGAAGGATGCGTGTTTTGGGTCTCACTTTTGAGACCTAGGGTTGCATCATGTCCGGATGGTGGGCAGTCCGGACATTGGGACCGGGGGCACCCTCAACTTGATAATGCGCGGTATGAGACCAGGGCCACCCGCCATCGGCGGTTTCCCAGGTCTGAGAATCCGGAGCTGGGGCACTACAGTCGTACTTGTTTCCGGCCGAGAAAGGGTAATGATCCGGGCCTGAAGGCCCCGTAAATTCGCACTCTTACCGGGGGCTGAAGCCCCCGGCTCCCTCCGGAATCCGCGATCTAGAACTGAAGTTCCAGGGCACACAGCGCTGCAGTTTGGGCTTGGCGTCTCTGTCAGCCCTGCTTGCCGGTTGTGAACGGCTCCGCTTTCAGTGATCCGTCGCGCTGCTTTACCAGCATCTGTACTTTGCCTTCGGCGGCTTCCAACTCCTGTTTGCAGGCGGCGGACAGCACCACGCCCTCCTCAAACAGCTTGAGCGACTCTTCCAGGGGCATGTCGCCTTTTTCCAGTTGATCGACAATGGTTTCGAGCTTCTTGAGAGATTCTTCGAAGGTGGGCATGGCTTACTCCGTGAGGGTGGAGGCCTGTGGCAACACACTGGCAATGACTTCGGCGGCAGCCGCGTAACGGCCGAAGGGCGCGCTGACCTGAACGCCCTGCACCACGGGGCGCACGGACGCCAGCATCTCCTGCGCGATCAGAATGCCTTCCTGCCGCGCGGCATCGGGTGAGACAGCCTGGGCCATGCGCAGCATGATCTCCTCGGGCATTGACACGCGCAGGTCGTTCTTCATGAACTCGGCATTGCGCAAACTGGTAAGGGGCCAGATGCCCGCGACGACCGGGATGCGAAATTCTTCAATGCGCTGCAGAAATTCCTCGAGCAGGCGCAGGTCGAAGACCGGCTGGGTAATGGCGTACTCCGCGCCCGCTTCTACCTTGTAGGCAAAGCGGCGTAGTTCGTTCTCGATGTCGGGCACGCCGGGGTTGGCAGCCACGCCGATGGTGAAGTTGGTGGTGGCTCCGATTGAATTTGACCCGATGTCAAGACCGTGATTCAGACGCCGGACCAGGTTCACCAGTCCGATTGAATCTACGTCAAACACCGCCGTGGCATCAGGATAATTACCCAGCTTGGGCGGGTCGCCGGTGACGCAAAGAATGTTGTGCAGTCCGATCGACGAAGCGCCCAGCAGGTCGGATTGGATACTGAGAATATTGCGGTCGCGACAGGTGTAGTGCAGAACTGTCTCGATGCCGGTGTGCTGCTGAATCTGGATGCACAGACTCTGCGCGCTCATGCGGGCCGAGGCCCGCGGCGAATCGGGCACGTTGATGGCGTGCACACCCAGTTGCGTCAGGAGGCGCGCACCCTCGATCTCCTTGGCGCAGTTGATTCCGCGCGGGGGCACGATCTCAACCAGGGTGATGAACTCTCCCTGTTCCACCAGAGATCCGATGCGGGATCGCTGGCTCATCGGGGAGGGCGGCGTTTCAGTGGACAGCACCGCGGTTGCGCCGGTTTCCGTGACCCGCGCCTGAGCGTCGATGGCCCGCATCGCCGAGCGCATGGCGCGAATGTGGTTGGGCGTAGTTCCGCAGCATCCGCCCACAATCTGCGCCCCAGCCGCGATAGCTTTGCGGGCAAAGCTGGCCATGTACTCCGGCGAACAGAGATAAATGTTTCGCCCTTCCACGGCGCGCGGCATTCCGGCGTTGGGCATGGCTGCAAGAGGCAGCGTAGTGGCTCCGCGCATGGCTTCAATGGCCGTGAGCACCGTCGATGGACCGGTGGAGCAATTGACGCCGATGGCCCCCGCACCCCATTCGGTGAGCAGGGCCGCGGCCTGTTGGGGTGACGAGCCGTCGAGGCAGTTGCTCTCGTCGTCCACGGTGACCATCACCAGCACCGGCAGCCCCGGCGCCGTCTCTTCGGCCGCCAGCAGCGCTTCGTGGGCCTCGTTCAGCGCCGGCATGGTTTCGATGATCAGCATGTCTACGCCGGCTTCGGCAAGGGCGCGAATCTGTTCCGCAAAGGCCGCGCGCGCCTCATCGAGGCCGGTCTTGCCCAGCGGCTCAAGGCGTACACCCAACGGGCCCAGCGCACCCGCCACCCATGCCTCACCCGCCTGCTTGTCTCTCAGGTGCTGCACTGCCTGTTGTGCCAAGCGCACCCCGGCGGTGTTGATTTCGGCGACCTTCCCGCCCAGCCCGTGACGCGAGAGCCTGAAGCGGTTGGCGCCAAAGGTGTTGGTTTCGACAATCTCCGCTCCGGCCTGCAGGTATTCCTCGTGGACCGAGAGAATCAGGCCGGGGTCCGAAAGGTTTAACTCGTCATAGCAGCGGTTGATGAAGACACCACGACCGTAGAGCACGGTTCCCATGGCGCCATCGGCAAGTATCGGACGGCTGGCGAAGATGTCGGCGAATTGTGCCATTCACTTGTCATGCTATCGCATTGCCTGCGCCAGTGAGATCCGAAGCTATGGAGAGCCGGCCCAAGTTGAATCTTGAAAACGCGCAGCAGCTCCGGCCGAGTCGGAAGGCGCCCGGAGCTGACGCGCCGGGGGGCCGGGTTGCTTTGTTATACTTCGAGAGTCAAACACTGTGCAGCAACCGGTTCCGGGCGGGTGTTTCCGGCCATCTCGGGGGCCCGGTAATCGCTATCGTTTTCATCAAGCTACGGCTGCGGCACGCTCCGCGCTTTCCGTCGAGGTATGGGATTTTGAAGAAGAGAAGTCTTTGGTTGAGTGCCGCCGGGGCACTGGCGGTTGCGGTTGCGCTGGCTGGATGTGGTACCACGACCTACTTTGCGGGCCGCACTCTGCCCCCCAGCGGATTAACCAATCGTGTCATGATCGCGATCCAGAACCCCAGCGCCTTCTCCGCAGGCGTGATGGAGTTTGTCGACGCCTACTACGACATCCGGTTCAGCTACAACCAGAAGACTCCTTCGTTTTCCATCTCCGGTTACGCGGGCAAGCTCCCGTACTCGATCCAGAACATGCCGGAGGAGCAGGTTGGCGCAGTTTACAGCGTCGGCGATGGCAACCTGGCCCTGATCAACTATGCCAAGGAGAGCTCAACCGGCGCCGTAACAGGCCTGAATGGGCTCTCTTCCAGCGTATTCATTACCCGCAACGAGGGCTTTACCTTCGCCGCGAGTCAAACCTCGGCAGTGCTCACCGTGGTCAATCGCGCCGCCGGCAGCACTTACCCACTCAACCTCCCCGGCGTCTACCGCGTCAGCGTGAATCCGGGCGGTTCCGTGGCCCTGGCCTTTGTCCAAAATTCCAACTACATCTACTATCCAGTCCGGCTCACTGCCACGCAGACCCTCGCCTATTCGCACGGCGCAGCCTCCTGGCCGAAGGCAGCCGTGGATTGCGAACCGCAGAACGGTCCGGGGTGGTGCCTCTTCCAGGCGCAGAGCCCTGACAATGCGGACCCCAGAGACCCGACGGGCGTCCTTTATCCGAAATACGGCGCTCCGCTCGTATTTGATCGTCCAATCAAGGCTGTGTTCTCTGCCGATGGCGGGACCGCCTATGTGCTGAATTGCGGCCCGGAGTGCGGCGGTTCGAAGGCCTCCATTTCGCTGCTCCCGGTAGCGCCCATGATCTTTAACACCGGCCAGTCGTCGGGGACGCTGCCGGTCACCGGCACCGTCAAGACAATTCCCATTCCAGGTGGGTCAACCAACGCCCTCGTCGACGGCACCACCATGTACGTCGTGGGCCAGCAGCTCCAGCCTGATGGTTTGTTTAGCGGCAATCTGAGCCTGGTGAATCTGCAAAGCAATACCGTGTCCAGTACCGCTTCAATCAGCGATGGCGCACCCGGCGCCGTGAGCCGGATACTGCTTGCCGACGACAACACGCTGTGGATAGGCATGACTAAGTGCACCAACGGCGAGCGCTACGCCAAGGGTCTGGAATACGGCTGCTTGACCATGTATGACACTTCCACCAATTCTGTGACGCTGCTTGAGCCCTATCTCGGCGACCTGACCGGCATTGCCGCAGTCACGGGCCTGCACAAGATCTATGTAGCCCAGGGCGGGCAGGTGTATATCTACAACACCAGGGATGGTTCCTCCATCAACAACCAGTACGTCACGGTCACCGGCACCGCCTACGACGTGGCTTATATGGATGGGACCACCGACGACAACAACACTGTCTATTGACCCCCATGACCTCCGCTCCGCGGGCTGATTCTCTTCCGGCCGACGTTCTGGCCATCGCCGCTCACCGCGACGACGTAGAGCAAACTTGTGGAGGCACCTTGCTACGCATGGCTGCGCGCGGCCTCCGCACCGCTATCCTTGACCTTACCCAAGGCGAAGCCGGCACCCGCGGCAGCGCCGAAGAGCGCGGGCGTGAAGCTAGTGAAGCAGCGCGCCTGTTGGGAGTTGCATGGCGGCAGGCCCTCGACATGCCCGACGGCGGCATCGAAAACTCTCTCGAGAATCGGATAAAAATTGTGCGGGTCCTGCGCCAGGTACGCCCGCGGGTCGTGATTCTGCCCTATTGGCAGGCCCGGCACCCCGATCACGCCACTGCATCCACGCTGGGCTCTGAGGCCTGTTTCCTCTCAGGCCTGGCCAAGGTCAGCACAGATGCGCCCCCCCACCGCCCTTTCAAGATTGTGTACGCCAGCCTCTATGCCGATGTGCGCCCCACCTTCATCGTGGACATCACTCCGTTTATCGAACAGCGTCACCAGGCGCTGATGGCCTACGGCTCGCAATACTCAAATCAGGCGTCCGGCAGCGGGCTCTTTGTTCCCGAGGAGGAGATCCGTGAGCGCACCTTTGCCGAAGCCCGCCACTATGGCCTCCTTGCCGGCGTTCGCTTCGGCGAGCCCTTCGTGCAGAAGGAAGTTGGCCTGGTCGACGATCTGACCCTTCTGCCCGTACAGTCAATTTGAAACGGTGGCGCGAACTCGGTAGACGTTCCAACTCCTGTTAGCCCATCTTTCTATAAAAAATATTTATCGAATGTCGAAATAGAACAACTTTGCCTTATGCTGCCTGAGACCTGACACTGGAGATGGAGGCACATTGGTGACGCAGACATGGGACCCGCTGGCTTACGCAGATAACGGCGCATTTGTACCTGGCCTCGCAGGCGGTGTACTTGAATGGCTGGCCGCGCAACCCGGGGAGTCCATCCTTGACCTGGGCTGTGGTGATGGCCAACTCACCCAGCGCATCGCCGCCACAGGCGCACGCATCAAGGGAGTGGACGCCTCGCCCGAGATGGTTGCGGCAGCACACGCGCGGGGAGTTTCGGCGGACCAGGCAAAGGCCGAATCTCTCCCGTATGCGGATGGGGTTTTCGACGCTGTTTTTTCCAACGCAGCACTGCATTGGGTGCGCGATCAGAATGCCATGCTCGCCGAGGTGCGCCGCGTACTCAAGCCCGGCGGACGCTTTGTGGCTGAGATGGGCGGCCACGGCAACATCGCTGCCATTCGCGTGGCGCTTATGGACGTGCTGGCGCGCCACGGCTACGCCAGCCAGGAAGACGGCGTGAACTACTACCCCACCCCGGAAATATACACGCGCAGTCTCGAGCGTCACGGCTTCAGGGTGGATCGGATGGCGCTGATCCCGCGCCCGACCATCCTTGCCCAGAGCGGTATGAGCGGATGGCTTCGTACCTTCCGCCGAGGTGTACTTGAGAGCCTGCCTGAAGCACTGCGCGAAACAGTCGTGGAGGAGACTGTCGCCCTGCTCGCGCCCGTTCTTCGCGATGAGGACGGCAACTGGACCGGCGACTATGTCCGCCTACGCTTCATCGCAATGGTTTAAGAGCAATTTCAGCGGCTGAACCACATCCGCCCGCCCACGGCAATCAGTGTTACTGCAAAGATGCGGCGGAGCCAGACTTCTGGAACATACTGCGCACCTACTGCGCCAAAGTATCCGCCCACCAGAAAGCCCGCGGCCAGCAGAGCAGCCACGCGGATGTCGGCATTTCCCCTGCGGTAGTATTCAAGGAACGCGAAGATGCCCACGGGCGCCAGCAGCGCGCCCAGCGAAGTGCCCTGGGCCTTGTGCTGGTCCATTCCCACCAGCCACACCAGCGCGGGAACAAACAAGATGCCGCCACCTATGCCTACCACGCCGGAAACTACTCCGATCACCAAACCCACCAGCAGCATCATCCAGGTCATGCATCCTCCGCCGGGCGCGGTGTAGAAGGTTGGCCGGGCCCGCGATTTCAGCCTACATCATTGCATCGCCGCCACATCGCGGCCGAACCGTTGAATCTGCTCCCGCCGGGACCTGTCCGCGTGACTTATAAAGATAGTTATAAATAAATTCTGCCATCCACTTGCTTTCCACGGGCACTTATGGCAAAGTACTAACTGCATAGGAGAACGCCCGATGAGTTATAAAGCGCAAATATCGATGCGTAGGCTGGAGCGGCCAAATAAAGGCTGCACCGGACCGCGGGCGTTTGTCGTCAGTTTCCAATAACGATCTGCTGACATCCGCATCCTGCGCAAAGCCCAGACAAGTCACTAATTCTGCCCGCTCCCGAGTGGCGTAGAAAACAGGTTCATCGTTTGACATGCGAGTAAAGTCCTGTCTTCGTTTGTTCCCTCGGGTCACCTTTGGCTAAGTCGGAGTCAGTGCGGCTATTTTGACACTGCGGAGACTTATTCGCGACGGATGGGATAGCTCTGTCTCTAACTCGAGACCTATAAATCAGGAACGCAGGTGGCGAAGGAGATGAGTTACTTCCTTCCACGAAACGCAAGGTCAGGAACCTTGCTGGAGTGGGCAGTTCCGCGGAGCGGAGGCGTTGCCTTGAACCACAAGGCTCCGTGGAGTTGGTTCTCCAGATTGTTTCGATCATTCTCCGGCGCGGCTTTTGGCCTAGTCGAGTCATGGTTATCCACCTTGGCCGGTGGTGTAGGTCGCGGTTACTTCGCCTGGTAAGCCGGTGGTCGCGGGTTCGATTCCCGCTCGGAGCACAAGCTCCGGTAGCTCAGTCGTAGAGCGCCGATGCCGCAACCGCTTGTTCCCCGGTCATCACTCTGAGTCCACGACACAGCTCCTCGGAGTTGCGTCATAACAACCATCCTGACCGGTGGTGTAGACAACGGATCCATCGATGGGTTGCGGGTTCGAGTCCCGCCGTAGGCGTGAGCCTATGTAGCTCAATGGCAGAGCAAGTCCGCTGTCGCTTGTTCCCCGGTCATCTCTTTTCACCGGCGCTCCGCATAAGAGCGTCATAACATCCACCATGGCCGGTGGTGTAGGTCGCGGTTACTTCGCCTGTGGAGCGGGAGACGCGGGTTCGAATCCTGCCTTGAGCGCATGCTCAAGTCGTCCAGTGGCTTAGGACGCCTACGTACCGCAACCGCTTGTTCCCCGGTCACTAACTTCCGGTACGCCCGGATAGAAGCAGATTGCCATGGTTAAGTTGAATGTGAAAAACGGCACGCCGGTGGGCAATGTCCATCTCTGCAGGAACTGCAACTGGGGACACATCATGACCGGCTATCGCGAATCGGACCTCCTGGTGATGTGCACAAGCACCAGCCCTAACATCATTGTGCCGTTCGCCATGTTGGATTGCAGCGGTTTCGACGACAAGTACAAGCCGACCTATAAGCAGATGGAGAAACTGGCCATTGAGATCAAGCCGGTGCGCACTTCGCCCAAGACCCCCGGATTCAGCACCGTCACCAAAGTCCGGCAGGTGCAGGGGAATGACGACGACCAGGATCAGGACGAATCGGCACAAGTCCTGTAACGTAAACCAGCCTCCTGCCGGTGGCGCAGGGCACGGGTTCATCAACGGTAGAGCGCCGCTAACGCGGAAGTTGCAGGTTCGATTCCTGCCATCGGGCAATTGCCCGGTGTAGCTACCGTGCCCGACTTTTCCCCGGCAGGAGTCATTCTTGCTATCTCTTGAAAGGAGGCGACAAGTGCGCCTGAATCTCTCGAAGTTACACCGCTATGCGCGCACCCGTACCCACGAAGGCGGGCCTGCCAAGGTAATTACGCCGGAGCAGGCATTGCGCCGTACTGTACTTTCCTGCATGTTGTGGGAGGGCGAGTTCTACGAGGATGGTGTGCAGATCGCGGGCCGCATCCATGAACTGGTTCCTCAGGTCGAAGCCGCCAAGGTGGCTGCATTGGCCGTGGAGGCGCGCGAGCGCATGAAGCTGCGTCACGCACCGCTGTTGCTCGTGCGCGAAATGTCGCGTCACGCCAGTCACCGCGGATTGGTGGCGGAGACACTCGCTCAGGTCATCCAGCGTGCCGATGAACTCTCTGAGTTCGTGGCCATTTACTGGGCCGGTGGGCGTCAGCCGCTCTCAGCGCAGGCCAAGAAGGGCCTGGCTTCTGCGTTCTGCAAGTTCGACGAGTACGCGCTGGCCAAGTACGATCGTGCCGGCACGGTCCGCTTGCGCGACGTGCTTTTTCTGTCGCACGCTCGGCCCGTGGATGCGGCGCAGGCCGATCTGTGGAAGCGGCTGGCCGCAAACCAGTTGGCCACGCCTGACACCTGGGAGGTTGCTCTCTCGGCTGCAGGGCGCGCGGAGGACGCGGACAAGCGCCAGGTATGGGAGCGTTTGCTTACCGAGCGCAAGCTTGGCGCTCTCGCGTTGTTACGCAACCTGCGCAACCTTCACGCCGCCGGTGTCAGCGAGGAGCTGGTGCTTGCGGGGCTGGCTGCCATTAAGACTGACCGCGTGTTGCCGTTCCGCTTTCTGGCCGCGGCGCGCAGCGTTCCTCAGTGGGAGCAGGCGCTCGAGGCCGCAATGTTCCGCGCCCTTGAAACTCGTGGCCGGTCTGGCCGCGTCGCGCGTCTCGCCGGTCACACCGTGCTGCTGGTAGATGTTTCCGGCTCCATGGAGGCGTCCCTCTCGCAGCGCTCTGAGATGCGTCGCTCCGACGCCGCGTACGGGTTGGCCATCCTACTTCGGGAGATCGCAGAGAAAGTGTCTATCTACACCTTTTCTGAGGATGCCCGGCTGGTGCCCACTCGGCGCGGAATGGCGTTGCGCGACGCGCTCGACCATAGCCAGCCGCACTCGGGAACCTACCTTGGCAAGGCGCTTCAGCAGGTTGAGGCAGCTTGTCTCAAGGGCTACGACCGGCTGGTGGTAATCACCGACGAGCAGTCGCATGATCGCGTGTCCGCGCCTTCCGGCAAGGGCTACATGATCAACGTGGCCAGCAACCGCAATGGGGTGGGATACGGCCAGTGGACGCACATTGACGGTTGGAGCGAGGCGGTGGTGGAATACATCGCTGAGCTTGAATCTCCAGATTCCGATCCGCTTGCCTGAATCGCGCTCAAGCGCTTTATTTACCCTTCAACACATTCCGGGGAGCAGTCTGGAAGCCGGACTACTCCCCGGATTTTTGCGACGGATTGGCGGCTAATCCGCTTCCAGCGCCTTGGTGCGGAAGAGCAGGCCCGCCACGACTCCACCGATGCTGGGAATCAGCAGGAACAGCCACACCTGCGCCAGTGCCTTTCCGCCCACCAGCAAGGCCGGTCCCAAGCTGCGCGCCGGGTTCACGCTGACCCCCGTGATATGGATGCCGAAGATGTGGATGACCACCAGCGTAATGCCGATGGCCAGTCCGGCGAAGCCGCTGGGCGCGCTTTTCTGCGTGGAACCCAGAATCACCAGCACAAAAATGAGCGTCGCCACAAACTCGAAAACGATGGCCGAGGTCATGTTGTAGCCGCCCTGGTAGCCCGGACCCCACCCATCCTGGCCCAGCCCGCTGGCGCCAATATCGTAGCCGCCGCCCACGCCACCGATGATGACCGATAGCACCCACGCGGCTAGTATGCCGCCCAGGAACTGTCCTACCCAGTAGCCGATCATGTCTTTCGCCGACATGCGCCCGGCAGTCCATACTCCCAGGCTCACGGCCGGATTAATGTGGCAGCCGGAGATGGGTCCAATGCCATAGGCTGCGCCGATGAGCGCGAGGCCGAAGGCAAACGCAATGCCCAGAATACCCACCTTGTCGCCGGCCACCACGGCCGTGCCGCAGCCAAAGAGCACCAGAATGAAAGTGCCCACCAGTTCTGCCAGATATTTCTTCATTGTTCCTCCTGTCGTTTTGCGCCGGTCCCGTGCGGCGGGGAGCCGCCCTCGCGCATCGTGTCGAATCATGGCAACTGCCGGACGCCCATCGAGCGGACGGGATCGACACAGTGTGTGTAGATCCAATGGCCGCTCAGAGTGCGCGCCCGGAGTGTTGCAGAGGCTGCCCGGCAGAGTCAAGCAAAAGGTTTAAGCCGCGCAAGAGATGGCCCCAGACCAACCCCCTGGCGTCAAATTCACACAACGTTTGCAATCTCTTTGCCTCGCTGCAGTAGTCTGTTAATGATTCCGTGCGGCCTCCGCAACTGAAAATCAACGGCCGCCGGCGAGGGCTGACCGGTTGAGCCAAACCGTTTTTGTACTGGAAGACGACACCGACATCGCACGGCTGGTGCAACATCATCTTGAGGCCGCAGGGTTTTCGGCACGGCTGTACCACACACCCACAAACGTGATTCCAGATGCCGAGCGGCAGGCGCCTGCCCTGTTCCTGCTGGACATCATGGTGCCCGGTGGAGACGGCTTGGACGTGTGCCGCCGCTTGCGCAACCACCCGGCGCTTTCCACCGTTCCCATCATTTTTCTCACCGCCCGCGCAGGGGAGAACGACCGCGTTCTGGGCCTCGAACTGGGCGCTGACGACTACATTACGAAGCCCTTTGCCACCCGCGAACTGGTGGCCCGCGTGAAGGCCGTGCTGCGCCGATTTGAGCGCCCCACCACGCCCTCAGTCATCAGCTTTGAAGAGGTGATCATCGACGCCAATGCCATGCAGTTGAAGGTGCGCGGCGAACTGACAACCACTACGGCCACTGAGTTCCGCCTGCTGGATTACCTTGCTCGTCATCCTGGCCGCGTATTCAGCCGCGATCACCTGCTCGATGCCGTCTGGGGTGATGCCCGCTTCGTTACCCCCCGCTCGGTCGACGTTTATGTTCGCCGCATTCGTGAGAAAATCGAAGTCGATCCCGAAAATCCGCGTTACCTCAAAACCGTGCGCGGAGCCGGCTACCGCTTCGAGATTCCCAAGACCGACTAGAGCAGGGCCTGTTCAAAGTACCTCGGGCGGATGGGAGCGGCTCGATTGACCCGCAAAGTTTTCACCAGGCTGCTGGGACTGTTTGTCTTGTTGCTGGTCTTCCAAACGGTGGCCATGGAGCTTATCTTCCGCCGCTTCGTGGAGCACACGGCGGGAGCATCGTTTCATCAACTGGGCCGCGAGGCTTTCTGGTCGGGCCTGATTGCCCTAGGGGTGGCTCTGCCGGTGGCTGCCTGGGCAGCGGGCCGCATCAGCACGCGCCTCGATCGCGTGGTGGCTTTTGCGCGCCGCGTCGCGCAGGGCGATCTGAGCGCGAGACTCGATCTGCCGGGCAGCGATGCGCTCTCTGGCATGGAGACCGCCCTTAACCAAACTGCGGAGCGGCTTGGACAGAGCTTCGCAGAGATCGAAAGCCGTCGCCAAGAGTTGGCCGCCATCCTGGATTCCATGCAGGAAGCAGTGGTCGCCATCACCCCCGACGGCCAAGTGCGCTGGTCCAATGCGGTGATGCAGCGCATTGCCGGTACGCAGATTCGTCCCGGCCGCCCGCTTGTCCATTCCGTGCGCGATCCAGAGCTGCTGGCCTGTGTGGCAGGGGTGCTGAAGCACCGCGAAATGCGCTTTGGGAGAGCCAGTTCTTTGGCCCCGGGCCGTGTTTTTGAGATCAATGCCGCTCCGTTGCCGGCTGGCGGCGCCCTCGCTGTTCTCCACGACGTTACGCGCATCGAGGCTGCGGAGCGCTCGCGCCGGGACTTTATTGCCAACGTGAGCCACGAACTGCGCACCCCGCTTACCTCCATCCAGGGTTACGTAGAAACTCTGGTCGAGGATCCGGCTTCAAACCCCGAGACGACCCGCGAATTTCTGGGCGTTATCTTGAAAAATGCTACGCGGATGAACCGGCTCACCGAAGATCTTCTGGCCCTGGCCAGCGTGGAGAGTCCCGACTACAAACTGGCCGCTCAGCCGATGCGTGCCAGCGCCATCGTGGAGGACGCGATCGAGTCATTGGGCGGCATGGTCGTCGATTCGGGCGTCGAAATCGAGGCCGCCGGCGCTCCTGACGCGCCGGTCATGGCCGATCCAGACGCCATGAACCAAGTGTTCGGCAACCTGATTGAGAACGCCATCAAGTATGGCAAGTCGGGCAAGAGGGTTCTCGTCGGCGCGCGCCAGCTTCCCGATGAGGTTGAGTTTTTTGTGCAGGATTTTGGTCCAGGCATCGCATCCGAGCACCTGGATCGCATCTTCGAGCGCTTCTATCGGGTCGACAAGGCGCGCTCGCGCGACTCCGGTGGTACCGGGCTGGGCCTGGCTATCGTCAAGCACATCGTCGAGGTTCACGGCGGCCGAATCTGGGCCGAGAGCGAACTCGGCGCCGGCGTCGCGTTCCGCTTTACGCTGCCCCTTGTCACTCCGGCGCTCAAGGTTGCCGACGCTTCCAGCCCCGCCGAATCAGTGAAGACCGAGCGAAAGGCTTCGTGAGATCCTGATCTCCGATTCAAATCCCCGTAACATTCCCGGTAGACAATCGTTGGTGGCAATCATTCTGCAAGGGAGCGTTACGTGAAAAAAGTGATGTTGGCCGTTGGCACGTTGATATTGGCACTGAGCACGGCTCAGGCCCAGAAATTGACCGCAGCAGGCGCGACTTTTCCTTACCCGATCTATTCCAAGTGGTTCAGTGAGTACAGCGCTGCTCACCCCGGTGTCGAGATCAACTATCAATCTATCGGCTCGGGCGGTGGCATCCGCCAGGTCACTGCGGGCCTGGTCGATTTCGGCGCTTCGGACGGCCCCATGACCGACGAGCAGTTGGCCGCTTCGAAGGTCAAGCTGATCCACCTCCCAACGGTTCTCGGCGCCGTGGTCCCGGTGTTTAACGTGCCTGGAGTGAGCGACCTCAAGTTCAGCTCCGATGTGCTGGCAGACATCTACCTGGGCAGGATCGCCAACTGGAACGATGGCAGAATAGCCAAGGACAACCCTGGCGTGCACCTGCCCGACCAGAAGATCATCGTGGTTCACCGCTCGGACGGCAGCGGCACCAGCTACATATTTACCGACTACCTTAGCAAGGTGAGCAAGGAATGGGCCGATGGCCCCGGCAAGGGCACTTCGCCCAGCTGGCCGGTGGGCGTAGGCGGCAAGGGCAACGAAGGTGTGGCCGGCCTGGTGCGCCAATTGCCGGGAGCGATCGGCTATGTCGAGCTCATCTATGCCCTGCAGAACAAGATCACCTTCGGCGCCATGAAGAATCCCGCCGGTAACTGGATCAAAGCCTCCATCGACGGTGTCACCGAAGCGGCCGCGAGCATGAAGCAGATGCCCGCCGACTTCCGTGTCTCCATCACCAATGCGCCGGGAGCCAACTCTTACCCCATCTCCAGCTTCACCTGGTTGCTGGTGCCGCTCAAGTCCTCTGACCCGGCCAAAGCCAAGGTGCTCAAGGATATGCTGAGCTGGATCGTCAAGTCGGGCGAGAGCGAGGTTTCGTCGCTCTCCTACGCTCCGCTGCCGCAGGCTGTGGTGGACAAGGAATTGAAAGTAATCTACTCGCTGCAGTAGCAAACGGGTCGCGGATTGTGCAGAGTGTCGGGTCCGGCTCTTTTGCTGGCCTCGACACTTTGTTGCTTCTGGCCCTCGTGTGCGCTTTGCGAAGCGGGGAAGAAGTCATGATTGCAGTATTTTGGGCCCCAATCGTACCGCTGGCTGGCTTCTTCTAGTTCGTTACCCTTCTATTCGCTCGTGAATCAGCCGGTCCACCAGGGGAATCAGCTGCTCGCCTGTGCGGGGTAGTACAAACCCCCTCGCACCAGGGTCCCAGTCGAGTTTGAAGCTGGTCGAAAGGGCAGAAATCCAGATCTGGCGCACGGGCGTGTTCGGCGTAATGACAAACTTGCCCGCCGGCTCCTCGAACAAAACGTTCAAAACCCCGCCCTGCTCCTCGACTTCGAAGCCAGCATCCTCGTCTTCTTCGCGCAGAATCAGGTGCCGTTTCAACTCGTCGAGAGCAGTTTCGACCAGACTACGAAACTCCAGTTCGTCCATCATGGCCCCAGTGTAGCAACTCCCACCCCTGGACGGAGCCCGGCGGCGCCACTTCGGCATTGCGCCTGGGATTTCGGGGTTTTTCCCTGATTTCTCTGCTTTTTCACGCAATGCTCGCAGCCTCTTCACTGCTCCGCCCTCATACTCGGTCCGGGTCGCGATCCATCACTTCGGAGGCAGCGGGATGCGCGTGCAATGGTCCATTGCGGGAATCCTACCCTTGGCGCTTGGAGTCATTTGCACGCCGGCACTGTCCCAACAGCCAACTGCACAGTTAGTGCGAGAAGTCGTGTACAACGAACTCCGTGACCACCAACTTCATGGCTACTGGCGTTACTGGATCGAACAGCACACACCGAAGGAGACTTGGCGGGAAGAGCAGGTCGAAACCGCTGATGGGCCCCTCACGCGGCTTGTGCTTGAAAATGGACACCCTCTCGACGCCGCGAGCCTTCAGACTGAGCAGACGCGTCTGGACCATCTGCTCAACTCGCCTGAGGATCAGGCCCGCCTGCGTCAGGAGCATAGCGACGACGAAAAACGCATCGGGCGCGTCCTGGCATTGCTGCCGGACGCGTTCATCTACGAAGATGCCGGCCAGGAGAACGGCTGCTACCATCTGCGCTTTCACCCCAACCCCGGCTACCCGCCACATTCCATTGAAGCGCGCATCTTCCACGCCATGAGGGGAGAGTTGTGGATCGACACCCGCTTCAAGCACTTGGTCCGGCTCGACGGCCAACTCCAGGAGAACGTGGACTTTGGCTTCGGCATCCTGGGCCGTCTCTACAAAGGCGGCTGGTTCCGACTGGAGCGTACCCAGCTCAGTGCCACCGATTGGAAAACTGAACGGCTCGAAGTGCACATCGGCGGGCGCGCCATGCTTTTCAAGACCATTGCGCGAGAGACCAGCGAGGTGCGCGGCGGCTTTGCTCCGGTGCCCAACCGCCTGAGTCTGACCCAGGGCGCAAATTTGCTCTTTCAGACCCAGAGCCCCGTCACCACCGCACAAATCAAATCCGCCGCTTTTGTCCCGCTCCGGTAGTTTCCACCCGGTTTGTCTTGTCCCACGTCCTGGCGCATAGCCGCCGCCGCGGATCGGTGTCTCGAAATTAGACAGATCCCCTGAATAAAATCTAAACTTTACCCGGTTTCTGTCGATATCTAAGCGCATGGAGAGCCCTCGGGAAGGAGGCTGACAACCATGGAAATTGGACCTCTGACCGGTGTCCGCTCTGTGTCGGTTCTCAACACGCCAAGGGCAAAAAGCGGATTGCTCCCAGCCTTTGAAATTGATGCTTCAGAGAGGCCCGGCGACGACGCCCAATCCTCCAGCAGTCAGACCCCGGATAGGGGCCTGGAAGATGACGACTCCGCTCTGGCGACAGAGGAAGACGAGACTGAGCTGGAAGCGCCTGCGTCCTCACGTCCGGCGAGCGCCAGCATCAGCTACTTTGCCTGATTGTCGACCGTTCGTTTCCATGCGAGCGCGATGCGGCTTGTGTGGAAGCACATTAGAGCAGTTCCACAATTCACGTGCCCTAG
>CAYNGB010000025.1:0-63803 GCA_964396795.1 uncultured Occallatibacter sp. | reverse complement strand
TACAGACCGGTCACATCTCTGACTGCTCATTCCCTCATTTCGATTGTGCGGCCTGGGCGGGTTATTTTCTGCAAATGGGTTTGGAGCGGTGTGAGCGGGTGTGGCCACCCAGTCTTGGCGGGAAGTTGAAAGGGGGCAGTTGAGAGTTGAGCTTTCCCATGTCTGAGATTCCAGACATGGGCCACCCGATTAATTTGGGTTAGTCAGACCTGGGCGCCCATCTTTGGTACGACATCACGGGCTGAGAAATCCACTAATGTTCCGCTGGTCGAGACGCCTGCTTGCCGTCCACAAGCAGCGCGGCAAGACTAAAGAGCGCAGCTGCAAAGCACGCCAGCACTTGCGGTGTCCGCAATGTTTCCATCACCGTGGAGATCACGCTGCCGCAATACCCCAGCTCTGCGCAAGTTCTCCAATTCAGCATCGAGTACACGGCCAGATACGCAGGGGCTATCAAGGACTGCAGCGCAATCGACCTTCCCGCTGGCCGAACCAGCATGAACACCGGGAAGCTGAGGAATGGAAGGAGGCAAAACAGAATTGTCAGTACCCTATCTTGACGAAAGTCCACAGCGTATACCGAATACATTCCGTAGAGCGTGACGACGGCACTGCTGATCCCTCCCACGGTCATCAGGGCAAGCCATGCAACTTCTCTAGTCTTCATCCTTGAATCCCCATTCCGCTCAATCGGCGCGCTCCCGCTCTAATGTCGCCGCGGCAACAGCTACCTGTCCATAGCTGAGCCCGCCGTCCCCAGGGCTCACGCGGCGAAGTTGAAACACTTCAAACCCCTCCGCCTCAAGGCCCGCGCGCAGCAGTCGCGCCAGCCGCCGGTTGTGCATACACCCGCCGCTGAGCGCCACCCTCGCCGCGCCGGTAGCCGTACGCGCACTCACCGCCGCCTGCACAAACCCCGCTGCCACTCCGGCATGAAACCGCGCTGCGATACGCGCCGAGCCCACATCTTCTCTCAAATCCCGCATCAACTCGCGCCAAAGCGGCGCAGCGGTTATCCGCGCGGGCTCATGCCGCGCCCAATCTCCATCCGCAATTTCCATGGGGTAGCCTGGCGCGTCCGGTTCATCAACCGCCGCGCCCTCCAGTTCGATGGCTGCCTGGGCCTCGTAATCCACTTCGCGCCGTGCCATGACTAACGCCGCCGCTGCATCAAACAGCCGCCCGCAGCTCGACGTAAGCGGCGCATTCACGCCCCGTTCCATCATCCGCAAAAGCACCCGGGCCTCTGGTTCAGTGGCGCCGACCAGGCGTAGCGTCGCGGCATCTGTAATAGAGCAGCCCGCGGCATGCAGGTGCGCCAGCGCCATGCGCCACGGTTCCCTGATCGCCGCTTCCCCTCCGGGCATCGCCACGTAATCCAAGTGGGCAAAGCGCTCGAACCGGTCCATCTCGCAAATCAGCACTTCCCCGCCCCAGATGCGGCCGTCCGTGCCGTAGCCGGTTCCATCCAGGCTCAAGCCGATCACTGGCTCTCTCAGCCCGTGCTCGGCCATACATCCCGCAATATGCGCATGATGATGTTGCACGGCCAGCAGTCTCAAGCCGCGCTCGCTAGCCCACTCTTTAGCCCAGGCCGTTGACAGATAGCCGGGATGCATGTCGTGCACCACCGTTTCCGGCTCAATCTCAAAGGTGCGCATCAGGTGGTCAAGAGACTCTTTGAAAAACTCCAGTCCGGTCAAGTTCTCCAGGTCGCCCAGGTGCTGGCTCTGGTACGCAAATCGTCCCCGTGCCAGCGCAAAAACGTTTTTCAGATGTCCGCCAACGGCCAGCAGCGGAGGCGCATCCAGCGTCAATTCCATGCCCAGCGGCACATAGCCTCGTGCCCGCCGAATGAGCTGCGGCGCTTGGTCCACAACCGCCGTCACCGAGTCGTCGCACCGCTGCAGGATTTCGCGGTCGTGCATCAGAAACGCATCCGCAATTGCACTCAGTCGCGTGCGTGCTTCACTGTTGTCGATTGCGATTGGTTCCTCGCTGAGGTTGGCGGAGGTCATGACTAGCGCCCTCACGCGCGCGTCGGCAAAGAGCAAATGCTGCAGCGGCGCGTAAGGCAAATAGATACCCAGCCATGGAATCCCCGGCGCAACTGACGGAGCAATCTTGTTGCCCGCACGTGCGCGCGCCAGCACAATCGGTCGCGCCGACGTTTGCAGCAGCGCCTCTTCTGTTGCATCCAGGTCACACAGCGCCCGCGCCGCGTCTAAATCTCGCACCATCACCGCCAGCGGTTTTCCGTAGCGGCGCTTGCGTTCCCTCAGGCGCATCACCGCCGTCTCGCTGGTCGCGTCCACGCTCAGGTGAAAACCGCCGATCCCTTTAATAGCCATTACCTGGCCCGCCAGCAGACGCTCAATCGTCTCCGCGATGGGGTCCTCAGTTGAAATGGCCGTGCCGTCTGTCGTCTCCAGCCACACGCGAGGCCCGCATTTCCAACAAGCGTTCGGCTGGGCGTGAAAGCGCCGGTTGGTGGGATCGTCGTATTCCGCCTGACACTCCGCGCACATCGGGAAACGCGCCATCGATGTCTGCGGGCGGTCATAGGGAATTCGCCGCGTAATGGTAAAGCGCGGCCCGCAGTTGGTGCAGTTCAGGAAAGGATAGCGAAAGCGCCGGTCCGCTGGGTCGAGCAGCTCGCGCAGGCAGTCCGCGCAGGTTGCCGCGTCGGCCGGAATGCCGGTACTGACCTGGCCTTTCACCTGGCTTGAAACGATGCGGAACCCCGCCTCGCCGGTGGCCTCCAGTTCGCGCACGGCAATCGAGTCGATCCGCGCCAACGGCGGAGTCTCGCCACTCAGCCGCTGCAGAAAGGCCTCCACGTGCGCTGCCGGGCCCTCGATCTCGATGGTCACGCCGTCAGTATCGTTACCAATCGACCCCGCCAGCCCTTCTTCGCTGGCCAATCGGTAGACGAATGGTCGAAACCCAACCCCCTGCACCACTCCGCAAACCAGCACGCCGCGTCGCAGTAGTGCTTCGCGATCTACTCGCTTTGGAATGGACTTCTCAGCCACTAAATTTCGCCTCACGTCGCAGTCAAGCATAGCGCACGAGCAACCCTCTTCGTAGCAGGCATTTCCCTCGCGGCTGCAGCACAGTTCCCTGGCTTGGGGCAACCAATCCTCTGATCGCTCCCTCCAATCGGGAGCGGGAAGAAAGAATATCGTCCGCGACTCTGCAATTCATCGCAGAGGTAATCCGCTGGCATTGAGAAGCAGTCTCTCTGGCTTCTGCCTGCGGCGCACATAACCAGCAAACCTCGCCGGCGCTCGGGATGCGGCCTTTGTCCCGAGCGCCGGGTACCCTGGCTCCGAAGCAATGCCTCCCATGAAAGAATGAAATCCATGACGAGTTGTTGGCGGCTACGGATGGCCGTAAGAGTGTTGGCTGGCTTTTCAGTTTGTCTCGGATCCATCGCCCTTTGCGCCCAGCAGCTTGATCCGAAATCGATCATTCAGCACGTCGACGCGGCCGTCCAAGCTCGCATCGACAACGTCGCCGATTACTCCGTCACCGAGCATTATGCGGTCTTTCGCAATCACGATGAGACCCATCCCGTTGCTGAAATGACGGTTAGGACGGTCTACCGCAAAGGTCAGGGCAAGAGTTACACCACGCTCTCTGAGAGCGGCTCGGCATTCATTCGCAGCCAGGTATTGCATTCGGTTCTGGACAACGAAAAGCGCTTGAGCCAGCCCGGCACTGTCGAGACAGCTCTCATCGACTCCGCCAATTATGTGATGGAGTTGAAACCAGACGAGCCGCAACAACTGAACGGGCGCGACTGCCTGATTCTTTCGCTCACCCCGAGACGGAGCAGCCCCTACCTCTTCAAGGGAACGCTTTGGGTCGACGCGAAGGATTACTCCATCCTCCAGCTTGAGGGAACGGCTGCCAAAAGCCCCTTCTTCCTCACCGGCGCTGCACAAGTCTCGCGTCAGTATGCCGGCATAAGCGGCTTTCCCATGGCCATGCACGCAAGCGCAGTTTCAAACAGCGCTCTGCTGGGCCAGACGATTGTGAAAATCGACTACAAGGACTACCAGGTCAATCTTCGCCCAGCCAAATGACCTGGCTCTTGAAGAACCCGAACCCGTCCATCTCCGCAATCATCTTCCCGCCCTCGTCTCAATCACCCCCTGCGCTGGGCGAAGAAGCATAATTTGAGTGGTAGCGAAACGGGGAGCCGCATCGTGGTCGGTCACAGGCAATTACACACGGTACTGGAAGCCGCAGCCATGATTTTCTTGGTCGGGCTTGGAATCGCCCCGATAAAGGCCCAGCAGACTGACGCCCCTTCCGTAATCCGTCAGATTGACGCCGCTGTGCGAGCAAGATTTGAAAGCGTCGCGGGATTCACTGTGAGGGAGCACTATGCCGTGTACAGGGGCCAGGACATGGGTGTCCCCGCGGCTGAAATGACAGTCAGGACAACCTACCGCAAGGGCATAGGCAAAAGTTATGAAATCGTTGCCGAGGGCGGCTCGGCGCTGATTCGAAAATTCGGGCTGATGCCGCTCCTCGACAATGAGAAGAGCATCAACCAACCCGGCCACGTGGAGCAGTCGTGGTTCACCTCGGCAAATTATGAGATGAAGCTGCTGCCGGGCGGAATTCAACATCTCGATGGGCGAGATTGCCTGGCCCTGTCTGTAACCCCCAGGCGCAAGGCTCCGAATCTCATCCAGGGAACACTGTGGGTGGATGCGAAGGACTTTGGGATCGTCAAGATCGACGGAACCGCATCCAAAAGCCCATCCGTCTGGGCCGGACAGACCCATATGATGCGCCGCTATGCCAACGTAAGCGGCTTTGCCATGGCCACCAGCGCCAGGGCCGAGTCCAACAGCTTTCTGTTTGGCAAGACCATCGTCACCATCGACTATCTGGACTATCGGATCGAGCTTCGTCCCGGCAGCTAAGCCTGCCCCCGCGTTCTGGTCAGGGCTCACCCCCCCGGTGACGAATCGCACTACCGCAATGCCGTGCCTGCTCTATACTGAGCTTCGTGACACCGATTCTAGGCGACTGGAAACTCGACGCCGCGCTAGGCTCCTGCCTGCTGCTGGGGCTGCGTCATGGCTTCGATTATGACCATCTGGCCGCCATCTCCGACATTACGGCGGTGCAGCGGAATTGGCGTGCCGGCCTGCGCCTGGGAATGACCTACGCGCTTGGGCACGCTTTCACCGTGTGCGCGCTTGGCGTCGCCGTTCTCCAGTTGCACATGGGTTTGCCTGAGGGGCTGGATCACTGGACCGAGCGCCTGATCGGACTCACGTTGATAGTGCTGGGCATCGGGGTGGTGGCGGGAATCCTGCGCAAAGATGCCCACGGGCACCGGCACAGCCGTATCGAGAGCCGTCTGGCCATCGCCATCAATGGCGTTCTGTGGCTGGCCTGGCAGGTGCGCCGCCTGTGGAATCGAAATGCGCCGCAGCCAGAACGCTTCCAGTGGATGTACAACGGAAAATCGGTTTTCCTGATCGGCGTGCTGCACGGCGTAGGAGCCGAGACGCCTAGCCAACTGGCGCTCTTTTTCCTCACCGCCAATCTCGGCGGAACCTCCCGCGGAATGATGGGCTTGGCAGCGTTTGCGCTGGGCCTAGTGGCAATGAACGCCCTGATGACGGCTTCCATGGGCGGAGCGTTCAAGGCCAGTGGCCACCATCCGCGCTTCTACTCCGTCATTGCGTGGACCGGCGCCGTCTACAGTTGCGGCATCGGGCTCATCTTCCTCTTCGGCATCTCCGACCACCTGCCCTCGCTGGGCTGAGCAGGCCGCGGGAATCCCGGTAACTCGGGCCAATTCGACGTAGAGCGTCACGTTAGGGCCAAGGCCCACGCTTGTTCTGCTGCCCTTGTGTAGGGGTTGAAACTCCGCCTCGTCCGGAGCGCCTTTTTCCGCATCGTCCAACTGTGCGCGCTACTTGCTAGACTGTTTCTAATCCGTTTTCATCTGTAGGGAGTTCGCAGTTCTCTTACTTGAATTGCAAGGTAATTCGAGGTCTCATGTTTTTTGCACTTATACCCGGTAAGCGCAGGACGCACACGGCGCTGGTAGTTGCATTCCTTGTGCTGTTGACGGCTGTGGGTTCGGCTCTAGCCTCGGAGTCGCCTCTTGTCATTCCTCGTGTCACGCGCCCGCCCAAGCTCTCCGACTTCATCACCAACACGCCGCGCGAAGCCGAGGCCGTAGTCACCGTTTTCAAGCAATTCGATCCCCACGACGGCGCGCCCGTCACTCAACCCACGGCGGCCTATCTCTCCTACGACAGCAAGAACCTCTATGTGGGTTGGATTTGCAAGGACGATCCGTCGAAGATTCGTGCACGCGTTGCGCCGCGCAAGACCATCGATACCGATGACCGCGTCACCATCAATATCGACACCTTCCACGACAACAAGCACGCCTATTGGTTTGACGTGAATCCCTACGGCATTCAATATGATGGCCGCACCACCGACGGCATTGGCGATGATCCAAGCTGGGAGGGGCTATGGTACACCGAAGGGCGCATTACAGAAACCGGGTTTGTGGTACTGGAGACCATCCCCTTTCGCACCCTGCGCTTTCCCCGCGGCCCCAAACAGATTTGGAACATCTGCCTGGCCCGCTTCATTCAGCGCAATAGCGAACTGGCGATTTGGCCCTTCGTCAGCCGCCAGCGCCTGCCGCAGTTTGTGGGCCAGTTTGCTCCTATCGAGATCGACGCGGACATCTCCCCGGGCCGGAACATTCAGCTCATTCCCTATGGGCTTTATTCGCAGGACAAGTATCTTGACCCGGACAAAGGCTACCAACACCAGAACGAGCACCACCCTGGACTGGACGCCAAGGCCGTTCTGCATGATTCGCTGACGCTGGACGTCGCACTCAATCCGGATTTCAGCGAGATAGGAACCGACGATCCGAAGGTTCAGGTCAACCAGCGCTTTGAGGTTGTCTATCCTGAGCGGCGGCCCTTCTTCCTCGAGAATGCTTCCATCTTCACCATGCCGGAAGAGCTGTTTTTCTCCCGCCGCATTGTGGACCCGCAGTTCGGAGCCAAGCTGACCGGGTCAGTGGGTCGCTGGGGACTGGGCATATTGGCCGCCGACGACCGCGCCCCCGGCGAAGTGCTGGCCCAGGGCGAAACCGGTCATGGCGATCGCGCCATCGATGCCGTCTTTCGCGGCGAGCGCGAGTTTGACCATCAGTCGCATGTCGGAATGTTTCTGAGTGACACCACGTTTCAGTCGCGCTCCAACCGCGTTGGTTCTGTTGATATGCGCTATATCGCTCCGCGCAACTGGATCTTTGCCGGGCAGGCGAGTACAACGCAGACCGAGCTGAACCCCAGCGGCTACCAGGCGGGCCCCGGCTATATCATGAGCGTCGAAAAAATGGATAACCACACCAGTTTCGAATCCGTTTATACCGATCGCAGTCCCGGGTTGAACGCCACGCTTGGTTATATGAGCAGAAACGACATTCGCCGCTGGGAAACTTACTCGGCCTATCAATGGAAACCGTCCAGCCATACCATCCTCGCGTACGGTCCCAGCATGGATGTGACGCTCATCTACGATCATGAGCACAGGCTCCAGAACTGGTCCGCGTCACCCGCCATTTCGCTCACTTTACCTGGGCTGACCTCGCTTTCCGTCGGACACTCTGAGGCTTTCGAACTGTATAGCGGCATCGGTTTCCGCGAACAATCGACCTCCGTTTCTCTCGCTACTTCCTGGTACAAATGGCTCGACTTCAGTGGCTCCTATGCGCAGGGCAGCGCGCCGAATTACCATCCCGCTACGGATGTCCCGCCGTTTCTTGGCAAAGCCAGCAATGCGTCGGCCGACCTCACGCTCCACGCGCAGACGCACCTGCGCCTGGATGAGATCTATTTCTACACGCGCCTGGCCTGCGAACCGGGTCAGATGCCATCTTCGTCACTGCCCACCGGCGACATATTCACCAACCACCTGATTCGTTCCAAGCTCAACTACCAGTTCACGCGCGACTACGCCTTCAACGCCATCCTGGACTACAACACGCTCTTGCCCAACAACGCGCTGGTGGCCAATGCGAACTCAAAACAGGCTGACGCTACGCTGCTTTTTGCCTATGTGCCGCATCCCGGAACCGCTTTCTACATGGGCTACGCAAATACATTCCAGAATGCAAACTACGACCCTGCTAGCACCCCGGCTTACACCGTCACCGACCTGCCGGGCACCTCCACTGACCAGCAAATATTTGTCAAATTCAGCTATCTGCTGCGCTTTTAGTCAGAACCATTGAGGCGTTCTTACCGCCCGCGTCGAGTGGATGCAGTCGATGCCCGATCATCCTCCCTAAGAACCCCACCAGCCCAAAGACCGTGATAAAAGATGTTCATGAACGAGCATGAATTCCGTAAATCTCTCACCCACGACGCACCGCCGGACAGACTCCCGCCTACGCTCGCGGCCCTCTGGTGGGACGCCAAGGGCGATTGGGTGCGCGCACACGCCCTGGTCGACGAGTTGGAAACGCCTGAAGGGATGGCGGTCCACGCCTACCTGCACCGCAAGGAAGGGGCAGCGTCGAATGCCGATTACTGGTACAGCCGCGCAGGAGGCGCATTCCACCGGTCCACCCTTGAGGCTGAATGGGAAGCGCTTGTAACGTCGCTGACCGGCAAGTGACATGCTCCGGCGTGCAGCGCGAGCGGACCTGACTGAACTGCTTCGCTTTGCGCAAAGACAGCGTCAGCGATCACATCCGTGGGTCGTGACCCGAGAGTAAGATTCGGCGTAAAGAATGGGATAGGAAGGTAAGATCCGCCATGCAATATCGCCGTTTTGGAACTCTCGATTGGAAGGCTTCGGCCCTGGGCTTTGGCTGCATGCGTTTTCCCACCCTGGATGGAGACGGCCTTAGTCCCAACATCGATCAGGCTGAATCGATCCGGATGATTCGCTACGCTATCGACAACGGAGTCAACTACCTCGACACCGCCTACCCCTATCACGGCGGACAGAGTGAAGTGGTGGTTGGGCGGGCACTCGAAGACGGTTACCGGGAGAAGGTCAGGCTAGCCACCAAGCTGCCTACATGGATGGTTCAGGGGCCGGCGGACTTCGACAAGTTCCTGAATGAGCAACTCAAGAAACTCCAGACCGATCACATCGACTTCTACCTTTTACATTCGCTCAACCAAAGCCGCTGGCGCGATATTGTCCTCAAGCACGATTTGCTGGCTCAGGCTGCCGCGGCCCTTGCGGACGGACGCATCGGCAATCTCGGCTTCTCAATGCATGACGACTATGCCTGCTTTGAGGAGATCGTCAACGGCAGCGACCTGTGGAAATTTTGCCAGATTCAATATAACTACATGGATACCGAGAACCAGGCAGGGACACGCGGCCTGAAACTGGCCGCAAGCAAAGGCCTTGCGGTGGTTGTAATGGAACCGCTGCTGGGAGGCCGGCTGGCCGATCCACCTCGCGATATCCGCGCGGCAATGGAGCACTTTCCGGTGCAAAGAACGCCGGCGGAGTGGGCGCTGGAATGGCTCTGGGACCAGCCCGAAGTGTCGGTTGTGTTGAGCGGCATGAGCGCCATGGCGCAGGTGGAGGAAAATCTGCGCTGCGCAGAAGCATCGCGGGTTCACACCTTCAGCCGCACGGAGCAGGCGTTGATCGCCGATGTGCAAAAGAGATACAGCGCTCGAACCGCTATCCCCTGCACCAACTGCAACTACTGTATGCCGTGTCCCAATGGAGTCAACATTCCCGGCAACTTCGCGTTCTTCAATTATGCCCACGCGTTCGACGACGTGGCGGGCGCCCGCTTCAAATACAGCGTCTTTTTGACCGAAGAGACCCGCTCCGGTTCGTGTATTGACTGTGGCACTTGCGAGGGCCTTTGTCCGCAGAAGATCCCTATTGCAGAATGGATGCCCAAGGTGTCTGCGCTGCTGGCCTGACCGGCTTTGTGATCTGAAGCTTTATCGTCCCGCGAATCAGAGAATTACGGTCTTGGAACCCGGGCCGCAAGCCGGTTTCATACCACGAATATGGTTCCATAATGCGGGATTCGATGGCCACCCTGTGTCTTACATCACTGTCACTCTATCCTCCCTCAGATGAGACTCTGCCTAGCGGTTGATTTCCGCAGGCCGCGCTATGAGGCAAAGTGAATGAGTGAACAGAATATGGTAATTCTCGATGGGAACGAGGCCGCCGCTTCGGTTGCCTATCGTCTCTCCGAAGTCGTCGCCATCTACCCCATTACCCCCTCGTCGCCCATGGCCGAGTGGGCCGATCAGTGGCGCTCAGAGGGGAAGAAGAATATCTGGGGCGCGTTGCCCGTGGTGGAAGAGTTGCAAAGCGAGGGCGGCGCTGCCGGCGCGCTCCACGGCGCACTGCAGGCAGGGGCCTTTGGCACCACCTTTACGGCTTCCCAGGGCTTGTTGCTGATGATCCCCAACATGTTCAAAATCGCTGGTGAGTTGACCCCGGCGACCATGCATGTGACGGCCCGTACCCTGGCCACGCACGCGCTATCAATTTTCGGCGACCACTCGGATGTGATGGCTTGCCGTTCGACCGGTTGGGCCATGCTGGCCTCGAACTCCGTGCAGGAGGTTGCCGACCTGGCCCTCGTGACGCAGATCGCAACCCTCGAATCCCGCATCCCCTTCATTCACTTCTTCGATGGCTTCCGTACGTCGCACGAAGTCGGCAAGATCGAGCCCATCTCGGATGAGACCATTCGCGCTCTCGTCGACGACAAATACATCATCCAATACCGTCAGAACGCCCTCAGTCCGGATCGGCCTATCATTCGCGGCACAGCACAGAATCCCGATGTCTTCTTCCAGGCCCGTGAGGCCTGCACGCCGTTCCATGCCGCCGTTCCGGGAATCGTGCAGTCGGTGATGAACCGTTTTGCCGCCCAGACTGGACGCGCCTATCACCTGTTCGATTATTACGGCGCGGCCGATGCCGAGCGCGTGATTGTGCTGATGGGATCGGGCGCCGAAGCTGCTGAAGAGGCAGTGGACGCAATGATCAAGAACGGCGAGAAGATCGGCATGGTTAAGGTCCGCCTTTATCGGCCGTTCGACAGCAAGGCTTTCCTGGCTGCTCTGCCCGCAACCGTCAAGGCGATCGCCGTACTCGACCGCTGCAAGGAACCGGGTGGCGCAGGCGAGCCGCTGTATCAGGACATCGTGACCGTTCTGGCCGAAAATGCAGCCGAACTTCCCTTCGCCGCCATGCCCAAGGTGGTTGGTGGCCGCTATGGCCTCTCGTCGAAGGAATTCACACCGGCCATGGTCAAGGGCATCTACGACGAACTGACCAAGCCCGCACCAAAGAACCACTTCACCATCGGCATCGATGACGACGTATCCCACAGCAGCCTGACCTACGATCCGACATTCTCCACTGAAGACCCTGTGACGGTGCGTGCACTCTTCTACGGATTGGGTTCGGACGGCACCGTGGGCGCCAACAAGAACTCCATCAAGATTATCGGCAACGAGACTCCCAACTTTGCGCAAGGCTACTTCGTCTACGACTCAAAGAAGTCGGGTTCCATGACCACTTCGCACCTGCGCTTTGGACCCCATCCCATCCGCTCGAGCTACCTCATCACTCGCGCCAGCTTTGTGGCGTGTCACAACTTCAGCTTCCTTGAGAAGATGAACGTGCTCGAAGCAGCTATGCCCGGCGCGGTCTTTCTTCTCAACTCGCCTTATTCGGCCGCAGACGTCTGGGACAAGCTGCCCAAGAGCACGCAGCAAGAGATGATCGCGAAGAAGATCGAGTTCTACGTGATCGACGGATACAAGGTTGCGCGCGAAGCCGGCATGGGAACGCGCATCAACACCATCATGCAGACCTGCTTCTTCGCCATCAGCGGTGTGCTGCCCCGCGAAGACGCCATTGCGCAGATCAAGAAAGCTATTTACAAGACCTACGGCAAGCGTGGCGAGTCGGTGGTGCAGAAGAACTACGCGGCTGTGGATCACGCTCTTGCCCATCTCGAAAAGGTTGAATTGCCCGCAAGTGCTTCATCCGACTTCGATCTGATTCCCTCCATTTCTGCTCAGGCCCCGAAATTCGTGCGCGACGTGCTGGGCCAGATCGCGGCGGGTCATGGCGACCAGCTTCCGGTAAGCGCGATTCCCGCCGGCGGCGCATTCCCTACCGGCACCGCGCAGTGGGAGAAGCGCAACATCGCGCAGTTCATCCCGGTGTGGGACAAGGACCTGTGCATCCAGTGCGGCAAATGCGTTATGGTCTGCCCGCACGCTGTGATTCGCGCCAAGGTCTACAGTCCTGAACTTGCGGACAAGGCTCCTGCCACCTTCCAGTGGGCCAAGCCGAAATGGCGCGGTATGGAGCAGGACCACTACACGCTGCAGGTTGCTCCTGAAGACTGCACCGGCTGCGGTGTCTGCGTAGAAGTTTGCCCGGTCAAGAGCAAGAGCGACGCCAGCAAGAAGGCCATCAACATGGCGCCCCAGGAGCCGCTGCGGCATGCCGAGCGCGAGAACTGGGAGTTCTTCCTCAATCTACCTGAGGTGGACCGCAACAAGCTGTCGCACACGCAGGTGAAGGATCTGCAACTGCTGCAGCCGCTGTTTGAATTCTCCGGCGCATGCTCAGGCTGCGGCGAAACCCCCTATGTAAAGCTGCTCACCCAGCTCTTTGGCGACCGGTTGTATATCGCCAATGCTACGGGCTGTTCCTCAATCTACGGGGGCAACTTGCCCACAACGCCCTACGCCTCTAACGCGCAGGGTCGCGGACCGACCTGGGCCAACTCGCTTTTTGAAGACAATGCTGAGTTCGGCTTCGGAATGAGGACCGCACTCGACCAGCAGAAAACCTTCGCGGAACTGTTGGTACAGCGCCTCGCTGCAACCATCGGCCCTGATCTGGCCGCCGCGCTCGCGAGCGCGCCTCAGAATACCGAGCCGGAGATCGACGCCCAACGGGAGCGCGTGAAAGCGCTGCGCCAGAAGCTGGCCGGCAATGACACATCGGACGCCCGCAACCTGCTTGCCATCGCCGATTCACTGGTGCGCAAGAGTGTTTGGATACTCGGTGGCGACGGCTGGGCCTTCGACATCGGATTCGGCGGACTGGACCATGTCCTCGGCTCCGGTAAGAATGTCAACGTTCTCGTACTCGATACCGAGGTCTACTCCAACACCGGCGGCCAGATGTCCAAGGCTACTCCGCGTGGCGCCGTGGCCAAGTTTGCTGCCAGCGGCAAAAAGAACAGCAAGAAAGATCTGGCCATGGAAGCCGTTAGTTACGGCTACGTTTATGTGGCGCAGGTTGCGCTGGGCGGCAACGACAGCCATGTCGTCAAGGCGTTCCAGGAGGCCGAAGCACACAACGGACCGTCGATCATCATCGCCTATTCGAGCTGCATCGCTCACGGTTACGACCTGGTGCATGGATTGGAACAGCAGAAACTGGCTGTGCAGTCCGGCTACTGGCCGCTGATGCGCTATAACCCCGCGCTGCGAGAGGAAGGCAAGAATCCCTTCCAACTCGACTCGAGGGCGCCGTCGATTCGACTCAAGGACTACGCCTACCGCGAAGCTCGCTATACGATGCTGGCACGTGGAAACCCTGAACTTGCTTCTGAGTTGCTAAAAGAAGCACAGGATGACGTCGAACGCCAATGGCGCGTATACTCCGCGCGTGCTGCAATGCCGGGCCGCGGGGAAACGCCGCACATCGCCCCGGACGAAAAGCCTGAAGAGAAACAGGCAGCTGCGACTGCCGGAGGAACAAAATGATCGACTTTTCAACACGCTATCTGGGTCTCAAGCTGAACGGCCCGATCGTGGTTTCATCAACGCCTCTGACCGAGTCGTTGGACAATATTCGCCGCATGGAAGACTCCGGAGCCGCGGCAATCGTACTTACCTCGCTCTTCGAAGAGCAGTTGGCTTTGGAGTCGCGGGCCCTCGACGAGGACCTTTCCCGCGGCACCGAGTCCTTCGCCGAGTCGCTCGATTACCTGCCCGAGCAGAGCGACTACCGCATGACCCACGAGGTGTACCTCGAGTACCTGCGGCGCGCCAAGGGAGCAGTCGCTATTCCCATTCTGGCCAGCCTCAACGGGGCCACCCCCGGCGGCTGGATACGGTTTGCGAAGGATATGGAAGAAGCCGGCGCAGATGCGATCGAGCTGAATACCTATGCGCTGGCGACTGATCGCAGCCAGACCTCGGCGGAGCTCGAGCTGCAACTTCTCGAACTGGTCGGCGGCGTCTGCCAGGCGGTCAAGATCCCGGTCTCCGTCAAACTTTCGCAGTCCTTTACCAGCCTGCCGCACCTGGCAGCGAGGCTTGAGGATGCGGGCGCGCGAGGCCTCGTCCTCTTCAACCGTTTTTACCAGCCTGACTTCGATATCGAAACCCTGGAAGTGCGGCCCACGCTGCACTTCTCCACACCTTCGGAATTGCTGCCCCGCCTGCACTGGGCCGCAATCCTCTATGGCCATCTCAATATTGACCTCGCGATCACTGGTGGCGTCCATTCCGCTGAGGACGTGTTGAAGAGCATCATGGCCGGTGCCGGCATGACCATGATGGCTTCTGCCCTTCACATCCACGGCATCGAACACATTGGGCGAGTGCTCTCTGACATGCGCTACTGGCTGGAGAAGCGCGAGTACACTTCGCTGTGGGATACGCGCGGCTGCCTCAGCCGCCGCTCCGTGCCTGATACTTCGCCCTTCGACCGCGGCAACTACATCAAGACGCTTAGCTCCTACAGCCTGCGTCAGACGGTGGCTGCGTTCTAGGACATAGATTCTTCAATAGCACCACAAACACCGCGGCGGCTGCATTCAAATGCAGCCGCCGCATCCTTTTGTGGCCACCGTGCTTAACCGGCTGTTCCGAGATACCCGCTCAATACGGCTTCATGGTAGAGTGGGCATTCTGACGGAGACGACACTGGTTCTTTGGGTTCCCCGCCGCCGTCCGAATGCCGGTAGGGCATAAGGAGAATTGAAAATGGGTCGATCGCTGCGTTTGCTGACAACAAAGGTTCATATGGAATCCACAAAGAATAAGATCAAGAGCATCGAATTCGAGGGATTCCCCGCGCCATTGCGAATGGGCGTGCATTCCGGCTTCAGTGAATTTTTTGGAATCGACCCGGAGGAACCGCTCCCGTCGACACTGGACTATGTTGTTGCGGCTGTTGGCGCCTGTTTGACGGGCACACTCTCCAGCCTCCTGGGAAAGCGCGGTATCGCAATCAACGAAGAGAATCTGACTGCGGAGGCGGAAGGGCAGCTTGAAGAAGTCGAGGGCAAACTGTTGCTAACCAACATCACCGTGCACTACCGCTTGACGGTGCCCAGGGAAAAACGATCCGCAGCCGAGAGGGCGTTGGAACATCATGATTCCGTCTGCCCGGTATCGGCAAGCGTTCGCCGCGGAATTACCGTTCAGTGGACTAGCGAGATCAACGAAGTGTGATTTCCCAGAAGCCGCCGAAGTGGCAGATAAAGCGATGAATATTGCCTTATGGCGAGCGCTTGGATTCGATTCTGGTGGAGGGATGCCCAGTTTGTCAGAAGCATCTAAAGTGAGCGAATGTGTTCTGGAGATGGGTCATATTTTCCGGAAGCACGAACGTTCGAACCTGGTTGTGGATATGACGAGCCTCACGCTGCCTGAGGCATATGAAGTGCAAGCCGGATTTCTGGCTGGGCGGGTGAAGGATGGAGCGAAGATTGCCGGATGGAAGGTCGGATGCACCAGCGCGGCGATTCGGAGTCAGTTTAGGTTGTCGCAGCCGATCTCCGGCAGGCTGCTGGAGCCGGATATCTTCTCAAATGGTGCACTGCTGCATGCTTCACACTACCTGGATTGCGCCGTCGAGCCAGAGCTCGTCGTCCGGCTTGGCACGGACCTGAGCGGAGAGTTGGATGACGAGCAAATCATTCGCGCCATTGCCGGGGTAAGCGTGGGCATCGAGCTTCACAACTATAGATTCTGGTATGGGGAGCCGACATCGCAGGAACTGATTGCCTCAAACGGCCTTCACGCTGGCTTAGTGATCGGACCGGAGCAATCTTGGCCTCAGAACGGAGATCTGAATCCCGAAGCCGTGGCTATCCTGGTCAACGGCGTGGTGAAGGCTTCAGGAAAGTGCTCTGAGATCATGGGAGGACCGCTCAAATCCGTGCGTTGGCTGGCCAGGCATTGCTCCCAGCGAGGCAGCAGATTGCGCGCCGGTGAACTCATAATTCCGGGGTCTGCGGTGGAGTTGGTGCGGGTCAGCGCAGGCGATGCGATCGAAGCACAATTCGCATCTCTGGGATCATGTCATGCAAGGATGATTTGAGACCCAACATCCTGACTCGCTAGGCGTGCTGAATCGCGTTTCGCTCCGTCGTATTCGGCAGAAGGCGCAGCACTGTTTCTTCAAGTAGACTCTCTGCGCCCGGAAGCGCAGCACTGACAATGTCGCTCAAGCCTTCGCGCAACTCCAGGGAAGCCGCGCCCACAGTCAGAAGCATTGCTGCGCGGGGCAGCTCATCGTAGTAATAGCTGCATATCGCCAGCAAGTCTGCAGCGCCAAGGTGGTGCGTCATCAGGCGTGGCAGTTCGGCAGAGGGCACGACAGGAGCCAGGCGGACCATGCCCGGTGTGGAGTTCGTAGCGCAATCGATAAAGATCACCGACTCCGCGTCAGAGATATCGTCGGCTAGCTCGGGAGTCCACTGTTGGCGGGCCAGAACGCGGACATCCGCGTCAGAACGAAAGCGGATTTCGGCCCATTCCGCCAATCGCAGCCCAACGCCATCATCCTCGCGTAGCGAGTTACCGCACGCGAGGATGAGGCAACGGGGAGAACCGGCATTCATGGTCGCACCTGCGACTAGCGTATAACCTGGTCGACCAGTTCGCCATCGGCCGAGATCAGCGACAGGACAAGCGGCATCTGGCCAAAGGCATGTGTGGAGCAGCTCAGGCACGGATCGAAGGTCCGGACAACAGCTTCAACGCGATTGAGAATGCCCTCGGTGAACTTGCCGTCCTTCACATAATGCTTGGCAGCCTGCAACACGCCCTTGTTCATGGCGTTGTTGTTCTGCCCGGTGGCGATGATCAGGTTGGCCCAGACCATCTTTCCGTTCTCGTCCACCTTGTAGTGATGGCTCAATGTGCCACGCGGGGCCTCGGCCTGTCCTGCTCCCTCCAGCCGGTTAACGCCGGCGGTCGCACGCACCTGCTTGTCCAGGATGCGCGGATCGCTGAGGATCTGTTCGATCTTCTCGATGCCATAGACCATCTCGACGAGTCGGGCGTGGTGGTAGAAGAACGAGCTCTCCACCGGACCTGAAGCGAGCTGTTTGAACTCGGCAAGCTCTTTTTCGGCTTTGGGCGTTCCCATGCTCTTGACGATGTTGAGCCGCGCCAGAGGGCCTACGCGATAGCTGCCCTCAGGATAGCCGAGCGGCTTGTAGTAGGCGAACTTGGTATAGCTGTACGGCTCCACGGCCTCACCAATCACTTCGGTGTACCGCGTTGCCGTGATACCGTCTTCCAAAATGTTTCCCTGCGGGTCAATCATGCGCAGAGCGCCGTCGGTGAACTCGATCGACTCGTCTTCATTGATCAGGCTCAGGTAGTTGGACGGGAAGTTTGCAAAAACTTCAATCTCCGGCTTGAACGTGGCTGCGATTTGCTTGTAGGCACTGAGCGCAAGATCCATCGCGGCATAGGCTTCAGGAAGCATGGCCAGAATCTCATCGCGCTTGGCTTCCGCCAGTGGCTCGGTGACTCCGCCCGGAACTACCCACCCGGGATGAATGCGCTTGTTCCCCAGCAATTCGATAATGTGCTGGCCAAAGCGACGCAGTGCGACGCCCGCGCGGCCCAGCTCCGGCTTGGCGGCGACCACCCCGAAGATGTGGCGATTGGCTGGATCCGACTCCATACCCAGTAACAGATCTGGGGAGGAGAGATAGAAGAAGCTCAGCGCATGGGACTGCACCATCTGGGCGAGGTTGAGCATGCGTCGCAACTGCGCGGCGGTATGCGGAATTCGCACCGACATAATGGCTTCGCAGGCCTTGGCCGACGCCACCAGGTGGCTCACCGGGCAGATGCCGCAAATGCGCGCCATAAGACTGGGCATCTCGTAGAAGGGCCGTCCTTCGCAGAACTTCTCAAAGCCGCGCACCTGCGTGACGTGAAAGTGCGCATCTTCCACTTCGCCCTGGCCGTTCAGTTGAATCGTGATCTTGCCGTGGCCTTCGAGGCGGGTAACGGGATCGATAGTGATGGTCTGGCTCATGGATCAGGCTCCAAAACGAGTGAGTGCCGGAATATCCAGTGGCTCACCGGTTACCAGCGCGGTCAGCGCCGCATAAAAAGTATCGGCCGAGGGCGGGCAGCCGGGCAGGAAAACGTCCACATTCACGAACTCGTGAATGGGCCGCACCACCTTCAGCAGCTTTGGCACCACGACACAGGGAATCTGTTGTTGCACGGTGGCATTCTCGATGTACGCCCGGTCGAGGATTGCGTCCGGGCCGATGGGATTGCGCATCGACGGCACGTTTCCCGCCACTGCGCAGTCGCCCATCGCGACCAGCGTTTTAGAATGCGCGCGAATCTTCTTGATCTTCTTCTCGTCGTCAACCGAGGCTACTGCGCCCTCGACCAGCGCGATATCCACCTCATCGGGGAACTCCTTGGCGTCCACGATGGGGCTGTAGACCACATCGACGAACTCCGCGAGTTCGATGAGCCGTTCATCCATGTCGAGAAACGACATGTGGCAGCCGGAACATCCGTCCAGCCAGACTGTTGCCAATTTCAGTTTGCTCATTGCGCTTCCCTCATGAGGTTCAGGTAAGGCAGAAATTCTGGATTCTTGGGATGATCGGTGCCGACCCTGCTCTTGTCGAAAAGGGCTCCGGTGGGGCACACCTGCACACATTTGCCGCAGCGGGTGCAACTGGAAGCTCCCCAATCGTCATGCAGATCGGTGATCACGATAGAGTTGATGCCCCGGCCCATCACGTCCCATACGTGCGCGCCCTCGATCTCCGCGCAAACTCGCACACAGCGTGTGCACAGAATGCACCGGTTGTGGTCGACGGTAAAACGCTCGTTCGAGGCGTCTACGGTCAGTCCCGGATTGCGATAGGGCAACCGAATATGGGTTAAGCCCTGTTCCTGGCCCAGTGTTTGCAGTTCGCAGTGACCATTGGCCACGCAAACTGAGCAGATGTGGTTGCGCTCGGCAAACAGCAGTTCAAGAATCGTGTGGCGATGCCGTTTCAGGCGCTCAGTGTTGGTGCTTACCTCCATGCCCTCAAAGACGGTGGCCACACAGGCAGGCAACAGCTTCTTGCTTCCTTTGATCTCCACCAGGCACATGCGGCAGGCGCCCACATCGCTCAGGCCTTCCATATGGCAGAGAGTGGGAATGTAGATATCATTTTCCCGCGCTACTTCCAGGATGGTCTGGCCTCTGCGGGCGCTCACTTCCTGCTCATCGATGATTAGTGTTTTGACTTCCACGGCGTCGCTCATGCCAACACCTCCACAGGGGCTTTAATGTTGCAGACGCCGGCCGGACAGCGTTTATGCACGATGTGCTCGATGTATTCGTTCCTGAAGTACTTCAGGGTGCTCAGGACCGGATTGGGCGCCGTCATGCCCAGGCCGCAAAGGCTGGTCTCCTTGATGGTGTCGCAGAGTTCCTCCAGCAGTTCCAGCTCTTCCATGGTTCCCGATCCGTCGCAGAAGCGCGACAGCAGGGTGTACATCTGCGCGGTGCCCGCGCGGCAGGGGATGCACTTGCCGCAGGACTCGGTCATGCAGAACTCCACGAAGAAGCGCGCCACGTTGACCATGCAGGACGTGTCATCCATCACGATCATGCCGCCCGAACCCATGATCGATCCGGCTGCCATCAGGGCGTCGTAACTGACCCCCAGGTCGAGCATCTCCGCGGGAATGCAGCCACCTGAGGGACCGCCCGTTTGCACTGCCTTCAACTTATGGCCGTCCGGTACTCCACCGCCAATGACGTCGATGATCTCCCATAGCTTGATGCCCATGGGCACTTCCACAAGACCGGTATTGGTGATCTTGCCAGTGAGTGCGAATACCTTGGTCCCCTTGCTTCTCTCCGAGCCCATGTTGAAGAACCACTTGCCGCCGTTGCGCATAATTGGCGCGATGTTGGCGTAGGTCTCAACATTGTTGATCAGCGTGGGTTTGCCCCATAGGCCGCTGACTGCCGGATAAGGAGGCCTCGGTTTGGGAGTTCCGCGACGGCCTTCGATTGAGGCGATCAGCGCTGTTTCCTCGCCGCACACAAAAGCCCCTGCGCCCAGGCGAATCTCCATGTCGAAGTTGAACGTTGTCCCGCAGATATTGTTGCCCAGCAGGCCGCGGCGCCGTGCCTCGCGCAGCGCGGTCGTTAGCCGGGAAACGGCAACCGGATACTCGGCCCTTACATAGATAAATCCCTTGCTCGCGCCCACCGCATACGCCGCGATGGCCATGCCTTCGATCACGCGATGCGGGTCGCCTTCCATCACGCTGCGATCCATGAAAGCTCCAGGATCGCCTTCGTCACCGTTGCAGACGACATATTTCATGTCGCCTCCGGCCTTTGAAACCGTTCCCCACTTCAGACCGGTGGGATAGCCGCCGCCGCCGCGTCCCCTCAACCCGCTTTCGGTGATGCGGTGAATCACGCCGTTAGGCGTCATTTCAGTCAGTGCTGTCAGCAGAGCCTTGTATCCGTCGCGGCCAATGTAGTCGTCGATCTTTTCCGGATCGATGTAGCCCGCATTCTCCAGCACTACGCGCACCTGTTTGTCGAAGTGATCACTCAGGTCGCATTGCAACTCCGCCACCGGCTCGCCGCCCAGACTGGACACAATCGATTCGGCGTGGTCGGAATGCACGTGGCGATAGAGGGTCTCAGAGGGGTCTACCCTCACCAGCGGGCCTGAGGAGCATGGTCCCATGCACCCCGTACGGCGAACCAGCACCTTCTTGCCCGATGCTTCCGCTTCCTTTACAAGTGCTTCCCGCAGCCGGTCCGCGCCTTGGCTGGCACAGGCCAGATCCATACAGACATTTACTTCATAGTCGTATTTTTCGTGTTCCTGGCGGACGCTCGTTGCTATTTGTTCGAGCTCTTCAATTGTCATTCCACCGCCCACCTTTCGAGTTGTGCGAGCAATTGGTCGGAGGTCACTTCGCCGGCCACTTCGCCGTCAGACAGCACCACCGGAGCACGGCTGCAGGCGCCCACGCAACGGGCCGTCATCAGGCTGATATTGCCGTCCCTTGTAGTTTGACCCATGCAAATACCGAGATGTTCTTGAGCCGCGGCCACCAGCTTGTCGGTGCCCTTGATGTAGCAGGCGGTCCCGGCACAGATGGTCATGGTGTGCTTGCCCGGAGGCTTGAGGCTGAAGTAGTGGTAAAAGGTCACCACTCCATATGCCTGGCTGAGCGGCACGCGCAACGAACGGGCCACAAAGCGAATGGCGTCGTCGTCCAGATAGCCGAAGGAAGACTGCACAGTGTGCAGCGTTTCAATCAGAGCGTGGCGGGCATAACCATTCTTGCGCATGGTGCCGTTCACGATCTTCCATCGTTTGTCGTCGCTAGGCAACGGCGGTAGTGTGAAAGCTGACACGGTTCCTCCCCGATGCAACCACAGGATGCAGAGCGATTCTGCTCCAGCATCTGCTCCTTGTCTAGTTGTACGAGTGCAAGTCCTTTTCTATCCGTGACAACGGTCACGGGGCTGGTAAGGTATCTCAAGCTATGGCACATTGCACCAGAAGCTCGCGAAACCTCCACTAAATCAGCCTCTTCGATCCTCAATGAAGAATGGCTCCCAGGGAGTCTCTGATGAAGTTCGATTGTGGCGCCGGCATTCCCTCGCGAGCTACCCAGCCTGCGGAAAAACTCCGCTCTGCAAAAGGCCCTGACTTCAGTCCTGCCGTGAGTGCCGCAAAGCCAAGGTGAACTTTACAGGCTCCAGCTTCCCCGCAGCCTGTTCAGCCCCACCAATATCTTGCAAAGCAAGTTGATGTTTCCCCGCAAAGGGCAGATCAATTCAAACGGACTCACTGCCGGGCATTCAGACGGATTGATTCGGGAACTCATCAACATTGGTTATATGGTGTGATTTAACTCACATCGCTTCAAGCCCTCTTGCTGCTAAAAATTAGACAACGTTCCGATGGTGATTTTGAGGGGTCTTCAAGGGGGGAAAGGGACGGTTGGTGCAGGTTGCCAATCGTCTCCTTCTGGCCGGGGGTCGAGTGATGTTCGAAAAGAATGCAGATTCTCTGCAGTCTGATGTTTGCAACTCAGACCGAATCGGTCGTATACTGAAGTCCGACTATTCCGGTCGCAGTTTAGGTGTTCTGCCATTCCGGCAGCCCCATGGAGTTCGACGGTTGAGCGTGCTGAGCGAACTGAAAGTTGGCGAGAGCGGTGTCCTGGTGACGTTGGCTCTGCCTGAATCCGTCCAGAATCACTTGATGCACATGGGCTTTGTTCCCGATGCCCTGGTAACCGTGCTGCGCCGCGCTCCTGCTGGCGATCCAACTGTATATGGCGTCGACGGCATGGAGATTGCCCTCCGCCACGAAACCGCGGAGGCCATGCGAGTGCGAAGCACCGAGGTTGCCTGGTCCGCGGATACAAACAACACCGAGACGGGCGACGAGCACAAGCTGGCTGAGGCCGCGCGATGAGCTCCTGCTGCACTCCCACGGCCTATGAGCCGCCTGCCTCTCCGCCGCCGGCGGGTGAGCTTCAGACGGTAGTTCTCATCGGCCCTCCAAACTCGGGCAAATCTACTCTTTTCAATCGCCTCACTGGCTTACGCCAGAAAGTCGCCAACTATCCGGGTGTCACCGTTGAGCAGCGCATGGGCCTCATGGCCGGCGTAGGCCGTGACGATCTCACACTGATCGATCTTCCCGGCGTTTACTCGCTCACTCCCTATTCTGAAGATGCGCGTGTTTCCATCGACGTACTGCGCGGCAAGATGCCCGGCACGCCCAAGCCCGACGCCGTTTTGTTGGTCCTGGATTCTCTGCACCTGACGCGTCAACTGATGCTGGCCGCGCCCGTGCTGGCCCTGGGATTACCTACGCTGGTCCTGCTGAACATGAGTGATCTCATGGAGTCCCGCGGCGGCGAAGTCGACACTCTCAAGCTGGCCCGCGAACTGGGAACGCCCGTGGCTCAGATCAGCGCCGTTCACGGAACCGGATTGGAGGCAGTCGGACTTTTCCTGAACCAGCAAACCGGCCGCCACGGTGCGCAGCCTCTTTCGCTGCCTGTACTGGGCAATGCCGCCAGCACGCACACCTGGGCGGCTCAGGTCAGCCGCCGCACCGCCTACCGCGCACCGCTTTCGGCCGAGAACAGCCGCAAGCTCGACGATGTGCTGCTGCATCGCATTTGGGGCCCGCTCTTGTTTCTCGTCGTGGTGATCGGCGTTTTTGAGGTGGTCTTCACCATTGGCCAGCCACTCTCCGACGGCTTTGGAGACATCCTGGCGCGCATGGGCGGACTGGTGCGCCCGCTGCTCCCCGCGGGCTGGCTCCAATCCCTGCTTCTCGATGGCGCGTGGAAGGGCATCTCGTCGGTACTCGTCTTTCTGCCCCAGATACTGCTGCTTTTCTTGTTTATCGGGGTTCTTGAAGACTCCGGTTATCTCGCCCGCGCCGCGCTCATCGCCGACCGCGTCATGCGCACCATCGGGCTCAATGGCAAAGCGTTTATCCCCTTGCTCTCGGGTTACGCCTGCGCGGTTCCGGCCATCATGGCCACGCGCACCATTGAGAACCGCCGCGACCGCATCGCCACCATTCTGGTCACGCCGTTCATGACCTGCTCGGCGCGTCTGCCGGTTTACATGCTGTTGATCGCGGCCTTCATCCCCAACACCATGTTTCTCCACGGCTTGTTGAGTATGCGCACCATTGTGATGCTGGGACTCTACCTGGCTGGCTTTGTCGCCGCCATGACCACTGCCTGGCTGCTCAAGAGTTCCATCCTCAAATCCAGCGAGACGCCTTTCATTCTTGAATTGCCGCAGTATCGAATGCCCACGCTCCGCTCGCTCGCGATGCGCCTGGTGGACCGTGCAAAGGTCTTCCTGCGCCAGGCAGGCACCATCATTCTCTGTGTCACGCTGGCATTGTGGGTGCTGGCGCACCTGCCGGTGATGCACACGCCGGGCGGCGCCGTCGCCGCACCCGAACTGGCTGACAGCGTCATCGGGCGCCTGGGCCACTTCATCGAGCCCGTGATTGCCCCTCTCGGATTCAACTGGAAGATCGGCATCGGCCTTATCTCCAGTGTTCTGGCCCGCGAAGTCATGGTCAGCACCATGGGCACCCTCTACGGTGCCGATCCTGAGACCCAGACCATGCATCTGCAAACCGCCCTGCACCACGACATGACCCTGGGCGGCGCCATGGCGTTGATGATCTTCTTCGCCTTCGCCATGCAATGCACCTCGACCATGGCCGTGGTCCGCCGCGAAACCAATAGCTGGAAGTGGCCCGCCATCCAATTCGCCTACATGCTCGCAATGGCCTACGCCGCCGCCTTCGTGGTCAACCATGTGGTGATGGCATTCCTCGGCTAGCTTTTGTCTCGATCTGCGAATTCCGGAGCCAAACGCTTCCCGCGTATCCCGCACGTTTCCGGTCGTACGAGTAAGTTGATTCAGCGATAAATGCCGGGTTGCGGACCATCCGCCCACGACGCCTACGTCCTCCGAAGTTCTGACCCGCAGCTGAGCCGAGCAGCTATTTAGAATGCTTCCGAGCGAAGGCTGCCCCTGAGCGTCGGTATGGATAGAAGGACATGGCACCGATTGACGGATGCAGCTTGGTATTCTTCCGACGAACAACCCTTAGAGGAGAGAAATGAAAATGAATCGTGACCATGCTGGAAAACTGATGATGAACTCTGTCCAAATGCTTGTCGGACTCGTGATAGCCTTGACGCTCTTTGCACCAAGCGCAGGTGCACAGACACAGACTGCCGAACAAAAAGCCAGCTCATACACCTACCAGACCCTTTACCTCACCAACCTCTTTCAGCAGAACGAAGTTAGCGACGTTCAGAGCGCCCTGCGCAACATGCTCCCCAAGGCCAAACTGGTCGCCATGCCATCGCAAAACGCAATCTCCATATACAGTACTCCCGAGGAAATTCTGCTGGCTCAGAGGATAGTTTCGGATTTTGACAGGGCTGACCGGGTCAGAAAGACTTACCGCCTCACCTACACCATCACTGAGACGGACAGCGGCAAGCACATCGGGACGCAACACTTCGCCCTCATTGTGGTCTCGGGAGAGAAGACCGTTCTCAAACAAGGCAACCGCGTGCCAATTGTCACCGGGACTTACGACACCGAAACCGTAATGCACGCTACCCAATTGCAATATCAGGACGTGGGGCTGAGTATCGAAGCAACCGTGATTGGCTACGGAAATGGTCTGAAATTGAGCTCACATTTCGAGCAATCGAGTATTGCCGAGGAGAAGTCCGGTGTGGGCTCGCAAGATCCAGTGCTCCGCCAAACCCTGCTGGTGGGATCGGCGACCCTGGCGTTAGGCAAGCCGCTTGTTTTGGGATCGCTCGACGTTCCTGGCGGCACGAGCAAACGAGAAATCGAGGTTGTATCAGAACTCGTCCGGTAGGTACCAAAGGCCGGGTGACCAGGTCTGGATTCTGAGACATGGAAAGCAACGAGCGTGCCGCCGTCCACCGCAAATTGTCTGTAATCTCGATTTGTGCATAATGGCCAACTCCTCAGCGAAACCCACATAAGCCCGAAGGAACGCTTGGCCCGCGCCGTTCCAGTGTGCCCACAGCCAAATCCGCCCACCCTCCCAGGCTGCAAATGATTTCCTTCCGCTGGCGCCTAATCGTACTAGGAGAGAGACTCGCGTCTAGCCCCTCCCACCCATCGCAAACAGGAAGCCCATGTGTCCTTCCGTCAGCAAAACTCTGCCTGAAAGCCGCCATTCCTGCCCATTGCATCTTCATAAATATCCCCGATTCAATAGATTATGCCTCTCTCCCGTCCTAGCCACCCTTTTCCCCCAAGTTGTGAAACTGTGAAGCCGCGCGCCCTTGATCTCGCTTCTGAGACCCGCCAACACAACCCCTCTCCCGCCGTTCCCCTGCCCGACCTATGAGAAACTAGAAGTGCAGCAGTTCTTAGGGGGCTGCCCACGCGTGCGCGCCCCAATACATTGATCCAAACCAAGTTTCATGCGGCCCGGCGGAGCCAAGACCCCGCTGCGGTCCACCCTCAGGAATCAAGACAAGAATGATCAGCGTCAGCAATCTATCCATGCGTTATGGCTCCAAGGTGCTCTTTGACGAAGTGAGTGTCTCCTTCGTGCCCGGTCGCCGCTACGGGCTTACCGGGCCCAACGGAGCCGGCAAGTCCACATTCATGAAGATCCTTACCGGCGATCTGGAGCCCCAGCAGGGCACCGTGGTGCGCCCGCGCAAGTTGGGCGTCCTCCGCCAGGACCAGTTTGCCTTCGACGCCTATCGCGTCATCGACACCGTAATCATGGGCAACAAGCCGCTATGGGCCGCACTGGAAGAGCGCGACCGCATCTACGAGAAGCCTGAGATGACCAACGAAGACGGCATGCGGTTAGGCGAACTCGAGGGCGTCATCGGCGACGAGGATGGTTACACCGCCGAAAGTGACGCTGCCGTGCTCCTGCAGGGGCTCGACATCCCCGACGACGTCCACGAGCGCAAAATGGGCGAGTTGCAGGGCGGGCAAAAAATGCGCGTGCTCCTCGCCCAGGCGCTCTTTGGCAAACCTGAAGCCCTGATGCTCGATGAGCCCACCAATTATCTCGACCTCGACTCGATCCACTGGCTACAGGACTTCCTGATCAATTTCGACGGCACCCTGATCGTCATCTCGCACGACCGGCACTTCTTGAACAGCGTAACCACGCACACCGCCGACATCGACTACGAGACGATCATTACCTACACCGGCGGCTACGACGAGATGGTGATGGCCAAGACCCAGGTGCGCTCAACGCTGGAATCCCAAAACGCCCAGCGCGACAAGAAGATCGCGCAGCTCAATGAATTCATCGCCCGTTTCGCTGCGGGTACCCGCTCGTCGCAGGTCACCAGCCGCCGCAAGGAAGTAGAGCGTCTGCAAACCAACGAGCTGGCCCGTTCCAATATTCAGCGCCCCTACATACGTTTTGACCAGGTCCGGCCCAGCGGCAAGCACGTGCTGGAGTTCAAGCACCTGACCAAGCTCTACGGCGACCTGAAGGTGATCGACGGTTTCACGGCCAACGTGCTGCGCGGCGAAAGAATCTGCCTTGTGGGCCGCAACGGCGCGGGCAAGACCACACTGCTCAAAAGCCTACTTGCCAATTACCCTGGCCTCGCCGACAAGGGATTCACGCTCGATTCGGGCACGGTCTTCTGGGGTCACGAGGCGCAGGTCGGCTACTTTCCACAGGATGTGGGAGCAACCATCGAGCACGGCACCACCGTGGCCGAGTGGCTCCATCGCTGGAACCCCGCAGCCCACGTCGAAGAGATTCGCGGCATCCTGGGCCAGATGCTTTTCTCCGGCGAAGAGGGCGACAAGCAGACCAGGGCCCTGTCTGGTGGAGAGCAGGCGCGCCTGGCCTTCTGCAAGTTGATTCTCACCAAGCCCAACATCCTCATCCTCGACGAGCCCACGAATCACCTTGATTTGGAAGCCATCAACGCGCTCAACATTGCGCTGCAGCGCTATGAAGGCACAGTCCTGCTGGTCACCCACGACCACGACCTGATCGACGAGGTAGCCACGCGTCTATGGCACTTCAACGACGACGGCATCGAGGACTTCCACGGCCCGTATGAGGAGTGGAAAGGCAAGCACAGCTAGAGAAGTGTCGGCCCAAGTGTGAACGGAACTCTGGGTTTCCCATCCATGCGACGTTTTTGCTTCTCGTCGCATGGGTGGGAAACCACGCACCACAACATCCGATAGCCCTCAGCACACACAGGCGTCGCTCCTCCGCGCCGCCTGTGTTTTTTCACGCGGGATTGTTACGCCACGCTGTGCGTAGTACCGTTTCGTTGCACGGCCAGCCGTGTCACGGCGTCGCTCTGCTTCACCATCTCGTGCACGGCAAAGCCCTTTTCCGCCAGCGCGCCCGTGGGGCATGCCTGAACGCATTTCCCGCAGCCCGTGCAATTGTGTGCATGGCCCCAGTCATCCTTCAGGTCGCTCACCACCCGCGCATGAATGCCGCGCGACGCGATCTCCCACACATTCGCACCTTCCACCTCGGCACACACCCTCACGCACCGCGTGCACAGGATGCAGCGGTTGTGATCGAGGACGAAACGGCTATGCGTCATGTCCACAGGCAACCGAGGATTGTTGTAGGAGTAGCGCACGTGGGTGATGCCCAGGCTGCTGGCCAGAGCCTGCAGCTCGCATTGCCCGTTCGACACGCAAGAGGAGCAGATATGATTCCGCTCCACCAGCAGCAACTCCACGGCCATCCTGCGGTAGAGAGTCAGTTTGGCCGAGCTCGTCTTGATCGACATCCCCTCCTGAACGGGAGTGGTACAGGCCGGCAGCAGACGCTCAGTGCCTGCCAGTTCGACCATGCATACGCGGCAGGCTCCCACCGCGCTCAACCCTTTCAGATAGCAGAGCGTCGGGATGTGCTTCTGATTGGCGCGGGCCGCTTCAAGGATGGTCTGACCTTCCGGTGCGGTCACCAACTCGCCGTCGATTCTGAGGGAAACTGTTTTATTCGGCAATGCGACGCTCCTTTCTCAATTGCTGGGTACGGTGGCTCTCAGATCGCAGCGCAGGCAGCGGCGGCATTCTTCCAGCGCCTCTTGGGGACCGAGACCGGCGACAACTTCCTGCTGTGAACGGACTCTTTCCTTTGCCGGCACCACTTGCGCCGTATGGCGACGGCTCAGACTCGGTTCTCCCGGCGCCTGTCGGCTGTATTCGAACTGCGGGAAGAGCCGCTCCCATCGCTGCTCGCTCATCAGGCGCTCGTCGATCTGGCGCGCTGCCTGCTTCCCGCCGCCCATGGCGTTCGACACGTTCGAGGCGCCGGTAATCACGTCCCCGCCTGCAAAAAATCCGGGCCGGCTCGTCTCCAGCGTGAAGCGATCCACCACGATCGTGCCTTCTTCTTTTAGTTCCAGGCCAGACGCACGGCAAAAGTCCAGGTCAAAGGTTTCGCCCACAGCCAGGATCACGCTGTCGCAATCGAAGCGCTGCACCTCGTCGGTGGGAATCGGTCGTTTACGCCCCGACTTGTCATATTCGCCCAGCCGCGTCTTGACGATTTCGATGGCCTTCACGTTGCCGTCGGCATCGCCCAGGATGCGGTGCGGTGCGGCCAGAAAGACGAATTGGACACCTTCGTCTTCAGCCGCTTGAATCTCCTCATCGATCGCGGGCATATCTTTGCGTTCGCGACGATAGAGAATGGTGACCGCGGCCCCCTTGCGCAACATGGTTCGTGCTGAATCAATGGCCGCGTTGCCGCCGCCAATGATCGCAACCCTCGGTCCCAGCGCGGTGGTCTCGAGTTTGGCGACAGATTCCAGGAACGGCAGCGCCGGATACACTCCCTTCAACTCGGTGCCCGGCAGGTATAGCCACGATTCCTTCCACGTTCCAATAGAAAGAAAGACGGCATCGAACTGGCTGGCCAGATCGTTCAAAGGAAGATCGAACCCGACTCTGGTGTTGAACACCATCTTGACGCCCATTCCCTCGATCAGGTCGAGTTCGCGCCGCAGAACCGACTTCGGCAGGCGGTACTCGGGAATGGCAAAACGCAGCATTCCTCCCGCCTCGCTACGCTCTTCAAAGATGGTCACGTCGTGGCCCAGCAGGGCCAGGTAGAACGCGGCTGTCAGCCCCGTGGGACCTGAGCCTGCCACGGCAATCTTGCGTCCCGTCGGTGGCAGTTTGCGCGCCAGAATCCGTTTCAGCATCGGCTCAAAGCGGTCGGACTGATAAATTGAGTCCGCGATAAAGCGGTGCACCTCGCGCATATTGACCACTTCATCAAACGACTGCCGGCGGCAGCGATTGTCGCAGGGATGCTGACAAATCCGGCCCGTCGATGCGGGTAGCGGGTTATCCAGAATCACCGACTCGAACGCGTCATCGAGCCGGCCTTCCTGGTAAAGCTCAAGGAAGCGCGGAATATTCATCCGCAGCGGGCAGCTGTTCTCGCAGGGCGACAAGGCCAGTTCCTGGCACACGCCTGCCCGGCAGTGACGAGCCACGATGTGATCTTCGTACTCCTCGCGGAAATGCCGGATAGTGGTCAGCACCGGATTTGGCGCTGTCTGTCCCAACCCGCACAGCGAACATTCGCGGATCATGCGCCCAAGTTCGTCCAGTAGTTCCAGATGGTGGGCGGTTCCCTGCCCTTCGGTGATGGCGTTCAGTATCCGCAGCGCCTTGTCCAGGCCCACCCGGCAGGGCACGCACTTGCCACACGATTCGGAATGCGTGAACTCGATAAAGTAACGAGCCACGTCGACCATGCAGTTGTCGTCGTCCATCACGACCATGCCGCCCGAGCCCATGATTGAGCCGAGTTGAGCCAGGCTCTCATAGTCCACGGGAGTGTCGAGCATGTCCAACGGAATGCACCCGCCGGAGGGCCCGCCCGTCTGCACTGCCTTCACGTGGCGTCCAGGGGCCGCTCCTTCGCCGATGTCGTAAATAAAGGTTTTCAGGGGCGTGCCCAGCGGCATCTCTACGAGTCCTGTGTTCTGTACCTTGCCCACCAGCGAAAATACCTTGGTTCCAGGACTTTTGGCGCTACCTGTCTCACTGAACCAGGCTGGGCCGCGGCTCACAATCGGAGCAATGTTGCACCAGGTCTCTACATTATTAATGTTGGTGGGATACCCCCAGACACCACGCTGCGCTGGAAACGGCGGGCGTGGATGGGGGCGGCCGGGGCGGTCCTCCAGCGAAGCAATCAGGGCCGTCTCTTCGCCGCACACAAATGCGCCCGCACCCTGCACCAGCTCAATGTTGAATTCGAATCCGCGGTCCAGGATGTTCTTGCCCAGCAGACCGTATTCCCGCGCCTGTTCGATGGCTCGCGTCAGGCGGCGCACCGCCAGAGGATACTCGGCGCGCACATACACAATGCCCTCGGTAGCGCCCATTACATAAGCGCCGATGATCATTCCTTCCAGCAGCGAGTGCGGATCGCCCTCAATCTCGTTGCGGTTCATATAGGCGCCAGGATCGCCCTCGTCCGCATTGCACACCACGTACTTTGTTTCCGCCTTGGCCTTGGCCAGAAAATCCCATTTATTACCGGTCAGGAAGCCGGCGCCGCCGCGGCCGCGCAGCCGCGATGCCTTGATCTGCTCGATCACGCTTTCCCGGCGTCCATCGATCAATACCTTATACAGGGCCTGGTATCCACCCACGGCGATGTACTCCTCGATGTCGCTGGGATTGATCAGGCCACAATTGCGCAGCACAATCTTCTTCTGCCCCTTGAAGAACGGAACCTGGTTCCACGGCGCAATTTCCGGGTACCCAGGGCCGTATCTCAAGTGCGCCGTGATGTGATCCCATTCCTCGATCTTGCAGTAGATCAGATCGGGCGGCATCACCCGTGTCGACAGGCTCTCAAGAATTCGCGCCGCATCGTTGGTCCGCACGCAGCGCAGCATGACCAGCGGTGCACCCGGAAGGTGCACGCTGACAAGCGGCTCCTGAAAGCACGAGCCGAAGCAGCCGACGCCCGTCAGTTGGACTTCCAGGCCGCTGCTATCAATCGTGTGCTGCAGGGCATGAAACACTTCTTCGGCGCCATTGCCTCGGCCGCAGGTCCCCATGCCCACGGTGATGCGCGGGATGGATGGCATCAATTTTGCAAGACCCGATTCCCGAACCGCGTTGAACCCACCAATATCCAGAATGCGCGGCATTACTTACCCCCCTGTTCCAGTGCTTTCACTTCCCTTTGCAGCGTGCGCTCGTTCACGTGGCTCAGAATATGGTGGTTTACCTCCACCACGGGAGCCAGCGCGCACTGACCAAAGCAGGCCACCGTGCGAATGGTGAACTTGCGGTCGGCCGTGGTAAGCGCCAGTTTGTCAGCGTCGCCGGTCTCGCTCGCCTCGCTGTTGCCTAACCCCAGGTCCAGGCACAGTTTCCCTAGTAAGTCGCGGGAACCTCGTGTGTGGCAGGCTGTTCCGCGGCAGACACAAATTACGTTGTCGCCTTGCGGATCGAGACTGAACAACGCAAAAAAGGTGGCCGTGCTATAGACCCGGGACGCCGGCACGCCGGTTTCCTCTGCGATGTAGCGCAATGCCGCCAGGGAAAGGTACTTGTGCGCATTGGCCGATTGAACCTCTTCCAGGATTCCCAGCAGCGCGCCAGGACGGTTCCTGTGCGTCGCAATTGCCTGGTCGATTTGCACCTTTTCACGGGCATTCAGAACATCGTCAGCGACAGTCTGCATCCTTCCTCCTATCCCAACCCCGCATGGTTTTCATGCGGCCTGCGCATCTCAACGGCGCTTCACTTCTCAGGCACAGTTCTCAGGAGGCGGAGCAGAAAGGAGCGAGCATTTACCAACGACGCTTTCCACCCTGGCCCAGAGTGTGGCGCACGGCCGGTCGAGGCTCAACCCGTTCCGTAGAGCTTCGTTTCCGGAAAAATACCCGGCCGGAATACTCACCCTCATAACGAATTTGTGCTGTACCGTAGATCACACTTGTTTGTGAAGCCCTTGCGAATCTGTGGATTCCCACCTTCGCCGCCCGGAACTGAGCCCAGGGCTCCGCACAGGCCTCAATCACCGGTGCCCAGTCAGGTTCCCTTGGACCGCCGAGGTACGCAACTCCCTTGTTCGCAGCAAAATCTCCGCGCATCACGCGAAAGTTGGGAATTTTGAGCAATGGTTCAGGCTCCAAGCACTCTGGGCTCAAAGCCTCAAGCCCCGGCACTCCGCATGCAATACCCGCAGGTCCCGTGATGCGGGACAAGTCGATGCTTCCGAGGGAACTATGGCCCGGCGAGTGACATGTATCACATCTACGTCTGACAACTGCTGCCTACCATCCATGTATGACTGCTGCAACCCTCATCCTGATTGCGCCGTGCTCGCTTCTGGTGGGCGCTGTGCTGCAGATTCTCGTGGCGAGGCTGTGTTCCGCCCGCGCGAAAGGGATTCTCGCCGCTCTCACCTGTTTGCCGGCAGTCCTTGCCGTGGTGGCCACCACCCGCCTGGTTGGCGCAGGTCAGGCAGTCGACGTAAATCTTTTCCGCTGGGATGGTCCCCTGGCCCTGGTCTTGCACGTAGACGCGCTCAGCGTGTTGTTCGCCTTGATGGGGTCTGCTCTGGGCGGCTTCGTACTCCTTTATTCCATTGGATATATGGCCCACGACCGGGCCGCGACCCGCTTTTACGCCTCGATGCTGATCTTCATCGGCGGCTTTATCGGACTGGTTTACAGCGCCAACCTCTTTCTCTTCTATCTCTGCTGGGAACTGATCGGCCTCTGCTCCTTCAGCTTGGTCGGCTTCTGGTACACCAACCGCGAAGCGGTGCGCGGCGCCCGCAAAGTGCTGTTGATGACCCACATTGCCGGATACGGCTTGCTGGCCGGCATCCTGGTCATTTATTACCGCACGGGAAGCGCGTTGTGGACCGATCCGGCTGTCGCGCACAGCTTTACCGGCGGCGTATTTCTGCTCATGCTGGTGGCCCTGGTCGCCAAGTCCGTGCAGGTGCCATTGCATACTTGGATTCCTGAGGCCATGGCAGCCCCGACCCCGGTCAGTGCCCTGCTGCACGCTGCCTGTTACGTCAAGGCCGGTGTGTATCTCTGTGCCCGCATGCACAGCTTCGGCGTATGGCCAGCCTCCTGGGGTGCATCGGTAGTGTGGATCGGCACCATCACCATGGCGGTGGGTGTGATGTACGCCATGGTGCAGACCGATCTGAAGCGAATGCTGGCCTTTTCCACCGTAAGCCAGATCGGCTACATGATGATGGGCCTCGGAATCGGCACGCCTCTGGCCATCACTGCGGGCCTCTTGCACTGCCTGAATCATGGATTCTTTAAGGGCGGCTTGTTCCTGACCGCCGGCTCAGTACAGCACGCCTCGGGCACCCGCGACATGAACCAGCTCGGTGGCCTCGCCCAGAGGATGCCGCGCACAACACTTTCCTGGCTGATCGGCGTGGGCAGCATGATGGGCATCCCGCTGATGAGCGGATTTGCCAGCAAGTGGATGCTCTACGCTGCGGCGTTGCAGGCCGGGTGGGCTGTACCGGCCATGGTGGCCTGGGCCGCCAGCCTCGGCACAGTCTTTCTGGGCGCCAAGGCAACCAGCGCCGTATTCCTGGGGCCTGTTACTGAAAACACCAAAGACGCCCACGAGTCCCCGCCGACCATGGTATGGGGAATGGGCTTCATGGCTGTGGGCAGCATCGTGCTTGGCGTTGCCCCACAGTTGGCCGTGAATTATCTCCTCAATCCGATCCTTGGCGCTCTGGGACTCGGCGCAGGTGTGCGGGTCACTTGGCTTGGAATGTCCGCCGACGCGGGCAGTTTCTCCACCACGGGTGGTCTGGTTCTGGCTCTCGTCTCGCTTGTTGTGGGCGGCGCCATCTACGCAGTCGCATACGTCGCGCGTCCGGCAACCGCGGGCGGCGGCGCGGCCCTGGCGGGAGCTGGGGGCGGAATCTTTACCGGCGGCGAGCCATTGTCCGATCAGGACAGGCTCACAGCCGGCGATTTCTCTGACATCTTCCTGCAAAACTGGCACTCCTTCTTCCGCTGGACCAACGTCGATCGTGTCTACCTCGGTATCTGGAGCGGGTTGCAAGCCACCTCAAAGGCCCTGGCTGCCGTGGTCTCCTGGATGGAGCAGCACGCGCTGGCTCTCGTCCTTGTGTTTGCAGCGGCCCTTTTTGCGATCGTACGCTGGGTGATTCCTGGTGTTCAGCCAGACTTGTCCCGCGGGGTGATGCTATCCGCGGAGCCTCAAGTGCCCGTGATTCTCCTTGCCGCCGTCGCCATTGCCGCAATCGCGCTGCTGCTTGCATCGCTCGTCAGTGGCGCTCACACCAGGCTCCCGGCTTGGCCGTGTGTGCTGGTTGTCGGCGGTCTCACCGCCGCGGGCTTGATGATCGCGAATCCATGGGCCCGGCTTGGGCTTCTCGAATTCGCTGCACTCTTGACCGTCTTAATTGTCTGGCTTACGGCACGTTCTCAGTCTGCCAAGCTCACCTATCTCGCCGTGGTCCTCATCTCCGCTGGATCGATGCTGGGCAGTGAGCTTCTCTACGATCCGCAGAATCAAGCTTGGTCACGCGCCCTTCTTCTCACCAGCATCATCGTCAAGCTGGCTGCTGTGCCGCTCTTCTTCTGGCTCTTGTCGCTCGCCGATGAGTTGCCCGCTATCGTCCTCGGACTCATCATCGCGGTTGTCGATATGGCCGCCTTCGCAGAGTTCACCATCAGCATGCAATTAATCCCCAGCGCCCTCACGCCGCAACCGCTGCTGCTTGGTTTCGCCGCTTTCACCTCACTGCTGGCCGCTCTTCTCATGCTTACGCAGCGCAGCCTCAAGCGCCTGCTGGTTCTTTCCACCGTCGAGGACGTTGGTTTCCTGCTGCTGGGAGTTTCCTCAATAAGCGTCCTCGGATTCAACGGTGCGATGATCGCGGCCTGCACACATGCCCTGGCCAAGTCGCTGCTCTTCATATGCCTCAGCGGTCCTGAACGCAACGGTGCGCTCCAGGGCGATCAGACTGGTCTTGCCACCCGTTACCCCGTCGCCGCCTTTGGCTTCCTGTTCGGAATGCTGGCCATGTTGGGCATACCGCCGACCCTCGGTTTCATCGGCCGTTGGCGCCTCTATGAGACCGCGTTGCAGATCAATCCTCTTATTCTGGCGGTCTTCATCCTCTCCTCGATCTTTGCGCTCATCGCCTATGTTCTTGCTTTGACGCGCATCTGGTGGGGACCGGCGAACGGCCCCGATGCGCTCACGCTGCCTGACCAGCCCACTGCGAAGGAGCCCTTCCTGTTACAGACCGCCATCGTTGCACTAGTGGTATTGCTCCTCGCGTCCGGAATCTGGCCTGACGCGTTGCAAATGCTGCACTGGGGGAGACCATGAATCTCTGGAATCGATTGATGTGCACCTGCCGCCGACGCAGCCCATGGCTCTTCCATATGAACTCTGGCAGTTGCAACGGCTGCGATATTGAGTTGGTAGCCAGCCTCACGCCCCGCTACGACGCCGAACAGCTGGGTGTGCGCCTTGAAGGCAGCCCGCGCCACGCCGACATTCTTTGCATCACCGGCCCCGTAACCCGCAATGCCGTGGGCGCCATACAAACCGTCTACGGCCAGGTCTGCGGACCCAAGGCTGTGGTGGCCATCGGCTCCTGCCCGGCCACGACCAATGTCTTCATTGACAGCCGCACTCTGGACGGGCCGCTCAACAAGCACATTCCCGTAGATGTATTTGTGCCCGGCTGCCCGCCGCGCCCCGACGCGATTATTCAAGGTGTAGCCAAGGCGGCCGAGATCCTGGCAAAAAGAGGCAACAATCCCCCCGCTGCCGATGCCGCTCCCGAAGTTGTGGGCGGGGGCGCAGCCGCATGCGCTTGCAATGAATGCAAAGAGGTGCAGCCATGAATCTGATCACTGCCCTGGCTCGCCTGCTCGTCTTTCCCGGACTTCTGTTCGCCGTACCGGCCGCATGGTTCTTCCTCTGGGTTGAACGGAAAGCCGTTGCCTTGATGCAGGGCCGCGTCGGCCCGCCTTTCATGCAGCCCTTCTTCGACTTCATCAAGCTCCTCGGCAAAACAACTCCACTCCGCGAGGGCATCAGCGGCTTGTTGATGAAAGCCTGGCCGCTGCTCGCGGTCTCGGCGGCTGCGGGCGCGGTGGCGTTGCTCCCGGTTCTTCCCTCCTCCGGCGGTTTTGAGGGCGACCTCATTCTGTTACTGGCTCTGCTTGAAGTTCCGTCCATGTGCATCATCGCCGCGGGCTTTTCCTCTCGCTCCATCTTTGGCGAAATTGGCTCGGCGCGCGAAGCCGTTCTCAGCGTCTCCTACAACGTGGTCTTTTTGCTGGCCATTGTTTCCATCGCCGCTTCGCAGCACACCTTCCGGCTTGAGGCCCTGGCGCAATTGCCGGCTTCGCCGCTCCGTTGGCTCGGAGTGCTGGCCATTCTCGTCTGCCTGCCCGCCAAGCTCCACCTGAATCCCTTTTCGCTGCCCAACGCCGAGCAGGAGATCTATTCCGGCCCCATGGTCGAGTACGCTGGCCCCGAGCTTGCAATGTGGGAGCTTTCGCATGGGCTGGAGTGGGTCGCGGCAACCGGTCTCGTAGCCACGCTGGCCGCTCCCCACGTCACCCTGTGGTGGATCGCCGCGCCCATCTTCGTTGTGCTCTCGTTTGCCATCGTTCTGTTGCTGTCGGTCCTGGCTTCCGCTACGGCGCGTCTGGCGATCGATACTACAGTGCGCTTTTACTGGCAATGCACGCTGATCTTCGCGGTTCTGGCCATTTCGTCTGTGCTCTTTATGAGGTTGAGGTCATGAACATTCTCATCATGCTGTTAAGGAACCTTTGGGGTGGTTCCCGCACCTTGCTTTTCCCCGCGCGCCCCAAAGTCACCGAGCGCTTCCGTGGACTGGTGCAGTTCGATCCCAAGCTCTGCGGCGGCTGCGCTATTTGCAAGTTTCGCTGCACCTCGCGCGCCATCGATTTCAAAGGCGGCAAGGGCGAATTCACCTGGAGCTACGACCCCGGTCAGTGCACCTTCTGCGGTCGATGCGTCGAAGGCTGCAAAGACCATGCCCTTAGCCAGGAATCGGCCCCCCCGCCTGTCTACACAACCATTGGCGAATTGAAGAAGTCCTACACGGTTGCCCGCAAACCGCCCGCTCCCCGTCCTGCTCCCGCGACCCCAATTGCAGTAAAAGCCGCGGTAGACACTACGGCGGTCGCGCCCGCAACCAACCCCGCATCAGGAGGCGCGCAATGACAACCCTCGAGAGCATTTCGGAAGGTCTCGGCAGCAATCAATCCTGGGTCGAAAAGGGCGGCGTACATTGGCTTGAGCCCGGAGCCATGACCGTCCGTGAGCTTGCCCAGACTATGAACGCGTTGAAGGCACGCTTCATTACCATCACCGCCTATCAGCTTCCCAAACAAGAAGGCTTTCGCCTGGAGTATCACTGGGATCTCGATGGACAATTGCTGGGGTTTCCCTTTCAGCTTGCCGGCAATTCCATCGATAGCATCTACGACCTCTGCGAGGCCGTGGACTGGATTGAACGCGAGATTCACGAAGGGTTTGCCATCGACTTTCTGGGCCGCGACTATGAGCCGTTGCTGCTGCGCCAGGGAGACCAGTTGGGCGTGAACCTGCGCGAGGAGGTCAAAAAGTGAGCTACAAAATTCCCATGGGCCCGTTCCATCCGGCGCTCGAAGAGCCCTACAAGCTCGACCTGATCTGCGAAGGCGAAACGGTGAGCGACGCCAAGCTGCATATCGGGTTCAACTTCCGCGGCATCGAGCATCTGGCCGAAACCCGCAACTACATTCAGGTGATCGCACTCATGGAGCGCGTGTGCGGCATCTGCTCCAACATCCACACCCTCACTCTTTGCCAGGCAATGGAAGGGTTGACCAACCTCACTCCGCCGCCGCGTGCCAGGTATATCCGCGTCGTTGTGGCAGAGCTTGAGCGTCTTCACTCCCATGTGCTCTGGGCCGGCATCGCGGCCAAGCTGATGGGCTTCAAAACCATGTTCATGACCTGCTTCGAGCTGCGCGAGAAGGTGATGGACGTGCTCCAGGCCATCTCCGGCAACCGCGTCAACTATTCCATGAACCGCATCGGCGGAGTCAACCGGGATATCGAGGATCCGCTTGCCGTGTTGAGAATGGTCGAGGCCCTCGAGGCCGAAATGGCCCGCACCGTCATCCCCATCTTCACCACCAGTACCACGGCTCGTTCGCGCTGCGCGAGCATCGGCGTCCTCACTCATGAGAAAGCCATCTCCTGTGGCGTTGTTGGCCCAGTGGCGCGAGCCTCCGGTGTGCCCCAGGATCTTCGCCATGACGCGCCCTACGCGGCCTACGACGAAATGGAATTCAACTCCCCCGTCGAGCCGGACGGCGACGTCCGCGCGCGCCTCATGGTACGTGCCCTTGAGATCATGGAAAGCTGCCGCATTCTTCGCCAGGCGCTCACAAAGATGCCTCCCGGAGAACTGCACACCGGCGACGCCAAGTTCAACTTCGTCACCGGAACCGCCACCAGCCGCGTCGAAGCGCCTCGTGGCGAAGTCATGTATAGCGTCTCCTGGAGAGAAGGATCGCGCAACCCGGCCAGGGTCCATGTGCGCACGCCTACCTTCGTCAACATGCCGGCGATCCGCTGGATGGTGCTCGGTGCCCGGCTTGCGGACACGCCCTTGATCCAGGCCTCCATCGACCCCTGCTACTCCTGCACCGACAGGTAGAACCAGTCGTCAAAGAACCCTAAGCGCGTCTTCCGCCACCGCCCGTTACGGTGCCGGAAGACGTGCAAAATCCACCGCAACGTCTCTTGCCGAAAATAGCGCGAGCGAAGCGCATGATATCTGTATGCAAGTCCTCTTCCAGGTCAACGCGGAGCACCGAATCCGGCCCAAATCGTGAACCCCCACCCCCCCTCCCCCTCCGAAGCAGCAGTTTTCAACCCGCCATTTCCTGTAAGTGTCTAAATCAACGCACCTTATGAAATCTTCCAGTCACTTTCCACCGACCAGAACCCACAGATTTTTGCCCATTTTTGGCCCTTTTAGGGCCCTTTTCGAGCGGAATTTGCCTTATTTCGCTGTCTCTGCGAATCCGATTGACGCTGCTTCCAGTCGTTTTCCCCTAGCTGGGAATCCGCTTTCTCACATGTAATCTAGAGTCAGAGAGGACGTCCTTGCAGAAATACCTGCTCATCGCCGCTGGTGGCGCGCTCGGTTCCATCGCCAGGTACTGGGTGGGCTCCACGATCTCCGGCCGCATGGGAACCAGATTCCCTTACGGCACATTCGTCATCAACCTCACTGCCTGCATTATCATTGGCTTCTCTCTCACCTACCTGGGCCGGCGCGTCGAGTTGAGTCCGGCGTGGAGGTTTCTCATCCCCGTGGGCTTCATCGGCGCCTACAGCACCTTCTCCACCTATGAGTGGGAGACGCTCTCTACCCTGCGCTCCGGCGCTTTCGCCCTGGCGGCGCTCTATGCCGTTGGCAGCCTGATTGCCGGTCTTGCGGCCACCTGGCTCGGCGCCGCGTTAGCCGAGGTTCTCTCGTGAGTGCTGGCCGCCCCGCCCCGTCCCCGCAGCCTTGGCGGAATGCCGTAGAATCCTGACTTGCCTTCAGAGAGGGTGTATGTTGCAGCCTGGAAAAGCCGTCAAAGTCACCATCTACCTGGGCGAGGGAGCCACCCACCATGGCGTCCCCGTCTACTCCAGCATTCTGGACTTTCTCTTCTATCGCGGCGTTGCCGGAGCCACGGTGATGAAGGGCATCGCCGGGTTCGGCGCCGATCACCACATGCACTCTGCCCATCTGGTCGAAATCTCCGACCACCTGCCCATCAAGATCGAATTCATCGAGACGCGCGACAAGGTCGAGGCCCTTCTCGGCAAGCTGGAGGAGCTGGCTGGCTCCGGTCTCATTGAGATGCAGGAAACCACCGTTGCCAAGCCGGCGCAGGTATCCAAGTCCGCGAAGCCCCTGCCCCCTGAGCACCTGAAGATCCAGGGCAAAGCGCAAATGATGCGCATCTACCTGAGCGAACAGGATCGCTGGAGTGGCAAACCCCTCTACGGAGCTTTGGTTGAGGCCATGCGCGCCAATGACATTGCCGGCGTCACGGTATATCGCGGAATCCTGGGCTATGGAGCGCACCGCCACAATCGCAAAGACAACCCGCTACTCTCACCGCATCATGGTTCGGTGATGCTGTCGGCGATTGACACCGCCGAAAAGCTGCGCGCCTTTCTGCCCATAGTCGACAAGATGGTCGCGGAAGGACTAGTGGTCTTCTCCGACGTTGACGTTATTAAGTACGCGTATCGTGCGCTCGATGCGGACCAGGAAGCGGCTTCCGCACCGCAGGGTTCCGGACAAGGGCAGGTCCAGCAATGAAAGAGCAGTTTCAAGCACGCATGCTGCGCATCCACTTCGGCGAAGACGACCGCTGGCAGGGCAAGCCCCTGTATGAAGCCATTGTGGCCAAGTGCAAGGAACTCGGAATCGCCGAGGCCATCGTTTATCGCGGTATTGAAGGTTACGGCTCCGCCAGCCGGATTCGCCGTTCCGGCCACTGGTCTCGCTCCAAGGACGCACCCATCCAGTTGAGCATCATCGACACCGAGGAGCAGATCACCAAGGTGCTTCCCTTCCTGGATACCATGGTCGAGGAAGGCTTGGTAGCAACTTCTGTAGTTGAAGTCATCCGCTATTCCCGTAGCGGCATCGCCCTCGATACTGAACAGTAACCGCAACTGCGTGTGGCGGCGAGATGAAAACACGCGCAGAAATACAACCGGGTCCATGAATATGTGATTTAAATCACCGTCACTATGTCAAACTATTCCTAGTATCTATTCACAGTGTGAAAGGGACGGGCGCCCGGCGCTATGGTCAACACAGGAAGCGAACTTGCCGTCAAGAATCTTCTAGCCGCGTTTGAAAGTGAAGTGAACGCGCATGCCAGCTACAAGGCATTCGCGGCCAAGGCGGATGAAGAGGGACTGTATGGGGCCGCCAGCCTGTTTCGGGCAGCAGCGCGCGCGGAACAGATACATGCCGCCAATCATGGCCGCGTAATCCGGCAGATGGGCGGCGAAGCCAAGGCCGAGATCCACCCTCTGCAGGTAAAGACCACCCTTGAAAACCTGAAGTCAGCCCTGAGCGGCGAACAAAATGAGATCGAGTCGCTTTACCCCGGCTTTTTGAAATCGGCCACATCGCACCTCGACACCAGCGCCATTCGCACTTTCATCTGGGCAATAGAAGCAGAAAAGACCCATGCGCGGCTCTATAGCGATGCGGTCGCGCTCGTTGAGAGCGGCAAAGCAGACGCCTGGACCCACGCCCAGCTTGCGTTTTACGTGTGCACGCTGTGTGGCTACACGGCAAAGCATCGCGAAGCAGAGAACTGTCCTGCCTGCAACTTCCTGTGGGAAAGATTTGAGGTTATACGTTAAGTTCCGTCTCCGTTGCCACGGAACTACTGCACAGAGGTGAACGGTGAAGCGGGCAACCCCTCGCCGTCGAAGAGATTGCACTGCGGGCTATTGGCCCAACCGTACCGCACTGATACGGGCTCTGGAACTGTGGAGCTTGCAGCCACCACGGTTGAACCCTCGATCTTCGCAGTAGCCGGGGAGAATTTACCATCCACACCCGCGACTTCGAAACCCGTTACATCCCCACCCTTTGCCGTCAGCACTTTCGCATGGTCAAACCAGACACGAATAGCCGGACCCTCCGGTGTGGCCTGGCGAAACAGCGGGCCGGAGTATTCGACCTGCTCGCCATAGCTTAGGGCGCGTGCGGCGCGGGCCAAACGCAGCCCAACGTCGACCTTGTCGGTGGGATGTATGTTGTCAGGGTTGCCAATATCGATGGTGACCGCCATGGCCGTGTTGCGAAGCGCGAGAGTCTTCAGTTGCTGTTCCCGCAGAAGTGCCCAGTCCTGGACAGAGTCAGCTCTAAAGTTGGAAATCTGCACATAAAGAAATGGAAAATCGCCCACTTCCCATTGCCGCCGCCAATCCTCGATCATAGCCCGAAAGATTCTGCTGTAAAGCGGTGCCCTCTCCAGGTCCGAGTTGCTCTCGCCCTGGTACCAGATGGCTCCGCGGATGGGAAGCGGGGTGAGGGGAGCGATCATGCCGTTGTACAGTTGGCCCGGGCCCCAGCTGATCAGTTGCGGATGCCATCCAAATTGGGGCTCCGGTTTGCCCTGCGCCTTGGCTTCGTCGCGCTGCCTTTGCTCCGCTTTCTGGCTGAGCAGCGCATCAGATTCGCGCCCCGTCATCTTGCCCCAGGAGACGAACAGCGGCGCCAGCGAAGCATCCTCGCCCAGAGCCTCCATCCGCGTCCATGCCTCCACCGGAGTACCACCCCAGGACGTATCGATGACTCCTACCGGCACATGCTCTCGCTGCTCAATCTCGCGGGCAAAGTACCAGGCCACGGCAGAAAAATCCTGCGCAGATTCAGGCGTAGACATGACCCAGCCGTCCGTGTCGGTGTCGTCTTGGGGAAACTCTGAAGCGCGTTGTTTCACAATGAGCAGGCGGATACGGGGATTGGCCGCATGAGGCAGATCTTGCGTGGCCGTGGCGGCGTTGCGCATCTCGAATTCCATGTTCGACTGCCCCGACGCAACCCAGATGTCGCCCACGAGCACATCGTCCAAAGTGATACTCCGCGCTGCCGGGGCGCTCTCGGCTGCATCGGCCGGGTTGCCCTGCACCGTCAGTTGAAATGGGCCGCCAGCGGCTCCTGGCTTCAAGTAAATGCTCCAGCGGCCAAGCGGTCCAGCCGTTGTGGAGCGGGTCTCGCCCCGGAAGGTCACACTGATTTGCTCGCCGGGCGTGGCCGTTCCCCAGACGTGAACAGGTAGATCACGTTGAATGACCATATGGTTGGACAAAACGGCCGGTAGAGTCAGTTGCGCGGAGAGGGCAGTGCTGGGTAGTAGGGATAAAAGGACAAGAAAGCGCATGAACATGTTGGAGCCTCGATAAATTTTTGAATGGGAGGTAGGTTTTAGAGCGTGGCTGACGCAAATCCTCCGGACTGAGCAGGTTATCAGAATGGGCTGGCGGGCGCCACGGGTCAAGGATTACTCCATGACCCTACGATTTGCACTCAAAAGCGCGACTTTCGCCTGCATTCGGGGTCGAAGTGAAGTGCATTCGTTCGTTTTCGTCGGCTGCCCCTTGGGACAACGTTCCTGGCGAAGGGGTAGCGAGGCGTCAACAGCCCGCCTCAGAAAATCGTCTCCGGCGTGAACCTCTATTTTCTTCACTGTTCCACAGTCGTCGCTCAGAGAGGAAGTACATCAACTCGACCAAGGGGGCCAAATGCCTTTGATGCGCGCACAACGCATGGTTGCATTCGCTCTCGTGGCCCTTGCGCTTCTGCCTCTTGGCTCCACGCGCTGCCACGCACAAGCCGCCTTGTTGATGGAGGAGCCCTACGGCTTCTTCGGCACCGTGAATCCTACCGGGCACACCGCTGTCTATTTTGAGCGCATCTGCGCCGAGACCCCGGTGAAATTGCGCCGCTGCGAGCCGGGGGAGTTGGGTGCTGTAATTTCCCGCTACCAGGGAATCTCCGGGTACGACTGGGGGGCGATTCCGCTCATTCCATATCTCTACTCAGTAGAAAACGCCACTCAGGTTCCAACACAGGTTGACCGTGAAACCGTGAAGCGCCTGCGCCTGCGCTACCACGAGGCGCATTTGTTGAGCTTGGGCGCAAACCTGCCCAAAGGAAACGCAGTCCGCGGCGGATGGGAGCAGTTGATTGGCGTGGCCTACGAGCGGCGCATTTATGCCTTTCGTTTTGAAACCAGCGAAGAACAGGACGACGCGCTTGTCGCCCGGCTGAACAAGAGGGCAAATCGCTCCCACTTCAACCTGCTCTACAGCAACTGCGCCGACTTTGCGCGCGCTTCCCTTGACTTCTATTTTCCGGGGACCTTCCGTCGCAGCATCTTTCCCGATGCCGGCATGACCACGCCCAAACAGATCACGTACAAACTGGTCCGCTACGCCCACCAACACCCTGGGACGCAATTGACAGTCTTTGAGATCCCGCAGATTCCTGGGTATCGCCGCCTGAGCCGCTCCAATAAGAGCGTTGCCGAATCTCTGATCACAACCGGCTATGCAGTCCCCATTGCGGTCGCGAATCCCTATCTTGCCGGCGGAATCTTCGTGGACTACCTGGTCCGTGGCCGCTTCCATCCAATGCCGAAGCATCCCCAGATTCTGGGGCCGGATACGCTTACGGCATTGACATACCCCGCCGCCCACGGGCAAAATCCCGACAGCGCAAGTGCCCAGGCCCCAAGCGCCGCTGACGCCGACTTGCTGGAAATTCCATCCGCCGCAACAGCCGACTCCGGCCTGAAAGAATTGATGACTACGCATGAGCAATAAACCGCAGAACTTCAAGAATCATGCCCGGTTCGATCCGCCGTATCACTTCGGGCTCCTCCTTCTTCTGGTTGCCAACCTGGTCTTCGCCATCTTCCACCTTGTCCACCATTGGGCGAATAGCCGCATTTCCTCCGCATGGTTCCTGGTGCTGTCGATCATGGCGTTCCTGGTTCTTGGCAAGCTTCGCCAGTACCCTATGAAAGTGCAGGATCGCGTGATTCGGCTGGAGGAGAGGCTTCGGCTACAGTCGCTGGCTCCGGAGGAGTGGCATGCGCAAATCTACCGCCTGACCGAGGATCAGCTGATCGGCCTCCGCTTTGCTTCAGATGACGAAGTGGTGGAATTGGCCAAGCAGGCGCTGGAGCACAACCTGAGCCGGAAACAGATCAAGGAACGCATCAAGGACTGGCGCCCCGACAACTGGCGGGTCTGAACGAAGCGCGAACCGGAATTGCCGCAAGAGCCTCGTCGGGCCCTACTCTTGCGGCGGATTAGCTCCCGGCGTTGTCTTGTCCGGCTGCGCGGGCTTCCCTGCCTCGGGCAGCGAAGCAGAGTCCAGTTCGTGCTCGTGCCGGTAGTGTTCGACTGGCATCTTCCCATCCCACCACGCCCAGTTCATGGGATAGACATCTGGGTCGAAGAAGACCTGGTAGAAGTGCCAGACGAGAATGGCCAGAGTGGCAAGAATGGCCTCGTAGAAGTGCACGGCGGTAGCCACATCGACCCACCAACGAGCCAGCAGATCGCCGACCCAGACCTTGGCCCACATCATGATGCCGGTAAGGCCCATTAAGGCCGTGCCCCACACAAGAGCCCAATACTCAGCCTTCTCGCCATAGGTGAAGCGGCCGAACTTCGGCTTCTGGCTGCTGAGCCCAAGATAATAGAGCATCGTGTTCCATGCGTCGAAGGCGTCCTTCGGCCGGGGCGCGATATCGCGAATCAAGCGACGCCCTTCCCTGAACGCCGCGAGGTAGAAGACGTGATAGATGCCCGCACTGATGAGCACCACGCCAGCAACGCGGTGAACTATGCTGCGCAGTCGTTCACCCATGCCCAGGAGTTCCGCAAACCAGGAATCGGGGAACTTGAGGGCAAAGCCAGTGAGAACCAGGATGATAAAGCTTGAAAGCAGAATCAGGTGCTGCCAGCGCTGATTGGTGGTCATGCGCACCATCATGGGATTCTGCATGCGCCTGCGCGTCACTGCCTTACTGCGCCAGATGATGGCGTTGTGCAGGAACATGGCTCCAATGACCAGCAGAATCAAGACCACATAAATAAGCCGCACCCAGCGAACCACCAGCGAGCCCATGTCATGGGGATGGATCCCATCCTCCTGGTGAACGCGGGTCAAAGTGAATTTCTGGGTGACGCCTTTGTGGCATTGACCGCAGGTGGTGTCGAGATTGGCGCGATTGATAGTAGAGTGTGGATCACTCGAAGGCAGGATGTTATGAACGCCGTGGCAACTGGAACAGTTGGCGGCGATTACCGATCCGCCTTCCGTTGCCAACCCGTGATAACTATCCAGGTAGGTCTTAACCTGGTTGCCGGGTACGCCAAACTCCTGCGACAACCGCACACCCTCGTGGCAGCGGGCGCAGGTGTCGCGGGCCAGATTCTGCTCCGAGACCGGAGAATTGGGATCAACGTGTGACTTGATGGAGTGAATTCCGTGGCAGTCCGTGCAAACTGGAGACAGGCCGTTGCCCCGTGCGATCGCCTGGCCGTGGATGCTCTGCATGAACGTGTTGCTGACGTCGGTATGGCACTTTCCGCAGGTGGCCGGGACATTGAACTTGTAAATGGGCGACTTGGCGTCATTCGCTGGAAGAATCTGGTGTGAGCCATGGCAATCGGTGCAAACCGCTGCCTTCGTTGAACCCTTCTCCGTCGCTCGGCCGTGCACGCTGTCCTGGTATGAGATGAAAGGCTGTGCACTCTGGCCGTTGGACTCCATCAGGAACTTCTGCCCGTGGCAGCGTCCGCAAGTGTATGGGATATTGGCGTGATTCACCGGCGATTTTGGATCGGTGGAGGGCAGAATCTCGTGCACGCCCCCGTGGCAGTCCTCGCACCCAGCCGCCGGCTTGCCGGACTTCGTGATCTTCGCGTGAGTACTGTGCGAATACGTATCCTGATCGTCCGCATGGCACTGGGCGCAGGTGACCTTCTGCGGCGTGGTCTCATGCACCAGGCTCTTCACATCTTTGTGGCAGTCGACGCAGGCAAACATCGAGCCATGGATGGAGTGTTTCAGCTTCTTCGCATCCACGAACAAACTCACCTTCGCGCCATTCACGTCCGTGGTCAGGGTCGCGTCAGAATGGCACGAAAGGCAATCCTCGTCTTTGAGCTTTTGCTCAGCGCGAGCACTGCAGGCACAGAAAAGAAGGGACAAAACGAGCGTTGGTGCAAGGATTCTGCCTAGAGGATTCACGCTATCAAGAAGATTCTCTAGTCGAAAACTGCGCAGTGATTGGAGTCACAAGGCACCAGGAAACGTCTCGCCACAGACTTTTCCGCGCTGCACGTGCTGCGCGCCATTCGATAATCCTGCGGCTAAGGCCTTGAGTTTGCTCATCCAAGACTTGCGCTGCAACAGCTATGTTCCTAAGCAAGTCCCGCTCAGCTAAAGTACGCGCTTAGCGTTAGCACCAGCAGCGTCAGCCCGATGAAGATGGCTGTGAAGCCAATGACCTTGGAGAAGTTAACCTGCCACGTCTGCGGCGCCTCTCCAAGCCTCGCTTCCAGTTTTCCCTGCCTCGCAAGCCGCTCATACTCGAGCGAGCGCTTGTGCTTGAACTCCTCTTCACTCTCTACGCCGGTAAAGACCACCATATCCATGGGAAAACTGTCGGGGCGCAGGTGGGTGTTGACGAAGTGGATTGAGAAGATGAACAGGATGGCGAGCAGCCCTTCTTCGCTGTGAATTACCAGCACGGCGTTCAACGCCCAGCCGGGCAGGAAATGCGCGAAGAACGGGGCAAACCACATGGCATATCCCGAGAAACCGATGACGAGCATTCCCCAGAAGACCGCCCAGTAGTCGAACTTCTCCCAATAGGCGTAACGCTCAAACTGCGGCTTCGGGCCCAGGCCCAGAAACCAGCGCATGTGTCCGAAGAGATCCTTCACATCCTTCCAGTTGGCGACCATGGAGGTAGAGCCCCAGAAGATTCCCTTTTCGCGATGGAGGATGCCACGCGTAAAGATGTCCTTCACGTGAACGAGAAATGCTCCGGTGAGGACGATCGCACAGAGTTTATGAAAGAAAAGAATTGCGCCAAATCCACCCACGGCGCTGGCTAATCCACGTGCCCAGATGCTCTCGCTGAAACGCAAAGGCAGCCCGGTCCCGGCGAGCCCCAGGAACGTGGTAAACAGAACCGCATGCAGGTATCTTTGTGCGCGCGTGAAGCGCATGAAATGGCGGCCCACTGCGGGGCGTTGCTCTGCCGTCCGGTCTGCCGCTTGCTCCAAATCAGGCATTCTTTTCTCCTTGTGCCGATTTCTTCTTAATCTGGTCGACTCGCGCGCGGATCAGCCACAGTATGGTGTGAATCACGAAGAACGTGAGCACGCCGGCCAGCAGCAGATTCATAAACAAACGGACAAAATAGAGCGCAGGATTAAGCTTGCGATCGTGCGCGTTGGCATGTGGCTGATATTGGACGAAGCTGAGGTTGGCTCCCTTATGGCACCCGCTACAAGTCACCACCAGGTTGCCCTTGGCAATCGGAGACCGCGGATCGGATGCAGGCAATATCTCATGTGCACCGTGGCAATCCCAGCAGCGCGCCGTTTCAACGTAGCCCCCAAGCGAGCCAAGCTGTGAATGGAATGTATCTCGATATGTTGACAGCTTGTCTTTGTGGCACGAGCCGCAGATGGGTGTGGATTGCATGCGGAAGGCCGACTCGGTCGGCTGCAGGATGGCATGTGCCGTGTGGCAGTCAGTGCATACGGGCGCTTTAAGATTCCCCGCCGCAACGGCCTTTCCGTGTGCCCCACCCTGGTAATCCACGTTAATCTTCGCGTGGCAGGTTCCACATGTTGTGGGGATGTTCGCCTTGTAAGTGGGACTCTTCGGATCCTTGTGGCTGAGGATGTGATGCGATCCGTGGCAGCTCTGGCAATTGGCCGCCACCAGCAGACCCTCCTTGCTCAGCGCAAAGCCATGAATGGAATCCATGTAAAGCGGATAGACGCTGGGAAGACCGTGCTTCTTTGCCATTCCCTCGGTGCCGTGACAGGCGCCGCAGGTCCGCGGGATGTTGAGCGGATAGACCGCCGATCGCGCATCCGTCTTGGGGAAAATGCTATGGGCATCCCCGTGGCAACTGGTGCAGGGGTGATCTTTCGAAGAGGAATGTACGCTTCCGGCGAGTTGCGAAGACGGTTCGGCGTGGCAGGTCTTACACTCCACTTGTGCGATGTGATCCGGATGGGGATAGTCCTTGATGTCGGCGTGGCAATCGCCGCATTTCAGAACGCCATGAATGCTGGAACCAAATTTCTGCGCGTCGACACTCACGCTATGGCCGGACGAGTCCTGCAGGCCCTTGTCGGCATGGCAGGCCAGGCAATCCGTTTCCGCGCGGAGATGGGCAGGAGTCACGGCAAGCAACAGCCCAACGAAGCCCACGCTCAGCACTGAGGTGCGGATAAGGGTGCCGGCAGTGCCCGATACCAGGTTAATCCCGGCTGAAAGATTCTCGATCACCGACCGTGCAGCCCACCGTAACGGCTGCGCGATGGAACATATTGTCATTTTTCCGGCTGCGGCCATCCTGCAGTCTTCTTTCCCCAGGAGAAAGGAAAACGCGTCTTTCTCGCATGGCTTCCCTATGGCGGACTCCAACGCTTTTTTCAAAAGCACTCGCGCAAGGGATTGCACCTCTGAGGAAAGTCTTTATCAAAGAATCCCGCAGTGATTGGGATCACAAGCTTTGGACTGGGTCAACCGAGCATTCTCTTAACCATCCGGAATCCATCACCTTGCAAAGACTGACGCTCTCCTTCGCCCGCAGTCCACTGAGCGATTCGCTGGACGTGCGTTAAATCACCTCCTGCCGCCTCTTGAAAGCCGCAAGGTCTACGTCGGCCGAGGTGATGTGAGTCACACGCCGCACAGGGTGAATGAGAAGACAATATGAACGCTGCTTGAGGTACAACTTATGGCCACTGTTGCGGTAACCGAAGCCAAAACCATGCTTACCCTTCCCGGCGACGCGGTGCGCCAGATTCTATGGCGGTTCTCAGACCGCTTTGACATCCAAATGCTGGTGCAATCGGCCCGCGGTGTAGCGCGAGGCACTGTGGCGCGCATGGTGGCCGCCGGAGAACGCAACAACCACGAGTGGACCCCGGCAAAGAACGAAATGCTGGAAGCGTTTGACCGTTCCGGCATTTCCGCAACATTTATGGAGCCCGAAGAGGGCGGATTCATCTCCGGGCCGAAGAACCTGGCCTTGTCCCTCTCGGCTTTCGAATTGGCCTGGGTGGATGGCGGCGCGGCAACGGCAAGCCTGGCCGGATTTCTGGCCCTTTCGCCAATTCATGAGCGCGGTACTCCGGAGCAGGTGCGTCACTACAAGAGCCTCGCCGCCCCTCCGCAGCCGGGTGAGGATCGTAAGCCGTGGCGCGGCGCATTCGTGCTGACCGAGCCAATTCCCTATGTGGGCGTAGACACCGGCATGTTGAACGGCAAGGTGCGCGTGGCAGAGTGGAAGGAGGGCGAGGAGCCTTGGCTGCAGGTAGAGAAGCGCGGCCGGTTTATCACCAACATTGCCTTCGCCAACTTCGTCACCGCCGCGGTCAACTCCGACGACGAGCACATCAAGGGCAGTTGCGTGGTGATTCTAGAAGAGACCGATGAAGGCACCTTTGACCACGGAACAGCCACCAAGAAACTCGTGCACCAGCTCTCGTCTACCGGCGACCCAATCTTCAACCTGAAGGTGCCGGCCAGCCGCATCGTTGGCGGCTACACAATAAAAGATGGCGTGATCGTACCCAACTTCAATCATGGCGAGATTATCGAGTCGGTGTTCCGCCGGACACGCGTACCGGTGGGCCTGATGACGGCAGCCAAGCTGCTCTCCGCTGTGGAACCCGTGATCCGCTATCAGCGTGGGCGCTTCCGCGGCGCTGAGGGAGCCAAGCCAGGCTCAGTGCGCTACGAACAGGGCATTCAGCAACGCGAAGACGCTCTGCACCGGCTGGTGGACGTGTGGGCCACCGGCGAGGCCGCCGCATCCTTAGGCTTTGCCGCCGCACGGCTCTTCGACGAATTGGATCCAATCGAAAAGCAAAAAACCGCGATTTTGAAAGAGCGCGGCGTACAGGGCGGACGCGCGGAGATGAAGGCGCTGCGTGAAAGCGAACAACGGGCAATCGAGCTGTTGCAGCTGAAGCAGGACGACCCGCGCCGGGCCGAGATGAAAGCGGATCCTCTGGTGGCCTATGTGCTGATGGACGCGGAGGCCAACGTGTTATGCCCCGCAACCAAGCTGTGGAACACCGGCCACGGCGCCAACCTGATGCGTGAAGCAGTGAGCCTGATGGGAGGCTACGGAATCACCGAGGATTGTCCCGGCTTCCTCGCCAGCAAGTGGATGGACGCGCAATTGGAGGCCACCTATGAAGGCCCGGAGGCCGTGCAGCGTCGACAGTTGACGGTAACCATGACGTCCGATGTGTTTCTCGCCCTGTTTCGCACGTGGACCACAGAGATGCGAAAGATCGCATCCACGCGGCCGGGCACAGGCGCTTGCACGCTTGCCTCGGCGATGCAGTTGTGGCAGTGGACGATGAATCATCTGCAGAAGGCGACCGACCCGGACGGCAACAAGCTCTATCACGGGCAGCGGCAGGGGGTGACCTTCCCGCTCGCTGATGCGCTGTGCTGGCTGATGGCCTCGCGAGCGCAGATTCTGGACGTGCTGGAGTTGGAGAAACGCGGCTCTGAAGATGCCGTGGTGGCCGAAGGACTGGATGGCACAGTGCAGTTCCTGAGCGATTTATGCCACACACAAGCTGCGCAGGCTGCGGGCGAGGTTGGCCGCATTTGCGCCGAACTGGTTTTCGGATATAACCGGCATCCGGCGTGGAACGAAGAGGGACATGCGGGCTGCTTCCTCGCCAGCGAGCTTGACGATTACGAGGAAACGATGCCCGGTATCTCGGCCTATGCCGTGGATGTGCTGGCGGCGGACGGAAGTCATCCGCAGAAAGCCGGGCCCTGCGCGAGTTGCTTGGGTGGTGGCGAATTCCTGCGGCTGCAGAACAAGCTCTCCACCTGCCTGAGCGGCTCACGGCTGGCCAAGGACCGCGCCGCTGAGACGGTGAGCAAGGTCATGATTCCCGAAGCGCTGGATTATCCCGCATGAGTAATGGCACAAACATGAAAGAAGTGGGAGCGACGGAACCGATTGAGCGCATGACGATGGAGGTCGACATCGCCTGCGCCGGATTTGGCCCGGCGATGGGTGGATTTCTGACCACGCTGACGCGGGCGTGGAATGAAAACCCCACCGATCCCGCATTTGAGAGCAAAACCGCACCGGGCATGCCGCTGCAGGTGCTGTGTTACGAGCGCGCCGATGACCTCTCTGCCAGCGTAAGCGGAGTGGTAACACGAGCGAGAGGGATTCGTGCCAGTTTCCCGGAATTGAACCCGGCAGAGATTCCGATGGCCGTCGAGGTCCAGAAGGAGCGGGTACTTTACCTGCTTGACCCGGTAGGCGCCAGCCGCCGCTCCTTCACCTTGCGTGCAGCCGATGCGGTGCTGCGCGGCTTGGGACGAGCGCTGGGCATTCAAGATCATGCCTTCGAATTGCCCTGGACGCCGGGCTTTCTCCACAAGCAGGGCGGCCTCGTGCTCTCGATAGGCCAGTTCAATCAATGGGTCGGCGCACAATTGATGGCAAGCGGGCTCGTGCAAATCTGGCCGGGAACGCCTGTGAGCCAGCCGCTGATCGCAGGCAAGGCTGTGTCGGGCGTGCGGCTTGCTGATCAGGGTGTAGACAAGCAGGGCGCGCCCGCTGACGGTTTTATGCCCGGAATGGATGTGCAGGCGCGACTGACTGTGGTGGGCGATGGCCCGGTGGGCGCTGTCGGCCGTGCGATCGACGAGCGGTTGGGGCTTCCTGAGGGCCACGCGCGGCGCGAATGGGCGCTCGGAATGAAGATGGTAATCGAACTGCCGGAGGACTCCGAGTTAGAACCTGGAACCGTCTGGCACACGTTCGGGTTTCCTGAACCGGAGATTTTTGGATTCCTTTACGTGCATCCGGATCGGCTGGCCTCGGTGGGCATCTTTGTTCCCTCGTGGCTCGGTGATCCGTCGCGAACCGCGTACAGGTATTTGCAGCATTACATTCAACACCCTGCGCTGTGGCGCCACCTGAAAGATGGGAAGCTGCGCTCGTGGGGAGCGAAATCGCTAGATGAGTCAGGCAGGGTAGGCGAGCCGTTTCTGAGCGGCGACGGATTTGCGCGCATCGGTGAAGGCTCAGGCTCAACCAACATGCTCACAGGCTCCGGTGTGGATGAGGCGTGGACAACCGGCGTGCAACTGGGCGAAGCAGTCATCGAGTTGCTGCGTGCGGGCAAGCCGTTCTCGAAGGAGAGTCTTGCCGCCACCTACGAAACGCGGCGGCGCGCAAGCTGGGTCGAGCGTGGGGCACGCGAAGCGCAGAACGCACGCAACGGATTCCATGGCGGCATTGTCAAAGGTATGATCGGGATGGCTTTGGCGGGCCTCACCGGTGGGCGGTTCTCACTCAGAGCAAAAACTCCACCGCCGCAAAAGCACGGTGCGAGTCCCATTGCGGGGTTGGATCCAACGAAGCTTGCAACGCTGGCGCAGGCCGCGCTAGCGGGTGGACGACCGCTGCATGATGCGCTCTTGTCGGCGCGCGGCTGGCCGGAGATAGAGCTCGACGGCCGATTGTTGGTAACGCAGCAAGATGCTCTACTAATAGGCGGTAAGGTGCAGGCCTCGCCCGGCTTTGCCGATCACGTAACCTTTCCCGATACACAACTTTGCGCCGCATGCATTCAGAAGACATGCATCTCCATGTGCTCGGGCCAGGCCATCAAGCTGGGTGCAGACGGATTGCCTGCGTTTGAACGCGAGAAATGCGTGCATTGTGGAGCCTGCCTGTGGAACTGTATACAAACAGAACAGGGCCCACGCGCCCATATTGATTTCCGCGCTGGAGCAGGCGGACTACACTCTGCAGAAAACTGATTTTCCGTCTTCCGCAAAATTCATCTATCAAAGGAAGTTTTCATGGGAAATGTTTTACATATTGTGGTTTGCGCGGGCACTGTTCCCGATCCCCTGCAAACCCTGGAGCCAATCACCGGACCCAACGGCCCGGGGGTGAAGAACGAGATGATGTTGCCGGCTGTGCTTGATCCCTGGGCAGCAAGCGCTCTCTACGAGGCTGCAAATCTTGCGGCCAGGAATCCCGGCAGCAAGGTATGGCTGGTGAGCCTAGGCCCCAAGGCCAAGTTACAGCAGGTGATGATGACCGTGGCCCAGAAGGTGAGCTTCGAACTGGTTCCCATCGATGGACCCCTCGGCGGCTTCACCGACGCGCATGCCACGGCAGCAGTGTTGGCCGAGGCCATTGCTGCATTGCCCGGTCTGGATCTTGAGCGATTGCTGCTATTTGGCGGCTGGGAGTCGGCCACGCGCGGAGCCGGAGTCACCCTGCAGTTGATTGGCGAACGACTTGGGATCATCGATCAGTTTCAGGGCGTGGACCAGATCGACTTCCGCGAAGACGGTTCGTTTGAAGTACTGGAGCGCGTAGAAGGTGGGAAACACCAGGCTTCGGTGTGCATGGGAACACCCGCGGTGCTGGGCTGGGCCACTGGAAATCTTGCCGAGCCACGCAACAACCCACAGACAGGAATGGCAAACATGCGGACCATCATGCCCGCGCTCCAAAGGGCCAAACCCGCACCGTTGCCGGCGAACGGCCTGCGTTACATTTCCGTGGCCCTGCCCAAACAGCAACGCACCACTCGCGTAGAGAAAGACATGACACCGGACGCCATCGCGCGTGAACTGGTCGAATGGATTGGAGCCGAATGATGGAATCCATTCTTGCACTCACTCATGCCGACGAAAGCGGATCTCTCACCAAGGCTTCACTCGAAATCGTCACCGCTGCCGCGGAATTGGCCTCGCGTTTTGGCGCGTCTCTGACGATCGGCATCGTCGCCCCCGACGCAGCGGCTGCGGCAGCAATTCCGGCCCCGGCCGGGGCGCGTCTGCTGGCTGTCACCGGCGAAGCATTTGCGCAGCCGCGTTATGCAAGCGACGCCGCCGCATGCGAAGCACTGTGCCGCACCGCGCAAGCGACCATTGTGCTCGCGCCTGCAGATTCGCGCTTTGCACGTGTTTTAGCCGGCGTAGCGCATCGGTTGGGCGGAGTGATCGACACCCATATCACGGCGATTGGTGGCGCGGAATCTGTAGAAGTAACCCGCTGGTTTTATCGGCAAAGAATCGAAGGGATACTCAGCCGGGAAACACGGCCGTGGTTCCTGCTGCTCGAAGCGGGACTTCATGCCGCGTTTGCCGCGGCCCCTGCTGACGCGCAAGTTGAGCACGTGCCGGTCGAGCTGCCCGCGCTCCGAACTACGGTCAGCGGTCTCCGGGCCCCAGCGCAAGGCACGCAGACAATTCGTCCAGACGCCAAGTTGCTTTTTGTTGCCGGTGCGGGATGGACAAAGAAACAGTCCGACGGAAAGGTGCGCGCTGCAGAGGCCGGCGAATTGATTCTCGGATTTCTGCGTCTGGCTGGCGCTTCGCTGGGTAGCAGCAAATCTTTGGTCGATCAGGGAGGTGATGGTCAGCCGGTGCTGCCCTTCCTCACACACATGAATCAGATCGGGCAAACAGGCGCAACGCCGCGTCATGCGAAAGGGCTCTCCACCTGCTGCCATGGGGAGGAACCGCACGTGGTGGGCTGGCGCTTCATCGGCGAGCGGCGCGCCATCAGCCTTGACCCGAACTGCGGGTGGACACGAGGAAAGGCTGACGTCGTTTATGTGGCCGACGCATTCGACGTAATGGCTAAATTGAATCTCCTGCTCGATGCGCGCAAGGGGTGAGGTCGCCGCCAGGCCGATGCTCTCCACGGGCTGAAGCGCCTCTGCGGCTGCTTATTTATGCTGTCTGAAATAATCTAATAAGCTTGTTCCCAAAGGCGGCCTGCATTCACTTTCCGATGATTCATTTGTGTTAGCGTACTAACGGGAGTAAGGAAAGCAAAAATGCCTTCAATTACATCGTTTATCAAGCATCATTATCGTCACTTCAATGCGGCAGCGCTGGTCGACGCTGCCAATGCCTACAATGAGCTGCTGGCTTCCGGCGGCAAGATGTTTGTAACCATCGGCGGAGCCATGAGCACGGCTGAACTGGGTCTCTCGCTGGCAGAGATGATCCGGCAAGACAAGATTCACGGCATCTGCTGCACCGGCGCAAATCTTGAGGAAGACGTCTTCAACTTGGTGGCGCACGACTTTTACGAACGCGTTCCCCACTACCGCGATCTGACTCCTGCAGACGAGGGAAAGCTCCTCGCTCGCCATATGAACCGCGTCACCGATACCTGCATCCCGGAAATGGAGGCGATGCGGCGCATCGAGAACGAGGTGCTGAAAGAGTGGGTACGCGCCGACAAGGCCGGTGAGCGCTTCTTCCCCCATCAGTTCATGTTCAAGATTCTGCTCTCGGGCGACCTCGAGAAGTCCTACCAGATCGACAAGAAAGACAGTTGGCTGCTGGCGGCGGCGGAGAAGAACCTGCCCATGTTTGTGCCGGGCTGGGAAGATTCGACGCTGGGCAATATGTATGCGGGACACTGCATCTCGGGCGACGTGAAGAAGGTGCACACGGTGCGCACCGGGATCGAATACATGATGGAACTGGCAGAATGGTATACGGCCACAACCGCCAAGACACCGCTCGGTTTCTTCCAGATTGCGGGCGGCATCGCGGGCGACTTCCCCATCTGCGTGGTCCCCATGCTGCACCAGGATTTGCAGCGCGAGCACGTGCCGTTGTGGGCTTATTTCTGCCAGATCAGCGACTCGACCACGAGCTACGGATCGTACTCCGGCGCAGTGCCCAACGAGAAGATCACCTGGGGCAAGCTGGGCGAGAAGACGCCCAAGTTCATCATTGAGTCAGACGCTTCGATCGTCGCTCCGCTGATGTTTGCTTACGTGCTGGGGTGGTGAGAGTGAAAGCTTCTAGGCGCTGTCACCGAGCCTTGTAGCCAGGGAGTTTCCGATCCGAGCTCAGGTAGCCACTACCAGGGTGAGGCTGGCGGAAGCCATTTGCCCGGCCGAGTTCACGGTCACAATGGGCATGTAAGTACCCGCCGGCGTTGTGTCGTTCGCGGTAAAGGTCAGTGTGCCGGAAGGAGCAGATTCTGAGGCTGCATACTTCCACTGGATTCCTGCCGGCAAGCCGTTGACGCTGACGAGGGCGGTTTCGCTGGTGGATTGGATGAGGATTTGCGCGACAGCCGGCATTCCACCTTGCGACACGGTAACCGTCTTGCCGGGGAAAGAAACAGAAATCGGCATCTGAAATAGAGTATGACTTCCTCCGCCGCAGCCGGCAGCGCACAACGAAAGTACGACAGCAGAGGCGCCAACGAATGCGCGAAGGATGCGTTGCTTCAGAAACATGGACCACCGGCCAGGGGAAAGGCCCTTTGAATGGAGATTAGAGCATAGCCATTTCTGCAAAGTCTATAGATTCTATTTGGACCTCTGCAAATAAGTCGGGCCCGGACATCATCCGAGCCCTTAAATATTGACGACCCGAGTGCGCGCGCGTGTAGCGGTTGGTTGAATTGTGGCAAAGAAGAGTGACCCTAGTCTGTCAATTCTTGGGGAACACCACGAAAGGTCCCGACATTTCCGCTCCGTCACCTGCTGCAAACGCGGGCTGGCCAACAGGGCTGCGCCGTTTCTCCCACGCCGGCGATGGAAGCTCGGGCATGGGCCGCGCCTGGAACAGCTTCTTGCACTGGTGGGCCGTCCACCGCGCCCAAGCCTTCGACTTCTTGCGGCGGGCGCTGTCGGTTGAGATTCCAGTGCCCGCATACATCTGGCGGTAGAGCTTTGAGAGAAACACAAATGCAATCCTGGCGCGCAGATTGGGAGTGCAGGACGATCTCTTCCAGATTGAACCCCAGGTATAAAACTTGTCCCACACCTTTTGAGTACGTTCGCGAATCTCGTCGGTGCTCATGGTGGGATGCGGCGTAAACATCTTGGGGCGAACGTCGATCGGAATCAGCCAGTAGCGGGTAATCGGCACATCGCCCACCATGGTGGGATTCTTAGCCTGTTCCTTTTCCCAGCGCACAAAATCCACGGTGCCTGGAAACGGCGTCATCATCACGAACTGGGCAAATGTAACACCGGCCTTGAGCGCCATCTCCACGGTGGCATCAAAGGTCTCAGGCTTGTCAGTAGGCAGCCCGAATATAAATGACCCAAGCACATGAACTCCGTGCTGCTTGAATGTCTGGAGTTGCTTGGCCAGCGCCTCGCCGGAGTAGTTCCAATCCTTGAAGACTGCCTTGAGCCCCTCGGGCGTCACCGCTTCCACGCCGACGAGTGCGCCCTTGATATTGGCTCGCCGCATCGCGTCGAGATAGTCGCCATCTTCGCCCGCTTCCATCGTGATCTGGGTATAGAACACCATGTCCTTGGGCAGCCGAGCGAGTTCTTCCATCAGTTGGAAGCGCTCGGCCCTGATGGCCGTCAGCTCTTCCAGTTTGGCAGTGTTGTTTTGCTCGCGTGCCAGGCGCAGATCGGTCAACGTGACGGGATAAAAATTGTCGTCGGCCAGGGCGATAAATCGAAACCCGATGCGGCGCAGAGTAATGATTTCGTCGATTACTCGCTGATGGTTTCGTTGCCGGGGCTTTTGCCCATCCGTGCGCCAGACGCTGCAAAAGGAGCAGTGCTTGGGGCATCCGCGAATAGTCTGCACCGACGCCCACATGTATTTTGCAGGGTCCATCAGATCCCAACGCGCAGGCAGGAACTGACTGCCTTCAAGCCGGCCACCTTCATAAATCCTTTCAAGCTTCCCGGCGAGACAATCGTTAACGGCCTGTCCCCAGGCAACATCGCCGTCTCCGGTCACAACCGCGTGCGCCTGCCCGCGTTCCATTGCTTCCTCAGGAAAAAGCGTGGCGTGAATTCCGCCATAGACGACCCACGCACCGCGGCCGCGGGCCATTCTGCCCACCTGGTATCCCCGCAGCGCATTGCCGGTGTGCACGCTGATGCCGACAATGTCTCCGGGATGAATGCTCTCCGGCACAATCTGCTCAAGAGACTCATCCACGAGAATGGGATCTCCGGCTTCACGGGGTGTGGCTGCAGCAAGGACAAACATCCACCGTGGAGTGATGACAGCGGTGCCGAAGGAGTTGTCGCTGGGATTAACCAGATGAACGCTCATCGGATCCAACCTTTCCTCGTGCGAGTACGGTTGTCTCAGAGAGCGTCTTCATGATCGGACGGATCAATCGCCGAGGTGCTTTTCTCGAGGATGGCCGATAACGATTCTTCCCGCCGGACTTTTGCGTATCCTATTTCCGTGCCTTGGTGCTGGGTGGTCAATATTGCTCACTTTTCAGGCCGACCAGCGAAAAATCCGCGTATGGGAAGCGTGTCGAGTTTGCCGGTAATCCGCCGGAAGCCGATTACCGTTCGTTGACAGCTTATCTCATGCACCCATGCCCCGTCGCCTTCATGCCCACAAACACTCATCTTGTTATGGTTTGTGGCAGAATGACCACGGTCAAAAATTCTCACGACAGACGTCGCGAATACGAAATATCCAAAATGAGGAAGTGAAGACGATGCAGCGCAGAGATTTGCTGAAGATGGCGGGCGCAGGGGCGGCGGCAGCGGTAACTCCCGGAGCGGCCGGTGCCATGCAGGCGAACATTGGCCCGGAAGCAGCAGGCCATTTGGCAACCTGGATCAACGTGCGCCACTACGGTGCAAAAGGCGACGGCGCAGCCACGGACACGCCGGCCATCAACCGGGCCATTGAAGAGGCCGCAGCGGCCGGCGGCGGCACGGTGTTCTTCCCTGCCGGAGTGTACCTTTGCTACTCCATTCGGCTGAAGAGCAAGGTGGGCCTCTACCTGGACCACGGAGCCGTGATCCTGGCGGGACCCACGCCACACGACGGCACGTCGACAGGCGGTTACGACATGGCCGAGCCGCAGGGCGCATGGGAGCCGTACCAGGATTTCGGCCACAACCACTGGCACAACTCGCTGCTCTGGGGCGAAGGGCTGCAGGGAGTCTCGATTACCGGTCCGGGGCTGATCTGGGGCAAAGGGCTGAGCCGGGGATGGGACAACGAGGCTGAACGGCCCGACAATACCAAACCCGGAGTAGGCAACAAGACCATCGCTTTGAAGAATTGCCGCGACGTGCTGCTGCGGGATTTCAAGATCCTCGAAGGCGGTTGGTTTGGCGTCCTGGCAACAGGCGTGGACAACCTGACCATCGACAACCTGCTCATTGACACCATCCGCGACGGTATCGACATCGACTGCTGCCGCAATGTGCGAGTGTCGAACTGCACCGTGAATTCGCCCTGGGACGACGGCATCTGCCCCAAGAGCTCCTTTGCGCTGGGGTATGCGCGGCCCACTGAGAACCTGACCATCACCAACTGCTATGTGACTGGAGACTTTGTCGTAGGCTCGGTGCTGGATGGCACATGGAAGCGGCAGACCGGACTTCCCGAAGCTCCTACAGGACGCATCAAGCTCGGAACCGAATCGAACGGCGGCTTTAAAAACGTGACCATTTCCAACTGCGTTTTTGAGAGCTGCCAGGGCTTTGCGCTGGAGTCGGAAGACGGTGCGGTGGTGGAGGACATCACGTTCACGGGGATTACCATGCGCGATATTCGAACCGCGCCCCTGTTTCTGCGGCTTGGTACGCGCATGCGAGGACCCAGCGACGCCAAGCCGGGCGTGATCCGCCGCGTGATTCTAAGCAACATCACCAGTTCAGGAGCATCGCGGCTGCCTTCGATCTTGAGCGGCGTTCCAGGGCACAACATTGAAGACATCAAGATCAGCAACGTCTTTCTGGAGCAAAACGGAGGCGGGTCCGCGGAAATGGCGGCACTGAAGCCCGAGGAGTTGGAGACGGCCTATCCCGACCCGGCCATGTTTGGCGAATTGCCGGCCACCGGGTTCTTTGTACGCCACGTGCGAAACCTGGAGATGAGCAACGTGGAGATCGCTACACGTGCCTCCGACGCCCGACCGGCCCTCTGGCTGCATGACGTTGCAGGCGCAGACTTCTTCCGCCTGCGCGTGCCCCAGGGCGGAGCGCCAGCCTTCCACTTGAGGCAGGTCAAGGACTTCCGCAGCTTTGGCAGTCGGCATCTGGCCGATGTAACGCTTGAGGATGTGGAGGAGCGAGCGGTTTAGCCGACGCGGCTACACTCTTCGACGGGAATGGGCACCTGCTCGACGATTTCAAGGCCGAAGCCCTCTAACGCGGGAATGTGCATGGGGGTGTTCGAGAGCAGGCGGATACGGCGGATACCGAGGTCCGAGAGAATCTGCCCACCGAGGCCGATGGCGCGGAGAATCCTGCCGGTACGAGCCTGCGAACCTTCGCGAGCGCGCAATTCCTGATGGAGGACGAGACGCGAAGAACTGCCGTCGACGTCGGTGCCAGGAATGGCCGCGCCGCCAGACTCAAAGGCAGACGGTGTCGCCGGGGCACGATCGATCTCAAAACCGCGCGAAGTGTTGTGCAGGTAGAGGATTGCACCGCAGCCTTCTTCGGCGATCATGCGCATGGATTGGTCCAGAGTCTCGCGGCAATGGCAGTCAGCGGCAAAAACATCGCCCGCTGTGCAGCGAGTGTGTACCCTGACCAGAACGGCGTGAGGGCACGGGGGCCGCGACGGGTCCGGCGCGCCCGGCAAGCCTGACGGCCCATCAAAAAAGGCGGGACAGCCGGGGCAAAGGTCGCCACGCACGAGCGCGATGTGGCTCTCGCCGCCGTTGACCTGGCTTTCATACGCGATCATGCGGAATTCGCCGTAACGCGTCTGAATGCGGCTGTCGCCGGCGCGCACAATATAGCGCTCATGACGCAGCCGGTAGCGGATCAGCTCGGCCACGGTCAGGATGCGCAGCTTATGCTCGTTGCAGAAAGGGATCAGGTCGGGAATGCGCGCCATTTCGCCATCGTCGCGCATGATTTCGCAGATGACGCCGGAGGGGTTGAGGCCGGCCAGCCGCGCCAGGTCGACGGACGCCTCAGTTTGGCCGGCGCGCACCAGCACACCACCCTGGCGGGCGCGCAAGGGAAAGATATGGCCCGGCCGAACCAGGTCGGAATCAGTGGCGCCGGGAGCAATTGCAGTTCGGATGGTCTGGGCGCGATCGGCCGCTGAAATGCCTGTGGTGACTCCTTCACGCGCCTCAATCGTCTCGGTAAACGCGGTGCCAAAACGCGAGGAATTCTGCTGAGTCATGGGGAAGAGCCGGAGATGGTCGGCACGCTCCTCGGTGAGCGTGAGACAGATGAGTCCGCGGCCGTAACGGGCCATGAAGTTGATGGCCTCGGGAGTAACGTACTCGGCGGCCAGGGTCAGGTCGCCCTCGTTTTCGCGGTCTTCGTCGTCAACCACGACCACCATGCGGCCAGCGCGAATTTCAGTCAACGCTCCAGGAACGTCGGTAAAGGGGGGCTCGAAGGTGCGTGCGTTGTCCGGCATAGTGACTTTCTTATTCTCGCCCATCGGCGACCAAACAGCAAAAACGCCGCCCGAAGGCGGCGCTCTTGATGGCCTGATAAAGAAAAGGCTTACAAGGTGGACTCAATTTCAAAGCCCCAAGCTTCGAGGAGAGCCTCTGGGATGTATTTTGAATTCTTATTCCGACGAGCCCACTCTCTCAGCCGGGTAGACCGGATGTACTGGTCCGGAGTAAGCTTGAACTCCTTTACGATCTGTTCAAAGGAGGTCACTGTGGGCACAACCGGGCCGATGGGCTCTGGTTTGCCCCAATTCGGATTACCACGACGTTTCGCCATCGATTTGTTGTCCTTAGGAAAGGAGATAAGTTGCATGTACATCCTTGGACTTGGGGAGGGGGTTCGAGTAGTCCGAAGGAAACTTTACGATTCTTATTTTAAGGATTTTTTCTTCAAAAATCAATAGCAAAACGCCCTTTTCTAGTCATAATTGTGAGACCGGTCCCCGCACGGAATATCGTTATATGTTGTTGATTAATGTAGTCTTACTCTCCGTTTACCTCATTTTAGATGAGCAAGATTGACACATTTGCAGCTCAAAACTGGCAGCCCGCAACCCTCCGGTGGCAGGATACTAG
>CAYNGB010000024.1:0-64064 GCA_964396795.1 uncultured Occallatibacter sp. | reverse complement strand
CCACCACGCCTTTTATCCGTAGCTCAAAAAACCTCAATAAATTTGCAGAATCCGCGTGAATGCAGGGAATTTGTGTTTTTCCATGTGTTCTATACAGTTGCTATTTTGTACGCTGCAGACGTCCTTCTCCGCTTTTGTCGTACAAAGAATATCGCCAGTCCCTTCGACGTAAGTCTCTAGTCGATCGCTTGCTGGTCGGTGGGGTTGGAAACGCGATACCCCGGCCGCGCACGCACTCCTACCAATCGAGCGCAACTGGCAACCTGCGGATTGGAGGTACCTTGATTCTTGAGGATATCTCGACGAGTATCCCTCCGACATTCTCGACTTCAGCGTGATTATCTTGCTATCCACGGTGAACCCAACGTATCCGTGATGGTGAGTAGTCTTCGGATGCTACTAAGTCGGATCAGTCCGAGCCTTCACCACCTTCAGGACGAATAGGTTGAGCTTGCTGACAAGACGGCAAGGCCGCCGCTCTGGTGGCTTATCTCAATCGCCGAGACACGTTCCCACACGGCGGGCTGTCTCTACCCAGGAATGCTCGGGCGGCACCAGCTTGAGCTTGCCAGCGACCTCATCCAGCGGCACCGCTTCGGTGCCGTCACCGCGTGCCGCCACCATTACTCCAAACCTCCCTTCGTTGATCAGATCGGCGCAGGCGCTGCCCAGGCGCGTAGCAAGGATTCGATCTTCCGCGCATGGTGTGCCGCCGCGCTGCACGTAGCCAAGAATCGTCACGCGGGATTCGAGGTGGGTGAGTTCCTCAAGCTGCCGTGCCAGGCGCAACGTATTGCCCTGATGCCGAACTTCAAGTGCGGCGATTTCACGCTTGGCCTCTAGCTTCTCGTTTAAGGTCTTGGCGCGTTTGAGGACCTTCTCGGCCATTGCGAAGATGCGCGAATCGTCCCGGCTCATTGCGCCCTCGGCCACGGCCACAATGCTGAAGTTGCTACCCCGCTTGCTGCGTCGGCCGATGGCCTCGGCGATTCTCTTTACGTTATAGGGGATTTCGGGAATGAGGATCACGTCCGCTCCGCCCGCCAGACCCGCGCCGAGTGTGAGCCAGCCGGCGCGATGGCCCATGATCTCAGCCACGATGATGCGATGGTGGCTGTGAGCGGTGCTATGCAGACGGTCGATGGTATCGGTGGCGATGTCCAGAGCCGTCGCGTAGCCAAAAGTGGCGTCGGTCATGGCCACATCGTTGTCAATGGTCTTGGGTAACGTAATGACGTTGATGCCAGCCTGGTGCAAACGGAAGGCATTCTTCTGCGTGCCGCCTCCGCCGAGGCAAACGACGCAATCGATTCCCCACTTTTTGAGGTTTTCGTTGATGACGCCGGTCATGTCCTTCGTGCGGCCGTCAATCACCATGCGATGCGGCTTATCGCGGCTGGTGCCAAGAATCGTGCCGCCGATGGTGAGGATACCGGAAAGAGCGGCGCGATCCAGGTCAATTCGCCGATTCTCGACCAATCCGCGAAAACCGTCGCGAAAACCGACGATTTCCATGCCGTAGTAGCCGAGGGCAGCTTTGCCGACACCGCGGATGGCAGCGTTCAGGCCAGGGCTGTCGCCTCCAGCAGTGAGGATGCCGATGCGCTTAGTCTTTTTAGCCATAAGAAAATACTATGAGTCATTGCGGAGCTGTTTGTCGATGCAGTTGGCTGGGAACGGCTGCAGGGCAGTGTAAGAAGCCTATGGCCAGCCCCACCCTGAGCGGCTGCCGATCCCCACGACCGTCGAGGCCAATTTCCTCGCCGGAATGGAGATCACGCGCTCCTCGGTCTCTTGCAGAGCAGCGAAGCTGTGATTGGCGTTGCTGACAATGCAGGCAAAAAGCGGTGGCTCGTTCGGAATTTCCTTTTACAGATGACGGGAAGTCGCGAGAACCCATGCGTAGGCCTTGGGGTAGAACCCAAGAAATGCCTCGCTGGGCTTCATCCCCGGTTTCCTAACATTCTCTTTGAAACCCTTGGCTGTGAGTGGGCCGGCCAGTGGATGGCCGAGTTGCTACGTAATCCACAATTCACAGATGCTGTGTAAAGGGCTGACAACAAAAAAGTTCTCAACTGCGACGCATCCGCGAGATATCTCTGAGCTACCATATGGAAGATCGTCCCGTGAACCCGTTTGGTCGGATTACCGAAGCGGCGAGCCTTTAAAACGGAATTTCCACAGGTCGGTACCAATTTCTCGCAAGTGCTCGATCGCGTATCGACTTCTTCGTGATGACCTCAGAATAGTGAGTCGTTGGTAACCGTCAAGGGCAACGACTCGAGCATTCTTGCCCTTATGGAAATCATGGACCAATTTCCCGAACGACAAACCGAATCGGAAACCGCCGATTTTGTCGGTCACTTCGATAAGAGTGATCGTTATCGCTTGGTGAGTCAGGGGGCGCTAAACTACTCAGCGCAGATCGCGTCGACTCTGTCGAGCCTTGTACTCGTCCCGTTCATGTTGCTGCGGCTTGGAGCCGAAGCATACGGATTCTGGATTTTCACACTGACAATTCCGGCTTTTGCATCTGGAATTGACAGTGCACTGTATCTCTCGATCACCCGTGAAACCGCGTCGCACAGCGACGTGAACCGGGTTACCGATGATTCGACGACTTCATTCCTGACAGCCTCCTGTGGAGTTTATGGCGCCTTGGGATTGGCGTGCGGAATGTTCATTGTGGCCGCAGGAAGTTTGATGATGCCGAAACTCCATTTGAGCGCATCGGTCCAAAGTGCGGCGCCTACTGTATTTTGGGCAGTTGCAATAGCTTTTGCCGCCGGGCGTACTGTCACATTTGCCAATGCGGTTTTGGCGGGCTTCCAGCGTTTTGGCACAATGAATGCGATTACCGTTGCCGCCTTGATCTTTCGCTTTTCAGGCTTTTCCTTGTTGTTGTTGCGCCACTGCACATTGGCTGCAATCGCGGTCTGGTATACCGTCGTCGCGCTGATGGAGTGCCTTTTGGCTCTCAGCATCGCCCATCGTCTGGGCGCAGTGCGCGCGGATCGCTCACTGCTCCAATGGCGGCGGCTGAGTCGCACATTCGAGTTCGGGCTTTCCAGCTTTCTGACCACCGAGCTTTTCAACCTCTGCAGTTTTAGCCCACCCGTCCTGGCTGGCATCCTCACGGGCGGTGCCCGCGCCACAATGGCGCTTTACGCCGGCCAGCGGCCATGTTTCATAGTCTCGGAACTCAACTGGCGAGGCGCAGAAGTTTTGTTCTCTGCGTCGGCGGCTGAGGAGAAGCGAAAGGGGAATGCTGCGTATTCCGATCTGGTAGTCTTTGGGACGACGTATCTGCTGGCAGTGGCGATGCCTCTCTGCATCGGCCTGTTCATACTCGCGCCAGTGCTGGTTTCCGCTTGGTTGCAGAATGCAACGCCGGGAATTGCCACAGTAATGCGCCTTACATCGATTGGGGTCATCGCAGATGCGCTTTGGGTTGGACCGCTGCATGTGCTATGGGGGCGCGGATTGGCGAATCGTGTGCTCGTCATTACTGCATGTGTAGCCGCCTCGGCTCTTCTGCTGAATTTCTTGCTGATCCCGCGATTTGGCGCCCCTGGCTCTGCACTCGCATTTACAGTATCGGCGTGGATCGGCGCAATAATCACGACGATAAATGCCACAAGCGGAACCAATTCTTCGTGGCTTAGGTTTCTAGCGTCTTCCTTTTCTGACTTGGTGATTCCTTCAGCATCCCTCACAATGACTGTCCTTGTAGTCTCCAGCCTCTTAAGCCAATATCCGCGGTTGGAGCTTCTTGCGGCGATTATTTGCGGAGGAGTTGTCTATACCTTAAGCTTTTGGATCCAGCAACCCTTTCGTAAAACTACGGTCAATCCATTATTTCGGTTGATCGGCAAAACGGGAAAAGCGAACGCGGTAAGAAAATGACACCGTGCTTTGCATCCCACAATCAGCATCGTCGGGATGCGGATCGGAGTGCACTGTATGAAATGTGGCCGTGAAGACTTTATGCGCGACGTTACCCGCCAGAGGCCGGTCACGCAGTCAATTGGCCATCGAATCGATCAGTTCATAGCGCTGGTTGGCAGCGTGCAACAGCGCCCACTGTCGTCGCTAGAACCCGGTCGCTGGTAAAACGACAACACCACGGGACACGGGCACAAATCGCTGAACAACAAACACTGCGGGGAGGTAGAATCAGGCAAGTGAAGGGCTCTTCGAAAGCTATAAGTGATGTCTAGTCAACACTTTTTGGTTAAGAAGTCTTTTGCTCTTGATGCCTTTGCGCATAATTCAGGCCAGGATTGATACGAGGAATGGGAGTCTTATGCGCATTCTAGTCGAGCCTAGCGATTATCCCGCGTTGCGAAACCTTGGGGATATTGCGATGCAGCAGACTGCCGTTGGTAGGATCGCGAACTTCTGGCCCACCGCAGACATTCGAGTTTTCACCGAAAGCCCCCAATCCCTACCCGTGTATGCACCGAATGTTCAGGGGATGTCCAACATTGGCCGAAAGGCCTGGATGTCAGGCATTCTGCCCCAGCGGGGTGTTCCGCATTATATCCGTCACTGGGAGCGAAGATTCAGGTCAAGGCACCTGCAACTCGGCAGGCGTTTAGCCAAATACAATCTGAAGTTACGGTCGAACCGAAGGACGACTGCCCTGACAGGGTTCCTGGAGGCCGTCCAGACTACCGATCTTCTGGTGGTTTGCGGAATGGGGGGAATCACAGACACATTCGAGCAATACGCACTCGACTTACTGGATACAATAGCGCTCGTAAAAGAAAATGGAAAAGCCTTTGTGGCTATGCTCGGTCAAGGGTTTGGACCTATTGACGATCGCACTTTTCTGGCGGAACGTGCACGCGAAATACTTCCCCTGGTCGATTTCATCGCATTGCGAGAACCGAGGGCAAGTCTCCCATTGCTTAAGCGAATGAATGTTGATCTGTCGCATGTGAATGTAACCGGCGATGACGCGCTCGGGATCGCATCAAGGGGCCGGGGTTCAGTGCTGGGGAATTGCTTGGGCATTAACTTACGCATGGCCTCATATTCAAATGTCACCATCGAATTTCTGACTCAACTAAGACAGGTAATTCTGCCGTTCGCAAGGGCCCGAGGCGTGACATTGCGGCCGCTGCCAAGTTCTCTTTACATCGAGGAAGCAGACTCAAACTCCATTGCGGGCCTCACAGAGGGGTATGAGCGCATTTGTATCGGTAATGTGACGGAACCTGAGACCCTGACTAGGCAGGTCCGGGATTGCAGAATTGCGATAGTGGGGAGCTACCATGCAGGTGTATACGCTTTAGCTCAAGGAGTAACGATTGTTGGACTTTACAATTCGGATTACTATCGCGATAAGTTTCTTGGCTTGGAAGCACTTTTTGGCGTCGGGGTTTTCCCTGTCGACCTGTCTGTTCCCGATTGGACAACTAACCTGATCATAAAAGCTAATGAAGCATGGGACACTGCCCCCGCGTGCCGCTTGCCCCTTATCGAGGCGGCCGATCGACAGATCGAATCGGGATGGAAAGCATACAACAAGCTTCGTGCCTTGGTTGACTCACGATTTGGCCGAGTTTGAGTCGAAACACAGAGAAGCAGTTAGGCGATCGGTGATGATGAACCAATTGGTGCAATCCGCAAAGGTACTTCGTACACTTGCCTTGCATGCTCTAAGACTCAGCGACCGCGCCAAGTGGAGGACATACGAGTTTCCTGCAGAATGGTCCCTTCGCTCAATGCGGATCGCTGAACTCGTGCCGCATGATTCACGTGTTTTCGAGTTCGGCGCCGGACCAGTTGGACTAGGACAGTATCTTCATCCAAGCTGTTCGCTGACCTCCTCCGACATCATCAAGCACACTCCGGAGATTAGAATTATCGATCTCAATCGTCGCCCGCTACCCTCACTTGGCGGCCCACTATCGCAAGTCGGAGTGTTCTCAGGAGTGCTAGAATATGTTTCCGACGTACCCTCAATCATGCCTTGGATCGCGAGTCACTTTGAGATTTGTATCGCTTCTTATGAGTGCGTACAATCCCAATCCACGTTCTTGTCGGAAATCCGTGAATCAATGGGTCGTACGCGCACGGGGTGGGTTAATCACTTTACTAAACCAGAGTTCAAGGCGCTTTTTACCGCAGCTGGTTTCCGGCTCACCGAACAAACGACTTGGGGCGTCGATGATCCAGGAGAGATATTTGTGTTTGCACGTCGCTGAGCCCGCCCCATGGAGACAACCCGCCGTTCGACGGCAAGCATTAAGGTAAAAATAGAGACAGGCTGTGATTGTCAAAGTCCGACAAATGCTCCGCAATGTCGCCCCTCTTCGTAGCGCTTTCCATTTCTGTGTAGCATTGTCTGAACGCGCACGCTATAAGAGACAGACGGTGCTCGAAGGCCTGCAAATCCTAATGCAGGAGTGCGAAGACCCGTGGAACTATACGACGAGCCCCGAGGAATCAGATCGCTTCCGAAGTGCGTCGGAGTTACTCGATTTGGCGCGAGAGGATCGACTGTTCGAGAATGCTTTCGAAATAGGCTGCTCTGAGGGCGTCTTTACAAAGATGCTTGCACCGCGCTGCAAGTCGCTTTTGGCTGTCGACATATCGCAGGTGGCTCTGTGCCGGGCACAGCAGCGTTGCAAGGGCAATGACGTTCGAATCGAGCAGTGGAATCTCTTTACTTCACCCGCACCAGAGAACCTGGATTTAGTAGTTGTTATGGATGTGCTAGAGTACTTCCTCTATCCAGCGGATGTCCGATTTGCGCGAGATAAGCTCGTGCGCACACTTCTGCCGGGCGGCTATCTCCTCGTCGGTAACAGTCGGCAGAACGACGTATTCGAAACATTTTGGTGGGGCAAATGGATGCTTCGCGGTGGCAAGCGCATTTCGGAGTTCTTCGGCGACCATCCAAAACTCGAACTCGTTGCGTCGGAAACAAAAGGAATATACGTGAATTCTCTATTTCGATTGAGGGCGAGCAGGACTCACCCATTCTCTAATTAGGGGGGATGCCCGCGGGTCGTCACGATTAAGGGATTGTCCTTGCGGAGTAACACTTTGAACTGATCCTATGCTGCAAAAATGAGAATGCGAGAACAAGTATGAGCCTACGACAATTGATTGCCCGCGTCAGGCGGCCTGCCCCGCTCCGCATTTTTCGCCGCACTTCACCTTTGAGTGCCGTCTGGGGATTCGACCGCGGAACACCCGTTGATCGCTTCTATATTGCGAAATTCCTCGAAGGATATCGGCAGGACATTGCCGGCCGAACTTTGGAGGTCGCAGACTCCGAGTACACGGACCGGTACGGCACAGGTGTGACGCAGTCTGATGTTCTGGACATCGCTCCCTCGAATAAGCTGGCAACTCTTATCGCCGACCTGTCTGTAGCCGATCAGATTCCACAGTCGGCATTTGATTGCTTCATTCTTACTCAGACTCTCCATTTGATATTCGACATAGAATCAGCTATCGCGAATGCCTATCGTCTCCTTCACCCCGGCGGTGTGCTTCTTGCAACCGTGCCATCCGTCAGCCGGATTGCCCCAGAGGCGAGCGAAGACTGTTGGCGGCTGACTGTGCCATCGTGCACGCGGCTCTTCGCAAAATCGTTCGGCGAGGAAAATACAACGGTGAGAAGTTACGGCAGTTTAGTGACTTGCATCGCCTTTCTGGAAGGAATGGCGTGTGAAGAACTAACACACAACGAGATGGCAAAGAGCGACCCCGACTTCCCGCTGATCATTGGTGTCAGGGCGGTGAAAGTGAAGTAGGCAAGGATAGTTTCATCGGGAGGTTGGAGTGGTTCCTTCTTACCTTTTCATGCCGGCAACGAAGGCACCAAGCCTCTTAAGTGGCCCCAGCCATCGGCTGAATACGAAGGGACCAATTCCGGTAACGATCAGCAGTGCTCCAAAGGCGAATGCCCGAGAGGTGACGAAATCAGGGCTCACCTCTCGCGCCTTCCGCAGACGCGCAAGCGATGCCGTTGAATTTGAGTCTTTTTCGGAAATCGCCAGATAGAAAAGAGTTCGACCGAGCTGTCGCGAGACAGCGGTTCGGTACGGCTCCCGCGTAATATATTTTCGAGCATTAGTGAAGACTGACTCCATTCCGCGAACCACATTGCGGGGATTTGAACTTAACTGACCAGATCGTCTTCGTTGAAAGCACAATGAACCTGGACAATATCGGAAACGGCAACCTGACCAAGCGGCGCGTAACCAATAGTCCTGGTCGGCCATATTTGTTGTCATAACACCATCAGGGCCCGGGGAGTTCTCGACCCATGGGCCAACAAGTTCCAGAGCCCGGCGTCGGAAGATCAGGCTGTGAACCACGAGCCCGCAGCCGTTTCCATCGGGTGACAAGAGCGTAGCCAACATATCCGGGTAATCTTGACCGTCCCAATCTTCCCAGGATGCAAAACCGGCGGCCGATTGAAACTGGCGTGCATCGCCATAGACCACGTCAACATCCGGTGCCGCTCTGAGGAACGCAACTTGTTTCTCAATCTTGTCGGGCGCCAAAAAGTCGTCACCGTCCAGGAATTGAACGAATTCTCCCGCGGCCAGGCGCATGCCTGTATTTCTTCCGCCGCCCTCGCCTGTGTTGGGTTGTCTCACATACCTGATTCGGTCTCCGAATAACTTCAGAACCTCTTGCTCAGTTGCATCCCTCGACAAATTATCGACGACGATGACCTCAATATTTGGATAGGATTGGTGGAGGGCACTTTGAATTGCGAGTTCTAAATCGGGCCAGTTATTGTGCGCGACGATAACGATAGAAACCAAACCATCCGATTGCAAGACTGATAACTCCAAGCGTTAAGTAGTCCTATGGACTGTCGCTAATGTACCACTCTTCGCTCATTCTACTGACTCGGAAATCGACGACTTAGCAGATAAGTGCGGAACTGAATCGCTTTCGCCTCGCTCATCGTGGATATGACGGCCGACGAACTCACAATCATGCGCAAGCGCAAATTCCTTGCCCTTGGCGAGCTCCGAGAGCGTTCGGTATAGTGGACATCAGGCGAGGATGCACCGTTGACTGAGGCGCGATCGAAAATCTCGACAGCCATTTCCAGAAGCCAAGGGAAGGAAAGGAGATGGCGTATGTTCGGGTTCCCGTCAAGACGACGTGTCGCGGTATTACTTTATCACCACATCGGGAATCCTAAGCCGGGAACAAGTCATCTCGCCCTTACAGTCACACCGGAAAAGTTCCGTAGCCAGGTGCGCTGGCTCCATTGGCGAGGATATACCGCGATAACACCCGCACAATGGCTCGCGTGGTGCACAACTGGCGAGCGTCTTCCCGAGAAGCTAGTCATGTTCACCTTTGACGATGCGTATGCAGACTGTGCTACCTACGCCTTCCCGGTACTAGAGCGGTTTGGTTTTCAAAGTGTAGTTTTCGTGATTAGTGGACAAGTGGGAGGCTTGACCTCTTGGGACGGTCTCCCGATGATGACAATGGAGCAAATCCGGTACTGGAGTGCACATGGAGTTGAGATTGGGGCACACACGCGCACACACCCCGACTTGACTACTGCTTCAGACCAAGCAGTTACTGACGAAGTTACGGGTTCGAAAGAGGACCTGATCAATGCTGGTCTCAGACCTCTGTCACTCGCTTATCCGTATGGGTGCTTTGATGAAAGAGTCCAGAGATCTGTGCAGGGAGTCTTCCCGCTCGCGTTCACCTGCGAGGAGGGGTTAAACGACCTGCGCACAGACCCGCTGTTGCTCAAGCGCACCATGGTTCAGCCAGGCGATACTCTGCTGGACATCGAACTTCGCGCTGCATTCGGCAAGAACCCGCTGAATTTGGTCCGCTCACGGCTTCGCTTGCGGTCGCGATTAGCAAGCGTACTTCGGCACCTTGGTCTGCTTGCGGGTTAAGGGTTAGGGCAGTCGTCCTAGCTTCCACGGATTTCCGCTGTTCACTGTGGGGAGTCTGCATCGAAAATGGCATACATTCAACCCTCCCCACAAAGCCCAAATACTTCGTTAATTCTGAACCCACAGCTTACTTCAGCACTCTGAAGCGAACCGCCGCTCCGCCCATCTTTGTAGCAGCCGTACTTCGCCGCATGCGTACGGAACGAGCAGCCTCAATTCAGTTTCTTGAGCCACACATTCCGTACCTCAACCTTGGCATTGGCTTCGAGCTCTATGCCGAAATATCCAGACTGATTGTTGAGCGAATTAGGATCGTCATCCACCATCACCGACATCAATTGGCCGTTGATAATCTGAACGAAAGTGCCGCCCCTGGCGATGACGGTATATTCATTCCAGCCAGTCGGATTCACCAACTTATAGAGGGCCGTCGGGTCCCCGATATTGCCCATCAGCCGCTTTGGCCTGACGCCGGCCCCTTCCACCACGTTTCCACGGGCCGCCATAATCCGCATCGGGTCGTTTTCGGAATAGAACTGACCGGTGAAGCGCGAAGCGGGGTCTGTAGAAGGCCAGAAGTCGGCCTGCGGCCCAGTCATCATCCAATCCAGATTCACCGGGCCGACATTCGCGGTTACATCAAGCGGTATAGGCGGTACCCAGGGAATTCCCGTCTTGCTGCGGTATTGAATCCCACTGCCTCCGGCATTATCGATCTTGATTTCGAGCTTCAATGTAAAGTCGTGAGCCTCAACGTTGCGGTAAACCAAGTATTGATTACCGCTGGGATTCTGGGCTGTGGATTCGCCAATAATTTCCCCACCTTCAGCCCGCCAAAACTTCGAATTGCCATCCCAGCCCTTCAGGCTCACACCATCGAACAGGGAGACATATCCTTTGTGATCGTTGAAATCGAGCGGCTCGAGCGGCGTCGGTCCGTTGAGTGGCCCAAGGCCTCTGAATACAAAGAACGCACCGCCCATCGCAGTGAATGCCGCGACCTGTGCCGGAGACAGTTTCTGCGCTGAAGCCTGCAATTGGGCGAATGCGCCTGCACGCGCTTTCGCCAGTGCCAGTTCTGCCTTGCCCAAGGTCTCTGCCGCTGCCTGAATGCCTGCGGCGTTCCGGTCCAAAAGGGAGGCGCTTGCCAACGCGGAACTCGCCGCGCCCACGTTCTCTGTGAGCGGCTGCAACCCCGTGGTCATCTGTTCCAAACTGGCCGATTGCTGCTGAGAGAGGTCTGGAATGCTTCCTCTGCCAAATCCACTCCCGGGCGAAGTTGTGGCGCCCATGCCGGCAAAAGCCGCCACTTGTTCCGGCCCCAGTCGATTGCCTGACTTCTGCAATTTGGCAAACGCCGTCTCTCGCGCGTCCGCCAACGCCAGCTCAGCAGCATGGAGGTTCTTCACTTGTGTCTCGATCGCCGCATCATTCCCCGGATCCAGAAAAACCGCGGTGGACAGGGCTACCCGGGACACGGTGACAATCTGCGCCAGTGGCCGTAGATCTTCATCCATTTGCAGCAGCGCGATCGCCTGCTGCTGCGAGACGTTCGGTATGCCGCGGCCCCAAAAGGACGCGACCGGCGGTTTGGGTGCATTTGTGGCAGCAGATTGTGCCCATGCCGAGGGCGCCAGGCTGGCACTTGCTGAAATCACGACCGCCAGTGCCGCGAAAATGGCGGTATGACCGACTGGGTCAACCTTGAATCGCATTACGTTCCTCCTGTGGAATCTCATTCTCAGCCTCATGTCTTGCCGGAGGTCGGCAGACCGCTTCGCAGCCCGCTGACTCCCGTCTTGTGCTCCGTTGCAAGCGATCTTCTTAAATACCCGGGTCTCCTGGGTGTCTGGCGTTCTCCGGCGCGAAGACTCGCAAAACCATGATGAAGGACAAAGCGTACCACGGGCGTCATTCGATCTTGTCGTGTTTGGCGAGATTGTGTTTCTCACACAATATCTGGATATTCGCAGGATCTTTCGACGATCCCCCCTTTGAATAAGGGATGACGTGGTCAAAATGTAGGCTGGACGTTGACCCGCATTTCTGGCACCTCCCGTGATCGCGCTTCCACACTTCTAGCTTCACCCAACTTGGTATGAGTCGATCATCTTCCAAAGTTGATTGAGCTTTTGCAGAAGAATCATGATCGGCCTCTTCAGCTAATCTGAGTTTGAACTTGAATACTGTGCGCCCTGCTGATTCTTCGGTCCAATAATCTATCAACTCAAACATGCCGTTGTAGACCCAGATACCCGACCGTATTTTGTCGTAGACCATCACCCTTTCGGGTGGTGCGTCCGCACCTTTGTAGCGCCTCACTGATTCAGCGAATAGCCCATTCTGTGTGGGTGATCCACTCGGATTAAACTCTGGTTGATCTATTTGTTTCGGGTCAGGCCCATTTATTCTTCTTACCGCGTCGTGTCCTTCGTAAATTAGCACCCGACCCTCATCCTCAATTCGGTCGGCGTAAGGGGCCCCTGGACGAAGGCTCATCAGAATAACTGACTCGGCTCCCCGTAGGCGGAAGTTCATACCCCGCTGGAGATTCACTCCGATTGGAGTGCACATCTCCATGTAGGAGACGACTTCGCCGGGTTGGAAACCATCAGACAAACCGAACCAATTATACGCGGAGATTACTCGGCCTTATGGCAGCTACAAGACGCCAGGAAACCGTATCTAGTACTGGAACCCAATGGACCGAAGCCTCTAAGTACCGCACTAAAGCCTCATCCCCGCAATAGATGCTTCTGGCAATCCAAAGGGGCTAGAATGATCGGGATAAGATACTGGCGGCGCGAATCGGCGTCAGATCAGTTCTGATTCTGGAGATAGATTGATGAGAAAAAGCATTTGGGTAGCTGTTAGTCTTGCACTGATGGCAAGCACAGGTTTTGCGCAAAATCACCCACAAACGGATCTCACCAACGGCCTGATTCACCTGAAGGTCTACCTGCCCAATGCCACCACCGGCTACTACCGGGGGACGCGTTTTGATTGGTCCGGCGTGATCGCGAACCTTGAATACGCGGGACACAATTATTACCCCGAATGGTTCCAGCGCTCGGACCCCAAGGTCCACGATTTCATTTACGATGGCGCGAACATTGTGCCTGGCGCTTGCAGCGCGATCACCGGCGTGCCCGAGGAGTTCACTACTGGTGACGATGCTCTGGGCTTCAACGAGGCCAAGGCCGGCGGAACATTCATCAAGATTGGCGTCGGTGTGCTGCGCAGGCCCGACGATTCGCCCTACGACAAGTTCCATCTGTACGAAATCGTGAATGGCGGCAAGTGGACGGTCAAGCAGACCAGCGACTCAATAGTATTCACCCAGACCTTGTCAGACCCTTCAACTGGCTACGGCTACATCTATCGCAAGACCCTCTCCCTCACCAAGGGAAAGCCACAAATGGTGCTCGAACACAGCCTCCGCAACACAGGAACGAAGCCAATTCAGAGCAGCGTCTACGATCACAACTTCCTCTATCTGGACCGGCAGGCGCCAGGGCCTGGCACAGTGATTACGGTGCCCTTTCAGATTCAAGCCAGCGAACTCCCTGACAAGAATCTCGCAGAAGTTCGCGGGAACCAAATCGCGTACATGAAATCCTTGGCCGGCGAAGACCGCGTTTACTTCGGCATCCAGGGCTTTGGCGCCACATCCAAGGACTACGACATCCTCGTAGCGAATAGCAAACTCGGGGCCGGCGTTCACATTACGGGCGACCGCCCGCTCTCCCGGTTAATGCTGTGGTCCATTCGCGCGCCGCTCTCTACGGAACCCTACATCGACATGAACATCGCGCCGGGAGCTGAATTCACCTGGAAAATTACCTACGACTACTACGCTTCTGGCACAAGTACCAAGTAGCACTCTGACCGCTTGAGGTTGTGTTGATGCGGCTGCCCCATCCTTGCGGCATATTTGATTTTGCCGCAAGGATGGCAAAGCATGTAGCCATCACCGCTGCTTTGCGCTCAGCGTTTCGAGCTTGTTCTTCAACTGCTCGAGCTTCTGTCCCGCCTCGCCAAGTTTGCCTTCTGCGGTCAGGCGCTGGTAGTCCGACAAGTCTTTGGCTGCCCCGGCAATCAGCGCGTTCAGGTCGTCGCCGGGCTTGGCTGTGGTGCCCGGCGTGGCTGTGCTTGTGCTTGCCGCCGCGGTGCCGGCTTCTGCGCTCAGCGACGAGGCTTCTCCGCCAAACAGCGACTGCATAGCCGCCTCAAAGGTCGAGCCATAGGCCAGCCGGTCTTGCAGCGCCAGCACTACCAGCCGCAGCTCCGGCATCGGGCTACGCTCGGCCTGCAGGTAGATCGGCTCGGCATACATCAGCGCCCGCCCGCACGGAATCACCAGCAGAGTTCCACGCCGCACGCGGGAGCCTTGTTGATTCCACAAAGACAATTGCCCTGATAGCTGCGCGTTTTGGTCGATCCGCGCTTCGATCTGCAGAGGACCGTCGACCAGCTTCGTCTTGGGAAAGTTGTAGACCACCGAATTTCCGTACTGTGCGCCGTCGCTGCGCCCGGCAAACCAGCCAATTAGGTTGTTGCGACTGGCCGGCGTGAACGGCAAAATCTCAACAAACTCCACCGCCGATTCTCCCGGCAGCTTCATCAGCACGAAGTTTGGCTCCATGGGTTGCGCGGCCTGTTCGCCGGAATCGGTCATACCCACTTCTGAAGCCACTGTCCACAAATCCTCCCGGTTGTAGAAAACCACCGGGTCTGTCATGTGATAAAGACCGTACACGGCTGCCTGCATCTTCAGCAGCATTTCGGGATAACGCACATGCCTGCGCAGGTCCGTCGGCATGGCTGCCGCATCCTTGAAGAGCGCTGGAAAAATCTGCCGGTACGCTGCAATGATCGGGTCCTGCGCGTCGAACACATACAGCGTCGTAGCGCCATTGTAGGCGTCTACAGCCACCTTCACGCTGTTGCGCATGTAGTTGATCTGCTCGCCGCCGAGGGGAAAGTGGGTCGAATACGGATAGCTGTCCGAGGTCGTGAATGCGTCGATCATCCATGTCAGCCGCCCGTCGTCGCCCACCACCAGGTACGGGTCCGCTTCGAAGCTGAGGAAAGGCGCCAGCGTCTTCACGCGATCCTCTACGTTGCGCCGCATCAGCAGCCGGCTTTGCCCATTGATGTCGTCGCTGAAGGGCAGCTTGGTCAGATCGCCGCGGTCAAAGGCGATCAGCAGGCGGCGCATGAACCCTCCCAGCAGGATGCCGCCGTCGCCTTCGTACGATGTGAGGCTATTGGTCTGCCCCTGTGGATAGTCGAATTCCTTCTGCCTCGTCTTCACATAAACATCGGTATTGGTCAGCTCGCCAAAATAGATCTCCGGTCGCTTGACGGCCAGGCCCTGCACTGAGCTTTGAATCGGCATATTGCTCAGCATCAGCGTCGGTAGCCCTTCCGGCGTGAACCCGTTTACAGGGTTCATGGTGATGCCGTATCCGTGGGTATAAATCAGCTTCTCGTTGATCCAGTTGCGGCTGCTCTCGGGCAGCTTATCCACATTCAGCTCGCGCGCGGCCAGCATGACCTGCCGTTGTTCGCCGTCAATCTGGTAGCGATCGATGTCGATGTCGGGAAAATCGTAGTACGTGCGGATCTCCTGAATCTGGCGCAGTGTATCCTGCAGAGCGTGCCAGTCCCATAGCCGGATATTCTTGAGAGTCGCCTGATTGTTTGCCGCGTCTGTCGCCTCCACACTTGTTTCCGCAGGGAACTCGTGCTGAGTCACCCGGTCCAGTCCGTAAGCTTGCCGCGTGAACTCGATGTTGTGCGCGATATATGGCTGCTCACGAACCAGCTCATTCGGCTTCACAATGAAACTGCTCACGTACCATCCACAAAGCTGCACTGCAAAAAAACAGACCAGGGCAGGCATCGGAGCAGCCACAAGCCGGCGCGCTCGTGGTTCCGCCACGACATTGACGGCCGCAATGGCGGCGCCAAGAATCAACGCCACACAAATCACCAGCCAGCCACTCAGCATCACGTGGGCGTCTGTATAGGTCACGCCGCCAAAGATGGTGTGATCGGTCAGCAGTCGCTCGAACCGGCTGATGTAGACGCGCATTGCGATGGTGATCAGCAAAAATGCAAACGCAATTGAGAAACCGCGCCATGGCGGCAGCATGGAGTCGTCATAACGCCCGGCGAATAACCGCGCGCTGCCGGTGATCAGGATAAAAAAGCCGGCGATCACACAAGCCATGATGGCCAGCATCAATAGCCAGCCGGAAATGAATTGCCAGACCGGCAACGTAAACAGATAAAAGTCTAGCGGCCTGCCGAAAACGGGGTCCACCACCCCGCCGGAAGCGCGCGGCGCAAACCAATAGAGTGCGAATCGCGACCACTCCGCCATCATGCTGGCGCCGGTTGCCAATCCAACCAGCAGCGCACCCAGCAACGCGCCGAATCGCAGTATGCTCTCCACCGGCAGTTTCACCGTGCGTGCGCCGATCACGATCGTGCCCGCCGCACGCAATTCAGGCTCGCAGACTCGCTTCAGGCCCAGAAACCATCCATAGAGAACCAGAAATGTAGCGGCGAAGAAAGCCGCAAACACCGTCCACTCAAGTCCTAGCGTCCTCCAGAACACGCTTCCGTACCCTAGCGACCCGAACCACAGTGAGTCGACGTAATACGATATGGCCGTCCGCCCGCCGAAGAGGATCAAAGCAAGAACTACAAAAATGAGCACAACCACGCGACGTCCGCGCGGCGGCTGAGCCGACTGTTGCGGCAGGATAAAGGATTCGTAATTCACGCGACCCAGCTTTCACTAGCGATTTCGCCTGCAGTTCCAAGCAGACGCAATTGTATCGCCCAGAACATCCGCGCGCTGTTTGGTTCAAGCGCCGCACTTCTGCCGCGATCTTGACCAGCGCCGCGCAGATGGTCCTTTGGACACAAAAATCCGCCGAGGCCGCTTAACTGCAAAGGCCCGTCCGCTTTCCTCGCGGCGCGCTCTCACGCCAGCCGCTTTTCACTGTCTCCTGCGCTCGTTTCAGGCCAAACGCCACGGAGCGCGATAGGGACGAGACAGTAACTCGCTGGCGGCGCTATCGTTCAGAATCTTCTCCTCCGCCACGTCCCATTGCAGCTTGCGGCCAACCAGCATGGAGATGAGCCCCAGATGTCCGGGAAGCGTAGAGTGATGCGCCGTCTGCACAGGAGTGATGGTGGGCTTGCGCGACTTCACGCAATCCAGAAAATTACGCTGATGGTTGAGGGACTCGTAGAGCTTCACCTTGCGCAGATCTTCGGGAAGTGAATCGCCCTTGACCCATTCCGCATTGGAGGCGTCGAACTTTTCTCGGTCCACCCACACCCAGCCATCCGGCCCAATCCACTTCGTTCCACTCTTGATCTCAGGATAGCCGCCGGCAATGGTGATCGCCACATCTCCGGGATAGTGCGTGACTTCCTTGTGATACGTGCACTCAATCCGGTATTTGGTCGCGGTGTTCCATATGGCGGTTTTTGGCGGAAACTCGCCGTGGCCCTCAATCTCCGACGGGCCGCTCAGGTCGAAGCCCAGGCCCCAATGCGCGATGTCGCCGTGGTGGCCAATCCAGTCCAGCAACTGCCCGCCGCCTGTGTTGTAGTTCCAGCGCCAGTTCAGGTGCACGCGGCATTCAATGTACTCTTCATACTGCGAGGGACCGATCCAGCGCTCATAATCGATCTCCGGCGGAGGCTCGGTCACGGCCAGCTTCCACGCCGCGGTGCCCGGCACAACTTGCGCGGGACTGGTAGGCGGGCTGGGCAGTGCCGCCATTTTCTTCAGGAACGCAGGCTCGTTGCCGGCGAAGTCGTAGTGGCCGTCAGGCAACCCGACTTCGACTCGCGTGACGGTGCCGATCAAGCCGTTGCGCACAATCTCCGCGGCTTTGTGGAAGTTGGGAAGGGAACGCTGCCAGGATCCGGTTTGCCAGATCACATTGTTCTGCTCCACGGCCTTCACAATAGCCTGCTGCTCGGCAACGGTCTTAGCCAATGGCTTCTCGCCGTAGATATCCTTCTTCCGGTTTGCGGCCGCCGTAGCAACCAGAGCGTGCCAGTGATCTGGAATCGCAATCATGACGGCGTCAATATCGTCCCGCGCCAGCAGTTCACGATAGTCGTGATAGACCGCGCAATCCTTGTTTCCGTAGTGGCCGTTGATGGTGTCCACTGCGGTCTGTAGCCGATTCTTGTCCAGGTCGCAAGCCGCAACCACCTGGCAATCTCCCTCGGCCAGGAACGACTTGGTATTGCTTGGCCCGATCATACCCCAGCCCAACACGCCCAGCGTGATGCGATTAGAGGCTGATGCGCGCCCGGTGCCCGCCCACGCACTGCGCGGCAGGATCATTACAGTTCCGGCTGCCTTCAGAAAATTTCGCCGGGTAAGTGAAGATAGCGGATTGGAACCCGTTGTCTGATCTTTCATCATCGTCTCCTGCATTCCTTCATCCCTGCGGCAGACTCAGTTACTCCTCAGCACCACTGGGGATGCGAACTTTGCCGCGCCAGCATCTTAGCAGACGGTTCTTGGGTATGGATTGGGGTCGTAACAGAAGGGCACGAAACTGCGCTCGTGCTTTAAGCACGGGCGGTCTTTTCCAGACTACAGCATGGGATCGCCTGACCTGTGCCAGGCATGGGGTTCGATGCGATCGTGTGACGGCTACAGTGCGGGCCTTGGTTACCTACAACTCGGGCGCGGAAAAGAGCGGTCGACCGGTTTCCGGCTGCGACGGCTCTTGCGATGGCCGTTCTTGCGTCGGGTTCGCTGCGGCATTTTCAGCCGCCACTGTCACCGTGCCCCGCACCGGTCCCCTCTTTTTGCTTACGGCGGAGCTAAGCCAAAAGTAGGTTTCCGTGTAGTGCTCCGGCACGGCTTGGCTGCGACTACTGAGGAGTCCCATCATTCACCTGAGACTGAGATTCCAACCCGTGCATTTTGGTTTCTCAGTACGCCTCTGTACCGTAATTCACACTTTCAGCACCGGCAACATTACTTCAGGGTCATCTGCTGACGACTTTGGGTTATGTCGTTAACCATATTTCTGCGTTGCATCCTGCGCTAAGGCAATGCCGGTTCTGCCCCGTTGCGCGGGGCCTATCTTAAACAATATCAGTCACTTCCAGGTATTCCGGGCGGACCATGACTCCCTTGCCGCCTCCATGATGCAAGCACTCCATCCACTCCAAAATAATGAGCCCGTCCATGCTTTGCCAGGGGCAGAATCCGCCCTATTGGCGGGAATCCTACCATGGAAGCCGCAAGTAATGCCACTTATAAGTGCATTGCTTCTGCAGCCCTGAAGAGCCGATTCTATCGTGCGTAATCTTCCGGTTTAACCGCGAGTGAAGAGGGCGGAAAACTCGACGCATCCGCGCCCAGCGACGTGTTTGGCGTATTGCCCATCGTCATGTCGAGCGTGCCGCCATTGGCGATATCCGCGTGGCGAAACCACACCTGGTTCAGAGGCTGCCCGTTGAGACGGATACTCTCGACGTACTTATTGTCGTGCGAAGCATTGTGCGCAACGATTAGGAATTCTTTTCCGTTCTTGAGTCGAATTGTCACCTTATTAAAGGCCGGACTACCTATGTCGTAGATTGGAATTCCCGGCGTGAAAGGATAGAAGCCCATCATTGAGAACACCACGAACGCGCTCATTCCGCCACCATCCTCGTCGCCCGGAATCCCTTGCAGCGTATCGGTGAAGAATGACTCCAGCAACATGCGAACGCGCTTCTGCGTCTTCCACGGAGCACCCAGACGGTCATAGATATACGGAATGGCAAGGCTTGGCTCGTTCCCCATGGAAAACTCGCCGGCCATCGATGTGGAGTCAGGAAACTTGGCCAGGAATTCATAGCGTGAGCGGCCCAGTGGTTCGCGGAAAAGCTGATCCAGGTTCGCTTCTGCCTTCTGCCTTCCGCCCATCAAGGCGATCAAACCTTCAAAGTCCTGCGCCACATCCCACGTGTAAGTGTAGCCGTTGTTCTCGTCGTAATAATCTCGTCCGCCCATTCCTCCGTCGAACTTAGGGTCCATCGGTTCGATCCATTGTCCCGCGGAGTCCTTGGGCCACATAAGTCCCTTGTCCGTGCGGAATAGGTTCTTATAATTCGCCGCACGACGAAGAAAGAGCTTCTCGTCCTCCGGCTTATGCAGAACCCGCGCAAGCTGGGCAATGTTCCAGTCATCGAAGCTATTCTCAAGCGTGACTGGTACAGGTTGGCGCTTTTCGAACTTATCGACTCCCGGTACAGTTTCCTTTTCTCCGGGTCTCAGCGCCGGCATGAAACCGTGCGCTGCATAGAACTCGTCCAGCGGGCCGCGCGGAGCCAGGCTCCAGGGCAGCATCGTCACTTCCAGCGATCTCTTGCGCACTCCTTCAAAGGCCGTTTGCACGTCGAAGTTTCGCACCCCTTTGAACCATGCATCGGCAAACCACGGCGCGGCATGATTGCCGTTCATACACCCATTATTCCCGGTCAACTCCGCAAACGTAGGCATCACGCCTGACTGCTGATACATGCGCACATACGACTGAATCTTGTCCGCTTCCATCTCGGGGTTCAGCAGGGTTTGCAGCGGCTCCAGTGCGCGAAACGTATCCCACAGCCAGTTATCCACGTAGAACGGGCGCTTATCCTCGTGCACCTGGTGGTCGAACGCGCTATAGTAGCGGCCGTCTTCCGTGATGTTCACCATGCGCTCAAAGCAGCGATAGAGCGCCGTGTAGAACACCCTCCGTTGCGCTTCTGTGCCGCCCTCCACGGTGATCTGGCCGAGAGTTGCATTCCAACGCGCCTTACCCGCCTCCTTCACTCTTTCGAGGCCCCACGCCGGAATCTCATGTTCCAGGTTTCTCTTTGCCTGCTCTACGCTGATGAATGAGATGCCATAGCGAAAGTCCAGCAGATTGGTTCCATGCGCTGATGCGGCAACCCGCTTCCCGTCGCCAAGACTTTCCACCTTCAGCGCCATCGGCACGCTGAATTCACCATAGACAAAGGCCTTCATGTTATTGAATTGCTCTTCGCCGCGCACCACCCCGCCGCCTTCTACCGCTAAGTCGCCTTGCAGACGGTTGGCGAGGATCACCGCGGCTTTGCCGTCAGGAAAAGTGAAGCGGAAGTATCCGCAGCGCTCCGTTGCCGAGAACTCTGTCTGGATGAGCGAATCATCGAAGCGCGTGGAATAGTAATACGGCGTAGTAACTTCCTGATCGTAGGCAGCCGCGTTCCCTTTCTCGCCAGGCATAATGCTGAATAACTCGTCCATCCGATGAGAACTGATCGTCAATGGAAACGACGCAATCCGGTCATCCAGCGCATCCGCGCGCATGGGGTACACACGCACCATGCTGTTGGGCAGGTAAACCGCCGGACGCGTCGGTACCAGCAAAATTCCCACATTGCCGATGGTGGGATCGACGTATTCAACCTGCGCGCCTGCGCTCACCGCAAACTGTGCAACTATCCCCAGCAACCCGGCCGCCAGAACATCCATGCGGCACAGCCTCTGCGCAATCACTTTTACGGCTTTCATCTTGCCCCTATCTTAATCGCATGGCACTAAGTCCTTGCGGCGCTGCAAACTTGCTCTTAAACCAGGGCGTCCAATTCCTGCGTCTTGTTGTTGATCGCATCCAGAATGCGCGCTAGTTCTCTTGCCATTCGCGCGCCATGGATATCGGTCAGGCGCGTACTCAATAGCTTGCTCATCTCCCCGTAGTACCATAGCGTTCCATCTTTCCGCCCTTTGAAACGCTCAAATACTGCGAGCCCTTCATTCCACAAGCCATCCAGAATCGTGCGTCCGTTGTGCACCTTGTCCGCACAGTAGACAAACAGCGAGTCGGCCCCGGCCTGGGCCAGTAATTGCAAATGCTGCTCTTTGCGCTCACGCCACGCGAGGGCCGTCTTTTCTCCCGCAAAGCCGTCGCTGCAGTCCAGTACCATTCTCGCCACGGACTCCCCGAAGCAATCGCGGATTTGCTGTTCGTAACTCCGCCCGCAGTCTTCGAGTACGTCGTGCAGAAGTCCGGCGACAGCCTGCTCCTTCGTTCCGCCATATTCCAGAATCAGGCCGCTCACCTGCATCGGGTGGCAAATATAGGGCACGCCGGAGTTCTTGCGCGTCTGATTGCGGTGCCACTCCGCCGCGAGGGCGAACGCTTTCACCAACGGGTCGGAGGAGTTAAAACAATCGGAACTGTCCATTCGGTCTGCGTCCTTTTGCCCAACGCACATATCTCCCTCCGGCCAGGCTTTCATCGCGCCCTGCTCCTCAATCGCGCCGGTTTCAAAGCAGTATGTATCGCTGTGCTGGTTCAAGTTACAGTTTAAGCTCTGGGTCCGGATTAGCTCGGAACCTGTAACTTCACAGGGCTCGTGATCTCCGCGAAGGCGGCCATAGACCCAATCATGCCCGTTGATTCGTCAAGCGGAAGCGGCCGTCACAATCGTTCCCGCGCATTCGCCGAATCCGATCCTTGGCAAGCCCGCTTTATGGGCGTAGCCGCGCAAAATAACGCGGTCGCGATCTTCGAGGAATGTGCGTACTTCTCCACTGGGCAGCCGCACTGGTTCAGAGTTGTTCTTCTTTTCAAGCAGGCAACCTTCCGATCCCTCCCGAGGTCCTGAGATAGTGCCGGTCGCAACTAAGTCGCCTGGGCGCAAGTTACATCCATTGCTTGCGTGGTGAGTGATAAGTTGCGCGATCGTCCAATATAACTCGCATAGGTTGCCCCGGCTAAGTAGCATCGCGTCCGCACCCGTATCCCGCATCCTTTGCGACTGAAGATAAACTTCCAGTGTCACATCGATACCGCCCAGGTCTGCCGCAGTCGAGCTAAGATACGGCAGCGGCGGCGGGTCGCCCTCCGGGCGCTTCGCAGCGGGAACGCGGTAAGGTGCCAATGCTTCCATGGGGACGACCCACGGCGAGATGGTGGTCGCAAAGCTCTTGGCCAGGAATGGACCCAGGGGCTGGTACTCCCATGCCTGGATGTCGCGTGCAGACCAGTCGTTCACCAGGCACAGGCCGAAGAGATGCTGCTCGGCTTCGGCCATGGGAATTGCTTCGCCCTGCTTGTTGCCCGCGCCTACAAAGGCGCCAATCTCCAACTCGTAGTCCAGCGATCGCGACGGCGAAAAGACTGGTTCAGCTCCTTCAGCTTTTGTCTGCCCGCATGGCCTGCGGATGTCATGGCCGCTGACCATGATCGACGAGGCCCTGCCGTGATACCCAATCGGGACATATTTGTAATTTGGCAGCAGTGGGTTATCCGGACGGAATAACTTACCCACTCGCGTTGCGTGATGGATCGAAGCATAGAAATCCGAGTAGTCGCCTATCTGCGCCGGAAGCTGCATCTCCGCCTCGCGCATCGGCGTCAACAGGGGCTCCACGCGCGCTCGTGTCAGTGGGGCGGCGAGCTCTGTTGCCAGCAGATTGGTCACACGCGCCCGCAGCCTGGACCACGACGCCGGCCCCAGAGACATAAGGGAATTGAGCGTTTTCTCACCGCATGCCGTTACAATCTCTTGGTCCAGTCCTGCCAGCAATCCATACTTTGCGCAGGCGCGAAGATCGAGGATCTGATTGCCGATAGCCACGCCGATCCGCGTTTGTTCCTCGTATCGAAAGACGCCGTAAGGAAGGTTCTGAATGGGGAAATCTGCACTGGGATCGTTCGCGGAGGCAATCCAGCTTGTCAGAGCCATCCCAGCGTCTCCAGGTCGTGAATAGGTTCTGCAAACGAGCAGGAACTGAAGCTTATCAGAAACTGCTGCCTCACTTCTCGCAATTGATCGGCACTCCACCGGAAGGAGCGCCACCCGATAGCTTCCGGGGTAACTTGCCATGCGTCGGGGTCTTCTTCGTTGAGCAGAAGTATTGCTTCGCGGGCATCACCGCCGAAGTGGATCAGGGCTGCTGCGCAGCAAAGATTGAGAAAGCCGTGCATCGTTCCACCTGGGCTGTCCGGCGCATAAGTGAAGGGATGGCGAGAGCGAATCGGGTGATGAAGCCCCGCCGTTGCTTTTAAGGGAATGCGGCGCTCTGCGAGGGCTTTCAGCACGGAGGCGATTTCGCCGTTCAGAGGGAAAGCTTCTGCAACCACGCCGCCCATGCGCACCTTCGCGCGTGTACCGGCATTCGAAATTGCATCCAGCACTTCACCGGTGCAGGCCCGCATTGGCACCTCAAAATAAGTCGTCAGACTGGAGGGTATGCATTTGCGGATCGCTTCGATCCCCATCGGCCGATCGGTCTTTATCTCCATGGTTTCGATCGGAAATCCATCGTCGAGAGCCCGGTGAAGCTCGTTCCAATCAGGATTCGGCGGTGCGATTACACTCAGCTTCAGCTCGCGCAGTGCTTCGCCGGCTTCATCGCGAAGCTCGGTGAGGCGATTCAGATCCACAATGAAGCGCCCCAGCACCGCTGCGCGTTTGCCATTGCGATAACTCAGGTAACTCCGCACCGCGCGGCACATGTTAAGCCCCGCCGGCGGATATAAGCCCGCGTAGTCAATCAAGCCTGCAAGCAGGCACTCCATCGCACTCATCTCTTCTTCGATGCGCTCTTTGCCTCCGTCGTGAAATGCTTCTTTAATCCCTGCCAGCATTCGAAATACTCGTGTTGCAAAATCCTGGTCTGCATCGCGAACCCTGTAGGCCGCACCACCAGTTGTGTCTCGAACATAAATGCCAAAGTGTTGCCAAGATACACCGGCTTCAATTCGGCATTGCTGGCGCGTTCGAATGTTTCCGCGTCGGGTCCGTGGCCGGCCATGCAGTTGTGAAGGCTGGCCCCGCCGGGCAGAAATCCCTCCGCCTTGGCATCGTATGCGCCAAACACCAAGCCCATGAATTCGTTCATCAGGTTGCGGTGAAACCACGGTGGGCGGAAGCTGTGCTCGGCCACTATCCAGCGCGGCGGAAAGATGGCAAAGTCGCAATTTGCCGTGCCCGGAATCGCCGATGGCGAATTCAGCACCGTGTAAATTGACGGGTCAGGATGGTCGAACGACACCGTGTTGATGCAGTTAAACCGTGCCAGGTCGTACTTGTAAGGCGCATAGTTGCCGTGCCACGCCACAATGTCGAGAGGGCTGTGATCGATGGCCGCGGACCATAGGCGGCCCATGAATTTCGAGGTGATGTGAAACTCGCCATCGCGATCCTCGTAGGCTGCTGTGGGGCTCTTGAAGTCGCGTGGATTCGCCAGCCCATTCGCGCCAATCGGGCCCAGTTCAGGCAAACGGAACGGCAGCCCGTAATTCTCGCAGATATATCCGCGCGCTTGCTCCTCCGCCAGTACGACGCGAAACTTCACTCCCCGCGGAATCACGCAAATCTCGCCCGGCGCGACTTCAAGAATGCCCAACTCGGTGTGAAATCGCAGCGCGCCCAGCTGCGGCACGATCAGGAACTCTCCGTCAGCGCTATAGAAGAAGCGGTCGTCCATTGAGATGTTCGCGGCATACAGGTGAATCGCGACCCCGGTCTGCATCGCCGAGTCGCCGTTGCCGCCCAGCGTAATCATGCCGTCCACAAAGTCCGTCTTCTTTTCCGGTAGCGGCAGTGGGTCCCAGCGAAGTTGATTCGGAGTGGTTGCAATTTCCGTGAACGGCCCACTGCGAATCAGGCCCGGCGCAATTTCTTCATAGGGGCGATGCGTCACTGACGGACGAATGCGATAAGTCCATGTGCGGCGGTTAGTCGCTCGCGGAGCAGTGAATGAGGTGCCGCTGAATTGCTCGGTATACAGCCCCAGCTGATGTTTTTGCGGCGCGTTCTGGCCCACGGGCAAAGCGCCTCGAACCGCTTCCGTCGCGAATTCGTTGCCGAAACCGCTCTGATACTCAACCGCAACAGGCATCGATGACGCTCCTTACAAGCGGCCGCTCAGCGCTCGCCGCTCTGCCTCGTACATGGCCTCGTAGGCCTGGTCGAAACTGCTCACCGCGAACAGCAGCTTATGCAACTCATCCACCTTTACAGGAGTCTTCAGCACTTCCTCCAACTCGAACTCCCTGATCGCGCAATGACCTTCGATCACATGCTTGCATTCGCCGTGCGAACTGATAAGCCCGCTGCCATACACCTTGATTTCGCCCTGTTGCCGAATCACGCCGAACTCCACCGTGTACCAGAACAGGCGGCCGAGTTTTTCCAGCACTCCGGCGTCGGAGATGAATGCGCACACCCGCCCGTAATGCTCCAGAAGGTCCGCAAACACCGGGTGCGCGTGCATCGGTACATGACCAAGCACATCGTGAAAAATGTCCGGCTCGGGTGTGTATTCCAGCGAAGTTCTGCCGCGCAGCCAGGTGGTCGTGGGGAAGCGCCGCATCGCCAGCATCTCGAAGAATGCCGGTGCGGGAAGAAAGCCGCTCACCGGTGTCGAATTCCAACCCGTTCTCGGTTCTAGCTGCGCGCTGATCGCCGTCAGGTTCGGCAGGCGATTGTTTCTGAGGCCAATGATTTCAAATCCGTCCAGGTATTCGCGGGCGGCATGCCTCTCCAACTCCGGCAGCACGCGCCCCACAAGTTCAGCCCATACGCCGTGTTGTTCCTCCGTATAGGCCGCGTAATCCTGCTGGATGATGTAAGGCGCGGCCACTGAAAGCGTCTCTGTGTGCATCGCCGCTCCTCCTTACAGATTTCCGCGCGCCTGCTGTTCCCGTTCGATGGCTTCAAACAATGCCTTGAAATTTCCCTTGCCGAAGCTGCGACTCCCTTTGCGCTGGATGATTTCAAAGAACAGCGTGGGCCTGTCCTCCACCGGGCGCGTAAAGATTTGCAGCATGTATCCCTCGTCGTCTCGATCCACCAGGATTCCCAGCTTCTCCAGTTCTTCGATGGGTTCGTCAATCGTTCCCACGCGCTCCTGCAGTTCGCTGTAGTAGGTATGCGGAACGTGCAGAAACTCAATGCCCTGTTCGTGCAGCCTCGTCACCGTGTGCAGAATGTCGTCGGTGGCCAGGGCAATGTGCTGTACGCCGGGGCCGGGATAGTAATCCAGATATTCCTCAATCTGAGATCTCCGTTTGCCCTCCGCAGGCTCATTGATGGGAAACTTCACGAACCCATTGCCATTGGCCATCACCTTTGACATCAGCGCCGAATACTCTGTCGAAATGTCCTTATCGTCGAAGTGTTGATAGAGCGAAAATCCCATCACGTTGGCGTAGAAATCTACCCATTCGTTCATCTCGTGCCAGCCCACATTGCCCACCATGTGATCCACGTGCAGCAGCCCTACGGGCCGGGCGATCGGGTCATTCTCGATAGCGCGAAATCCGGGAAGGAACGGCCCCACGTAGGCATCGCGTTCCACAAAGGTGTGAATCGTGTCGCCATAGGTGCGAATGCTCGACAACACCACGTCGCCGTTTTCATCCGACAGAAAATGGGGCTCCTCCACGCCGATGGCGCCCCGGCTGGTCGTCTCGTGCCAGGCCATGCGGGCGTCGTCTACCCACAGCGCCACCACGCGGACCGCGTCGCCGTGCCGGCTCACGTGTTCAGCAATCGCATTGCCGCTGCGCAGGGCGGTAGTCAGCACAAAACGAATCTTGCCCTGCTGCACCACGTACGATGCGCGATCGCGTCGGCCTGTCTCGGGCCCTGCGTAGGCCACCAGCGACATCCCGAACGCGGCCCGGTAAAAGTAGGCCGCCTGGCGCGCGTTGCCCACGTAGAACTCCACGTGATCCGTTCCCTTTAGCGGCAGAAAATCCGTGCCTGCCGGAAGTGCTTCGGCAACTGTCTGGGTCATGAACTGGGTCGACGCAGAGTGCGAGCGAGCGCTCATACCGTGACCTCCTGCGCCGGAAACGAAGTCAGGTGGGGGAGGGAAGGGGGAAGCAGTTCCCGGCTACTGGTTACGATAGGCTTGGCGGCCGGGCCAGAAAATAGGAATTCGAAGGAAAAGCCGTATCGATACTTAACGAGATTAAGGATAATGGTAGAGCGACTTAAGGATTGCTGGCACATGGCGCATAAGACCGTACCCAACGTTGTCGAACTCGATTCCATTGCCTGGAAGATCCTGGAAGGCCTGCAACACGATGCCCGTCAATCCTTTGCGGAACTCGGCAGAAAGGTCGGTCTCTCCACGCCCGCCGTTGCCGAGCGTGTGCGCCGCCTCCAGGAAGCGGGTATCATCACCGGCTACCACGCCGTGCTCGACGCCGCAAAGCTTGGCGTTCCCATTCGAGTTGTCGTGCGCCTTACGATTCCCGGGGGCGAGTTGCAGGTCATTCGCTCCGTGGCGGCCATCAAGGAACTCTCTGAGATCAGCCGCTGCCATCGCATCACAGGCGCGGAATCCTTTGTTATTGAGGCGGATGTGGTCTCAGTGCGCCACCTTGAGGCCCTCATTGACAAGCTCTCTGCCCTGGGCGCTACGTCCACTTCCACGGTCCTCTCTTCGCCCGTCGAACGGCGCGAATATCAGGCCCGCCAGATCGAGGCCTTTGCCCGGTACATTGAATAAGCGCCGAGTCCTTCGCGGTACACATGCCCGGTTCGCGCCCGCGCCTGCAAGGGAAACAGCCAAAGGTGTAAAGTTATCGGCATGAGCCTCTATTGCGCCGTCGGCGGCGTTGACACCGACCTATCTTCCCCGCAGTTGAATGACCTGTTATGCGAGAGCCTGGCCAAGCTGGGCGCGCGCCATCGCGTGCTTGCAGTACCGCCCGATATGACCCGCTTCTACTCCCAGGCCGGCAGGCTCACGCGCATGGCGTGGAAGTACTATGGCGACCGGCTCCAGGCGGTCATGCCCGCCGTCGGCACCCACACTCCAATGCCGCCCGCGCAATTGGAGCACATGTTCGGCGATGTGCCTCAATCGCTCTTCCGTGGGCACAACTGGCGTACCGATGTGGAAACTGTCGGCGAAATTCCGGCGGAGTATATGCGCGAGCAGTCTGAGGGCAAACTCAACTATGCCATCCCGGCACAGGTGAACCGGCTTCTCACCCAGGGCGGCTTTGATCTCATTCTTTCCATCGGCCAGGTTGTGCCTCATGAAATCATTGGCATGGCCAACTACACCAAGAACATCCTGGTGGGTGTCGGCGGCCGCGACTTCATCAACCCCAGCCACTATCTGAGCGCGGTCTACGGTCTGGAGCGGATCATGGGCCGCGCCGTCAATCCCGTGCGCAACATGCTTAATTACGCCGCCGACCACTTCCTGGGCCACTTGCCCATCGTCTACGTGCTCACGGTGGTGGGCCGCAGGGCCAACGGCGAACTGGCGGTTCGCGGCCTGTTTATCGGCGATGACGTCGAGTGTTACCATCGCGCCGCAGAACTCAGCCTCAAGGTAAACTTCGAAGTCCTCGATGAGCCTGTCCACAAGGCTGTTGTCTATCTGGACGCCGAGGAGTTTCATTCCACGTGGATCGGCAGCAAGGGCATCTATCGCACCCGTATGGCGCTGGCCGACGGAGCGGAGTTGATTGTCCTCGCGCCCGGCGTCAGGGAATTCGGCGAGGACAAAGCCATCGACGCCATGATTCGCAAGTATGGTTATCGTGGCACTCCCGCAATCACTGCGGCGGTCGAAGCCAACGCCGATCTGGCCGCCGAGTTAGGCGCCGCCGCGCACCTCATCCACGCCTCCTCTGAAGGCCGCTTCACCATCACGTGGTGCCCCGGCCACCTCACCAGGCAGGAGATTGAAGGCGTCGGTTTTGGCTATGGAGACTTGGCCACCATGCTCCAGCGCTACGACCCCGCCAAGCTAACCCACGGCTATAACAAGGTAGACGGCGAAGAAATCTTCTTCATCGCCAAGCCCAGCCTGGGCCTTTGGGCGCATAAGTCCCGGCTCCCGGAACTCGAGGCCGAGCACGTTGAGGTGGGTTAGTTCATTTACCAAGTCGAAGCCCAAGGTGTGCCTCAAAAGACACGAGTATTGCAATTTCGACCCCGGCCTGGACCAGAACGCCATTGAGGCAATCGGTAGGTATAGGTTCAAGCCTGCAATGAAGAACGGCGTCGAACCCGTTCCGGTCATGATCACAGTCGCGGTGAACTTCCACTTGGTCAAGAAATAGACGCGTTTCCAGCGGAGCGTCAAGCCCAGCCTGAGCCTCTGGACGCACAAGTCGCGACTGGAGGCGAAGCTTAAGACCGCTTCAGTCTGATGCGCGCTGAGTAACTTCTTAGCAGTCGGATGTTAGTTGTTGGATGAACTATCTCTTCGAAAAGTCACTTCAATGCCGATTCTCACTGACACGGGTTCTCCATTCTTCATAGCTGGCTTGAATCGGTATTGATGTACAGCTTCGGCTGCATTCTCATCGAGTCCGTAACCGAGAGCACGAATCAGTTTTAGGTCTTGCGGCATTCCTTGTGAATCCACAATAAGGGAAAAAACACATGTGCCGCTTATCTTGTGCTCCCGCGCATCGTCTGTGAAATCTGCTTGCGGACTATTCAATACCATCGGCGGGGTGATGCTGCCTCCCACCTTGTAAATTTGCGCTGTCCCATTCTCAAGCTCTTGCAGGGTTGCGGGAGTGGTCAAGACAGTGCTTGATGATCCCTTTTGAACTGTTGAAAACGATTGATCTGGAATCGATCGTAGTCGCAAGAAAATGTTCCTCTTCCCTGAACTATCTTTAGACTCCTGCCGGCAAGTCTTCAGGCTCACTTCAACTCTCTGCGCCACCGCCACGGGATTGGCGTTTAGAGTTCCTGGGTTGAAACGGTCGGCGCCCACAACTCGTAAGGCCAAGCGGTCAAGATCCGAGCCAAGCGGGCGATCGAAAGTGATGTTTCGCGGCACTCCTGCCGTGTCGACTACGAAGAATAGCGAGACCTTTCCATCTTCTTTCCTTCTGCACGCCTCCACTGGCGCGAGCGCCAATTCAACAGGAATCAGCCTCGGCGCAGTCAGGCCGTCGGCGGACGAGTAAACTGGCACAGCGGCCTCGCTTACGGGAGGCAGAGCTTGTGCGGCTGATGGACGATCAAAGCATCCCGGTGCGGCCATAACTGCGACTGCAACACACAGCCGGATTTCGACTTGCAACTTCATGGGGGTTCTCTGTCGGAGTACGCTAAAATGTTAGCTCACAATCCCCAACTCCCTCAGCAGGAACGCATAATCGAAAGCGATCTCCTTTAGATAGTCATATCGCCCGCTTGCCCCGCCGTGTCCCGCCTGCATGTTAGTCACCAGCAGCAACGGATTGTTATCCGTCTTCAATGTCCTTAACTTCGCCACATACTTGGCTGGCTCCCAATACATCACCTGGCTGTCGTAAAGCGATGTCTTGATCAGCATCGATGGATAACTCGCCGCCTTCAAGTTGTCATAGGGCGAGTAACTCAGCATGTAGCGGAAGTAAGTCTCCTCATTGGGATTGCCCCACTCCTCATACTCCGGCACGGTCAGCGGCAGCGACGCATCCAGCATCGTATTCATTACGTCCACAAACGGCACATGGGAGATGACGGCGCGAAACAGGTCCGGACGCAGGTTGGTCACCGCGCCCATCAGCAGCCCGCCGGCCGACCCGCCTTCGATGGCCACCCGTGCCGGATCGCCGTACTCCTCCGCCGTCAGGAACTCTACCGCGGCGATGAAGTCTGTAAATGTGTTGCGCTTGGCCATCATCTTGCCGGCATCGTGCCACGGCTTGCCCAGCTCGCCGCCCCCGCGAATGTGCGCATAAGCCATCACCACTCCGCGATCCAGCAAGCTCAGCCTGTTCGAGCTGAAGCCCAGCGGCAGCGAATATCCATAGGAGCCGTAGCCGTACACATACAGGGCGTTCCGCCCCGGTTCGCGACCATCCTTGCGGTACACCAGCGACACCGGGACCTGCGCGCCGTCCGCAGCCGTCGCATGCACGCGCTCGCTGCCGTACAGGCTGCGGTCGAAGCCGCCCGGAATCTCAACCTGTTTCAGCAGCGTGGACTCGCCGTTGCGCATGTCGTACTCGTACACCGAACTCGGCGTCACCAGCGACTGGTACGCGTAGCGAAACATGGTCGTATCGAAGATTCGGTTGATGTGCGGCTGGGCGCTGTAAGCCGGTTCGGGGAAAGCGATCTCGTCTGCCGGCGCGGCTTCCGGTCCATCGTCTGCAAAGAGCCACAGCCGCAGGCGCGGCAGCCCGTCTTCGCGCTCGCAGGCCACAAAGAAGTCGGCAAACAGGTCCAGATCTTCCAGCATCACGCCTTCGCGGTGCGGAATGCGCTCCACCCAGTGCTCGCGACCCGGCGCGGTCACCGGCGCGGTCACCAGCCTGAAGTTGCGTCCCAGATCGTTGGTGCGGATGAACCACATGCCGTTGCGATGGTCGATGGAGTATTCGTGCTCGTCTTCGCGCGGGCAGATCAGCGTGAACGTGCCCAGCGGATCGGCGGCCGCCAGCACGCGTGACTCGGTAGTAGTGTGGCTGGCCGATTCCAGCACCACGAACGCGCCGTCGCGGGTCCGCCCGGCGCCCAGGTTGAAGCGCTCGTCATCGTCCTGGTAGACCACCACGTCCTCGCCGTGCGACGTGCCCAGCGTATGCCGCCACATCTGGTATTGGCGCTTCTGCTCCTCATCCTCCACGGTGTAGAAAAGCGTGCGCCCATCCGCTGCCCAGACCACAGAGCCCACCCGCTCCACTTGTCCTCCCAGCGTCTCGCCCGTGTCCAGATCCTTGATGTGCAGCGTGTACTGGCGAAAGCCCGTGGTGTCGGTGGTGTAGGCCAGCCAGCGTCCATCGTCCGTGATATCGGTGGCGCCAATGGCGAAAAATGCGTGTCCCTTGGCCAGCTCATTGCCGTCCAGGATCACCTGCTCCGCAGCGTCCGCGCCGGGCCCCGAAGCCGAGCCGGACTTGCGGCAATGGATGGCGTATTGCCGCCCCTGCTCGGTGCGCGTGTAGTACCACCAGTCGCCATCGCGGAAGGGAACTGAGATGTCGGTCTGTTTGATGTGGCTCAACATCTCCTCGTATAGTTCGTCGCGCAGTCCCGCCAGCCCGGCCGTTTCCGCCTCGGCATATTCGTTCTCAGCCTTCAGGTAAGCTGTGACCTCGGGGTTCTGTCTGTCACGCAGCCAGGCGTAGTCGTCGCTGAGAACCGCGCCGTGGAGATGCGTTTCGGTGTGCTCGGGAATGGCGATGGGTGGCGTGTTTTCAGTCATTTCCCTTCCAGTGTAGTGGCTCGGACGAAATCGCCCTAGCAATTCCTGGCCCTGGGGCGTCCTTCCACAGTCAGGGAACCTTTGTCCCCGCGCCCACGTACAATGAAGAGCGATGAAAGGTTTTCGCCGCGCACTTTCGACCGGCTTTCCGCTGCTTCTGGCGGCTTTGGTTTCCATTTTCTCCATCCCCGCAATGGCCGAGCGGGTCCAGGATCTGGCCAAGCCCACCGATTACGTCAGCGACTATGCACATGTCTTGTCGCCTCAGGCTGTTGCCCAGCTTGACAGCATCTGCGCCCAGCTTGACCACTCCCAGGCCAACGCCCAGGTTGCCGTGGTCATTATTCATACCCTGGATGGCGAGGACGCAGCCGACTACGCCAACCAGCTTGAAGACAAGTGGAAGATGGGCCGCAAGGGCTCCGACCGCGGCGCACTCGTATTTCTCGCCGTCGACGATCACAAGTACCGCATCGAGGTCGGCTACGGCCTTGAGGGCATCCTGCCTGATGGCAAGGTGGGCGACATCGGCCGCACCATGGTCCCTTATCTGCGCGCTGGCGACTATGACAGTGCCATCACCCTCGCCGTGGGTCAGGTCGCCCAGGTCATCGCCGACGATGCCAAGGTCACACTGGACAACCAGCCTGTGGAGCCGCCTCAGCGGCAGGCAGCGCACACCCCGGCGCTGCTCCGGCTGATCCCGTTCCTTATCCTTTTTCTGCTCTTTGGCGGCTTCTCGGTGATGCGAATCCTGTTTGGCTTGGGCCTCATTTCCAGCGGCTTGGGCGGACCCCGGATGACCGGCGGCTTCGGTGGTGGCTTTGGTGGGGGTGGTGGTTTCGGCGGCGGCGGTGGAGGCGGCGGTTTTGGTGGCTTTGGCGGTGGCGGCTTCGGTGGTGGTGGAGCAGGAGGAAGCTGGTAGTTTTTCAGAATCTTGATTTTTTTTGAAGGGGCTTCCCGCGTGGAGGCCGGAGGAGAGAAAACAGTATGGCTCGTGGACTTTGGATTGCCCTTGGAGTTGTGGGTGTGCTGGTGCTGGCCGTTCTCATGGTCTTCGCCAGCTATGTGAGCGCAAAAAATCAGATGGTGGCCAATGACCAGGCCGTGAAGGCCGCGTGGTCCGAGGTCGATGTGCAGTTGGAGCGGCGTGCCGACCTCATCCCCAATCTGGTTGAAACCGTAAAAGGCTTCACCAAGGAAGAGAGCACGGTCTTTGGTGATATCGCCAATGCGCGCGCGGGCATGTTGAATGCCCAGGGTCCGCAGGCCAAAATCGAGGCCAATGGAAAGCTCGATTCCGCGCTGGGCCGTTTGCTCCTGCTCACTGAGAACTACCCCCAATTGCGTTCCAGTGACCAGTTCATGCGTCTGCAGGATGAACTCTCGGGCACTGAGAACCGCATCAGCGTAGCTCGCAAGCGCTACAACGACTCCTTGCAAAACTACAACACCTTCGTGCTCCAGTTCCCCAACAGCATCTGGGCTGGTATCGCCGGCTTCAAGCAGAACAACGCTTTCTTTACCGCCAGTCCCGCCGCCCAAACCCCACCCAGCGTGAAGTTCTAGCCCTTCTCGCGCCCAATCAAAAGGGCCATCCCGGTTAACGGGATGGCCCTTTCAGCATGTACCGCCGGACCACGGTCCGTGGCAGGCTACTTGAATGAAGCGATGGCGCTGGCTTCGTCGTCGTAGATGTCAAAGACGGTGTAAAGCTTGGTTAGTTGCAGCACGTCCTTGACCTTGAGAGTCAAGCTCAGCAGCTTGACGGCCGCGCCCTGGTTCTTAGCTGTGGTGTAGGCGCTCACCAGCTCGCCCAGGCCCGAGCTATCGATATAGTTCACGTCGCCCATGTTCAGCAGAACGCTCTTTGATCCCTTACTAATCAGGTCACGAACGGACTCGCGTAACTGCACACTGCCCTCGCCCAGAGTGATCCGCCCGCTGAGATCGAGAACGGTCACGCCGTCCACTTCACGGGAAGCAATAGAAAGTGCCACGGAAAATCCTCCTTTTGGGTAATACGGTTATAGCACCTTTATGCGGTGCAAGTTTAGAGGAAAGTCTCAGACAGTTAGAACCCTGAGCAGGAGTTGAATACCACCGTCCGCCCCCGGACGCGGCCCGCAAAAACACCCTACGTTTTTTCGCTTGCCGGCGCCAGATGTTTTACCAGCGTCAATTCGGTTCCGGGATGCAGTTGTCGAAAGTGTACCTCATCCATCAGAGAGCGGATCAGAAAGATGCCCCGCCCGGTACCACGCAAGAGGTTTTCCGGGGCCAGGGGGTCGGGAATCGTGTCCGGGTCCAGCCCTCGGCCTTCATCGGCGATGGTAAACACCAGCGACTTGCCAGTGTTCTCAAAACTGGCTCTGATCTGTTTTGCGGGATCGTAGTCGTTGCCATGCAGCACCGCGTTCACGGCAGCTTCGCGCACCGCCATCGTCACATGGAAGCGCTCATCCTCTTCGAGGCCGGCCTCGGCCGCCAACCTGTCCGCGGCGGCCTCCACCTCGCTCACGCTGTCCATCGTGGAACTAAGCGCAAAGCTGAGCCTGCCTGATCTGGGTTTCTCCACAGCGATCCTCTCCGCCAGTTTCAAATGGAAGTGGGGGTTATTGCGCTCTGCAGCCCCGGGGAACCTTGCTCGAAGTTTCATAGCTGGAACTCATTGTGTCAAGCAAAAGCCTCCCCCTCTTGCGCTTGTCCACTCAGTTACCTGCTCTTTCATGCTGATGCTTCGCGGCTGGCAACGGTAAACCGGAGAGAATACACTCACTTCATGCAGCACCGCACCACAGCCCGCGTCAGCCTCACCGCGCTGCTCGGTACCCCGGTGACCGACGCCCAGGGCCATCTGCGCGGACGGCTCAAGGACGTGGCTGTGGCCACTGGCCCTGATGCAGGCAAGGTGGCTGGCCTGGTGCTCAAGACTCGCGACGGACTGTGCATTGTGCCTTCGCAGGACGTGATGGAAACCCCAGCCGGCACCCTCGAACTGCGCTCTTCCGGCACCCTCATACCGCTTCAGGATCAGGGCAACTATCTTTACCTGCAGCAAGACCTGGTTGACCGCCAGATCATCGATATTCATGGCCGCAAGGTAGTCCGTGTCAACGACGTTGACCTGGAGTGGATGGGGCAGGGTGCCGCTCACCTGTTGCGCGTGGCCGAGGTCGATGTAGGTCTCCGCGGTGCCTTCCGCAGGGTTTTCAAGGGCATGTTGCCTCGCACCTCGCTGGAGAGCCTCTCCCGCAAGTTCAGGGCGCGCGGCATTCCCTGGCAGTTTGTGAATGTCATCGAGGTCGATCCCGCGCGGCGCGTCAAACTGCGTATCGAGCATGAGCGCCTCGCCGCCATGCATCCTTCCGATCTGGCCGAGATTCTTGAGGACTTGGCTCCCGCCGAGCGTGAAGCAGTCTTCACTTCGCTGGATGAAGAGGTGGCCGCGGAGGCACTTGAAGAGGTCGATCCCAAGTTGCAAAAGTCCCTCCTCGAGAAGCTGGACGAGGAGCGAATTGCCGACATCGTCGAGGAGATGGACCCCGGTGCCGCCGCTGACCTGCTCGCCGAACTGCCCGAGGAGCAATCCGACGCAATCCTCGAAGAGATGGAGCCGGAGGAGCGCCAGGAGGTTTCCGAGCTACTCGAATTCGATGAGGACTCCGCCGCCGGCTGCATGACTACAGACTTCGTCTATCTCGGATTGAACTCCACCGTCGCTCATGCGGTGCAGGCCCTGCGCACTTTTGACGGCGATCCTGAGAGCGTTACTGAAGTCTACCTGCTCGACGAGAAGCGAGTGCTCCATGGCGTCATCCCATTGGCCCGGCTGGTCATGGCGCAGCCTGAGGCGCGCCTGTCGGTGCTTACCGAGCCGCGTGTCCTCTCCTGCCCGGCCGATACCCGCCAAAACCAGTTGGCTGAAATCTTCGATAAGTACAACCTGCACGCGCTCCCCGTGGTAGATACCTTGGGCCGTATGGTGGGTGTTGTACAGGCAGATCACGTGATTAGTTTCCTGCGCGAAAAACTCTAAACTCACTCCTAACTCCTGTGATACCCTCCCCTTGAGCGCATACAAGGACAGACCCGTATTGCGAAATAAATTCCAAGGTGGCTACGAACCCGTAACCTACAGCCCGACCTATCGGCTTCGCGAAAGAATGGCGCCCATATGCGGCCACTGGGTTCCCCCGTATGGAGGAATGGATCCTCTTCCATTGTTGGGAACCGTGATGCCGCCCCAGGGAATGTCCCCATTCCTCAAACTGAAACTTCAGACCCGCCGAAAAGCTCTTCCATCCGAGCTACGTCCATTTCAGGTGACTGCGGTTATCGGCGAAATTCGGTGCACACATTTAGCCCATGGCGCCCAGCCACGCTCCGCTCTGCACTGCTGTTGAATCTTCTAACAGCATGAACTCAACTCATCCACCCGCTGACTCATCACCACTTCTATAGCCCTGTATTCCACTGGAGCAAGCATGACTCAGCAGTCTCGATCGCCCGAGCCACCCAGGATAAAAGGAATCGTCCGCCCGCCCATGCCCATGCCCGCCGCGCTGCAGGACCGGGGCAAGTTGAGAGAGATCGAGCTGCCGCTCATGATCACTCTCTATGCCTGGTATTGTTTCCTCCGCGCGGGGATTGGCTTGCTCTTTGCCACCATTGTCTGGGAACTCCCCGACACCCAATTTTCGGCCTTTCTCGCCGCCCATTTCGTACCGGTTCCCAAGCCCTTGCCACCGGAGGTCGCTTTCTTTCTTTTGGCCTTGTTTTACGCCTTTGTCGGCTGGAGGTGGTGGTCTCGGGACTGGCGTGCGCGCTGGTATGCCATGTTCATGTCCGGGGCGTCGGTGGCTAAAACCGCGGCCAATCTGTTGGGCAGTTGGGCGGCGGGTCAGCCCATCCCGCTTACCGGACCGCAGCAGGCCGCGCTCACTCTCAGCATGGCGCTGAACTTGCTCATTTGCTGCTATTTGGCGTTTTATCCTGGCATGGCGCAGGCATTCGACGAGTCTCCTGGACCGTAGGCGCCATGTCGTATCCAGGCTCTCCCTTCTTGCCAAATTCATATTCCGCCGCAGCGCAATGTCCAAAATTGCACACTCTGGTACCTATCTTTCTTACTTATATGAGATAAAAATCGGGGAATTTTCTTGATTTGTGAAACAATTTAAAAATGGTCCAGTTTCCCAAGATTATTCAGGGCGGCATGGGGGTCGGGGTGTCCAATTGGCGCCTTGCCAACGCCGTCTCCAGGCTCGGCCAGCTTGGCGTCGTCTCCGGGACGGCGCTCGACCAGGTCTTCGTGCGCCGCCTTGCCGATGGCGATATTGGCGGCTATATGCGCCGGGGACTGGATGCTTTTCCGTTTCCCGAAATGGCAAAAAGAATCTGGCAGGAGTACTTTGTCCCCGGCGGCAGGCCGGCCAGCGCTCCTTACCCGACCACGGCCATGCACCAGAAGGTCGAGCCCCGCAAGCTGATCGAACTGTGCATGGTGTCGAACTTTGTCGAAGTCTTTCTGGCCCGCGAGAACCACTCGAATAACGTAGGCGTCAATTTCCTTGAGAAGGTGCAGCTTCCTCACTTGGCCTCGCTCTACGGAGCCATGCTGGCCGGTGTCGGCTATGTGTTGATGGGTGCAGGCATTCCCCTCCACATTCCCGGCGTACTCGATAACTATGCCGCGCAGCAGTCCGCCGACTACAAACTGGCCGTGGCTGGCGCGGCTCCCAGCATGGACACGCAGATGCACTTCAACCCCGCCGACTACGTCGAGGGTCCTCTGCCCAAGCTCTCCCGGCCCAGGTTTCTGGCCATCGTCTCCTCCAACACCCTGGCGACCACCATGCTTCGACGCGCCAACGGCCGGGTGGATGGGCTGGTGATCGAGAGCGCTACGGCTGGCGGCCACAATGCTCCTCCGCGTGGCAAGCTGCAATTGAATGCGGCCGGCGAACCAATCTACGGTGAGCGCGACCGGGTCAGCATCCCGGACTTGCGGGAACTGGGTGTGCCTTTCTGGCTGGCTGGCGGCTATGGCAATGCGCAGGCTTTGCGCCACGCGCTCGACCAGGGAGCCGCGGGCATCCAGGTCGGTACTGCATTCGCCTTCAGTGAGGAATCTGGGATGAGTCCCGACCTGAAAAAGGCCCTTATGAACCAGGCCATCGCCGGCGTCGGCGAGGTGTTTACTGACCCCTTGGCCTCGCCCACCGGATTTCCTTTCAAGGTCGCCCTGCTAGAAGGCACTTCTTCCGCGCTCAATGTCTACCAGGAGCGGAAACGCGTCTGCGATCTCGGCTACCTGCGTGAGCCCTACGCCGCGCCGGACGGCAACATCGGTTATCGTTGCGCTGCCGAGCCGGTGGCCAACTACCTCTCAAAGGGTGGCAAGATTGAAGACACCGTCGGGCGCAAATGCCTGTGCAATGCTCTTATGGCCAACATCGGGCTTGCCCAGACACGTCCGGGTAATCAAGTCGAACCCGCGCTGGTCACGGTGGGCGACGACCTGAACACCATCGCCCGTTTCCTGGCTCCCGGACGCGAATCGTACAGTGCCGCCGACGTGGTCCAATCTCTATTGAGCCTGAGCCGTGACGAGCAAACGGAAACGGAAGAGGACGCCGAAGCATTCCTGCCTCAGCCGGTTCTGGCCTTCAGCACGTAAGCCTGAATTCGGCATAAGGTCTTGGTTCTAAGCAACGAAAAGGCGGATTCCTTCTAAAAGGACTCCGCCTTTTCTTTCCTCGTACACGTTGCCACCTTTATTTGACGTCGTCATCTTCCGCCAGCACATCGCCCAGCCGGTCCAGCCGCTGCTCCCACACCGTGCGGTGCTCGCCAATCCATCGCTCCAGCGCTGTAAACCCAGCCGAATCAATGCGGCAGGTTCGCACCCTCCCCAACTTCTCAGTGTGCACCAACCCGCTTTCTTCCAGCACCTGCAGATGCTGCGCAACCGCAGTGATTGTGATACCCAGCGGCCCTGCCAGCCGCGAAACCGACTCCGGCCTCTCGCTCAACCTGTCCAGAATCGCCCTCCGCGTAGGATCCCCCAGAGCGTGAAACAAGCGGTCAACATCGATGACAGGCCTCTTCATTGGCTGATCCTTTCAATCGCCAATTAGTTCCCCAGTTCCAGCGCCACGCGATCAAGCAAACTCTTCCAACCGCTTTCGATCATTCTGGGCCCGTCCGGCCACTCCAGGTATGCGCCCTGATGGGTGAGGATCAGTTCCGTCCCGGTCTCCGCGGCCAGAAATTCGAACGTCGCCAGCATCACCACGATTGCCTTTCCGTTCAGCGACATCTTCGAAGTCATCAAGATGTGATTCTCGGCCGTGATGTCCTGATAAGTGCTTTCATTCGAAATCTCGGAACCCGCGATGGGGTGGCCTTCCTTGAAGCGGTAGCGCAGGCGCTCACTGCCTCCCACGCGAAACTCCATCTCGAATTCTTGGATCTCGTGGTCGCCTTCGGCATACCAGCGGCGCTTCCGCGCAGGCTGCGCAAAGGCCGCAAACACCCGCTCCGGCGGTTGCGGATAGCTGCGTTCGACAACGAATGAGCTGTGAACAACTGATCTCTTTTCCATAAATTCTCCCTCCGCTTAATAGTGAAGCAATAACTTCAGTGTTATTCCAAATAAATAGATTGTCAAGTGGACACTTCAGTATTTTTGTACAGATTCTTCCCCTGTAACCCAGACCTGGCTGCCTCATCCTTTTCACGTTCTTTGTGAAAAGGGTGGGATCCCGTCAGCCCAAACGTCCCGCTCCCCGCTCACCCTCCAACAACCACCTTCGGCACCCGAGCCTCCGGCGCCGGCAACTCAGGAAACGCCGCATGCGGCTCCGTCTGATACCAATACGCCGTGGAGAAGAAGTTGTCTGCGCGGTCGTTCGCATGGCCGTGCTCAATGGTCACCCGAATCGACTTCTCGAAGGTGATGGGGCTTTCCGTGTGCCAGCGATACAGGCAATAGCGTCCGCCCGTCCGCTCCGGGTCCACAATGTAGGGCGCACCTTGCCGCATGTTGGCAAAAGCCTGCCCATAAAAATCCCACGCCCCGTTGTAGTAGTCCTCGGTCCCCGTGCCGTTGATGGTGGGCAGGACATCGCCATCGATAAACATCATGTCGTCGCCCTCGCCAAACCACCCGTCCGTATTCTGTTCAACAGCATGGGTCACACCCACAAAATGTCCCTTCCCCTTTGCGTCGAGAAAGACGTAGTTATCCTCGCCCTTCAGGTTTTTGCCGCTTGTATCCGCAGATTTCTTGCACGGCGCTGCCTGTCGATACTGCGCATGAAAGCGTCCCAGCCCCTCCGGCAATTTCGCTATCGTCGTGTAGTCGATAGCGAAGTACAGGCTATCGGTGCGAACCTTGCCTTCATTGGTCAGAGTGATTTTCGCCGCGCTGGCAAACGGCATCTGGAAATACGCATTCAGCGCCTTCATCGGCGCCACGGCCAGCAACGCCGATTGATAAGTGAAGTACTCGCCCAGCCCGAGCCCATAAAAGTCGCCAATGGGAACCTCGATCGACGGCGCGCTTTCTCCATCCCACCACGCGCGCAGCACCAGGTTTTTCAGGTGCATGCGGTCCTCTGAGCTGATGGTGAACCAGATATGTGTCACCACCCCCGCGCCGGTCACATCCAGCAGCGTTGCTGTCGCGCCCGCTTCCACTGGAACCGCGTCAGCGTTGCCCCCCGTGCGGTCCCAGCTTGAAGAGCGCCGCGTCTTGTAGTCGCGCAAACGCGCCTGGGCAAACAGTTGTTCCGGCGCCGCATGCTCTGCTTCGCCAGCCGCTCCCATTGCGCCGCTTGCCGGGCTTGGCTCAGCCGCAGCGTGCGCCGCGTCCAGGCCCAGCAACGCGGATGTAGAGATCCCGGCGGCCGACACTCCGGCCACTGATGCCATTGCGCCTAATATCCTGCGCCGTGATGGGAATGTCTGGTTCGAGTCGGATGAGTGCATACAAAACGCCTCCTGTCATATTTGCAATGAAAGCGTGTTGTAGCTGGGCGCGCCGCGGCCTGTCAAGTTCTCAGGCCATCCCCTCTCATCGTTTACGCTCTTTCAGATGATGGCTGTCCGCCGCCTTCAGCGTCATTCCATACAGCGTCCTGAATTGCTCAATCTCCTTCAGTGTTTGCGGTGAGAAGGGCGCCTTTCCCTCAAAGGCGTGCAGCACAATTCCCTCCAGAAGATCGCCCAGGGTCATGTCCTTCTGTTCGGCAATGGCCTTCAGCACCTTCAGCATGCGCTTTTCCATCCGAACTCCGGTCTGGACGCGCTCCACTTCCACGGGTTGGTATTCCTGCTTTTCTTGTGACATAGGTACATATATACCACGGTACCACTAATTCGTCAATCGCCTTTCTTCGCTCCTCTCCCATCCTGCCCGTACCCGGGTTTTGCACTTCGCCCCTTGCCTGTTATGGTCAGTGAGGAATCTTTTGAAAAGACGCTGAATGAATCCACCATAGGAACCCGCGGGCATGTTGAAGCGCTGGAGAATCCGGATACTCCTGTTCCTGGCCGTCCTCGGCCCCGGATTCATTACAGCTAACGTCGATAACGACTCCGGCGGCATCCTCACTTACTCTCAGGCTGGCGCACAGTACGGTTACACCTTGCTGTGGACCATGATTCCCATCACCATCGCTCTCATCGTGGTCCAGGAGATGTGCGCCCGCATGGGCGTGGTCACCGGCAAGGGCCTCAGCGACCTCATCCGCGAGGAGTTCGGCCTCCGCCTCACCGTCGTGTTGATGGTGCTCCTGGTGGTGGTCAACTACACCAACGTGGTCACTGAGTTCATCGGCATCGCCGGTTCGCTCCACCTGTTCCACCTCACCAAGTTCATCTCCGTGCCCGTGTGCGCCGCCCTGGTCTGGTTCATGGTGGTGCGTGGAACCTATAAGAGCACCGAGAAAATTTTTCTCGTCGCCTCGCTTGTCTATATCGCCTACATCTTTGCCGGCGTGCTCTCTCAGCCCAGTTGGAGCGAGGCCATCCGCGCCACCGTGCAACTGCCGCCGCGCTCGGTCTGGAGCGACAAGGCCTACATGTACATGGCTATCGGCGTGGTCGGCACCACTATTGCGCCGTGGATGCAGTTTTACCTGCAGTCCTCCATCGTGGAGAAGGGAATTCGCGTCAAGGACTACGCCGCCTCGCGTCTCGACGTCATCATCGGCAGCTTCTTCACCGATATCGTGGCATGGTTCATCGTGGTAGCCTGCGCTGCTACGCTCTTCACTCATGGAATGGGCGCCATTCAGGTGGCCGCGGACGCAGCCGAAGCCATGCGTCCCCTGGCCGGCGACTACGCATTCCTGCTCTTCGCCTTCGGCCTTTTCAACGCCTCGCTCTTCGCGGCCTCCATCCTGCCCATCTCCACCGCCTACACGGTGTGCGAGGGCCTTGGCGTCGAGTCCGGCGTGGAGCACACATTCAAGCAAGCGCCCTTTTTCTACTGGCTCTACACCCTGCTCATCGTGTGCGGCGCGGCCACCGTTCTGGTGCTTCCCGACGCGCAGTTGATCAACGTCGCCATCCTCTCCCAGGTCCTGAACGGCGTCCTGCTTCCTGTCGTCATCATCCTCATGCTGATGCTGATCAACCGCGCCGACCTCATGGGCGAGCACAAAAACTCCCGCCTCTGGAACGTCATCGCCTGGGGCACAAGCCTCATCGTCATCGGCATGACCATGGTGATGCTCTGGGGCATGATGCCCGGCCACTGATGCAGCAGTCATCTGATGGCGAGCAGGTTCGCCGCTCGCATTAGGCTGCGATCGCCAACTGAAGGCGGAAGGCGCATCTCTGGCGATCCAAGGGCATTGCGAGTCGTCAACTGTGTCTGTCAAGAATGGCGGTCTGGCGATAGACTGAGAATGACAGGAGCAAGTAAGATGGATTCCATTACCCCTCCTCCTCCTACTCCCGAGGTCCTCCAGAGAATTGAAGCCACGAAAGCGGCGGAACAATCAGACATAAAAAGACTGGCTGAATTCTTAGCGAGCGGCCCTCTGTATTCCCCCTTCGTTTTCCATGACTTGGCGCGCGGTTTGAGCAGACTTCCAGGAACGATTCAGCTGCACTGTGTTACCTCCGAATGTTCGAAAACTCAAACATTTGAACGAGAAGAGGTGAGGCATGAGGCAAGCAGCCACCGAGGCTGGGGCAGTTGCGCAACCTTTAAATGCCGGAATTGCAGGACACAACACCAGAAATATATGTACGTGTGGAACGATAAGGGCTTTTGGAAGGTCGGACAGATTCCTGAACTTCGGGAAGCGATCGAGCCGAAGCTGAACACTGCTCTTGGTGATTCAAGGCAACTTTACAGGAAAGCAATTCGCTCCCGGAATTTCGGCTTTGGGATCGGAGCTGTCAGCTACCTGCGCCGGATTATCGAGGACACGACCGAAAGTCTGATGGACCTCTTGCACGAGGAAAAATGGGAGGAGTGGACACCGGAAGAGCGACAGCAATTCGAACTCGCCCGCAAGACGTATCAGTATTCTCAGAAGATTGACTACGCCGCCGGCAAGATTCTGCCGACAAAGGCCTTCGCAAATGGCCGAGACAGTTTCACTGCGCTGCATGAAGTGACGAGCGGTGGCCTTCACGGGAAATCCGAAGAAGAGTGTCTCCAAATATTCGACAGTTGCAATTTGATTTTCACTCACACTTTTCGAGTCCTGCACCAGCACAGACAGGAGCGCGAAGAATTCGCCGCTCAGTTGCTCGCGCTAAAGAGGTAACGTTCAATGGGCTTAATTGGCGAAGGGTGGGATATTCTCAAGCTCGTCAACAAGGCGCAAAACGCCGAGTTGTACAAGGAACTGGGCGAATGGATCGACAAGGTCGTCGAACTCCAAAAGCAAAACGAAGAGCTTACGAGCCAGAGAAATCAACTTCGGGAGCAGGTCCGCTTCAAGGGCGTCCTTGAACGGATCAATGGCCACATATTTATTCAAGGGGATGATGAAGAGATTTGCCCCCGTTGCGCAGAGGTCGATATGCGTCCTGTTCATCTGCTGCGGCTGCACTCGCAGCGCCCGCCCTTTGTTAAGGCGACTTGTCCCGCATGTGGGCTGGCCATGGACCACAATGTACCATTCAGCAGAGAGCGGGCATTGCAGTTATCCCCAAGTACCTTTTAGATGAGGGTCGCCGAGTGCCCTATCCTTGAATCGCCTTTTGATTCACGGGCGGGAGGCCACAAACCTGGATCGGACACAAAACAGTGAGCCCCATACTTCCGACTTCTCTTTTGCAGAGAATGACCCTCCGTGGGCGCACACTAGGAGATAGCAATGGGGGAAATGGGGGCGGCGGCAATCGACACCCACCCCCCCTCCCCCCAAAATGCCCATTTCCAGGGTGCTTCGTCTGCCCTCTAGTGGCATGTAAGAGTAGCTGAATCATGAATTTAGCGTCGAGGAGCAAAGGTCACCCTGTTATCTCAATGGTAAACAAAACCCTTTGAAAATCGCGGTTTTTGAGCCATTTTTGATGGAAAAGGCGGCCTTTAACTGCGTTCTGCCCATGGATTTTGCGGATTTACAGCAGTTTTCCTGCGGCCAGGTCCTTGATCAATCCACGGTCGGCCATCAGAAAATCGTAACCCGGCAGGTTTTCCAGCCGTTCCCAGCGGAACTGTTGAAAGATGCGGTTCTCCAGCTCTCCCGCAAACTCGTGCACCGCAAAGAACTGCAGGTCCACCGCGCCGCCATGCCGGTAGTTATGGCGAATGTGCGTCACGCGCGCGCCAATGGTGGCGCGGATTCCCAGCTCCTCGTTCAGTTCCCGCGCCAACGCCTGCTCAGGGCTCTCGCCGGGCTCGATCTTGCCCCCGGGGAACTCCCATTGCAGCGCCATAGGCTGGTCCGGACGCCGTTGGCAGATAAGGATTTCGCCTCCGCGGACAATCAGGGCCGCCGCCACATAGCGCAGGGCGGGACCCGGAGGCCTGGGGCTCGAACTGGACTGGACTTCTTCCACCGTTCCAGTGTAATCGCATTGAAAGAGGTGCAAGTCACATAGTAATTTGGCTCGACTTGGCAAGGACCTGCCTTTACTCGCCCGCGACCGCCGCTCCCACGCCCTCCGCGGCCTGCGGCCTGAAGTATCCCCACCCGTTTTTTGCCGCCGCGTCCAGCAGCGCCGGCGACGGATTCACAGGAAACGCGTTCACCGCGATCTCCATCATGGCCAGGTCGTGTACTGAGTTGCCAAAGACCGCATCGGGGCGGGCCAGTCCCGCCCGCGCCAACGCCGCGGCCTTGGCTTCGTCGGTGGGTACATCCAACAGCTTGCTGGTGATGATTCCACCCGCCACAGCCACCTCCGCCGCCAGCACCCGTTCCTCGGGAATCCCGTAGCCACGCACCCCTTCGGCCACCACCCACTTATTGGTCGAGCTCACCGCCCACAGCTCCACCCCGGCCCTGTCCAGCACCGCCAGCAGCGCCGTCATCTCCGCAAACACGCGGCTGCGCACAAACTCGTCAAAATATTTTGCCGCGGCAGTGCGCAGTTCCTGCTCGCGCAACCCGGCGTAGATCTGCACCATCTCGCCGCAGATCGTCACTTCGCTCACCGTGCCCGCAAGGTAGGCCCTGTACCGTGTGTCGATCCAGTCGCTGGTGGAGCGGGATACCAGCCCCTGCTCCAGTGTCCACACCATGAAGCCATAGCCCGAGTCGCCGCTCCACAGCGTTCCATCGCAATCGAAGACCGCAACCCTGGGGCTGCTTTTCAAAACCAGTCGTTCGAACTCATCGGCAGTCCACTTGGGAACTTGAATCTCTGTCGGTGTCAATTGCCCCTCTATTCCGCTTGATAGTCGTCCACTTCTATTCTCTTCTAAGTCGACCTTCATTTGCACGTAAAGGTTTTGCAAAGAATTCAATCCTTTACAACTCCATCAATGCGCAACTCGAAAGCGGATGCGTGCCAAACCTGCGCAGGGCGCAGCGGTTTGCATCCTTGCACTCCGTCCTGCTATACGTGCATTGGATGAAACAGCATGGATGTCTTCACGTGGGTCGTGAATATTGCACGTTCGCGATCTCTCTCATGGTTCTTGTTCTTCTCGCAGCGTTCGTTCTCCCACTTCGGTCTCGGGCTCAGTTTTCCGGTACAGTATCGTCAGCCAGCGCGTACTCCATACCCCAGTCGCAATTGATACAACCCGACGCTCTCAGCCACTTGCTCCGGGCTCCCGCTACGGCCAGGCCGCTGGTGCTCCAGGTTGGTTCGCGTATCTTTTTTTCTCAGGCCCACATCCCCGGCTCCATCTATGCAGGCCCGGGTTCCCAGCCCGCCGGATTGCAGTTGCTTGAGAGCTCGGTGGCCTCATCGCCTAAAGACAGGCTCATCGTCATCTATTGCGGTTGTTGCCCTTGGAACCGCTGCCCCAACGTCGGCCCTGCATATCATCGTCTCCGCGACCTGGGCTTTATCCATGCCAAGGTACTTTATCTCGCCAACAACTTTGGCGACGACTGGGTTGCGAAGGGCTATCCCGTTGAAGAGCCCCGATAGAGCAAAGCCCGATGGCCAAAGGAAGCGATGAAAATTCCCCGCCGAAGTTCGCTTCCATTCCGCTTTGCGCTCTACGCATGTCTTCTCGCCCCTGCAACACTTTATCCCGCGCCCCATTCCCTGCTGCACCATCCTGCGCCCACCTTCACTCGCAACGACCTCAGCGGCAAGCCGGTGGATCTCCATGCCTACCGCGGCCAGGTGGTGCTGCTCAATTTCTGGGCTACCTGGTGCGGACCCTGCCGCTTGGAGTTGCCGCGCTTTGCCGCCTGGCAGACGCAGTATGGACCCCAGGGCCTCCAGGTTATCGCCGTGTCCATGGACGACGATTCCGCCCCGGTCCGCGCCCTCGTCCGCCAGCTTAATCTCGATTTTCCCGTGGTCATGGGCGACCAGCCGCTTGGGACTCTTTACGGCGGCGTTTTAGGTCTTCCCCAGACCTTCCTTATCGGCCGCGACGGCACTATCCGCGCCCGTCTCAAGGGCGAAGCCGATTTAGATTCCCTGAAGAACCGCGTAAGGCGCCTTCTTGCGGAACCTCGACCCTGAGTCCCACCCCAGGGCGCGGATAGCATTGAATCTTCAACCTCATCCCTGCTCGAAACCGCTTTTGCAACCTGGATATTAGTGAAGTTGATTCCTTGATGAACGAGGTTCAGCGTCGCCTCCGCCTGCCCCAGGCGCGGTCTGACCGCGCGGATAATTGAAGGTGTGGACCAAACACGGACCCTCTCGCTGCTCAAGGACTACCAAGCGTATCTGCGCGTGGAGAAGGGGTTGCGTCCGCTCACCTGCGAGGCTTACGACAGCGACCTCAAAACCTTTGCCGAGTTCCTTGAAGGCCGTAACGGGGTGTTGCTCACCTGCGCGCAGCAGGATGTCTCGGCATTTCTCGAGCATTTGCGGGCCCACGGCATCGACTCCCGCTCGGCGGCACGCAAGCTGAGCTGTCTCCGCGGCTTCTTCAAGTGGCTGCTTTTGGACCGCCGCATCCATCACGATCCCACCATCAATATCGAGTCCCCGAAGGCGTGGAAGGTGCTGCCCAAGTCGCTGGCGGAGCCGGAAGTGGCGGAGATGCTCGATCGAGCCGCTCTCGCAGCTTCCCATCCCCAGGCACGCGCCACTGATTTGCGCGATCGCGCCATTCTGGAGCTGCTCTATGCCGGGGGTCTGCGAGTCTCTGAGGTCACCTCCCTCGCCACCAGCGACGTCTCGCTGGATGCCGGCCGCGTACAGGTTCGAGGCAAAGGCGACAAGGAACGCATCGTTCCCCTGGGGCGGATCGCTATGACCGCCATCGAGCATTACCTCCGCGAGGGGCGTCCCCATCTTGAGCGCATCACTTCCTCACGGAAGCGCAGCCTGCCGCCTCGTGCGGGACGCGATCCGGCGCGGTTGTTTCTCTCACTTCGCGGCATGCCGCTTACTCGCCAATGGGTCTGGCATCTGGTGAAAGCGGTCAACAGCACCGCCAGCCCCCACACCCTGCGCCACAGTTGTGCCACCCACATGGTCGAGCATGGCGCCGATCTGCGCAGCGTGCAAATGCTGCTCGGCCATGCCGACATCTCCACTACCCAGGTGTACACGCACCTGGCTCTCGGGCACCTCAAAGAAGTGTTTCGCAAGCACCATCCCCGCGCAGCAGTCAGGCCTGAAGTGGAAATGGACTCGGTGTCCGAGCAATCGCAGTTGGCGGACGCTCCATCGAAGCCCCGTCTCTTTCTGCTCCGCAAAGGTGCAAAACCGCGCAGCACCCAACCCTCCGTTCCCTCTGAGCCAGATAAAAGGCCGAACGCGGAAAATGATATTGGCGTTCACGAGCACGACCCGGCCTCAAACCTTTCCGAACCTGAAAAGGAACCGGCATGACCACCCGTCCCAAGTCCGCGACCAACCCGGCTCTCGCGAATATTGTCGATGAGTATCTGCGGGTGCTGGCGAACGAGCGCGGTGCATCGGCTCATACCTTGCGCGCCTATCACCGCGAGATTCATGCGTTCGCCGCCTACATCGTCCAGCACCACGGCAAAAAATTCGCCGTCGACCGCATTGACCACACTCACATCCGGGCCTACCTCGGCACGCTTTATGAGCGTGGCCTTTCAAAAGCCTCCGCGGCGCGGGCGCTGGCCTCCATTCGCAGTTGGTTCCGATGGTTGGCGCGCGATCACTACGTCGATCAGAACGTGGCTTCGCTGGTATCCACCCCGCGCCTGCCCAAGCATCTGCCCCGCGTGCCTTCCATCGAGCAGATGAATCGCGTCGTCGACTCCGTCGGCGAAGACGCTGCCAGTTGGCCCACCCGCGATCGGGCCATCCTTGAACTTCTCTACGGCTGCGGCATCCGCAACGCAGAGTTGACCGGCCTCAACCTCAACGATGTGTACTGGGCCAATGAAGCCATACTGGTGCGTGGGAAAGGGCAGAAGCAGCGCCTCGTTCCCCTGGGCGATGCGGCGGCCAAGGCCTTACGGGCCTATCTGGCAGAGCGGTCAGCACACCTTGCTGCCTACAACTGCGCCAAAGGGCCTGCCACTCCGGCACTCTTCCTCAACCTGCAGTTGCACGGCTTGGCCCGTGCCGGTGGGCAGGCGCGCCTCACCACCCGCAGCGTGGGCCGCATCGTCAAGCGCATCGCCATCCGGCGCGGCCTCTCCTCCGACGTGCATCCCCACACTCTGCGCCACGCCTTCGGCACCCACATGCTTGAAGAAGGCGCGGACCTACGCGCCATCCAGGAAATTCTGGGTCACGAGCGCCTTTCCACAACCCAGCGCTATACCCAGCTCACCTCGGCCCAGTTGACCGAAGTCTACGACAACACCCATCCTCGCGCGCGCTAGGTTGATGGCCGCGGAAGTGTCTGCATTTAGAAGCTGATCTTCCGCTCGGGAAACCAGGTAAGCTGAATCGTCGTCGTGGTGACCGTCTGCTGCCCGGGAAGATACATGGGTAGTCCCGACCCATCTGGAACGGGCGCTTTCCAGTGCTCAAACGCGAAGTTGCCGTTGATTTCAAAGTCGCGTCCTACCCGCTTCACCGCCTGAAAGTTGATGTCGTTCAGCGTGGTGCCGCCGGGGACAAAATCTTTTGCTACTTTCTGATTGCGCATCCCCACTTGCAGCCATTCATTGCCGCTCAGGTGATACGTAATCCAGCCCTGCCCACCTTTGCCCTCGCGCCCGATCCAGTCGCCAAGCAGCATGCCCTTGTTGGTATAGCCTTGCTTCTGGATATACTCCCAATACATGAAGTGGCCCTGAAAGCTGGTGCTAACCGGTGGATCGGTGGAGACAGCTTCAGCGCGAACATCCAGCTTCGGAACTCCCGGTACGTGCGACAGGTAAAGCCCCGGCCGAATTGCGGCCCTGCGCGGCGCGTCGATGGGCGAAACATCGTCATGCACTTCCGAGTCGCTATAGAGCGTCAGCCATTTGCGCATGAGCGGGAGCCGGTATGAAAAATCGAACGCGCCAAAACGCGCGCCCGGATCCTCCCGGCTCAGTTTGACGGCTGCGGACGGGCTCGCGAAGCTGAAGAAACTTTTCAGAAAAGTGTGCAGCGTAATCGGCGCATGCCCCTTGCCACCCCAGATCACGCTGCGCTCGAAGCCGAACTCCAGATTCTCCGTCGGCCTGAAGCTCACTTTTTCCACGTGCATCCACGGATCGTTCGGCGCCACGTGCCCTTTCAGCGATCCCACCAGAAAGTCGTAGCGGAACGGACCCGTAATCCACGAAAGCCCAGGAACGTGCAGGGGCTCGATGCGGTTGATGCGAAAAGAGTAGATATTTTCGGCATTGTTGCTGTAGGCCATACCGCCGCCCTGCCCCGGCCCCAGCCACTCGTCCTGTTTGCCAAACGAGATCTCGTGATTCAGATAGTGAGCGGAGACATATGCCTCCATTACCCTTCCATCGGTCGCCGTCGCCACCGGTCCCAGAGGAATGGTCGCCTGGTTATAGGGCAGATTGGTTACAGGGTTGATGAATGGAATCTGGTCAATGGCAGAGAGCGTTTGCGCCAGCGCCGTCGGATAACCGTCCGCCGAAGGCGCTCCCTGAAACTCGCCGCGTACATACATCAGGAACCGACCCGCCGACGCATACCCGCTGGCGCCGGTGTAGTTGTTGAATCCGTTGGCATAGGGACGGCCATAGTCGTTCACTATCGTCTGGCCCAGATGAAAACTGTCGCGCAAAGGCGTGCCACTTATGGCTCGCGCCACGGTGTACACCTCCTCCAACCGCGTGTTGCCTTGATGCAGCCGGCAGGGGCCCTGCGTATCCTCTTCAAGGTAGCGATTCAGCGCGTCATAAATTCCCTGTGCTTCGTCGGTGCCCGGCCCGGCATCGGCATCGTCAATGCGCGCACCCGCCGTCTCCAGCATGTGGTCCACACTGGCGCGCGTCCAGGGCCGCAGGCCCAGAAACATGTTGTCTACAAAGCCCAGCGAATAGAGCCGCAGCATCGCGGGATAGACCCAACTGTCCATTGGAATATAAGGCGAGTCCAGAATCGAAGGCTCGCAAACCGGCACGGGACGGCCGGAATCGTGCTTCCACTGTCCGCCGCCTTCGGGCGCTCCTGGCAATTCTGCACCGAGTGGGCTGGTCGTCAGGAGGAGAATCCCTGCCGTCACGGCCGTCCATGCCATGACAGAAACCATGACCGCACGTCTGCTCACGTTCATTCCCTCACTTTACCATTCGGTTGTTGCGCGAGGTCGGTTCACAAGGCGCCGTTTCCCGGTCAGAATGTGAGCTGTTGCCCGTACTGCATAATCCCGCAATTGCGGTCATGGGACTCGCTGCCCAAAAGAAGCAGAGCAGCATTTGCATTGAACTAATTCGCCCGGCGTCGGGTAGCTGCATCCAATTTCCGGCTGAACTCTGCCGCTATGCTCTGCGCCGCTTCCGGATTGAACAACCGCTTCCGTTCCAGGTAGGCCTGCATCTTCCGTATGGGGTCGTGGGCATCCCGTTCCCCGGTATCCACCCCGTCTATTTCGGAAGTGTCTTGAAATCGGGTGCCCGCACATTCGATCAGCGTGGCACCGCGGCCCTGCCGTGCCCGCGCCAGGGCCTCAAACGCTACACGGTACACTGCCACCACGTCGTTTCCGTCCACGGTGATTGCGGGGACCCCGAGGGCCAATGGCTCGATGGCAAAATTCGGAACCTTGCCTTGCACCCCTCCGCTCTCTCCTTCCGCATGCGCATCTTGGTGAATCACAAATAGAATCGGCAGCTCGTGCGTGCCCGCATGGCTTAGCGCCTTGTGCCATGCGCCAGCTTCATTCTGCCAATCCGCGCAGAAGACCACCGCGACTTTTCCATTTCCGGCCGTCTTGTGGGCCAGCGCTGCGTTGCAGGCCACTCGTATCTGCTCATCTGCGGTCTGCGCTGCAACCCTGTTCCCACCGCCATTCCCGCCTTGCTCCATCGCGAAATGCCACCCATTGTCCGTTTCGCCCAGGCTCGCGAACAACTTATCCAGTGGCGTCCCTGTCACGATCCCCGCAACCAGGTTGCCGCGCGACAGGCTCAGGGTGTCGCCCGGCAGCAGGTCCGCAACTACACCAGCCATCACCGCCTCGTGCCCCACTCCAGTGGCAAAGTCTTTCCCAGCCCTGCCCTGCCGCCGCAGCAGTGTCGCCCACTCTGCGATCATTCGGCACTTCACCATGGCCGTGTAAAGGCCAAGTAATTTGCCGTCTGAGATCAGCGAGAATCCGTTCTTCTCCGCTTGCGCCACCGTGGTGCCGGTTGCCTCTTGCCCTGTGCTTGGAATTTTCAATGTCGCAGGCTTTTTCATCAGTTGATGCGATTGTAACCGCACCCTGCGCAACGCGACTGGAGTCCGCCGAAAGTCCGGTGCGCCTCGGTTTGCTTCGCAACCGCCCCCAACGCACTAATTCGCATGTCTTCTCCATGCAGGCTCCCCCAGGAAGGCGTACTCTATTCGCTGTCATCCGATTGCAGCCACACGGGACTTCGTCTTTTGCCCAGATGTTTGGTCGCAACCTGATCTTGATCTGAACCTGGAAGAGGAGAACGAATATGAATCGGCGAACTTTTTTGGGCGCGCTCTCTGTAACCGGCGCAGCCACCATAGCTGGCCACCGTCTCGCATGGGCCACGGAGCAGCGACGCATCAAGCCGATCGGGATTCAGCTCTACACCGTCCGCGATGCGTTGCGGCAGGATTACGACGGCACGCTGGCCGGGCTCGCAGAAATCGGCTACCGCGAAGTTGAGTCCGGCCAGGACCACGACAAACCACCAAAGGAAATGCGGGAAGCCTTGAAGCGTCATGGCTTGACCTCTCCTTCCTATCACGTGGATTGGAAAGGCCTCGGCGAAGACCTGCCCCGGATACTTGACGACAACAGAATCGTCGGCCGCACGTACCTGGTCATGCCGTGGATACCCGAGGAAGTTCGCAACCAGCCCGACGGCTGGAAGCATGCGACGGACTACCTGAACCATGCCGGGGAGACGGCCAGGAAATCAGGGATCCAGCTTGCATATCATAATCACTGGATGGAATTCATCCCTTTGCCGGATGGAAGACTCCCCTACGATATCCTCCTGGAGAACTCCGATCCAAACCTGCTGAAGATGGAGATGGATCTAGGCTGGATCACGGTGGGCGGACAGGATCCCGTCAAGTACTTTCAGCGCTATCCCGGCCGATTCCCCCTGGTCCACGTCAAAGACGTGCATTCGATTCCAGATGCAGCCAGCGTTCGCGGTGGCCGCTTCGCCGGAGAGAACATGTCGATTCTGGCCGACGTGGGCACCGGCGTGATTGATTGGAAACGAATCTTCACTCATTCGGAACAAGCCGGTATCAAACACTATTTTGTCGAGCATGACAATCCGAAGAATTCCATGGAGACGGCGCGCGTCAGCTACCAGTATCTTGAGCGACTTCGATTCTGACACACTCCGGTGCAGCCAGCTTGCGCTCCGAAGGCGTAGTCTATTCGCTGTGACCGCATTGCGGCCGAACCGACCTCTGTTTTTCCACCGAGGTGTTTACATGAAGTCGTATAAGTTCTTCGCCCTCGCTGTCCTGCTCCTTCCCGTCTTCGCCCTGGCCAAGGACAAGTCGAAAAAGCCCGATGTCTCTCCGCTGTTCGCCAACGCCACCTCCGTTTACGTAGAAGCGATGGACGGAGACATAAGCAATCCTGGCCTCGGTCCCGCGGACCAGCAGGCTATTGCCGACGTACAAAATGCCCTGCACGATTGGAAGCGTTACTCTCTCGCCCCTGAACGCAGCAAGGCTAACCTCGTCTTTGTGGTGCGCAAGGGCCGCATTGCCAGTGCACAAACCCACATCGGCGCTTCCGGCGTCTACCGTCCAGCGCCGGGTCAGCCTGCCAACCAGAACCCGGCCCAGATGCAGCAACCGGCTGGGGTATCGGAAATGGCCGACGCTGAGGCCGGCCCACCTGAGGATACGCTCCGCGTTTTTCTGGTCGATCCCAATGGCAAGATTGTCGGTCCCATCTGGAATCGTTCCCTGCGCAACGGTCTCGACGGTCCTCAGTTGATCCTCTTCCAGCAGCTCCGAACCGCCGTCGAACGCGCCTATCCGCCCGCGCCGCCGAGCCCGGCGTCCCAGCCCTGACCGCAGTTGCGCCGTTCGCAAGTGCAACTGCCCCCCGCGGCCGGTACTTGGGCTCCGCGCCTTTGCATCTGAATTCGAGCGCGCCTGTCTACGTTGAGTAGTCTGCGTTGATGTGAATGTATTCGTGGGTCAGGTCGGTAGTCCAGAACACGCACGACCCCGTCCCCTGGTTGAGCTGAATGGTGATGGAGAATTGCTCCTTCTGCAGATATGCGTGTGCCGCGGTTTCGTCGAACTCTGCCGCCCGCCCTCCATTGCGGCAGATGGCCAACTCGCCGAACCAGATGTTGATGCGCTCCGGGTCAATCTCAGCGCCGCTGTAGCCGATGGCCGCCACCAGTCGCCCCCAGTTGGGATCGCAGCCGGCCCACGCAGTCTTCACCAGCGGCGAGTGCGCAATCGCCTTGGCCACTCGCAGCGCGTCGGCGTCGGTGGCCGCCCCTTCAATCCGCAGTTCAACCACATGCGTGACGCCTTCGCCGTCGGCCACAATCTGTCGCGCCAGTGAAGTGCACACCTGGGTCAGCGCGTCGCCAAACTCCGCATTCTCCCCGCCCATTGCCGCGCCGCTTGCCCCTGAGGCCAGCAGCAGCACCGTGTCGTTGGTTGAAGTATCGCCATCCACCGAGATGCGATTGAAGCTCACCTCGATAGCCCGGCGCAGATAACCGTCCAGCACCGCCGCCTCCATGGCCCCGTCGGTCAGGATGTACACCAGCATCGTGGCATGCGGCACAAGCTGCGGATGAATCATGCCGGATCCCTTGCAGGCCGCGGCGATGCGCACTTCCTTGCCCTCGACCTCCACGCTGGCGAAGGCCGTCTTCTTCACTGTGTCGGTAGTCAGGATAGCTTCGGCAAACTGCTGGAAGTGGTCGAACTCCGCGCCCATCCCCGCGGCCACAGCGGGCAGCGCAGCAATCAGTTTTTCTGCGGGCAGTGGTACTCCGATCACTCCGGTCGAGGAAGGAAAGACTTCTTCAGGCTTGCAGCCGAATGTTTCTGCGGCAGCTTTGCAGGTGGCGCGGGCCGCATCCATCCCGGCCTGCCCCGCGGCACAGTTGGCGTTGCCCGCGTTCACTGCCACCACGCGCACCTTGCCGCTCGTGGCCCGCAGATGTTCTTTGTCCACCGTCAGTGGCGCGGCGGTCACACGATTGCTCGTGAAAGCCGCTGCTGCGCTGGCCGGCGCATCGGCCACAATCAGGGCAAAGTCGGTGCGGCCGCTCTGCTTCAACCCCGCCTTGGCCGCGCCAAAACGGAAACCCTTCGGAATGAGAAATTGGGAGATTTCGCTCATGAAGTTAACCCATTTAATCTAGCAGGTGAGGGTTGGATGACCGAGAACGCGGATTTTCCTGATCAAAGTGAGTTTCTTTCGTTGAGCAACGTAAATGTGGCGCGCGGCGATCGAGTGGTGCTGCACGACATCAACCTGACTATTCGCACCGGCGAGCATGTGGCCATCCTCGGCCCTAACGGTTGCGGCAAATCCACGCTCATCTTCACCATGACATGCCAGCTCTACCCCGTATTCCTCCCTGGAATGCAAGTCCGCATCTTCGGCCGTGACCGCTGGGACCTGACCCAGTTGCGCCGCCATTTCGGTGTGGTCGGCTCAGGCCTCCGGGGCGCAGAGCTTCCCGGCGAACGCACCGCAGTTACCACCGGGCTGGACGCCGTCATCGCCGGATTCTTTTCTGCGTCCACGCTCTGGCCCAATCTCCACGTCACCGATGAAATGCGCGAACTCGCCGCCGAAGCCCTGGAGCGCATGGAAGCCACTCACCTCGCCTATCAACTTGTAGGTGAAATGTCTGCTGGCGAAAAGCGCCGCATCCTCATCGCCCGTGCTCTTGTCCATCGCCCCCGCCAGTTGCTTCTCGACGAGCCATCCAACGCCCTCGATCTTGCCGCCCAGCGCGAGCTTCGAGAGACCCTCCGCCGCCTCGCCGCTGAAGGCACCGGCCTCGTGCTCGTTACGCATCACCTCAGCGACATCCTGCCTGAAATCAAGCGCATCATTCTCATGCGTGCCGGCCGTATCGTCGGTGACGGTCCCCGTGAGCAGCTCCTCACAGCGCCCCGCCTTACCGAGCTCTTCAACACCCCCGTTCACATCGGATGCGACAACGAGTGGCTCCATAGCTGGTAATGGGTGGGACGCCGCGGCACTGTACTTGCCCTGCACACACACTTTGCACCCCGCGTGTATAACCTCGTCTTAAGGACCTTGCCCCATGATGAACATCGAACTCAAAAAGCAGACACGCGCTGCAGCAATCGCGTCGCTACAGCGCTACTTTCAGGAGAATCTGCCTGAGCCCATTGGCGATTTACCCGCGGGCCTGTTGCTCGACTTCTTTCTTCAGGAAATCGGTCCCGTCCTTTACAACAAGGCCATCGCCGACGCGCAGGCTCGCCTCCTGCTCCGCGTATCCGACCTTAATGGCGAGCTTTATGCCGACGAATTCCAATACTGGCCTCGTCTCGACAGCAAGCGCAAGAGCCGCCGCTGAGTTCCCTTAACCAGCCTTCTGTTCCGCCGCTTGACGCGTCGCATCCGCCGGTTTAGCTTAGCGATACACGGGAAAGGAGGTTGATCCAGCCAATGCAAAAAGATTCTTCCGGTTGTAAATTACGTGAGGTGACTGAGGCCTGAGGCCCTTGCGCCCCAGAGCATTCTAAGAGTATCCATAAGCCGAAGCCAGAGGCCTCAGGCCGTAAACTTCGTGCCCGTTCTTGGGATGCCGCAGCCCCAATGCAAGCCCCAGCGGCAATGTGCCGCCGGGCCACTGGCACTCGCGGAAGCGCGAAGGCCTCCAGTCCAATCCCAACAGTCCACCGGCAGCGGCCTGGGAACTTTCCCGGGCCGTTGTTGTTTTTTGATCCCCCTTGATCACCACCCCTGCCCGCCACATCGTCCCAGCATGATCCCTGACATCTCTCCGCCAGTACCGTTCAGTGCGACACTGCGTTACACTCAGGCCAACGCATTTCTCCGGTTGCTCTGGAGGGGAGCCATGACAGTCCAGTGGATTTTTATCGCGGCAAATCCACCCTGCAACTCACTTCGCGACCCAATGGAATTAGGAGAAATGCGGTAATGCGGGTCTTTGGCATCGATTGCGGGACGGAGATTACCGGATATGGCGTTGTGGAGTCCGACGACGCGTCACGGGAGCCGCGACTCATCTGCAAGGCAATGGGCGCGATTCGGCTGGCCAAGAGCAAGCCGTTGCCCGAGCGTCTGGCCCAGGTTTTCCGCGAGTTGACTGCCGAATTGGAGCGCTGGCAGCCCCAGGTGGTTGCTGTCGAAGGGGTCTTCTACTCGGTGAATGCCAAGTCAGCCTTGAAACTCGGTCAGGTCCGGGGTGTAGCTTTGCTGGCCGCGGCTACCCAGGGATTGCCTGTGGCAGAGTATGCTCCACTGCTTATCAAATCCAGTGTCGTGGGCTATGGCCTCGCAAAAAAGGAGCAGGTGCAGTTCATGGTGGCCCGGTTGCTGAATCTGAAAGACTTGCCGCAGCCTCCCGATGTTGCCGATGCTCTGGCCATAGCCATTTGCCACATCCATACCGCGCAAACCCTCGTTCTGCAGGGGGTCGCGCCATGAGAACCGTTCTGTTGGCGGCGGCTGTGGCATTGCTGGCCTTCCCGGTGCAGGGGGTGCCCGGCCCGGTTCTTCGCATCGACTTTTCCAATCCTGGCCTCACCCCCTCCCAGTGGAGCATGGTGATTCACCCAGACGGCAGCGGGCACTTCCACGCCGACCGCGGCATCGCCCCCATTGCCTCTCCGGAAATCATGGAACCCGGCAACGTAGACCGTGACATTCGCCTGAGCGAACCGTTCGCAAGTCGCGTCTTTCAAACGGCTCACGACCACAGGCTGCTCAGCGGGGCCTGCGAAAGCCACATGAAGGTCGCCTTCCAAGGTTGGAAGAAAATCAGCTATAGCGGACCCGATGTCCAGGGAGGTTGCCAGTTCAATTACTCCCGCGACAAGGAGATTCAGGAACTGGGGGACTCCCTTGTAGCCGTAGCTTGCACCATCATTGAAGGCGTCCGCCTGGAAATGCTCCTTCAGCACGACCCCCTCGGGCTAGATAAGGAGATGGAGTTCCTGACGGAGGCCGAGAGAGATGGGCGCGTGCAACAGATTTGCGCTATTCAGGGCATTCTGGAGCGGCTTGAAGGGGATTCTGCTGTTTTGGACCGGGTGAGGAAGCGGGCGCGACAACTATTGCGGCAGCAGGAAAAATAAACACCGGCGCCAAAGGTGTTTCACCGCGACTTTCCCCTTCATTTAGTAGTCAAATAGAGTTAGGCTCTGGCAGTTGCATACTTATCAGGGACGGTAAGGCTGATTGGGGGAGTTCCATGAAGCGCATCAAGAAAGTTGGGATGGTGTCGGGCGCCGGGGTCCTGGGATTGGCAGTCCTGGCGATGGGCGCGATGGCGCTGACTCCTGCGCTGATCGCCGAGGACGCTAACTCGACAGCCCGAGCGGTACGGCTCAGCACCGTGGATGGACAGGTGCAGTTGACTCAGGGAGCGACAGTGCTGGCACAGCAGGCCCTCGCCAACACTCCACTCTTTGAAGGAACGCAGATTTCGACCGCTGACGACGGCAAGGCCGAGGTGCAGTTTGAAGACGGCAGTGTGGCCCGGATCTCGCCCGACAGTTCACTCAGACTACGCGTCCTGCGGCAAGTGGCGGACGCGACGGATGCGGAAATCGTATTGGAGGGAGGCCTGGGATACTTTGAACTACAGGGCGACTCTCCGGCGGACCATCTCCGGGTTCGCTTTGGCAACACTGTGGTGACAGCCAGCGGGTTCACGGTTTTGCGCATCAACCTCGATAACCCTCCCGGTGAACTCGCAGTATTCTCAGGCAATGCGCATCTTGAAAGCGGCACTGTGCTGGCGCTGGATCTGCACGGAGGCGAGAGCGTGGCGCTCAATCGCAGCGATCCTGCTCACTATTCCCTGTCAGAGTCGATCGAACCTGACTCCTGGGATACGTGGAACTCTGATCGCGATCAGGCCCTGACGGCGCAGGAGGCAGAGCGCACGCCGGCGGCATCCGGTTTGGTCAACAATAACAACCCTGCCTGGAGCGATCTGGATGCCAACGGCAATTGGTATAACGTGCCGGGCCAAGGGTATGTGTGGTCGCCTTACGAGGCGGGCAACTCCGGCTGGGATCCTTACGGCATGGGCAACTGGATGTGGAACCCGGGTTACGGCTATATGTGGATTTCAGGCGAGCCGTGGGGCTACATGCCCTACCAGTGCGGAGCTTGGAATTACTTCAATAGCTTTGGCTGGGGTTGGGCGCCGGGAGGCTGCAACCCATGGTGGGGTGGCGGCGGTGGATGGGGCTACCTCATCGGAAATGCACCCTATCGCTACCAGCCTCCGCGTCGTCCGCGTGGCGGGCCGGTAAGGCCGTTAGGTGGGGTGCCTCTGAAGGGGGGGCAGTCCTACCCCGTCGTAGCCGTCAACCGCTTACATAACCTCGGATCGGAAGCTCCGCTAAGAGATAGAAACGCCCCACTTTTGGTTGGTGGCAATCTAGTGCATCCTATTCGGCCTGTTTCAACTCCGGTGCAACCTCGCGAGACAGCTCTTTCCAGCACGAATCGACAGTCCCCTGCGTACCCGGTCACTGGTATTACAACCAGGCCGCAATACACTCCAAACCCAGGTACCAGGGTTGATCAAAACAATCAAAATGTTTGGGTCGGATCAAGATCTCTCAACAGCGGTTCTCGCACGCCGGTGAGTAACCCAGGTGGCACCTACCGTCCTTCAGCGCCGAGCCACACTCCTTCCGGTGGCGGAGCATCTGCGAGTCATCCTTCATCAGCAGGCAGTGGGGGCGGCAGCCACACCAGTGCCGGTGGTGGCAGCTATAGCGGCGGTGGTAGTAGCGGCGGTGGTGGCGGTCACGCTGGTGGCGGCGGCGGCGGTGGCGGCGGCGGACACCGTTAGACAGTTAGCTTGATGTGTCTGTAGTTGCAGGGGTCACCTCGTTCTTCGCGGTGGCCCCTTCACTTTGCAGGCGGCGCCACAGCGCTGCGAATGATTCCAGGGCCACGGTTTCCGCTCGCGCCCTGGGCTCTATGCCTGCATCTGCAAGACCGGCAGACACAATCGTCGCAGCCATTCCCGCGGCGCGCAGGTTGTTGGCCAGGGTTTTGCGCTTCTGCGCAAAACCCTGGCGCAAGAACTGGATGAACCCCGCTTCGTCGACTCCCAACTCAGTAAAGCGCGGCGCGAACCGCCAGCGAATCACGGTTGAGTGCACTTCGGGAGGCGGTGAAAATGCGCTCGGCGTGAGTGTGAACAGCTTCTCAACCGGCCCATACATCTGCACACTTGCCGACAACACTCCGAAGTCGCGCGGGCCGGGCCCGGCAGCCACGCGGTCTGCCACTTCTCTCTGCACCATCAGCACGGCACGGTCCAGCGCCTCGTGGCTGGCGGCCAGCTTCAGCAAAATCGGCGATGTGATGTAGTAGGGCAGATTGCCCACCACAATTAGCTGCTCGCCTGCAGCAGCGGACGCCGCTGCAAAATCAAACTCCAGCACGTCCTGCTCCACCACCGTGACTCGCTCGGGGGCAAACTCCGCGCGTAGCCGGGCAGCCAGTGCACGGTCCAGTTCGATGGCCAGCACCCGCCCGGCCCGGCCGGCAACTGCGTGCGTAATCGCACCCCTGCCCGGGCCGATCTCCACCACCGTTCGATCTTTGCAGTCCCCCAGCGATGCGGCGATCCGCTCGATAGCCTGCGCATCACGGAGAAAGTTCTGACCGAGCTTGGGTTTGGAGGACATGAGCTCATCCAATGGTAGACGAGCCCGGGCCGGGGCCCTTGAGTATAGGCGTAGTAGACTTGCCATTTGGCGGTGCCTCCTTGCCTGCACGCGGTTCTCCGCTCCGCCATGGAGAAGTAACGATGCACATTGCCTTTGCTGCCTCGGAGTGTGTTCCCTTTGCCAAGACCGGCGGCCTAGCCGACGTAGTCGGCGCATTGCCGCCGGAGCTGGCCCGGTTGGGTCACCAGGTCACGGTCTACCTACCGCTTTATGCCTCCGTCCATCCCTACCTGATCTCCCCATGGAAGTACGCCGTCCGCTCCATCACCATCCCCTTCGAGTCTTACAACCGGTTTGTGGGAATCGTGGATGGCGGCCAACGGAATGGCGTGCAATATTACTTCGTAGATTGTCCTGAATTATTTGACAGGAAAGAGCTCTACGGAACCAAGACTGGGGATTACCCAGACAACGCCGAGCGCTTCGGGCTGTTTTGCCGCGCGGTCCTTGAGGCCACCAAGCAGCTTGGCGTTCCACAGGTCTTCCACGTCCACGACTGGCAGGCGGCACTCGTTCCGGTGTTTCTGCGGACCGTCTATTACTTCGACCCGGTACTCAGCAATGCGGGCGTCGTGTTGACGATTCACAACGCGGGCTACCAGGGTCTGTTTCCACCCATCACCACCCAGCGCCTCTTGTTTCCGTGGGAGATTTTCACCATGGACAAGGTGGAACAGTACGACAACTTCAACTTCCTCAAGGGCGGCGTGGTGTACTCCGACATCCTTACAACGGTCAGTCGCAAGTATGCCGAGGAGATTCAGACCCCGGAGTTCGGCGAGAAGCTCGACAGCGTTCTGCGCAAACGCGCTGGCGACCTGCGCGGCATCCTGAACGGCGTTGACTATAGCCGCTGGGATCCGGCCACCGACGGCAGTCTTGCCGCCCACTACTCTGCTGACAATCTAGAAGGCAAGGCTGGGTGCCGCACCGATCTCCTCCATGCGTTTGGTCTTGAGGCGGTGAAGGAATCTACTCCGGTCTTCGGCATCGTTTCGCGTTTTGCCACTCAGAAAGGCTTTGACCTTCTCGAAAAGATTGCCCCGCAACTGGTGGAGCGCGACGTGGCCGTGGTGGCCCTGGGCACGGGCGAGCCCTACTACGAGAGCTTCTTTCGTGAATGGGCATTCCGGCATGCGGGCCAGGTGGCCGTGCAGATTCGCTATGACGATGCGCTGGCGCACAAGGTCGAGGCCGGTTCCGACATCTTCCTTATGCCTTCGCGCTATGAACCTTGCGGCCTCAACCAGATTTACTCGCTCAAGTACGGCGCAGTGCCGGTAGTGCACGCCACCGGCGGCCTCGACGACACTATTGAAGAGTGGGATGCGGAGAAGGGAACCGGAACCGGCTTCAAGTTTGAGGGCTACACCCCAGAGGGCTTGCTGACGTCCATTGACCGTGCGTTGGAGGCCTATGAGGACAAGAAGAACTGGAAGAAGTTGATGCTCAACGGCATGGCGTGTAACTACAGTTGGGAGCAGCCGGCCAGGGAGTACGCCGAAGTCTACGAAGAAGTGGCACGGCGAAGAGCGTAAGGTTCCGCTGTTGCGGTGGTCAAGAACGGCTCACTTTCTTGTCGAAAATGCCCACAAAAGCGATGAAAAGGGGCATTTTTCAGGGGCTTCTGTTTACCATTCGGATAATAGGGTAGCTGGCAGGCACATTATCATGTTATTGATTCACAATAACTTACCTCCTCGCACGGGCTGACGGCACCCCCGGAAATCGCCCGTTTCAGGGGGGAGGGGGGTGGGGGTCTCGGTGGTACAGACCGGGGGGATATCGTACGTTTTAGACCGGGCGCATCTCCGACA
>CAYNGB010000023.1:0-66826 GCA_964396795.1 uncultured Occallatibacter sp. | reverse complement strand
CAGTGTCGGAGATGCGCCCGGTCTAAAACGTACGATATCCCCCCGGTCTGTACCCTGGGGTACCCCCACCCCCTCCCCCCCGAAAACGCCACTTTCCCGGGGTTAAGTTCTGTCCGAGGGAGAAGGTAATATACCTGTTATCAGTAGCTTACCTTCACGGTCCAGAAGCAGGCCTATTATCTGAATGGTAAACAAACACCCTCGATTTTTACGGCTTTTGATGCCTTTTCAGCTCAAAAATGAGTGAATTTGGCAGTAATCGGGCATAGGCGTACGTCTTACTGCCCGATCACATCGATGGGCACCGTGATTGTCTTGGGCGGCATGCAGACACTCCTGTCGCAGGCCTGGTAGCGAACTCGCGGGAGGGAAAGCTACAGGAAGAGATTGTTGCAGATGCGGCGGTTTTCGGCCGTGCAACTCTGTAATTTCGCTAGTTCCGTTTCGACCATGCTTACCACTTCTTCCAGGCGCACGCTCACTTCGGGCGAGAGCTCCATCCCCAACGACAACTTTACTGGCTGCACTCCGACGAGCACGACTTGACCAGGAACGGTGCCTTTGAAGGCCAACGCCGCCAGCACATCGGAAAGCCCAATCTGATGAGGCGAGAGTTTGGTCTTGAAATACGCAGGCACCTGCTCACCCTCGAGACGGACGATGGATGCTGGTGGCTGACCGCACCTGATCGCGTCAACAACGATGAGATGATGGGCTCCTTCGAGTAGCGGCAAAAGCTCCATCCCGGCGGTTCCGCCGTCCACGAACTCTACTTGATTGGACTGTTCATAACGCTGAGCAAGGACCTTGATCGCGTGCACTCCGACGCCTTCGTCGCTTAGCAGCACATTGCCGATACCAAGGACCACCGTTCTTTCAGGAAGCTCTTCTTCTACGACTGAGCCACGCACGCTGTCTTTAACAATGCTCGGCAGAGGAATCTCGCCGGTGCTCCTCCGTGTCACAGCGCCGTGACCTGGACATCGGTGTTGCGTTCGACATCGGTCAAATGCACTGCACACGCAAGGCAGGGATCAAAAGAGTGTATGGTTCGCAGGGCCTCAAGAGGTCGTGCTGGATCGGCCACTGGCGTTCCCAGCAACGCCACGTCATAGCTGGCCAATTGTTCCTTGTCGTTCTTTGGTGCAGCCAACCATGTGGAGGGAACCACCGCCTGGTAGTTTGCGATGCGGCCATCTTTAATTACCACCCAATGTGACAGTACGCCACGCGGTGCTTCTTCCTGGCCCACACCCATAATCGTGCCTTTGGGGAAGGTAGGCTTGTTAAAGGTTGTCATGTCACCCTTGCCGATGTTATCCATCAGCAATTGCCAGTTTGCCTTGAGATACTCATAAGCAAGGCAGGCCCGAATCACTCGTGCGGCATGACGTCCAAGGGTCGAATTCAAGGCCGAAGGCCCTACCTTTTCCGCCGACAATGCAGACATCTTCTCATTCAAGCGGTCGAGATAAGAGATAGTTTTCCTGTCTCCCGTTGCCACCCCGGCTAGTACTGCCGCCACTGGTCCCACCTGTGCCGGCTTGCCATAGAAAGTGGGAGCCTTAACCCAGCTATACTTGCCGTCATCTTGAAACTCGGTGTAGGCGGGAGTGGTTTCGCCTTTCCACGGAGGAAGCTCGCCGGCGCCTTTATTGTAGGTGTACCAGGCGTGCTTTACAGACTCGGCTACGCCGCCGGTGAAATAGGTGTCGCCGAATCTTGAGATCGGCTTGAAGGTCGAGAGGTCACCACCCTGGATATATCCGCCAGGAGACATGAAGCGTGTACCCTTGGTGTCTATGGGGATATCTGGAGTTGACAGGAAATCGTTGACGCCCGCGCCCATTCGCAACCACTCCGGATAGAAGGCGGCTATGGCCGCGACGTCGACGAAGTAGCAGTTGTGGAGGAAGGCGCCGATCTGGTCGATATGCTCTTTAATCTGCATGAGCTTCTCGATAGTGAGCACACCCTCGCTGTCTGTTGCGATGGGATTGGAGACGCCGCCCACGGCCAGATTCTGGATGTGGGGAGTCTTAGCGCCAAGCGTGCCGACGATCTTGGCGGAACAGCGCTGCACCTCGAGGGCCTGCAGGTAGTGTGCCACCGCCATCAGGTTGACCTCAGGCGAAAGCTTCATCTGAGAGTGACCCCAATAGCCATTGGTAAACACCCCGAGTTGGCCCGATCCAATAAATGCTTTCAGCCGTTCCTGGGTGTGGGCCATGACTGCGTAACTGTTGCCTTCCCAGTCGGAGTGACTCTCAGCGAAGTGCGCGGCCCTGGAGGGATTGGCCTTCAGAGCCGACTCAACGTCAATCCAGTCGAGGGCGGATAGCTGATAAAAGTGAACGATGTGATCCTGGATGGCATGAGCGGTCAACATCATGTTGCGGATGTATTGTGCATTGAGCGGAACTTCCAGCTTAAGGGCATCCTCGACCGCACGCACCGAACAGATGGCATGCACCGCTGTGCATACACCGCAGATGCGCTGCAGTATGGCCCACGCATCGCGCGGGTCGCGATCCAACACAATCTTCTCGATACCGCGCCACATCTGGCCCGAGGCCCAGGACCGTGCAATCTTGCCGTTCTCAACTTCAACATCGATGCGAAGGTGGCCTTCGATGCGAGTGACTGGATCAATGGTGATTCTTGTCGTCATGGCGGCGCTCCTATTCGCTTGCCGGCGCCTGCGCGTTGACGGGCGCGGCGGAATGAAGGACGGGGAAATGCCTGACGATCAGGATGTAGCCGAGAACCTCGACTGCGATCATGCCGAAGGTGATGAGAATTTCAGGGGCCGACGGAAAGTAGTGCCAGCCCACGCGGTGATAAGCAACCAAATAGCTGTCAATGCGATAAAGAACACAGCTCGACAAGATGCACAGCGCTGAAATGAACTGGTAACGGGGAGCCATCCGCCGGCGTTCGGATAGCAGCAGAATGATTCCGACTATGCTCAAGAGATTCTCGGCAAGAAAGGCGTAACTAAGCCCGTGCGAAGTGAAGATATAAGTCAGATTGCCACGGTAGATAATATCGCCGAAGCGAATTACCATGAACAGCGCCACTACCGCCGTCATGTAACGCGAAAGCAGGCCGAGGATGCGGGCCTCCGATGGGCGTGAGAAGCGGTCGGACACCAGGGTTGCCTCGAACATCACAATTGCATATCCGATGCTTAGCGCAGTCAGCAGATAGAGCGCCGGTAGAAGGGGCGTTTGCCAAAGTGGATTGATGAAGTAGCCGAAGGGAATCAGCATGGTGCCAAGAGACGATTGATGCATGGTGGGCAGTGTCATGCCCAGCGCGATGAGCACAAAGATTGTCTTGTCCAGCACCTTCTCGACGGTAGTGGTGAGAGCGTGGAGATTTCCGCCGCGCTGCCGTGTCCACCCGACCACCTTCTCGACAACGACCGGAGCGAATTCCAGCATCAGAACTGTTGTGTAGATGCTGATACACAAGGCTACTTCAATCATTACCGAATTGAGGTTGAAATAGGTGGGCCACAGGATATGCCAGAAATTCCACCAGCGGCTGATATCGATCAATACCGACGTGCCGCCGATGGCATAGCCGAACATGCTGGCTAGGATTGCAGGGCGCACCAACGGATGATAGTGCCCTTTGTTAAGGACATAGACCACCAGCGCAATAGCGTAACCACCGCAGCCGATGGCCGTGCCGGCAACTACGTCGTAGGCCAGCCACAATCCCCAGGAGTAACCGTCGTTGAGATTCGTCACTGTCCCCAGGCCAAAGAAGAAACGGATCAGGACGAGCATTGCCATAATCGCAACCATGAGGCCCGCAAGAATGGTTGTTCCGGTGATGTAAGGTCCGCCGACAGGTTTTGGACTCATTGCTTACTCGTCTTCTTTCTCGTCTGCTTTCGCGTTGCGGCGAACCGCGAAAAGCAGGCTGCCAAACAGAAGCGCAGGCGCGATCATCCCTTTGTACAGGGTGTGCTGGATCTTTTCCGAGGTAGAGACAAAGGACTTTTCCGGCAGTGAAGGCAGCCCCAGCTTCGCAAAAGGAACGCCGGCCAGATAACACACTTGTGTGCCGCCGACCTCCTTTAGCCCGTAGGTCTGCGTATCGTAGCGCGGTGCTCTTTTCTCATACGTGTCTGTGGAACCGACTGTCTTACGCGGGAAGAATGTTCGCTCTCCAACGGCGAGCTGGTGCCGTCGTTCGGCCTCGGCGCGCAGCGCTCTCTCTGAACCGAACAGGGTGGCACCGGTTGGGCAAACATCGGCACAGGCTGGAATCTTGCCCTCCGCCTGGCGCTGCTTGCACATTTCGCACTTGCGCAGGCGCGCGATTGTCTTGTTGTACTCGAAACGCGGCACTCCGAAAGGACAGGCGGCAACACAGTACCGGCAGCCGATGCAGTTGTTGGGGTTGTAGCTGACGATCCCCGTCACTGGGTCCTTGGTCATGGCTGAGACCGGGCAGACCGAGACGCACGAAGGATCGACGCAGTGCAGGCACGATTTCTTGACGAACGCGAAACCGTCCTGTTCTTGGTCCTTGTTCTCTGCGGAGCCCTCCGAATAGGCCTTGATTACGGTCAGAGAATTCGCTGACAGATCAAGCGGTGCGTCCCAAAGATTGATTCCATTATTGAACTCTGGATGCAGGTTGTTGGCCTCACGGCAAGCGGATACGCACGCCTTGCAGCCAACGCAGAGTGTTGAGTCAAAGAGCAGGCCTACCGCCTTGGGCGGCAACGTCTTTTCTTTTCGTTCTTCCGCTTCAGCCAATCCAGCGACCGCACAAGCGGCGCCTGCCACTGCCGTCCCTCGCAAAAATTTACGCCTTGTCAGACTCATGGCTTCACCTCTTGCAAGACATGCGATGGCGTGTTTTGAGCGCATAAATCATGGGGTCACTCCTCGCCGTCCGTCGAGTCTTCCGATTTGGGTGCCGGCTTGCTTTCCGGTTTGGATCCTTTGCCTAGGTTCTTCGCCATGGCAGCGGCGGCGCCGATGGCAATTCCCGCGCCCCCCGCAAGCACCGCAGCAGCGGCCACGCTTACCCCTTTGCCCTGCTCTTCGACAATGTGTGGATAAAACGCGGGCGAGGTCACGAACTTTAACTCAGCCAGGGAGTGGATGGGCTTTTCGAAGCCAATCCCCTTCTCTGTACAACCAATGCAGGGATGACCTGTGCCCACTGGCCAGCAACCCCCTCCAGCATCGCCGAACAAGGCAGAAGGGCAGTTGGCGTAGGTCTCCGGTCCCTTGCAGCCCAGCCTATAAAGGCACCAGCCGGAGCGATGTCCGAAGTCACCAAATTCTTCGGCAAAGCGGCCGTTGTCGAAGTGCGGGCGGCGCTCGCAATTCTCGTGAATGAGACGCGAATAAGCGAATTTCGGACGCCCTTGGTTGTCAAGGTCGGGGAACCTACCAAAGGTGATGTAATGAACCACCGTTGAAAGGAAGTTGTAGGGATTAGGCGGGCACCCGGGTATGTTGACCACCGGACCTTTCCATACTTCGCTTACCCCCGTACAACCGGTGGGGTTTGGTTGCGCTGAAGGCATCCCTCCCCAAGAGGCACAGGAACCCAGCGCGATCACCGCCGCTGCATCCTTTGCGCATTCGTTCAGCAACTCGGTTGCCGTCCGGCCGCCGATCTTGCAGTAGATTCCGCCATCCTTAGTGGAGACAGCCCCCTCCACGACCAGCAGGTACTTGCCCTTGTTGGCGGCGATCGAGGCATTGCGCGCCGCCTCGGCTTGCTTACCTGCGCCGGCGAAGAGAGTTTCATGGTAGTCCAGAGAAACAAGCTCGAGAATTAACTTGTCGATGGCAGGATGCTCGGAAACCAGCATCGACTCCGTACAGCCAGTGCACTCCGAGAGATGCAGCCAGATCACCGAGGGACGACGTTTGGCCACAATTGATCGGGCGATTGCAGCCTCTGCGCCCGCCGGCAGACCGAGTGTTGCCGCTACGCCGGCGCAAAACTGCAAGAACACACGCCGCGATAGACCGAGTTCCCTCTCGGCGCTTGTCGGCATTTCGCCATTCAGTTGCTGAATCATCCGCTCAACCCCGTCCCGCATTTAACCCCGGCTTGAAACTCCACCACTCCAGCCATCTTATATGTTAATCATCTTATCAGCTTATCAGACAGGTTTGAGGAGATGCATAGAAATATTTGCCTCTATCTGGTCGCATTTTAGGAATCGAGTTGCTGTTCTGGAACTTGCCTGGCGAAGGGCTTGCACACGGATTCCATTGATGTGTGTAAATGAATGATTCTACATACGATAAATTGATTCTCGTGGATAATTGCTTGGACCACACTGCCTGCGGACCTAACGGAATCGGGCTCTTTCTGCTGAAGGAAATCCAGATAATCTCGATTCTTAGCAGCTGTGGAGAAGGAAGCGAAGCTGATGGCCGGCGCTGCAGACAGCTTGTCTTTCAGACAAATCTCGCCCTCTTTTTGAACCGCTGAGCGCCGTAATGCACGAGCCGCACGAGCTGATTGTCTGCTATTCTGACATACGCCCGATGAGTGGAGTCGAGCTGAGATCGAGGAGACTCCATTCTCTTCAGGAGTGGGATCCGTGAACAATACAGCTTCAACGCTGAAACCAGTTTCCCGAACCACGCTCAGCGAACAGGTTGCCATGCAGCTTGCTGCAGAGCTGGAGGCCAAGCGCTGGAAGCCGGGAGAGAAATTGCCTTCCGAAGCGGATCTTTGCAAAGTCTTCAACGTGGGAAGGTCCACACTACGGGAAGCGCTAAAGTCCCTATCGTTCATTGGCATGATTCGCATGCGCGCAGGCGGCGGAAGCTACGTGGCCGAACAGCGTTCCAAGTATCTGGATGGATCTCGGCTCCTGGCCAAGAGTGTCCTCACTACAGACAAAATTGTGGACGACTTTTGTGAGGTGCGCCTGCTAATTGAAGCCGAGATTGCAGGGCTGTGTGCCCAGAGAGCAACAGAAGAAGATTTTCGCAATCTTGAAAACATCGTGCATGAAATGAAGACCTTGATCGATCAGGACGGAAGAGGATTCAGCGATCTGGATTTACGTTTTCATATGGCAATTGCCGCCGGCAGCAAAAACGAGATCCTGATAGAGCTGCTTGAGCACATTCGAGAAGGGTTGCAGGAATTAATCGACAGTAGCTTGCTTTTGCCCGCCGGCAGGGAATTGGCCTATAAGCAGCATCGTGCGCTATTGGACATCTTGAAGCAGCGCGATCAACGCAGGGCGCGCACTTCCGTGCGCACTCACTTGCGATCATTCCAACGCGGTTACAAAGTTCTCTTCCAAGCTCCCAAAGAAGGCTAGTGTTCAGACTGCTCTGGAACAAGCGCTCCCGAATAGCCAGAAAGATCGATCTCGTTGGCCAATTACTGCGCGAAGTAAGTTCCTGTCTCCTCATTTCAAGGATACAGACCCTACTGTGGAAGAGTGATCCCAGACTCTAATTTGAACATTAGATGAGAAGTGAGTATCCATCATTCCGGCTCCCGAGGAGACCGGTACCTCACTTATAAGTAAGGGTTTGCAAATTTATGCGTATCTCAGGTGGAAGACGCGGCGCAGCCTACAAACTGTACTAACATAACTTAGGAAAGGCCTATCCCCTTTTTGCAGGTCAGTCTGCGGGGATGGTATCCCATTGGGAGAGAATTTAGCCATGCAATATTTTCTAGGGATCGACGTCGGAGGCAGCGTTATCAAGAGCGGCCTCTACGATACACAGGGGCGCGAAAAGGGAGTTGCCTCGATATCCGCTCCCGTCGTAAGCCCTCGGCTTGGCTGGACCGAACGCGACATGAATGAAATGTGGGGGATTGCGGCCGAAACAATTCGCCAAGTACTTCGAGCGAGCGGCATTGCAGCCAGCGATGTTGCAGGTGTCAGCTACTCCGCCCACGGGAAAGGCCTTTATGCAGTCGATCGAAATGGGAACCCGGTGCGAAACGGTATTGTATCGTCGGACAGTCGTGCGATGCCATTGGTGCGTCGGTGGAAATCGGCCAATCTGGATGCGAAGACATATCCATTAGGTTTTCAGCAAATTTGGCCGAGTCATCCTGCCTCCCTTCTGGCATGGCTGAAGGAGAATGAGCCAGACAATTATCGTAAGATCGATCGCATTCTGATGGCGCACGATTGGATTCGATACAAGATGACGGGCCAGTTCAACGCGGAAGTTACGAATATCTCCGGCAGTAATCTCTTCAACGTTCGACGCGAAGAATATGATCGCAATCTATTTGCACTCTTCGGTATTGAGGAGATGGCGGATTGTGTGGCTCCGACCATTGACTCTGCGCAGAGCTCGGCAGGCATAACGAAGTCTGCTGCTGCTGAAACTGGACTTAGGGAGGGGACTCCCGTGTTTGGCGGCTTCTTCGACGTGGTCTCGGCGGCCGTCTGTTCCGGTTTATCAGACGAGACCCGCATCAATGTCATAATGGGCACATGGACAATCGTGACATGGGTAGACAACAAGATTTCAGAGGGTGACTATCCCTACACTTGGGGACGCTACTGTATCCCAGGCAAGTTCTTTGTCCATGAGGGGAGCCCAACTTCCGCGTCAAACCTTGAATGGTTTGTTCGAAACTTCATGGGGGACAAGAGCAATCCCTACGAACTCGCGAATGCCATGGTCGCTTCAGTTGAGAAGGCTTCGACGGATATTATCTTTTTCCCTTACCTTTTCGCTTCAAATCTTGGAGACAATCTATCCGGTGGCTTCTACGGCCTAGCCAATGCACACAATTTCGCCCATGTAGTGCAGGCGATCTATGAAGGGATCTGCTTCTCGCAGCAGGCTCATTTGGAGCGAATTGCTGCGTTGGCCGGAACCTCGCGGCCTTTACGCCTGACGGGCGGACCTGCACGCTCGAAAGAATGGGTCCAGATGGTGGCCGATATCAGTGGGATGCCGGTCGAGGTCGTCCACGTAACAGAATCCGGTTGCAAAGGAGCGGCAATTGCAGCGGCAGTGGGATCCGGAGCGTTTCCCTCTTTCAAAGACGCGATGGAGACAATGTGCCCCGAAGTCTCGTCGGTGGAACCGGACACCTCGATGACGCAACGCTATCAGGAGAAATACGCGCGCTTTCGTCAATTGGCCGCGGTGTTGAACAATGCAACTCCGACGTGCGGGCTCCTTTGAGGTGAACATCTCGGACAAGAACCCAATGAGAAAGCATCCGCTCGGGATTTACGAAAAGGCGCTGCCACCGAACCTGATTTGGGCTCAACGCCTGGCGATGGCCAAGGCATGTGGCTTCGATTTCGTCGAGATGTCAATTGACGAGAGCGATGTCCGGCTCGAGCGATTGGGCTGGACGCGTAACGAACGCCTTGATCTTGTCCGGGCCATCCTCGAGAGCGGTGTGCGCATACCAACGATGTGTCTTTCGGGCCACCGGCGCTTTCCATTCGGAAGCCATGACCAGTCGATTCGCGACCGTGCCAGAACTCTCATGGAAGGCGCCATTCAACTGGCGCAGGACCTCGGAATCAGAACCATTCAACTGGCTGGTTACGATGTCTATTACGAAGCCCATGATGAAGGAACTGTAGCCCGGTTCGAAGAGGGCCTGCGTTGGGCAGTGCAGCAAGCAGCCGCAGCACAGGTGATGCTGGCCGTCGAGACCATGGACACAGCTTTCATCAACTCCATCAGCAAATGGAGAATCTTGGAAGCACGCATGAACTCGCCATGGTTTGCCGTCTATCCGGACGTTGGGAATCTCTCTGCGTGGGGCAACGATGTTATCGCAGAGCTGAAAGGCGGAATCGACAAGATTGCTGCGATCCATCTTAAAGATACACTTGCGGTCACTCCGTCCTTTCCGGGTCAATTTCGCGATGTCCCCTTTGGTGAAGGCTGCGTTGATTTTGTTGCTGTGTTTCGTGCATTGAAAGAACTCAAATACCGAGGAACTTTCCTGATTGAGATGTGGACTGAAAAGTTGGCCGAACCTCAGATTGAACTAATCTCGGCACGACAATGGATTGAGGCACGGATGAGAGAGGGAGGTTTGGAGGCTTGAAGATCTTAAGTGACGTGCTTCCCGACTTAGGCCAAGAAGTACAACACACATCACGAGAGTCGGAATTTACACAAACTAACCAGTCAATGCCAGCTCTCGTGTGAAGGGATCTGGTAACAAGTTAGTGGAAAGGATCAACGATTCGGTGCGCAGGTTGACTCCCTTAGAACGAAATGAGTTTTATATTCAAATTGCGACCTCCTGCTATCACCTTCTTGAATCTCCTCAAGAAGCGCCCGAAACGCGAGGTTTGCCAATTCCATTGGAGAAAAGCGAATTGTAGACAAGGATGGCTGCGTGAAGCGGCACATTGTCAAATCATCAAATCCGACGAGTGCCATGTCCTTCCCGGCCTGAATGCCTCTCATGCCCAAAGTCTTCAGTGCGCCGATTGCTGTAACGTCATTGCAGCACAATACAGCTGTTGGAGGCTTGGGAAGGTTCAACAGGTTTACAATCCCGCTTGCTCCACCATTCCAGGTGTGTTCGCACTCCACTGTAAGCTCATTTTCAAAAGCTATACCGAAGCCTTTCAAAGCCCTTCTGAAGGCGTTATAGCGGGTCCGCATGCTGCTCCAGTCTAACTGGCCGCTCAAGTATCCAATCCGTTGATGGCCAAAGTCGACCAAGTGTCTTACTGCCTCACGCATCCCGGTTAAATAATCAATGCGAATATTTCTAACCTTCGGAAGCTCATTGTCAGAACCTGCATAGATCATGGGCAAATCAATTGGGAAGTCTCTAAGATATCGCTCCATACCAAAGGTCATTACGGCTATGCCTTCTACTTGCCGTTCTTGCAAACGGGTCACACAGACTGCAATGTGGTCAGGATGCGTCTGCGTATCGGCAAAACTTATGAGGACCTCGTATCCTTGCTCAACAGCGGCGCGCTCGAAATATAGGATGATCTCTGAGAAGAACGGATTGCCCCCGCTCAATTCCGAGACGATCAGGCCAATCGTGCGGCTTCTCCCGCGCGCTAATGCGCGGGCTTGGTGGTTCGGCCGATATCCGACTTCTGCAATGACCTTTTGTACGCGGCGCACAAGTGCGGGATCAACGGTCTCGACGTTATTGATGATCCGCGACACCGTCGAATGGGATACCCGGGCCCGGTGTGCAATCTCTCTTATGTTCATGCTTTCCCCTTGCGTTGACCGCCAAGGTCAGTGGATGTGTCACGAAGTACCGATCACTTCCTCGGTAATTACAACTCTCGGGCGCTATTCACATGAGGTTTTGTCAACAGACAGAGTAAAGCCATGCTCTCCACTCTGACAACTAGGCAGCGAAGGAGACCCAACCCCGAAGGCGCCGGTCGCCTTAAGAATCATGACCGGGCGAGTCTTAATGAGATGGACTTCATCAGTCAGAATTCCATGGCTCAAAATGGTCTCGGCTATTCCGGGCCAGAAGCTCTCTTGCTGGTGATGCCTTTTGTATTCCTCGATTAGATTGGTTTTGTCACACTGATCAAGCGTTAGACAGTATGTCTTCATCCAGAAGCATCTCCAGCATGTGCGGCAAAAGAGCATTGCCTGCTGGAGCTATGCCGCCAAAGCAGTACCCTGTATTCGCGGAAGCGATGGACGCTGTGGAAGATTGTCACGTTTTGCTTCGCATTAACTTCGCGGCAACCTGAGCCGCACCTTGAAGTGCACCGGAGACCTTTGTGAATTGCGAAAGACACATCTAGTCTCAGGTGTTCTTATCTTCAAGATGCAGCTCAATCTCATGACACTTCTCTCATAGGCTCAGCGCGTGCAATTTCAGAATCCATCATGCGTGTGGACCATTCAGCATGGCCTCAGCAGGCATGATCGCCCACTGCCGGCATATCGGAGTGAACATCTGGCCCAAAATAGCGCAAAGTAACCAGTGGATCTGCTCGCGACTCGTTCACGAATCTGACGCCTTCAGCGGCTGCGTCAAAAGAAACAAAGACCTCGTCCTGGGTCATCTGTCCGAAGCGGATTACGGACGGACAATCGATGTCCAATTTTCCTATCGTCCCATGCCCCTGTGTCACGATCAATCCGTAGGCTCCCGGATCGCGAATCGTGCAGCTTGCGCCGGGCAATACTGTGAGTTCCTTCGCGCTGAAGCGCTGCTCACCGGCAATTTTGCCGTAAACGATCCACTTATCGATGTAACCGTCGCTTTCAGAGTCGCTCACCGGAATGGGTTCCAGATAGTGTGCGCTCTTGAAGTTCGGATCGGTATTCGTCGGCCAGTCAACGAGGTCCACCAGAAAATCGAAGTCGTGGTGCTTATCCTCGGGCACATCCTGCAAGAGCAGCGAACGCTCCACTCGGCGTCCGTCCACCATTGACTGAAACATTGAGAGAACATCGCTACCCCACTGCGGCTCGTAGGTCAGCAATGAGCCGGGAGCATGCAAGATTCGGGGTGGAACCAGCCAGCCGGTTCCAGGTTTGAGCCGGTAGGCCTTGGAAAAGTCGAGAATTCCGTTATCGCCCTCATCCCATTTTTCGAGGCACCTCCGGATATCCTCTTTCTTGGTGCCGGGCTCAAGTCCAAAGTAGGTGTGCGGGAAAATTCCCGACGTAGCATTGAGCTGCGGGGGAAAATAGTATCCCTCCGGCTTGCCTTGGCGACCCACAAGCTTTGCCTGCTCCTCGCTCTGATGCAAGTGATGCGGTATGGGCCCGAGGTTGTCAAAAAATTTACTGTAGATAGGCCAGCGATGGTACCTGTCCCACATAGCAGCCCCGATTAGGGATGGACCTTCGGCAGCGACGGCTTCCTTCAGCGTAAAACGCTTTTCTTCGGAGACAACATAGCTTAGTCCTTCATCGGGAGTGCGATTTTCGTTCATGGCAGGCGTTGTGGAGGCGAACCAGCGCTCATCAATTCCTCCACGATGCGTCCCATAGGCGTAGAGATCTCGCGCATCCAGCTTCAGTCTCCGTCCCGGAAGCATGTACGACCTCGGAACCCATGTGGGAGCAAGTCTCAAGATTCCTTCGCCCGCCTCCAGAGCATTTTGTGTCGAAGAATTCACCGACGTTGCAGTCTTCATTTCGTTCTCCATTCTGTTTCATTTCGAAAATGTGTGATGCAAGGGACCGGTCCCTCCAAAGGAAGAATAACGATATACGTGTCTTGAAATAGGTGTCAACAGTTCCCCGACACGCAATGTATTGCGTCCTAATAACGGTATTGACTTCAATACAATACGCAGGTGGAGTGGAGTGCCTATTTAGGATCCTCCTGGTACAAAAACTCTAGGGACCGATCTCTTGACTTGACCATCTTTCGATGTATATAGTTCCGGTCCGATGGCAAGGCACGCAAAAGAATAGCGGGTTGCGCTTTGAACCCTGCGCCGTTTTGGTCGGTGCTATCAGGTCAATCGATGATCATTCTCCCCTGCAAGGTACGCTTGCGATATTCCCGTTGGCAGGAGAAATAAATGAGTTGCCAATGGAGGCTGGAATGACACGGCAAGTCAGGGTGGTATGAATGGCCCACCGACTTACGTTTGCGAGCAGCGGTGCCTTGGTGCATGCTGATCATGCAACTGAATATGAAAAATGCTGATTCGTGTTGGCCTCGGTGGGCCCTGTTTACAGCTACCGTGGATTGGATACATGTTTCGCGCAAAAGAACAGGAATAAATCGTGGAAGGATTCTTGATAATGAAGCGATTTCGAGGGATTGGTCCTACGACAAAGAAAGCGAGCATTTACTCATTTCTAACTACCTGCTTCCTGCTCGCCATCGTCTCGGGAGCGACTCTAACCGCCGCCCAGGATTGGAAATCCGGAGAGGACTCGCCCGTTCATGATTCCGACAGGCTCTATCCCTTGGGGCATCAACGGATCTCTCTTGAAAACGACGCGATACTTGTCGAGTTCGATCAAGATACAGGGGCTCTGACTCATTTCGAGAACAAGCGCACTCATTGGTCTATTTCTCCTCGAGCCGAGATGGCTGAGTCATTCGACATGTTCGTCCCGATCCCTGATCGAGCCTATAGCCCTGTATTAGGAGTCCGCAATCGACTGGCATCTGCAGCGAAGTCAAAAGATGGATCGCAACTGACTTTGATCTGGGAAAACCTGGAAAGTGAATATGCCGGCAAACTGGATATCCGCTTTGAGGCAACCGTAACACTGAATGGTTCGCAGGTGAGTTTTTGCGGCAAGATCGAAAATCGCACACAGTACACAGTTTCTTCGGTTGAATGGCCTATCCTGGGAGACCTCAAGGCACCAACTCCAAGCGGGTCCGTCACGCGAGAATACCCAAGCTACGGCAATATGGTGCGCGCCCAGATTTATCCCAACATGCCGGATGACCTCGGCGAGTACGGGACGAACTATCCCACACTCGCCGCAAACAATGGCGGCTACGGACTTGTGCGCTATATCCTTATTTCGGCGCAAAACCAGGGGCTGTATCTTGGAACGCATGACACTACTGCTCACGAGCTTGTGAGTTATACGACCGAACTAAAACCGGGCTACGAAACAAACTATCAAAAGACGGCGCCCAAGGCGGACGCGATTAATGGCCATCCCGTGCGCATGGTGCTGGGGGCCGTGCACTTTCCTTTCCTCAATGCCGGGGAGACGGGTTCACTGTCGACAGTAGTTCTGAATCCCTATGAGGGCGACTGGCACAACGGAGTGGATATCTATAAGAAGTGGAAATCCACCTGGTTTACGACTCCTCCCAGCCCCGCTTGGGTAGACGATGTGAATTCCTGGCAGCAGATCCAAATCAATTCGGCCGAGGACGATCTGCGCACGCAATACCGCGATCTTCCACGTCGCGCTGAAGAAGCGGTGAAGAACGGCGTCTCTGCCATTCAACTGGTTGGATGGAACAATCGCGGTCAGGATCGCGACAATCCATCCTTTGACACTGATCCCCGATTGGGCTCAATCGACGACTTGAAAAGCTCGATCGCGGCCATTGAAAAGATGGGTGTCCATGTAATCCTGTTTCAAAAATACATATGGGCCGACATCACGACCGACTGGTACAAAAGTGAACTGCACAATGACGTGGCCATCGACCCTTATGGAATCCCCTATCAATTCCACGGTTATGAATATCAGACCCCGGAGCAACTGAATGGAATCAATACGCGCCGATTTGCACCCGCTTGCGTTAGCGATCAGAAGTGGCTGGATCTCTCTGGGAGAGAGTTCCAGAAGACTCTGGACTTAGGCGCATCGGGCATGCTGTACGACGAAGTATTTCATCATGGAGGCGCTTTCTATTGCTTCTCCACGACGCACAGCCACCATTCTCCCGCAAGCTTATGGCCTGGCGATCTGCGCATGGGCGCCCTCTTTCGGAGCATGGTTGGAAAATCGGTCGGCGAGGATCACTTTTTATTCGCGGGCGAGGATCCATACGACCTTGAAGAACAAACGTACTCTCTTTCCTATTTCCGGATTTCGCCTGGGAATATACCAGCGGAGCGCTATGCTGCTCCCTTCCGCCCAATGATGATTGCGATCAACGGATTCGATGATCGGGAGAGCATAAACCGGGCGCTGCTGGATCGCTATATTCTGAGTTATGAGCCATTCCAATTCAAAGGCGACCTGAAAGACTTTAGCACCACATTGGAGTATGGCAAAAAGGTAGACGCCTTGCGAAAGAGATACAGAGAGTATCTGTGGGACGCCGAGTTCCGTGACACTCTGGGGGCAACTGTAACCAGGGATGGAAAGCCTTATAGGGACTACAGTGTTTTTCGCACGTCGTCGGGAAAGCTGGCGGTAGTGCTCGTCAATGATGGGCGCGATCCAGCAGCTCTCACTGTGAAAATGGACGGAGCAAAGAACTATGTCGTCGCCTCTCCTGAGTCAATGGAGGCCCGTTCATCTACCAGCATTCTGATAGTCGCCGCGCGATCGGCGGTTGTCCTGATGCAGAAGTAGCAGAGGCCTCGCAATCGAAGAGCCTCAGGGCGAGATGAGATCGACAGAAAGGGAATTGCATGAGGGCGCTTTATGAGATTCGCCTTTGGTTGTTAGTGTTGTTGCTTCCGTTGGCGACGATGGCGCAGTCAGTACGGACGGTGCGAACGATTGAAACTCCGAATGCGACTCTGAAGCTAAATGCGGAGTCCGGTGACCTGGTTGGGCTGGATTGGAAGAATCCCGCACTCCAGATCATATCCGAGCCGCGACTGGGCGAGAACTTCCGTCTCTTACTTCCCAAACCCGGCTATGAAGCAGCCTATTTCAATAGCCGTGAACAGAAGGTGAGTCGGATCGACAGCACCGCGGATGGCGCAGTCTGCTATTACGATTCGCTGCGCAGAGAGGGAGAGCAGGTACCGGTCAAGGTACGATACGAAATTCACGCGGTCGAGGGACAGATACAGTTCTCTATCGGGGTCGAAAACCCTACTGACAGACCCCTTGCGGAGGTCTTGTATGGCCTGCTCGGCGGACTGAAGGGCATTGAAAATCGGCTGGAGACGGACTCGATGGTTCCCGGCGTAACCGGGAACAATGCACCAACCCTCTTCCACTCCTTTAGCGCCGGCGCCTACGGCGGCGGCAATCTAGGAATCCGTTACGATGCGGCAGGCTATACCTATCCGGGATCCATGCCGATGGGTTGGATGGATGTGTACAACGTGAAGGCCGGGCTAGGTTACTACTACGCCAACCAGGACCCTGACACACGTCTCTCCGCTCTCTACTTTGAAATGCGGCCGTTCACCAAGAGTGCCTCGGTTCGCGACAACTGGCCCGGACCCGAGGACGTGCCTCAAGGGGAGCCGATCGGCCTGACCATGGGCTGGCTCAACATGCCCTACCTCCGCAAAGGCGTCTTCCATGCAGGCCCAGTGGCGCTCCAGGTGCACGAAGGCGATTGGCACACAGCCAGCGGAATCTACCGTAACTGGTTTGATCGCCACTTTACGGTAGATCGTCCTCCCGACTGGCTTAGAGAGGAGATGGCTTGGCAGTCAATAATAATTTCCAATCCCGAGGACGTGATTGTCGACCACTTCAGCGATTTGCCTCGGCTGGCGGCAGATGCCAAGAAGTATGGCGTGACCACGTTTGAAATCTTAGGGTGGGACATGGGCGGCATCGATCGCGGCTATCCGCAATACAGGCCGAACCCGCGCCTGGGCACCCCAGAAGAGTTTCGCCAGGCACTGGCGGATATCCGCGCCATGGGAGTGCACCCGCTGCTGTTTGCCAATGTGCAAGTGGCGGATACAGCCACGCCGCTGTTCAAAACTGAGCTGTCCCGTTACGCAGTGGAAGGGCGATGGGCGCAGGACTGGCCAAGCTTTGGGTGGGGCGAGGGCACCATCAGCGCCCGCATGGGGCTTGCGCGCTCGAATATGACGGCGATCAGCCCGGCGCATCCCGAGTTCCGGAAGTTCCTTATGGACCAGTACATGCAGATGATCCATGATGGCGCCGAAGGTTTCCAGCTCGATAAGACGAACCTAGTCGGGCTGCTGGATTTCAATCCGACGCTCCCGGTCTCGCCAGATAAGTCACTCTTCAACGGATTGCTCGACACGTTTCAAGAACTAATTCAGAAAGGGAGGCAGATTAATCCTGCTTTTTCCCTGGCTTCTGAAATTTGGATCGATCGTGTGCTGCCGTATGTAGACGTCTCATATCTACGCATGGGCGACATCGACATGCCCTCTACGGCGATGTGCTACACCTTCCCCGAATGGAAGGCTACAATCTTCGGCGAAAGTCCGGGCGACTTCAATCCTATGAACAACGGCATGCGTTACAACATGGTGTGGGCACTTGCGCCGCGCCACTACAACGATTCGCTCGATGAGCCGCTGATGCGTCCCCTCTCGCGCTATGTTAGCGAGCTGATCCGCATTCGCAAGCAGTATCGGGATGTACTTTTTGATGGGCGCTTCAAGGACACCATCGGCGGCTCGGTTTCGGGTGATCCTGATGTGCGCTACTCGGTTTTCGAAAACAATAAGGCTACGGCGCGGGCTCTAGTAATAGTGAACTACGGTGACCAGCCGGAATCCGCGGTAGCGAACCTGGCGGGTGCGTATGGGCGCGATGTCGAAATCAGCGCGCCGTTCCAGGCGGACAGCAAGGGAAAACTGCCGCTCACACTAAGTATTCCGCCACACCGCTGTGTCGTGGTGATGCTCCGCTAAGATCGCGGTAGGGGCATTTTTAACAGCGAAGGAACCGCTTGTGGGCTTGTCGGCGCTGCTTACAACGACCATGCCGGCCATACGCGACACAGTAAAAACATCTCGCGACGAGGGCTTGTCCGTCAAGATTGTGGCCGGCGGAGTTGCGCGGAGCTTTCCATCGAACTTGACACTGCATGGGAGAATGGCTACTGCGAATCGTTCAACTCTGAGCTGAGCGATGAGTTCCTGAGCGGGGAAATCCTTTATTCCTTGCAGTAGGTACAGATGCTGGCCGAACGTTGGCGCATCTATTGCGTTATCAAAAAGAGAACTCCAAGCGGAAGCCTGATGACGCTTTCCGGCTTTCTCATAACCACAGCGTCTGCGAGCCAGAACTGCTTATGGAATGCGGATTCTGAGCGCATGGTCACGAAGCGGTGTGGAAAGAGATAACTGGGTGACTCGAAAGATGACTTGGCCTTCTAAGATAAATGAAGATGGTCCCGCTCCATTGCACCACTTTCAAACTACCAGTATGGGACGACAGCGAAAAGCAATAAGGAGCATTGAAACTACTCTAACTTGGCTAAACTTCATGCCAAAGCGTCCACGAGTGTAGAATCTGCAAGATTGGAATTTGTGCACGCCGAAAGAAAAGAGTGGGTGCATAGATTCCAGCTACAGGAAGAGCGAGGACTCCAGTGCCTGATTCGCCCGAATTCAATTTCTCATTGTTGCCCCGCGTAAGCCGCAGGAGCTTTATCGCAACTGGTATGATGCTGCCGCTGGCCGAAATGGCGCATGGCTCAGCAACTACACTGTTCGGGCCAGACGAGGAAAACACTGGAGTAGGAATCGGGGTCGAAATGCCGGATGATGGGGCCCTCCCGGAGTATCCTGGCGCCTTGGTCGGTCTTTGGTGTCCTTCAGGAGAAGCGAAGCGCAGTGGTGGTTCCCGCCCGCAACAGACGTGGGTATTGGAAATTCCTGTTGGATGGCTCGAAACGACAGTTACCTTGGCCTACGAGCCTGACGGAAAGGTGCAGAATTCCTCCATACGATCTGTTGATGTTCTATTCGACGGCAAATCCGCTGGCCGTCTTCAGCCTCTGATCGGGCGTGGCTCTAACGCACTCGATGCCGGATGGCTCGGTCTCAACTATGTCTCGAAAGGCCCCCACGAATTATCGCTCGCGTTTGATACAGATCCCGGATCGAAGCTGATCGGCGTATGGGTCACTAACGGGCCGCTGTCATTTTGGCCGGGAGATCCGATGGTTCTAAGTGCCGATCGGAGTTTCTGGCCCGGAAAGTTACGCATCGTGCCGCGCCCGCCAGACGCGGGGATGCCACTGGAATTCGGGCGTCAGGGCCTTGCTTCGCATATCAATGAGCAGGGGATGATCGGTATTGCCGACAGCAGGATGACGGCCGTGCCGCGGAGTCTGCGTTTGCGCTATTCAGACGCCGAACTGAATGTGCTGCTGAAGACAAATGAAGGACTTCGGCGAGTCAAGGACCTCTGTCCCGATTTTCACTTCAATTTACTGGATGGCTTTCTGCCGTGCCCGGTAGCCCACTTCACCTATGACGACGTGCGCTATGCGGTCACGTTCGCGGCGGTCCCCGAGGACGCGGAAGCTGCGGATATGGTGCACGTTGCCGCATGGAATCTGAGCTCTGAGCCGCACCCAAACCGGCTGGAAATTCTGCTAGACACCGCGGCGGATATGGCGGTCGACGGAAATACTGTTATGGCATCCAACGAGAATATTGCGTATTTCGGCGGAAGTTCCAGAGCGCGACAGGCTACGCGGCCAGTTGGCTACAACGATCCCCGGGCGCAGCCGGTCGGTGTTTTCCTTGCGCCGTATGTCGACCCGTCGAGTATGGAATGGGATGTGTCCCTTTATTCGTCGCGGGTCAGTTGGGGCAAGAAGCCTGTCAGCTATTCGCTGCGCTGTCCACCAGGGGAGCGTTACGTCGTTTATCTTGGACTTATCAAGCTGAGCTGGCCTGGAAGTTACTCTGTCAGCCAGGTCTCGATTCTTGAGGTCGAAGGCGCAAAAGCAGTGCGAGCTGACGCGCGGGACTTTGTGAAACCTGCTCAGAATGCATCGGCGCCGGCTGCTGTTTTCAATCCCGACTTGTCGCCCACTATATTCCGGTTTGACGCGTGCGATGAGAACCACGACGGTATTCTTGAGATTTGCAGCACGCCGCCTGCGGAGATAGAAGCCAATGTGGCGTCGATTGCGTCGATCTGGGTTTTTTCTGCCGGAACTTCAGTCGACACGGACTTGTTGCGCCGCGGCAAGCTACAAGACAAGCCACTTCATCATATAAATGTGGGTGGCTCAGCGGTCTCTTGGTACATCGATATCTTTCCCAACGAGGATTGGTCATCTAAGTACGTGGATATCTCATCCAATCGCACAATTCCAGGCGGAGGGAAAGACGAGTTTTGGGTTGCGATGCCGGTAAATCATCGTGGCGAAGTCTTCTCCACGGGCGCGCCACGAGCTTGGAAGGAAGGTGACGAAGATACGCCTGCTTACCTGGCGCGAGTAAAGAAACGGCTTGCAGCAGCGCAGATTGCGAAGGATTCACCTGCCAAAGCGCTCGAGAAAGTGCGCGAGTATTGGGCCCAGTCTCTCGCGTCGACTACGCGTCTGGCGCCGCCGGAAGACAGCGTGATGAACCTGGCGCTTACGAGCAATTGCTATTTTCGAATTCTAAGATACCCACTCGGTGGCGATGCCGCAGTACCGATGGGCGGAGATGCGCTTGATTACTTCGACTTCTCCGAGCGTGACAGCGCGTACGAAATTGCAGGCTTGGATGCAACCGGTCATCATGACCAGGCGGAATCGTTTTTGAATATCTATCTGGCTCGAAAGGGTGAGCTAAAGACACCTCGATGGCCGCTGGGTCAGGACGATCAAGGAATGTGGATGACGAGATCCCACGAAGAGGACACTGAGGGTCTAGTGTTGTGGGCTCTCGGCGAGCATTACATGTTAAGCCGAGACAAGGTTTGGCTAGCTCGGGCGTGGCCATGGATCAAGCGCGGATTGGAGTACATTCGCCGCACGCGGGCGGCGGCCAATGTCACGATTCACGACAAAAGCGATCCCCGCTACGGCCTGTGGGTTACGGGTTCGGGCGAGATGATGGCCGACGAGCCCTCTTATTGGTATTGGTACAACTACTTTATTGAAACAGGTCTACGTTACGGGGTGGTCGAAGCCGAAGCGATGGGAGAGAAGGATTATGCTCGAACTCTGCGAGACGAGCACGCCGACTTCATCCAGTGCCTGCGGCGAAGCATGCGCCAAAGGTTTAACCGCCTCGACTACCGGCGGGGCCTTTTGCCGGGACGAGCCAACGGGGATCAACTCCTTGATGTAGCGCTTAGTGAGGGGAGCGTGTTTCCATCGCACTCTTTGGAACCGAATGACCCCATGGTAACGCTCAGTCTAGGTTACACAGATGCGGTGGCGTGGGCTCGCGGCGGCTCGTTTCCGGTGACTTGGTACGGGAGCAACGGCAGCGGGATTTGGCCGGCCCTGACAGGGGACTACGCCATGATGCACCTGCGGCGAGGAGAACCGGAGAAAGTTCTGGATTGCTTCTATGCCATGCTATCGACTTGCGGCCGCATTAACAGCTGGGGCGAAGTGATGTCTTGGGACAACGGATTCAGCACCGGCGGCCAACCCTATATGTGGGCCAATGGGATATTTCTGATCCTGTTGCGGAACATGTTGCTGCACGAAGAGGGCGAATGGCTTACGACATCCCCGGCCGGTCCCAGAGAACTTTGGATTTGCCCGGCAACTCCGCGTAAATGGATGCATGAGCCACGTGGAATTGTTGTTGAGCACGCGCCGACTTACTTCGGTCCAGTGAGCTTCTCGCTCCGCGCTCAGGATGGCGACCATGCAACCGCGACGATAGAGTTCGAAGGACGGGAGGCGCCTCCGGAGCGCCTGGTAGTTTATGTGCGATCGCTTCGCGACCGTTCGTTGCGGCAGGTAACCGTCAATGGGAAAGACCACGCCTCTTATACCGGTGACCAGATAGTTATCGGGAATCCACCACGGAAGCTGGAAATTGTCTGTTCGTCCTGAATTCTGAAGTCGGTTGCTTACTGCGGCCACCGTGGACGGGTTAATAGAAGTCAATAAGTCTCTGTCTCAGGATAGATAGAACCTGACTTATTGAGCTGGTGTCCGGTAACTTCCCGGTACTTTCACTTCAATCTACCGGATTTCGGGGCGAGCCAGTCTGTGCGGACTTATCACGAAGATTCTCCCTCGACTTTGGATTTCAGCGCTTTGTGTCGGCACAACGTGCAGGGTGAGAGGGCTAGGATGGGGCCACTCGTACCTGGAAGTTGAGATTCGCAAGCTCCTGCATGAGGTCAGTCGCGTGGCGGAGCAGGCCCTCAGGAATGCCAGAAGAATACGGCAGGATGGAGCATCAGCGGCCGAGGCCGCACAAGAGAGAATAGCCGCGTTAGAGCGACAGGTTCTAGAGCTTGGTAACGCATCGATTCCGCCTAATGCGGCGGAATCGATGCGATGAGCGGTTCGCCAAGTCAACGTACGCATCGCCGCCTTGTCCAGAATGCGATTTTGTGCACTCCGCCAATTCAAGTCTACTGGCTACCCATTAGTTGCTGGATGATAATTAGCTGACGTATGGCTGCTGCGAACCATCGAATTGGGTAGGCCGTCTTGTGGTCAATCGCGCACCATCGCACTCGCCTGTCAGTCTACTTGCGAATGCTCAACAAGGTTGTGCCCGCTACACCTAGCTGTAATCGTCACCGATTAGAGATCGACGAGTGACTTGGTGACTTATCGACAACGGACACCACGGTGTTAGAGGCGCAGTCGGACCCGCCAGTGAGTCAGGAGACCGGCGGTGGCTAGAATGAACGCTGTGAAAAGTGCGCATCTAACAGCTCCCGGCCAGGCGTAATTGAAGTGCGTATCAAAATAGCGAATGCCTGTCGCAGTGAGGGTGTAATACCAGAAATCCGGAAGCAAATAAGTCGTCAGCGTATTGGAGCCTGCAGGACGGGCAAAAAAGGCCCACCCAGTCTTCTTCTTAACATCGCAGATCCAATAGAGTGTGGTGAATAAGAGAACGGCAGCGCCAATGCTGTAGAGGCTCCAGGTGGGCGTCGCCCTGATCTTGGAAATGCCGAGTGGGGTGAGAAACCATCCCGCGATCAGCGACAAGATACCGAACGACAGGCCGAGACATGTCTTCTGGCCGAGCGACTGCCAGCGATGAGTCCCGAAAAAGATGATGGATGCGACGATGCCGGCGAGAGTGATGCCGGCCATTGCTCCGTTGCTGAATGGCCAAACATAGTACGGGAGTCGCCTGTCAAAAGTGATCCACCTTGCAGCGGTCAGTGCATTGAAGGTCATCATCGCAACAAACCACGCCAGCGGAGCCCACACCCAGCGGCGTGTCGGAATGTACAGGATGGCAACAGCGAAGTAGGTATAACCTATGAGGCCGAGAATCTCTGGATACGAGATATCGATCCAGGAACGGTGGCCGGCAACTGCCGTGTGCCGGAAGATCGCGAACATGACTGCGACCAGAACTATGCCAAAGATACGTAACCCATTGCGCAGCGTGGCATGGCGGTTGGAGTCTCCATAGTCGTTCAGGAAGAGGGCCGCGCCGATGAGGGCCAGGATTGCCCAGACGGCAGGGCTGACGACCATACGCGATGCGTCGCCGTCATCGGCATTGGTCAGGATCAGCCCGAGCGTCATCAGGCTGGCGGTACGAAGAGCAACATGTAGCCACAGTGCAAAGAGAGAAGGGTTCCGCTTGAGCCGGTGCGGGATGGCGAGCGGGATCGACAGGCCGACGATGAACAGGAAGAAGGGAAAGACCATATCGACATAGGTCATTGCGTCGACGTCGGCCTTCATGTGGTAATTCCACCAGGGCAGCCCCTTGATCTCTGACAGTTCGTTGACGAAGATCATCAACGTAATCGTGAGGCCGCGAAAGATATCAATGGAAGCCAGACGTGAGGTGGCGGGTCGCTCGGAGAGCGCAACGGATGGCGCAGGTGCCGTTGTAGTCACTTCGTCACGCTTTGAGAGCTGGGGCTCTTGTTGAGCCCGTCGTTGACCGCGCTGAGCAGCGCTCCGGTTGAATCGCTCTCGTAGTCCCAGAACATGATGCCCCTGAGTTTATGGGTGAGCACGTACCTGCATTTCAACGCAAGCGACTCGGGGTCGTCCAAGGACACGAAGATTTGCTTCTCTGCATTGTAGAGATAAGGAGCTGCGGCAATGGGGTCCCAGTAGCGGACGAATCCGTTTTTTATCATGGCCTCCTGACCATCGCCGGCGGGCGCGTCGCTACGCGGAATCTCTTTCCCGGGTTGAAACAGCCCGTGGTTCGTCTCGGGCACCTGGCCCCACGAATGCCCATAAAAGGGAACGCCGAGCACGATCTTTGCGGCAGGAACACCGGCCATTTCATACTCCTGAACCGAATTGTCATCCGAAATCTTCTTAGGGTCAGCAGGATTTGTATAGAGAGGAGCATGGTGGCCCGTGATCGCATCGGAGTCTGGTTCGTAGTAGTCGTAGGCCATCAGGTTGACCGTATCGACAAACTTCTTCACCTTGTTCATCTCGGTGTGCGCGAGAAACTCGGACGAGGCGCCCGTCGCAATCGTCACGTAGAGCCGTCGGTGAAGTTCTTTCTCCAGTTGGTCGAAGCGCTTGCGAAGTTCTTTGAGCAGCAGCGTGTAATTCTGCTTGTCTTCGACACGGAAATGATTTTCTGCACCGGGCAATCCGGGGTATTCCCAGTCGATATCTACCCCATCAAGTTGATGGCGGCTTATAAAGTCGACCACACTCGAAATGAAGACGGCCCGGCTTTGCCTGTTGCGGGACATGTCGGAAAATCCTCCCGACCAGAGCCACCCGCCTACACTGACAAGCACGGTCAGAGTGGGGTTCGTCTGTTTCAGTGCGACCAGTGAAGCCAGATTTTGATCGTCATGTGCGAAGCCGTTTACGATGCGGCCATCCTTGATATTGGCAAAGGCATAGTTGATGCGCGTCAGTTTCAGCGCTGCAATCTCTCCGTCGCGCAGCAGGTTATCCCTGGGAAAGACATAGGCAACGATGACCGGACGGGGGGCGCTCGCTTCTGCGCGCAAGACAAAACAGAAGCAAAGACAAGCGAGAACGAACAGGCTTGCACCCGACAGAACCCGGTGACTTGTTTCGGTTCTATGACGGACCTGCTCGCTCTCATCCAAGGTAAGCAAGGTACAGCCTCCTGCCTGGCTTTGATTCAGATTCAAATGGACTAGGTCAATTGCGCACGTGCGTTCGCGTGGCAAGTGTAACAGTCGAGGATCGGTTTGCACTTTTCTCAATCAGTACGGGTACCCCGACTCCGCCAGCGAGAAGAATGGCACATCGCGGGTTGTTCTTGACCAACGACGTGTTTAGTGATCCCAGGCAACGAGCCACCTGTGCGGTCAAAGAATCGACCTGTTTGTCTAAGGATTGGAGTATATTGTCTGGTAACTTATTTTGATTTGTGAATAGTAGTTGATTTCCAAAAGATGAGAATATACGCAGGCTGTAACGGGATTCGGGGCATTTTGGAAGAAGGCAGCGAATCCGGAGGGCCTGCCGCAGAAGGTTTTTCTTGAGTTGGAGGGGGCATGAGGAAGGGATTCTTTACCGAGTTGAAGCAGAAGTGCAGATTGCAGTTTCATTGGATACTGCTGCTCGCGTCTCTGTTGGCGACGCCGGCGGGGTCTTTTGGACAAGGCTATTTCGGAAGCGTAACCGTTGTGCTGAGTGACCCGACCGGGGCCGTGATCCCGGGGGCAAAGCTGACCCTGACCGATCAGAACAAGGGCTACGCATTCAATGCGACTACGGATGGAGCCGGACGCTATCTCTATCGCTCTATTCCTCCGGGTGTCTATTCGGTAACCGCGGAGATGCCGGGTTTCGAGAAAATGGTGCGCACCGGCATTCGGGTAGACGTGAACCAGAATGCGACGGCCGACCTGAGTCTCAAGGTGTCCAGTTCCTCGCAGACTGTCGAGGTGAACGCCCAAACTCAGGCGCTCGACGCACAGGATGCCACCACCGGCTTGGTGGTCGATAGGAAATTCATCAACGATCTACCGCTTGTCGACCGCTATGTCATGGACCTGACCATGCTGACGCCGGGCGTCACCGAGACAGACGATCAGTGTGCCATCAATTGCACAGGCACGAACTTTGTGTCCAACGGCAGCCGCAACTCCACCGCCGACGTTCTGATGGATGGTGCAACGGTTACCAACTATGAGCCCAACGGCGGAGTCACGCAGGTTACGTATACTCCGTCGTCGGAGGCAGTGGACGAGTTCCGCGTGGAACAATCGAACTTCAGCGCCGAGTACGGATTTTCCGGGGCCTCCGTGGTCAACATGATCACGCGCTCCGGAACGAATACCTTTCATGGCGGAGTCTATGATTTCGTCCGCAACACCATCACTGATGCCAACAACTGGTTTAATAATCAGAATGGAATCCCAATTCCGCCGGTCCATCGCCACAACTTCGGCGGCACCCTCGGCGGGCCCATCTTCAAGAACAAGACCTTCTTCTTCTTCGATTACGACGCCACGCGGCAAAGCTCCATGGCCACTTATCAGGCCGGGGTTCCCACCGACGCCGAGCGCAACAACGGAGACTTTGGAGAGGTGTGCACGGCGCAAGGCGGATCATTCGACAGTACGGGCATGTGTACCGTTGCGGCGGGGCAGATTTGGGATCCCTACTCCGGCGTTTATCAACCCGCCAGCTCCGATGGTTCAACCGCCGCGGGAGCCTATCGGAATACATACATCCCCTACAACGACATCGGTGCCTATGCCAGTCCAGGAAATCCCAAACTGGCCGGGACACCTTACCAGTTGTCGGGAGGCCCCGGAGACCTGATCGACCCGATAGCTCAATCGATGATGAAGATGTTTCCCGAGCCGACGGCGAACATGTCAAATCCAACCATCTATCTCAACTGGATCACCTCCGGGGCCAGCAGATACCCCAACGACCAATTCGACATCAAGATCGACCATAGATTCAACGAAAACAACCTGATGAGTGCCAAGTACTCGCAGGAGTGGAATAGTGCCGTCTCGTATAACTGCTTTGGTAACTTCGCCGACCCCTGTGCCGGTGGCCCCAACAAGGGCACGGCCCACCTGTTCACTCTGAACGATGTACATACGTTCTCCAAAACTCTGTTGCTTACTGCGACCCTCGGCTTCACCCGGGGTGCGGAGGAGATTCTGGCATACAACGGGGCCGGCGGGGTCACCGATCCGGTTAACAAACTCGGGTTCCCGTCTTATCTGAACTCAAACGGGTTTGCGGGCGTCCCGTCCATGTTCATCGATCAGGGAACATACTATTCCGCCGGCTACACAAGCATTGGCGGCGATCCTTACGGCAATTACAGGCAGGGTCAGGACACGGGGCAGCTCACCGTTTCAGTGAACAAAGTGATAGGCGACCATGAGTTGAAAATCGGATTTGAAGGCCGCCAGCACCAGATGAACTACATTCAGACCAATGCGCCGAACGGTATCTTCAGCTTTGATCATTACGGCACATCACAGTGTCCAAACGATTTTGCCGATTGCGGCGGAGACGGCATGGCTGCCTTCATGATGGGCCAGATGGCGAACGACGCAAACGGAAGTACCTTCTACGAAATCCAGGACCGGCCCGCCACCGAGGACCGTCAGTATGCGTGGTTTGCCCAGGAAAACTGGAAGGTGAACCACAAATTGACTCTGAACATCGGTCTGCGCTACGACGTTTCCATACCCCGGACCGATCGTTTCAATCGCCAGAACTGGCTCGACCTGAACGCACCGTTTCCGGTTACTGTTCCGGGGCTGACCCTGACGGGCGGCGAAGTCTTCGCCAGTTCTAGTGAACGCAGGATCGTGAATGACGACTGGAAAGACATCCAGCCGCGCTTCGGTTTTGCCTGGCAGGTCGGTCCCAGAACCGTGGTTCGTGGCGGGTATGGCATCTACTATTCGCAGCCGCGGTCTGGAGCCACCGGCGTCGCGCCCTATGGCGCTCAGGGGTTTAACCAGTACACCAATGCGATCACGACCTACCACAACGACGGTGCAACACCGTACCTGCGATTGAGCAATCCCTTCCCCAATGGACTGATTCAGCCCCCCGGCAGCTCACTCGGTATATTGAACGACTATGGTTACGCGGCAAATGGGCCGCTACGCAACGTTACCAACACGCCCTATGAACAGAGCTGGAGCTTCGGGATCGAGATGCAGCTTCCTTTCAAGATTCTGACCAATATGATGTATGTCGGAAAAAAGGGGACCCACCTCTATTATTCCGGCGACAACTACATCAACCATCTTGGGCCCGAGGTGGAGAGTTACAGCGCAGATCAGATCAACAATCTCACCACCATGGTGAGCAATCCCTTCTCTGGGATCAACACGGACGCAGGCAGCATCCTCTCGCAGCCGCAGATACAGCAATTTATGCTGCAGATTCCGTATCCTCAGTTCCCCGGTGGGGTCACAATTGAACCGCCCCCGATCGCCACCTCGGAATATCACGCCATGCAACTGACCGCGGAGAAGCGTTACTCCAACGGTCTGCAGTTCCTGGTCAGCTTTGTGTGGTCCAAGTCAATGGACGATGCCTCAGCGCCGGACGACAACACCACTTGGCTGGGTGGCTTTTCTAGCCTTGTGGATCCAAACAAGCCGTGGCTCGAACGGAGCCTATCCACGTTCGACATTCCTTTCGTCTATCAATTCACTTACACGTACGATTTGCCGGTGGGGCGCGGAAAGGCTCTCCTTGGCCATATGCCGGGCGTGCTGGATGCGATCGTGGGCGGATGGAAGACCAACGGCGTCTGGCGGATTTCATATGGCCGGCCGCTTGCCTTTTCAACCTATGACGGAACTTCGCTGCCAACATATGGTGTACAGCGGCCCAATATCGTCGGCATGCCGTTGCGCAGCAAGGGGCCGGACTCTAACTGGATAAATAACTATTTCGCCAACCCTGAAGCATTTCAATTGCCGCCAATTTATACATTTGGAAATGCTCCCCGAGCCACCGGAATGATCCGGACTCCCACGGCCTTCAACACCAACATGTCGGTGGAAAAGGAGTTCTCTCTTTCCAAACTGCATGAAGGGATGAACTTCGAGCTCCGCCTCGAGGCTGAGAACGCGCTAAATCACCCTGTCTTCGGCACACCGGACACCGCTGTTGACGACCCAAACTTCGGGGTGATCAATTACACATCCAACAGCCCCCGCCAGGTACAGCTTGGAGGGAAGGTGAATTTCTAATGATATGCATGGCGCAGCCATTCATTTGGCAATGATGAGTCGCAGAGGATCGCGGGGACCCCCAACTCTAGTTCGCCGCGCTTCTCCAGAGCTGAAACAATCCGGGGTGCCAATCGTTCGCCGGCATCGACGTTCGTATCGCGCACGCCGCCGGAGAATATCTCTAGCCAGCATCCGTTCTGACCCTCCGCACCAGGGCAGCTTCACACGCATGTCCTCGTGAACGTGGAGCCCGCATGCTGGCTGCAGTGGAATTCTTTCAACCCTTTTCAGTCTTATCCAAGCTCCTCAGTACGCCACAAGCGACATCCGTCCACTAGAATTCCTACCAGCGAGACACATGGGTCGAATAGTCCCCCCTGCGATTTTCCCGCACGCTCATACTCAGGAGTCTTCGTCATGAAGCTTTACGATGCATTGCTGTGTTGCCTGCTGGTATCTTCATTTCTCTCTGTCAAGGCACAAACGCCTGCTCCGCCCTCATCCCCACCAAGTCCAAATCCGACCCTCGTAGCAGACATTCCCGTCAACTACGATGAGGCAAAGGTGGGTGCCTATACTCTCTCCGATCCGCTGAAACTCACCAACGGCAAAGCTGTAAAGAATGCGAAGGCCTGGTATACCAAGCGCCGGCCTGAGATTGTTGAGATGTTCGAGACCCAGCAGTATGGCCGCGACCCTGGGCGTCCGGCAGGCGAACGATTCGACGTCACCGACAATGGAACGCCCGCGCTTAACGGCAAAGCGATCCGCGAGCAGGTTACGATCTCGTTTTCAGAGGATCAGAGTTGGCCCAAAATCCATCTGCTCATCTACCTGCCGGCTGCTCAGCAGAAGCCTGTACCCATGTTCTTCACCATCAACTTTGGCGCCGTGCAGAATGTGGTAGACGATCCAGGCATCACGCCAGAGGATGTCTGGGACCCGAAGACGAACACCCGGATTCCAGTACCAGGGGGCCGAGGCTTTGGCAGGATTAACGTCGAGCCGTTCCTCGATGCCGGATTTGGAGTAGCAACCTACTACTACGGGGATGTCGATCCGGATTATCTGTCGGGGTTCACCAATGGCATTCGTGCGCGATACCTAAAGCCCGGCCAGACTGAGCGCGCGCCGGACGACTGGGGATCGATTGCCGCGTGGGCCTGGGGAATGAGTCGTGTTCAAGACTATTTCGAGACTGACAAGAGAATCGACGCGAAGCGTGTCGCCGTCCACGGGATATCGCGTCTTGGCAAAACGGTAATGTGGGCGGGCGCGCATGACCAGCGCTTTGCCGCTGTTATCGCCAGTTGTTCGGGCGAAGGAGGTGCGGCGCTGAGCAGCCGCAATTATGGCGAGACCATTGCGCATCTCACCGCTCCGTCGCGCTACCCTTACCAATTTGCAGCCAACTATGCCAAGTATGGAGGCTTTCCTGACACCGCGCCCATGGACGCCCATTTTCTGGTTGCGCTCATCGCGCCTCGTCCGCTTCTACTTCAGACGGGCAGTACGGATCAATGGTCTGACCCCAAGGGCGAGTTCCTGGCTGCCGTCGCGGCTGGACCTGTCTACAAACTGCTCGGCAAAGATGGTCTTAATACCGATGTGTGGCCTGCAGCTGGGCAACCCATCCTGCACGACCTCAGCTACTACATGCATGAAGGCGGGCACGGGATGGTCCCCTCTGACTGGGACATCTATATCCGATTTCTCAAGATGAATCTACTTTCGCAGCAATAGTTCGGAGGCTCGTCAGGCCCCTAAGCTGCAACTTCAGATTCAACGTCCTCTGCGGTTCCACAGCCCTGGCGATGAAAGCATCGTAGCAAATCTTTCGGCAGGCCGGGATCTCCTTTTGCGAGCCGTCACGTCGGCTTGGGTCGTGAGTGGCGCCTAGGTCTCTGGCCTAATGATTTTGTGCCTATATGGATGCCCCATCCTTGCGGCGTATTTGTTTTTTGCCGCAAGGGTGGGAGATCACGAAATCAATCCGCTGCGATTGCCGCGCGCAGGCGATTCTCTGCGGCCGCATTCCAATACCCGCAATCCAGCTCAAGAAAGACAGACGTATAAGGAATCAAAGTGGTGGTCTTGATCATAAGGATCGAGAATGTTCGCGCAGCCCGATCCAGCTTGGCAATGATCTCCTCGTGCGGAAACTGCTTCACTTCGGCGCCTTGCACCAGCTGTGCCAGCTCGCGGCGAAATGCGTCGACGCCGGGAGCGTCCTGTTCATCCACAAAGTTCAACTCCCGGTCGGTATAGACTTTCGCCTTCACATGCTTTGCCTGGGCAATCATTGTCAGCACCCGCTCGGTGACGGTCAACAGATCACCGTCCGCAACGATGGTGACAATACCGTCCGCCGATTGATGCGGATAGGCAGCGTCGGCGATCACAATCCAATTGCGATGGCCAAAAAGCGGCAATCTGCGGCCCAACACCACTTCCCATTCTCGTGTCCTCTTCAGTGAGTCGGCGGCGCTCATATTCCAGTCCCTTCATCCAGATCTGCGATTACATGATGTAGCACCAAATATGGGTGCCCAGGTCTCGATTTTGAGACCTGGGAGACCATAAATCTCAAGAACGAATTCATGCGTTCAGAGGCCTGCTCCAGTTCCATGATCGGCAAAGGGCGCGAGTTTGCTCCCCCAGAAGGCATAGCCTGCGACCGCGATATAACAGACCAGTGGCACCACCATTGCAACGGCCATGCTCTTCGTAGCTTGGAAGGCTAGACCGATCAGCGGCGTGAACACCGCCCCTCCAATGATCGCCATCACGATCAGCGAAGCTCCAGCCTTTGTGTTCGGGCCAAGGTCTCTGATGCCGAGAGCAAAGATGGTTGGAAACATCAGCGACATGAAGAAGCTGGTGAGGAAGATCGCCCACAGGCCAATCCAGCCGGGGAAGAGAACACCGATGGTTACGAGTCCCATGTTGATGATTGCAAACATGCCCATCAATCTATTGGCGCGCATCACCTTCATCCAGTGGCTTGACGCGAAGCGTCCAACTCCAAAGCCCGCCAGCGTTCCGGTAAGGAAATACCCCGCGGCCTTCTCCGGAAGGTGTGTGTAGTCCTGAACATATTGGATGAAGTAACTCCACGTGCCGACCTGCGCGCCCACATAGCAGAACTGGGCCACCACCGCCAGCAGAAAGTGTGGATAGCGAAGCAACTCACGATAGCTGCCCTGTGGCTCTTCGGAGTCTGCGGACCGTGCGCCCGCAATGGCGGGAAACGGTGTGCGGAGGATAAGAAGAGCCCAAACCAGAACAACGACGCCAAGCACCAGGTAGGGCGCGATAACCCGCATCGTTTCATGTTGAAGATAGGCATCATAGGTTCCCGCGAGCTTGAGCCTGGCAATGTCGGCAGCCTTCAGTTCAATACCCGAGAAGATGAAAAATGTGCCGATCAGAACGCCGACAATTGAACCCAGCGGGTTGAATGCCTGTGAGAAATTGAGCCGCCGCACCGCACTTTCCGGGTCACCGATCTGCGCAATCAGTGGATTCGCTCCTGTCTCAAGAAAGCCGAGGCCGCTGGCGATTACAAACAGGGCCAAAAGAAACAGCGAATAGCTTCGCGCCCCGGCGGCAGGCAGGAACATAAAGGTCCCGATGCTGTAGAGCAAGAGGCCCGTGACCAGGCCAAACTTGTAGCCGTAGCGCCGCATCACCATGGCCGCCGGCACTGAAAACAGGAAGTACCCGGTGTAGAAAGCCGACTGAACCAGCCCCGCTTGTAATCGGGTAATTTCGAACGACTTCATAAACTGGCGAATGAGAACGTCATTCAAGTTGTTCGGAATTCCCCAAAGAAAGAAGAGCCCCGTGACAAGGAAGAATGCGGCTGCGCTCTGAGCTGGAAATAACGGCTTGCTCTCGCTTTGATCGGACGTCGGTGGGGTCATTGCAAAAGCCATCCGTCACTCCTTCCCTGGGCAAACAGCAACCTTGCCGCATCGGCCTGACGCCATCAGCGCATAGGCCTCACCCGCCTGTTCCAGAGCGAACCAATGGGTGATGATGTTCTCCGGGTGCAGTTCCCAGCGCACCAGGCGCTCAACAAGCTCTTCCATCAGCCAGGTCGAAGTAACCCACGACCCATAGATTATCTTCTGATCGTGGATAATGTCGGGCGAGGGATTGAATGAGACCGTCCCACCTTCGCCGATCATCACCATCTTTCCCCATTTACGGGTGGCGCGAATCGCGGTTGCGCGGGCTTCGGCATTAGCTGAGCAGTCCACTGCGCGTTCCACTCCGTTGCCCCCGGTCAACTCCTTTACCTGGGCCACATTGTCCGCGCCAGAGGCTAGGACCACATCGCACAGTCCCAGTTTGACGGCCAGATCGAGCCGCTCCTGGGAGATATCGATGCCGATGATTTTCTGCGCGCCCAGTTTGCGGCAGAGCGCACCGGCGGCCAACCCAACCGGCCCCAAGCCGGTGATGAGAACGGCGTCGTTCCCGCAAATGCCGATCTTCTGCAGGCCCTCATACACTGTGCCGAAACCGCAAGCCACCTGCGCGCCGTCCGCGTAAGTCAGGGTGTCGGGCAGTGCAATAAGATCCTTCTCCTCGGCGATCATAAACTCGGCCATGCCCCCATCACGCTGCCATCCATAAGCGCGGCGATAAACCGGGCTCGTGCACGAGATCATGAATCCGCGCCGGCAATCGTTACACACGCCACAGCCTGAGATGTGATAGACAATCACGCGGTCGCCAGTCTTGAACCTGCGGCAGCCCGGCCCCGCCTCCACAATCAGCCCGGAGGGCTCATGGCCTGCAATCACGCCCTGGTAGCCCTCCGGCCCTTTGCCCAGGTGCTCGTGATAGATGCACCGGATGTCGGAACCGCAAATAGTCGAGGCCTTTACCTCGAGCAAAACCTCGCCGTGACCCGGAACCGGAACCGGCACAGTCCTCAGTTCGACCGTGCTGTTGCCCGGCAGATATGCTGCTCTCATCGTCTTGCTCATATTCTCCGTCCCGCTGATTCTAATTGTTCAAGATTGGGTTCGGCTGCCGCAATCACGGCGGAGTAATCTCGCCATCCATGTCCCAGAGATCTTCCCAGGACTGGCCGTCCTTCCAAAGAAAAACCTGACCCTTCACCAGGCGGCAATTTCGATCAATGCTCTCGATCGCTTTCATATCCTCTGCAGTCAATGGCTCTTTGATTACGCCGCGAAGGTTAGCCAGGAAGTTGTGTCGATTGGCAGAAAAGGGAATGGGTGTCTGCCCGCGCTGAATCGCCCACTTGATGCACACTACCGCCGGGTGGATCCCCAGGCGCTCCGCGATCTTCACGATGACCGGGTCTTCGGTAGGCACTGTATCTTCCGGGGTGCGGTCGCGCTCTGGTCTGCCCGGCGAACCGATGGGCGAGTAGCCCACTGGTTCAACACCATTCTCGCGCAGGTAGGCAAAGAACTCTCGTTGCTGGAAGTGCGGATGAAGTTCCATCTCGTTCACTGCCGGCTTGATGCGCGCATCCCTCAGCAGCAGTTTCATCTTCGGGATGGTCATGTTCGAGGAGCCAATGTGGCGCGTCAGCCCGCGATCCACCAGCTTCTCCATCGCTCGCCACGTCCGCATATAGTCTTCGTGAATGTAGGGCACCGCGTGGGGGTTGCGTACGCTCACATCGCAGCCCGGTGGATGATGATTCGGAAACGGCCAGTGCACCAGGTACATATCCAGGTAGTCCAGCCGGAGGTCGGTCAGTGATTTTTCGCAGGAGGCAATGACATCTGCTTCTTCGTGCATGTCATTCCAAACCTTTGAGGTAACCCAGATGTCCTCGCGCGCCAGGCCGCTGTTCAGCATTTCTTCAAACCGCAGGCCGATCTGGTCTTCGTTGCCGTAAACCGAAGCGCAATCGAAATGCCGGTATCCAACCTGAGCTGCAGATTTCACTGCCTCGGCCACCACGCTGTGTGCCACATGGTCCGATCCAAAAGTGCCAAGACCAATGGCAGGCATCGTGGCGCCCGTATAAAGACGTCGTTGGGGGATAAGCGAGGGATCGACGGCATCGGCTGCCGCATCCCAGCGACCGCTCGTCACATGCATACCTGCTCCTGATCGTAGAAAGTAATCGTTAACTTTGGCAAGAATGAGCCTACGTCGAGGTCCGCACGTTGTCAAGTTTTGTCCCGCCTCATCAAAGACCAAATATCGGTTCGTTCACACCGAGGTGACCCATGAAATGCTACGATGGTGCTCGACTCTGTTCAGGCCCCTTGCAGCATCGTTACCTTGTCATTGTGCAGGCGCCGTTCCGCACCGTCCGCAATGGAATCACAAAGGAAATTGAGGAGACAATAAAGGCATGCCTGCGCGATTGAAGGATATTGCCAACGATCTGGGCCTTTCGGTCGTCACCATTTCAAAGGTGCTGCGCAATCACCCTGACATCGGCGAAGCCACGCGAAAGCGTGTGCTGAAGCGGATGAAAGAATTGGACTACCAGCCCAACTTGGCTGCACGTTCCCTCATCACCGGGCAAACCTGGACCATCGGCCTTGTCGTACCCGATCTGCTGCATCCATTCTTCGCGCAGATTGCCAAGCTGATCTCTGCCGATGTGCGAAAGAAAGGCTATTCCCTGTTCATCTCCTCCTCCGATGAGGACCCGGAGTTGGAACGCCAGGAGATCAAGCAATTACTGGCCCGGCGTGTGGACGTCATGTTGATTGCCTCGGCGCAGTGGACCGTTGAAACCTTTCGCCAGATCGAGGAGCAGAACATCCCCTATATTCTCCTGGATCGGCAACTCGCTGGGCTTGAATGTAACTTCGTGGGCGTGGACGATCGAGCCGTCGGCGTCTTGGCCACATCGCACCTGGTGGAGCAGGGGTGCAAGCGCATTGCTCACATTCGCGGCCCGGAGGTGAGCACGGCTATTGGCCGCCTCGAGGGCTACAGGCAAGTCCTCGCTTCCCATCACATGGCCCCGCTCCCAGGTCACATCGTCTCCATCGGTAAATCCGGAGATCATCGCGGCGAGCGCGGCGGCTATGAGGCAGCCACAAAGCTGCTCACGACTAAGAAACGGCCCGACGGTATCTTCTGCTTCAATGATCCGGTTGCCTTGGGCACGATGCGCGCCATCCTCGATGCCGGTCTGCGCATACCGCAAGATGTCGCAGTGGTGGGCTGCGGAAATCTCTCCTATTCCGACTTTCTTCGTGTCCCCTTGTCTTCAGTGGACCAGGGCAGCAAGATCATAGGCAAGCGCGCCGCCGCACTTGCTTTGGCGCTAGCCCATAACAAGGCTCCGCTCCGCCCCAAGAGCGATCTCATCCCGCCGCATCTTGTGGTACGCGCTTCAAGCCTCCGCCGATAGCATTTCCGGAATTGGTGTAGACCGGAAGCACACACACCAGTGGCTCTTTCCTCAAGAAGGAGCCACCTTTCTCGGCTCTCAAGACGTCGACGTATATTCCGAAAATGCTCTACTCGCCGCCAAATGATTTGAGAACCCCGCAGGCCCGCGAAGCGGAGACCCTGTCTGAGGTTGTTCACCATCGCGGCCTATTCATTGAACAGTGATTGTCTGCCCCGCAGCCAGCACTAGCCGACGCTGGCAATCAATGCGGATCAATGCACCCTCCACGGCAGCGGTGGACTCCAACGATCTTCCGTCCAGTGAGATGATCCCTTTGATCCCTCGTCCATTCACCCTCAGTGTCTTCAGAGGCAACTGTCCATGCTGGCAGATAATATGCATCGCATCGCCCTTCCGCTCGATCGATCCGAATCCGAAAGCGGTCGCCCATGGAGCCCGAAAGTCACCCCGAATGCCCGGCGTAAGAGTAAGCGCTTCCGTCGACAGGTCCGGCTTGAAACCGGTAGCCCCCAGTAGCGTGGCCCAGCTGCTCATCGGCCGCGAATAGTGGTTGCCACACTCGATGTGGTTCCAAGGCGTACCTGCCCGCAAATAGCGGCGATGAACGGCGGATACAATCGCCGCGCCGTCGTCGAATCGATCATGATCCATGAGAAAAGAGGCAAATGCAAACTCGATCCCCGACCACACGCCGCCCGCCTGCAGATTATCCAGCATCAGAAAATAGCGCTTCTCCAACGGAACCGTTGCATTGCGCAATCCAGTCTCCGGGCTGAAGTTGTTCTTCCATATGCTTTCAACCGCCGAGGCCAGGTTCTGCTCTGAAATCGTCGTCGGCATCCCGATAAGGTTGCCAAACCATTCTCCGCTCACCTGGTCGCTCATCAGGGTTTCATCCCGTGTCTTGCCGTCTACCCAGAGGCTGTAGTAACTCCCATTGAACAACAGGCGGTCGAAGCTGGCGGAAGCTCTCTGCAGCGTCGTCTCCCAATCCGCAGCCATCTTTGCTTGCTTCATCTCGCCTGCGATGCGAATCGCGGCTTTCAGCGCGCCGATCCAGAGCGATGCAATGTAGGATGGAACTCCTCGCATACCCCACTGGTCATAAGTCTGCAAGCTGCAATCATGGTCCGGCAGGCCATCGCCATCCCCATCGAGCGAGCCGGTATATCGCATGGCCTTCAGTACATGAGGCCACATGAACTCGAGGTAAGCTCTGTCTCCAGTCCACAGATAGTCGCGATACACCATCATCACAAACTGCGGATTCATATCCACGCGGCCCCAGCCACCTTCGTCCACATGGTCAAAATCGCCGTCGTAAGTGTGGGGAACCTGGCCGCGTTCGTTCTGAAACTTGAGCATGTGCCGCATCTGGCCCATCTTCAATTCGGGGAACAGCGCCACATGGGAAAAGCTGCCGTCGTATTCCGTGTCCATAGTGCTCAACCCGCAGCAGCCCAGCCCCTCCCAAATGGCATAGTTGCCATCCTTTGTCCACCAGGTATTGGTGATCGCTGTTCCCAGGTGACTGGACCACGCGAACGCCAGTGGTGCGCCCAGCGAAGTGTCCGCCAGCGTCCTAGCAAATAACTCGGTCTGCTGCCGATGGCTGGCATAGTTCTCTACCAGAAATGCATTTACATCTCGCGCGTTAGAGAACCAGTTACTGTACATATGGCCCATATCCTGACCATATCGGCTGTAGTGATGCGGGAAGTACCAGCTCAACGCAAACCGGATCTCTACGCTTTGGCCGGGCGCAAGCTCCACCGTCGAGGCCAATGCGCCTGCCCCCCAGTCCTCGTGGGCGCGATCTCTCTCAGACCGGCTCGCAGGAAGATTGCGGCCGATTTCCTTCAACAATTCCCTCAATTGCGTCGCAGACGAGAACAGTGAAGGATCGCTTGCCCGTGCCTCAGTAACCACCCTGTTCACCAATGCGTCGCCCGATAGCCGTCCAAGCCAGCTATTCACTTCCGATTGTGAAAGAGCATCAATCTGTGCATCGCTCAAGGTAAAGAAGCTTGAAGGATCTCGCTCGCCCTCAGTGCCGGGCAGGCGGCCTGTCTTGACGTAGTCCTGCAGGACGCTCAGCACCATCAACCCATGGTTGGCCCGCGGCGATTTCCACCGGCATAGGTCCGGCGACATGTACTGCCGGAACGTGCCACTGATCCATGATGCGTCGCCCCCGGTTACTGAAAGGCACATATTGCCGATCGCGGTCTTGTTCTCGGGCTGCGCTTCGGTCTGCATCAAAAGAGAGGCCGTATCGCCTTTGTGCTCAATGGAACTGACCAGCCGGCGATCCGCCTGTCCCCATGCAAGGGGATTGTCCAGGATGGACAGAAGGGATACCTCGACCTTCGCGCGGGAGGTGTTCTCGACGGTAAACACCATGTGGAAGCCGGGTGTCGCGGATTCCCGGGCGTGACCCGGAATGAATGGCGAAAATGCAACAGAATTCACGCGAACAGGCAAAGTGGAGTCCTTGTAGTGAATGCCTGTCATCGGATACCAGGCGTCGTACTCTGTCGACTCCACATTCTGTGCCCAGCCCAACGAGTAGAGATTGTTTGCTTCCGGGTCGAGACTCAACCTCCGCAATTTAGCTGCAGGCGCGCCACTCTCCCGGGTCCAGAGAAAGAACCGCAAGCTTTGCGAATCCATCTTTGGCTCTACGCCCGATTGGCTTGCCGGCCTATCTCCTGCCCAGTCACCGCTGTTAAAGATCAACCAATCGTAGAAAGCTCCATCCGGGCGAAGGCTGATGTAGCCCGTGCCGATGCCGCCCAGCGGAGCTCCAGAGGCCATTGCGGCGGAAGAAGGAATTGCAACTCCTGTGCGGCCAGCCTCGCCGGCGACCGCGGTCAATCCCGTTCCGATTTCTTTGTGCATCGTGATGCGTTGTGGTGCGGCAACCGGCTCAGACTGCGCGCCAGGCAAGGCGATGGCGGCGCCTGTGGCCGTGGCAGCTTTCAAAAATCCACGCCGTGAGATCGACATTGGTTTGGAATTCTCCTCTGTTCACTAAGTCCGTGATCGCGTGATGCTGTACTAATTTGGGTGCCCCTTCCGTGCGGCGTATTTGTCTTTGCTGCCAGCGTAGGAAAGCACGCGCATCAACAGCTCAACATACCTCAATTGCCGGCAAGATGCAGGACCACGTCATACTCCGGGAGCAGCTCCGGAGGCTGGGCAGCCGCTGTCTGGCCCGACGCCGCGATCGCTTCCCAGGCTTTTGCGTCGAGGTAGATGGGAAAGTCGCGCTTGAGCGGCAGAATGCGCACTTCCAATGAGGTGTCAAAAGCACTCGGAAGAAAACGCTTCAGGCCGATTTCCCAGGTTCGGCCGTTGTAAAAGTCATCGTCCAGAAGCACATTTTCCCGATACAAGCGGGCCACATCGCCCGCGTAATGAATGCGGAGAAAAATATCGCTCAACCCGTCCATCGATTGCGACGGAATCTTCAGCCTCCATGCGGCAGCACGGGCAAAGTCTGCTTCGGTCGGTGCGCGCGGTACCCCGGGCCTGCCTTGACCCGCAGAGTCCCCCATCTCGATTGCACCAAGCGGCGCAGCCTCTCGAACTTGTTCCCACGTGAACTGAATCTTTCGCGGCTGAATCGGGAAAGCAAACTCCTTCCACAGCTCGCTGTTGGTTTTCAAAGTCCCTGCGCTTCCGCCGGAGAAGATGGGTGAAAACACAAAGGCGCGCTCTTTTTCGGGATCTGTTGAGCGAAGGTGCACGTCATTCCCAGCGGCAAACACGCTAGCCTCTGACAGCAGTGCACTCTTGAATCCCTTCTCGCTACGTATAAGCCACAGATGTTCCGCTTCCTCCTGTGGCAGCAGGACAATCAGAGCGCTCTTGCCGTGACCAAAGATATGCAGCGAACAATTCCGTCCGGGCTTGAGATCGTGCGCAACAAGAAGCTCGCCGCGTTGGGTCACGCTGCCCGTTGAGGTACGGACGGTAGTTTCGCCATCGGCCGCCAAGGCAAACTCCGAAGGCATCCCGGGAATGGAAAAGAAGAAATAGATGGGCTCGCCCTGTCCATCGATCCGAGCAATCAATTGAGCGGTGCTGTACTGCAGTGTGGCTGGTCCAAGATCGAGATTGACAGGCCATATCATGGCGCTGTTTTCAGGCAGATCCACCGGCTTTTGCGGAATGACCACGGTGCCCGACGAAAAGTGAATCTCCGTCTGAAAGCCTTTGCGTACTTGCATTGTGAGCTTGCGTATGTAGTTATTGATGAAGAGAAACCCATGATTGTCCCGCGCGCGCAGCGCGATTCTTGCCACACTGTTGTCCGCTTCGTTGATGGGCCGTGCGGTGGCCAGGTAGACGGGCATCGGCGCCAGTTCCTCGCCAAACGAGGCGAGAAAGAAATGGATCAGCTTGATCTTGTTAAACGACTCCCGCTCCTGTCCGTACTCGCCGAGCGGCGCCTGAAAGTCGTAGCTCACCACGGGAAGGTCGTTCGGATATCCCGACTCTGTCGATTCCTGCAGCGTGGTCAGCTTACCCGTCGGATTGGCGCCGCCATGAAACATGTAGTAGCCGTGAAGATTAACCCCTGATCCGATATTGGTCAGCGTGAGCGCGGCGATATCCTCCGGCTGGATCAAGGGTCGGCGATGATACGAGGTTTCCATTCCGCCGCCTTCCTCAGCGCCGAAAAAGGGATAATGGCTGAGGTTCACTTTGCCTGACTGGTCTCCGTGATTCATTGCCCCGAGATCGCCCATTGCGCGCTTGGGATCGAACAGGTACACAGAGTTGGGCGGCGCATCGGTTTTCAGATCGGTCCAGAAGTCATCCGGATAGCCACCGAATACAGGGATGAAATCGTGAGCCGGGAAATCTTGAGTCGGCCAGCCGGTAACCGAAAAAAGTGGTGGGTCGATGCCGGCTTCGATTGCGATTTTGCGCAATTCAGCCAGATGCGCGGCGCCTGTCCCCGGGCCTTTTTCGTCATACTCGTTTTCCAGTTGCACGCCAAGCATGGGGCCACCGTCTTTCCAAAGCTGGCCTTTGATCTGGCTGCCAATCTGACCGTACCAGCGGGCCACATATTTCAAATATTCGGGGTCGTTGCGGCGCAAAGAAATCTTCTTTTTGAGGAGCCAGTCTGGAAACCCACCATTGCGTGCTTCGCCGTGGTCCCAAGGTCCCACCCGCAGATAGACATAGAGACCGTTGCGTCCGCACAGTGAGACGAAGTCTCGCAGGTCGCGCTGACCGGTCCAGTCAAACTGTCCTTCGATTTCTTCGTGATGAATCCAAAAAACGTACGCGGCGACTATCTGCACGCCACCGGCTTTCATCTTCAGAATCTCTTCCTCCCAATACTTCTGAGGAAAGCGCGAGAAATGAAACTCGCCCATTACCGGAAGCCACGGTTTGCCGTCATAAGTCAGGTACTGGCTGTTGACTTCAACACGATGGCCAGTTGGCGACACGCCTCCCATGTGCAAAAAGCTGGTCTCCGGAGCAGGTGCGGGCGCGGTGGCGTCAATGCGCATGGGAGCAGGCAGGTTTTGTGCCGTAATCGGGAACGAAAGGGAGAGAACCAAACAGAATATGCCGGCGGAACACACAACCTTCATGATGAAATTTTCCCCTGTTAACTTCGCGCATCGAGTTTACTTGATGGGTCCGGCAAGCACTTCCATCACCTTCCGATTCATTTGCAGGTCCCTTTGCGCGAACTCAAGCACATATAAGCCATATATCCCCGCGAACAGAGCAGGATCCCGCCGGAGTCTCCCCCATATCGTACTGACCATGCTAGTCTTACTGCGTAGAGGTGTGTCGCGCGCGAACAGACACCATCGCCATTCGATTCTGTCGGCGGTTTCAGCCGGTTCAGTACCTGCGCCTGAAGGACGCTTTGAGAAATGACGGCCACGTCTAGCACCATCCTCGTAACCGGCGGTGCGGGGTTTATCGGTTCCAATTTTGTGCTCCATTGGCTTAGCGACGCCGGGGCCTCGGTCGTCAATCTCGATCTGCTCACCTATGCCGGCAATGTCGTCAATCTCGCATCGCTCGAAGGGGATTCACGGCATCGGCTGGTGCGCGGAGACATCTGCGATGCTGAGCTGGTGGCTGGCCTGCTGCGCGATCATCGGCCTCGGGCCATCGTCCATTTCGCGGCAGAAAGCCACGTGGACCGTTCGATCGCCGATCCTGGTGCCTTTATCCGTACCAACGTTCAGGGTACCTTCACGCTGCTGGAACAGGCCAAGCTCTATTGGACTGCCCTCAATGATGCCGATCGGCAGGCCTTTCGATTCCTTCATGTCTCAACCGACGAGGTATATGGATCGCTGGGACCCGACGATCCGGCGTTTTCTGAATTGACCGCCTACGCGCCCAACAGTCCGTACGCGGCGTCGAAGGCGGCTTCCGATCATTTGGCGCGGGCTTATCATCACACCTACGGCTTGCCGGTGGTTACCACCAATTGCTCAAACAATTACGGTCCCTTCCAGTTTCCTGAAAAGCTCATTCCGCTCATGATTCTCAACGCTCTCGAAGGCAAGCCTCTGCCCGTCTATGGCAACGGAACCAATGTGCGCGACTGGCTCTACGTTGAAGATCATTGCGCGGCCATCCGCGTTGCGCTCGCTCGAGGCCGCGTCGGAGAAACATATAACATTGGCGGCAACAGCGAACGCAAGAATCTTGATGTGGTCGCGGCAATCTGCAACCTTGTCGACGAACTGCGTCCCGACGCGCAGTTAGCGCCGCGCCGCAAGCTTATTACCTTTGTCGGAGACCGGCCCGGTCACGACCTTCGCTACGCCATCAATGCCTCGAAGATTGCTCAAGAGCTTGGATGGCAGCCTGCCCTGCAGTTTGAAGACGGGCTGCGCAAAACCGTATCGTGGTATCTGGAGCATGGTTCATGGATTGAAAGCGTGCGCACCGGCGCATACAGGGACTGGATAAGGCAGAATTACGAGGAGAGGATTCCACGATGAAGGGAGTTATTCTTGCGGGAGGATCGGGAACCCGGCTCTATCCCATGACGCAGGTAGTCTCAAAGCAGCTTCTGCCCGTCTACGACAAGCCGATGATCTACTATCCACTTAGCACCCTGATGTTAGCTGGGCTGCGCGACATACTTATCATTTCTACGCCGCAGGATACGGGTCGCTTTGCCGAACTTCTAGGCGACGGCAGCAAATGGGGCATCAATCTGAGTTATGCCGTTCAGCCCAGTCCCGACGGGTTGGCACAGGCCTTTCTTATTGGTCGCGATTTTATTGGCGCAGATACCAGCGCCCTGATACTCGGCGATAACATCTTCTACGGGCAATCCTTTTCCATTCACTTGCAGCATGCGGCTGCATTGACACAAGGAGCGGTTGTTTTTGCATACCCCGTTCAGGATCCTGAGCGCTACGGAGTAGTTGAGTTCGACGCGTCTGGACATGCGGTCAGCATCGAAGAGAAGCCCACTTCGCCCAAGTCGCGCTACGCTGTTACCGGCCTCTATTTCTACGACAACAACGTGGTGAATCTCGCGGCATCGCTCAAGCCGTCGCCGCGCGGCGAACTTGAAATCACTGACTTGAACCGCCTCTACCTTGAAGCAGGCAAACTGCGCGTGCAGGTGATGAGCCGCGGCATGGCATGGCTCGATACCGGTACCCACGATTCGCTCTTTGAAGCGGGCCTGTTTATCCAGACAATCGAACGGCGTCAAGGATTGAAGATAGCCTGTCCAGAAGAGATTGCCTATCGCCTTGGTTACATTACTGCAGACCAGCTTGAAGAGTTGGCGCAGCCGGTGCGCAAGAGCGGTTATGGACAGTATCTTCAGGCCTTGCGCAATGAGCCAAGGTTCACGTCTGAGTCCGGTGGCCTATGAAATCCATTGAGACATCGCTGCCTGGCGTAGTGCTGTTCACGCCAAAAATCTATCGCGACGGCCGCGGCGCGTTTTGGGAAACTTGGAGCCAACTCCAAATGGCCGAAGCGGGCCTGCCCACAACCTGGGTTCAGGACAACTGCTCCGTCTCGAGAAAGAATGTTGTGCGCGGTATTCATTATCAGGTGCTGCAGCCGCAGGGGAAACTCGTTCGTGCGACTCGGGGAGCATTGCTTGATGTCGCGGTCGACCTGCGCCGTAGTTCGCCTGCTTTCGGCCGCCACGTGGCCGTTGAGCTTACTGCAGAAGGCGGCGAGATGCTCTACATTCCGATAGGCTTCGGGCACGCCTTTCTTGCGCTTACCGATGTTGTCGGACTGGCCTACAAGCTCACGGACTACTACTTCCCGGCGGGCGAACGCACCATTGCCTGGAACGATCCCGATCTGGCCATCCCCTGGCCGATTGCCACCGACAACGCCATCCTTTCTGACAAGGATCGCAAAGGCGCAGCACTGCGCGAGGCCGAGGTCTTCGCGTGAGCACTCAGTCACGCATTCTCATCCTTGGGGCCGCGGGGCAGGTTGGTCGGGAGCTGCAACGCAGCTTTGCCGATGCCGGTGAAGTCATTACCCACGATCGCGATACGGTTGACCTGGCAGTACCAGATCAAGTGCGCGCTCTGGTTCGCGGTGTCGCGCCCCATGTCATCCTTAACGCCGCGGCATACACAGCGGTAGACCGCGCCGAATCCGAGCCTGAAGCCGCGATGGCTGTCAACGCGCACCTTCCCGGCCTCCTGGCCGAAGAAGCGCTTCGCACTAACTCGCTCCTTGTGCACTACTCCACCGACTATGTTTTCGACGGTTCCAAGGCGACTCCTTGGACGGAGACCGACACGCCCAACCCCATGAATACATACGGAGCCAGCAAGCTCGAGGGCGAACAGGCGATTCGTCAGGTTGGTGGCCGCCACCTCATTTTCCGCACTAGTTGGGTATACGGTCCCTCCGGCAATAATTTTCTTCTGACCATGCTCCGCCTTGGCCGCGAGCGCGACCTCTTCAACATCGTGGATGATCAAGTCGGCGCGCCCACCACCTCCATCGAACTGGCCAATGCCACGCGCACCATCGTGAGCGGCGCACTTAGCGGACAATTCGGCGACACCGCGCAATGGGCGGGCTTGTACCACATGACCTGTTCCGGATCAGTCTCATGGTGCGGATTCGCTCGCGCCATCTTCGCGCGTGCGCAGACGCTGCTAGACGGCAAGGTGCCCACGGTGAATCCGATTCCGTCCAGCGAGTACCCTGCCCCTGCCCGGCGCCCGCACAACTCAGTCCTCTCCAATGACAAGCTCCACGCGCGCTTTGGGGTCTGGCTCGCGCCCTGGGAAGCTGCGCTCGATGAGGTGCTGCACCTGTTGGCGGCTGCAAAGAAGCAGGCATAGCTAGTTAAGTTTCGCCCACACGCATGCATCCGTCTCAAAACAACGTTAACTATGCCGCGGCAATTCTTCTAATCAGGTCGGCCTGTTCGTTGTCGGATTCGGCGCCGATGGTGAACGCATCCAGCACACCCGTGCCGAGGGCAAATCGAATCGCTTCATCTGGACGGTTACGCATATCGCCCTGGCCAAGGATCTTCATCCCAATGATGCCTTTACCCTGGGCTCGCATCTCCTTGATGACGCTGATAACGGTTTGCGGATCGGCATCCATGTGCGATCCGATGGGATTCAGCCGCACCAGGTCCACGTCCACCCACGGCGAGGCGGCTGCCGCGCGCAAGGCCCCAATGGTGTGGCACGAGCAACCATGTGCGCGAATCGCACCTTTCTCCTTGGCCGCTGAAAACACATCCATCACACCCTTGTAGCGCTCCGTCCAATCGTCGTTGTGGATGTAGTGCATGAGCAGGATGTCGATGTAGTCGATCTTCAACTCGCGGCGGTAACGGTCAATGTCGGCTCGGGCCTTTTCGGGATCGCGCGAGTCACACTTGGTCATGACAATCACCTTGTCGCGCGGCAGGCGGCTGATGGCCTCGGCCACTTCGGGGTGCGAGCCGTACGCGTCCGCCGTATCGAAAAGGGTAAGGCCCCGGTCATAGCCGGTGCGCAACAAGCGCGTCAGTTGTCCGGTGCGCTTCTGATTCGATCCACCGCCGAATCCAGCCGTGCCGGTACCCATTGCCAGGCGGCTGGTGCGGATCCCGGTTTTTCCCAGCACCACGGTGTCGGTGGCTTCTCGTTTGCCCTGTTGCATCGGCACATCGGAAACTCGCGCCAACGCACCCGGTGTGAGATAGACCGCGCCCAGACCGGCAGCGGTGCCTGCAATGAATTCTCTTCGATTCACAGGACCTCCTGTAATGGGGAACGGGTGTCTTCCAGCCCGGTCGGCGCAACCACATGCCGTCCCGGGACCCCGTTGCGGAGATTCTACCTCTCTTTCTTACCGCCCGCCCACCGCTGTTATCGCAGCTCAGGGTGATCTGGAATTGGCATGGGCTCAGTTGCGCCTAGCGATGCCTGCCCCGGCTCAAAGTGCACGAGAGAATATACTGGCCTTGCTCGTATGATTCTTCGCAATGCGACCTGAAGTGATTCGAGCTGCGGAACTGCTGCAGCGCAACACGCCCGAAGCCGTGGAAGAGGCAATCGGCCTCCTGCAGAGTACGGTGTACTCGTTCAGCATGAAAGTCTGCGGCCATCCCGAGGATGCTGAAGACACCATGCAGGAAGTGCTCTTTCGTTCGCTGGGCCACCTGGCAAAAATTCAGGAGCCTCGGGCGCTGGCTGTGTGGCTTTATACCGTCACCAGAAATCGCTGTTGGCGCATGCGCCGCAAACCCGCCAACGGTGCCACCCAAACGCTCTCTCTGGATGAACTGATGCCCGACAGCGCGGAATTGGGACGGCTCTTGCAGGACGCTGCCGAAAGTCCCGAAGGCAATCTTCTCGTCGCTGAGCGGCATCACCTTCTGCATCAAGCCGTGTTGCGTATTCCGGTCTCACTCCGTATCGTCCTCGTGCTCCACGACATGGAGGACTTGACCACCGACCAGGTGGCGCAGGTGCTCAACCTTCAGCCAGGGACAGTCAGGGTCCGCCTCCACCGGGCCCGGCTCAGCGTGCGCAAGGAGATGAGTCGCAGCCTCGAAAATGCCCCTGCGGAATCCACCAGCGCTGAATCCGCCAAGGAAACACCGCCGCCGTCGCGTGTACAAACTGGCAAGCAGCCTGCCGCATGCCGCGAGCTGTTCGCCAACCTCTCCGAGTACCTGGATGGAAGAGTCGAGCCTCGCACCTGTGACCAGATGCGCGAACATATCGAGGGCTGTCCAGCCTGCGTGGCGTTCCTGCGCGACTTGCGCTCGGCCATCGATCGCTGTCGAGCGATGGAAGTGCCTTGCGACCCCGCTGTGGCGCCGCGGCTACGCTCCATCCTGACCCGCGAATACTTGCGCATGTTGGGACTGCCGCTACCGGTAAAATTTGCCGGTGTGATGTAACGAATTGCTTCCCCTGTGTCTTTCTTCTTATGAATTATGAAAGACGAGGCCCGCAATGGAAGTGAAGATTACACATCTCGATCACGTAAGGTTTGCCGTTCAGGCGTGCTCTCATTCAATCGTCTGCGATCAACCTGCGGAAAACGGCGGCGAAGACTCCGGAATGACGCCGCCCGAACTCTTGCTTGCGTCTCTGGGCTCCTGCGCGGCCTTCTATGCCGTCCAGTATCTCAAGGCACGCAACCTCGGGGACGAGGGCGTAGAAGTTTCAGTAACCGCCGAGAAACTGAAGCAGCCTGCCCGGCTTGGCAACTTTCGCATTCACGTTTCATGTCCCGCGATTCTTACCGCGGAACAGACTGAAGGTCTGATGCGATCCGTTCATAGTTGTCTCATCCACAACACACTGCTGTCGCATCCGGAGGTCAAGATCGAACTGGCCGTGGGCAAGCCAGCGCTCATGCCTGCAGGTGCGCGTGGGAATTAGACCTCCCCGAATTACAGGTCTCAACGCTTAGCGGGCGACCACTATGCAGTTCTCTGCGGAGCTGCGCAAAACTCTTGGCCCGACGATTTGCTGACAAGCATACCTGGCAGGGGCATGCCAGGTATGCCCATCTTTATCAACCATCTCAACGGCGCTCCGGTTCCCCCATCAGGTGAGACATGGCTCGATCGTAGCCACGCCGGAAACCTTCCCGATACGCTTCTCTCTGCTCCGGAGGAAGATGCGGGTGACGGTACTCATCGCGGTTGTTCACGTCTGGGCGGCGATGATTCCCATAATCCTTGCGCGCTCCTTCGATCCCGTCGTGAAAGCCGCGACGCTGGAGCTCGTTCAATTCCTGCGGAGGCGCATCCCAGCCGCCCCGTTCCTGACCATAGGCCAGAGGAGGTGATCCCTGGGGTGCACCCGATGCTTTGGTTGTGACCAGTCCACTCGCTCCCAGAAGAACTGCGAGTGCCGGAACTGCAAACCGATTGAAATTCATCGCTTGATATCTCCTTCTTGCTGCGCTTTGTGATGAAGTGGCGGCGTGGTGCAGCCACAACGACGGGGTTGGCTTTTCCATCCGCCAAGCAACACGATTGTAATCAGCTTCTCCAGCTCTCGTCATTCTCCTCTGTGAGTATCTCGGTGAGCTGGTAGACCTCTAGCAACGGATCCCGGTCGCGAAATAATGCAAGGGCCCACACGAATACCCGGTCGTTAGACCTGGTATTCGTGTGGGCGTGGGTTGTGGTTGGGGAGGATCAGCTAATTGTGATCGTGATCATGGTCATGATTTTCCAGCAAATGCGAAGTCGCCCGTTGATATCCTTGGCGGAAGCCATCGCGGTAGTCATCGCGCATATCGCGCGAAACATGGGGATGACGATACTGGTCGTGATCATCGGCATCCGCTCGGCGGTGGTGGTCATAGTCCTTGCGGGCGGCTTCGACGCCATCATGAAACCCCTTGCGCTGGGCATCGCGAAATTCTTGCGGGGGTTTGTCCCAATCGTCGCGATCCTGAGCAAAACTCGCGACAGACGTTCCCGGCGCTGTGGCATGGGCCTTGACTATCGCGGGGCTGACCAATAGCAGCGCGCAGGCGAGAACTGAAAGAACAATCCATTTGAACTTCATCGCGGAAACCTCCTTTCCAAGGCAATCAGATGTGCCGGACTGGTTGAATGTTGCCCGTCGTCCTCACATCGGCGCATTCCTCAGATGCCACAAATCAATTACTCCGGCAGCAATCTATTTCCGCTGAATGAGTTCCGCTTCTGTGCACGTTCAAAATCGTCTACGATTGCCTCATGCTCCCGCTCATTGAACTCCGGGATTTGCACATCCACTTTGGAACAACTCGAGCTGTCGACGGCATCAGTCTCCAGATTCACGAGGGTGAAGTTCTAGGCTTGGTGGGTGAGTCCGGATCTGGCAAGAGTGCTACGGCGTTGGCGATCCTGGGTCTGCTCGGACCAACGGCGCAGGTTTCAGGAGAGATTCGCTTCAAAGCCACCGGGGTCGAAGGCAACAGTGAGTCGATAATTGACCTCCTGCGCCAGCCGGCAGCAGTCCTGCGGCGGCTCCGTGGCAAAGCAATTTCGATGATCTTTCAGGAGCCCATGACGGCTCTCAACCCGGTCATGCCCATCGGCCGCCAGGTGGCTGAGTGTGTTTCCGCGCACTTTCCTGCCTGGACCGGAAAAGAGGCCAGGCAAAAGGCCATCGCCGCGCTTGAGTCAGTCAGCATTCCCGACGCCGCACACCGTTACGGCGACTATCCTCACCAGTTTTCGGGTGGACAACTGCAGCGCATTCTCATCGCCATGGCGCTCATCAACCAGCCGCGCCTCTTGATCGCTGACGAGCCCACGACTGCCCTCGATGTCACCGTGCAGGCCCAGATTCTGGCCCTTCTCCGCGATCTTCAGCGCCAGCATGGTCTGGCCATGCTATTTATCTCCCATGACTTGGCGGTGGTAGGTCAGATGGCCAGCCGTGTGGCTGTGATGCGCGCGGGACATGTGGTCGAGACGGGAGACTGCGTCCGCTTGCTTACCTCGCCCCAGCACCCCTACACCCGCAGACTGCTGGCTGCGGTTCCAAGCCTGCGCTCTGACCGGACTAAGCCGCTGGCGACGGTTGAGAGCTCCACTGCGGAAGCGGATCTATACATTGGATGAATACAGACTTGATAACGCAAAGCATTGAAACTGCTTCGGATCGACGCACTTCCAGGCATTCAGATAAGCGTGATCAGGCAGAGGCAAGGAAAGGGCAACCCATGAAGTACCTGGCACGCATCTGCGCTGCGACGCTCCTCGTGATTCTGCCCGTCTGTCTCGCGCAAACCACGCATCACAAAAAGAAGCCCGACCCCAAGCCTGAGCCGACAGCGCAGGAGCTATACGCATTCGTCCGCGGGGAACTGCTCTCACTAAGCCCGGACGACCGGATCAACGACAACCTTGAGGTCACGCTCGATTCAACCTCAACTGTCGTGACGGTGACGCAGCCCGATGGCCATTGCGATGTTTTCTTGAGTGATCTCGACGCAAACACTGTGGTCTGGGACATCTTCGACGCCACCGACTCTTTTCAGTCCCGCGAAAAGCTTCTTCGTCTCACCGTCGTCTCGGTCAGCGGCAAGGCAGCCAGAACCTGCTACGACAGGCAGAACCGTGTGGATGCAAAAGCCGTCACAAATCGAGCCCGATTCCTCTTCTCGCTGACCAAAGCCGATGAGGTGCCCGACTTCCAGGCCAGGATGGCCAAGGCATTGAAGAAGCTCATTGCCCTCAGTGGCGGAGCCCCGGAGAAAGACATTTTCTAGTGCATTTTCGATTCGAGCACTTACAGCACTCCGGTGCCCCCATCCTCTCCGCGATTTCCGGGGCCCCCGCGGACTGGTCTTTGTCCGTGGGGTGGTTTTTCGCGGAAAGGATGGAAGACCGCTGATGTCCATCTCGACCGTAAACGACTAGCCCAAAACCTATTCCGCGACTACTTCTTCCGCGACGGGTTCGGCGGCCGGTGTCTCGTCCTGCGCTTCGGCCAGCACCTGAACCTTCACGTGCGCAGTCACTTCACGGTGTAGCTTGATGGCCACAGTGAAGTCACCCAGGCTCTTGAGGGGCTCGGTCAGTTGAATCTTGCGGCGATCTACCTCAAAGCCTTTGGCTTCCAGGCCGGAAGCGATGTCGACTGAGGTAACCGAACCGAAAAGCTGGCCGTTCTCCCCGGACTTGCGGGTAAAACTCAGCACCAGCGGTTCGAGCTTCACGACGAGTTCCTCCGCCTGGGCCTTCTCGGTAGCGGAGCGCCGTGCGGCGGCAGCCTTCATCTGCTCGATGACGGCCTTGTTGGCCAAAGTGGCCTGCAGCGCCAGCTTGCGGGGCAGCAAAAAGTTGCGGCCGTAGCCGTCGGCCACCTTGACGACATCGCCGCGGTGGCCCAGGTTAGCTACGTCTTCCTTCAGAATTACTTCCATTTGAAACTCTCCAGTGTTACGGGCGGCGCTTCAAGCCGGCCGTCTTGTCTGTTAGACACCAACGCCCAACAGGGGTTGCACCGCCGTGGATTCTATATCGGCGTCTCAAAGCCTGTCGCCTGCAAAGTCAATCTCCCGGTGGTCGAAACCCGTTACGAAAGGGTAAAAAACGCTGGGAGGGCAGGCGGAAGCCCTTCTTAGTGCCGTGTGGCAAACGGCAACAAGGCGATGTTCCGGGCCTGCTTGATGGCGCGGGTCAATCGGCGCTGATGCGTAGTACACACGCCGGTGATCCGGCGGGGCACAATCTTGCCCCGTTCGGCCACAAACTGCTGCAGCAGCCTAACGTCGCGGTACGGTATCGAGTCGATCTTTTCGGTGCAGAACTTGCACACCTTCTTGCGCCGAAAGAACTTGCCCCGGCCACCGGGGCCACCGGAGGGCCGTCCGCCCGAGCGGGGCGAGGGGCCCGAACCCGGGCCTCCTGAGGCCTGGGGTGCTGCTGCGGGTGCGCTCGTTTCGGGCGCCTTGCCATTGGTCTCTTCAGACATCGTTTTTCCTCTTTACTCTCTTCGCTTCCGCCGCCCCGTCAGGGACGCGCGAACACAGGATCAGGCCGCATCCGGCCGGCCCGGCAATGGGGCGGCGACTGCGGCAATTGCGTCACAAATCTCAGGCGCTGGCAGGAACCGCTTCGACCGTTTCAGCCGCCGTCGGTGCAGCAGTCACCGGTGCCGTAGCTGCCGGTGCCGTAGCCGCCGGGGCCGTAACAGCCGGTGCGCTAGCTGCGGGCGATGGAGCCGCCGCGGGGGGCTCTGCGCTCAGCTTCCTGCGAGTGCCGCGCAGGGCCTTTACCTTTGCCAGTCGCTTCTCTTCCTCATCGACGCGCACGGTAATAAACTTGATCACCGGCTCGGTAACCCGCAGGCGGCGTTCCAGCTCCGTCACCACCTTGCCATTGGCCTCGACGGTAAGCAGCGTGTAGTTGCCGTCGTTGAACTTACGCACAGTGTAGGCAAGCTTGCGCCGTCCCATCTTCTCGACGGTCTTTACCACTCCTCCGCCATTCACCACGGAGGTGCTAAAGCCGGCAATCAGCTTGTCGACATCCTCTTCGACCACGTCGGGTCGAACGATAAACATAACCTCATACAAACGGGGCATCCGATTTCCTTTTCCGCTGGGCGCTCAGAGTCCAACCCTGATCTCCAGCCATGGCCGCCGGCAGATGCCTTGGCGGCTTGTTACCTTTCCTTACTCCTCCGCCGAACCGTTTCGTTCGCGGCGGTTGAACTCGTTCATCGCGGCTGCCGGTCCCAGTTCGAGGATGCGTCGGGTGGCCGTAGCCACCTTGTCCAGCACCTCGTCTAGCACCGTCAAATCCACCTTCCTCATCGGTGAAAGCAGGTAATCCCTGCCCGGACGCCTTCCGCCAACGGCCGCAATGGCCTCCGGCGGCAGATCCGGTCCCACCCCGATACGCAGGCGCAGCCACTCCTGGCTGCCCAGGGCCGAGGTCACGCTGCTGGCTCCGTTGTGGCCCGCCGGCGAACCGCGCTCCCTTATCTTGAAGGTCCCCAGCTTCAGATCCAGCTCATCATGGATAACAAGCAAATCTCTGGCCGGGTCCGCCTCAAACTCCCTCACCAGAGCGGCTACGGCCAGCCCGCTCAGGTTCATAAAGGTCTCCGGCTTTGCCAGCACCACTTCGCGCCCCGCCAAACGGCAGGACACTGTAGTGGCCCGGCAACGCCGGTTGTGCACCACAACGCCCTCTTGCTGGGCGATGCGGTCAATGGCCATGAACCCCGCGTTATGCGGCGTCCACAGATACTCTTCGCCGGGATTGCCCAGCCCCACCACCAGAAAGGGGCCGCGCCGGCTCTCGGTTTCGCGCTTCCCGGCAAGCGATTCTTGCTCGCCGGAGCGAAGGAACTCACTTGCCTCGGCCAAGGTCTACTTCTTTGCTCCGGTATCGGCCTTCTTGCCACCGGCTGCAGGCTCAGTCTCTGTCTTGCCCTTCTTGGCCACTTCAGGTTCAGTTGGAGTTTCAGCCGCATCCGCAGCAACCACTGCTTCACCTTCGGCCGGAGTCTCCACAACCTCTTCGCGGATCGACACCACGTGCGCCACGGTCGAGTCCTCGGGGTTAAGAAACTTGACCTTGTCCGAGTGCGGCAGATCGCTCACACGCAATGATCCGAACAGCTCAAGATTGCTCACATCCACATCGATGTGGTTGGGAATGTCTTGAGGCAGGCACTCCACTTCCACCTCGCGCATCACCTGGTCCAGAATGCCGCCTGACGCTCTCACGCCTACCGGTATGCCCAGCAGCTTTACGCGCACACTCACCTGCAGAACCTTGTCCATTGCAATGCGCTTCAGGTCGATGTGAATCAACTGGTCCTTCAGCGGTTCGCGCTGCCAGTCGACGATCATCGCTTTGGCCGCAGGCTTGCCTTCAACTTCGACATCGAAAATTGTGTTGTGGCCGGTCTCCGAGAAGAGAATCCGGGAAATCTGCTTGGGGTCCACCTCGATAGCCACAGCTTCGTGTCCTGAACCATAAAACACGGCGGGAATCTTGCCTGCGGCACGGACGCGGCGCGCGGCGTTCTTGTTGAACTTGCCCTCACGGGGCTTGGCGAAAACTACTTCAGGCATTCGGTCTCTCGTTTCTGCGATCGGGCACGATCCCTCGGGTTCGCTCCCTTTGTTGAGGCCAGCTATCAGCGAACAGCTGACAGCTAACAGTTGAAAACCTCCGCCTAGCATTGTTGCCGTGAACTGACGGCTGTTTGCTGGCAGCTGTCAGCTCAGGAAAACAGCGTACTCACGCTGGTTTCCATATGAATGCTCTCGATGGCTGCGCCCAGCAGGCCGGCGATCGAGAGAACCTTGATCTTGGGCAACTTTTGCGCCGCCTCGCGCAGCGGAATTGTGTTAGTCACAATCACTTGTTCAATGCGCGAATTGGCAATGCGTTCGATGGCCGGGCCTGAAAGCACGGCATGGCTGGCGCATGCGTACACTGCCTCCGCGCCGTTGGCATAGAGAGCGTCCACGGTCTTTACCAGGGTGCCCGCAGTATCGATGATGTCGTCGATGATCAGGCAGTTCTTGCCCCGCACATCGCCCACTACGTTCATCACTTCCGCCACGTTCAGGTCGGTACGGCGCTTGTCCACAATGGCCAGGGGCGCTCCCACCTTTTGTGCGAAAAAGCGCGTTCTTTCCACGCCTCCCGCGTCCGGCGAAACTACCGTTAGGTTGGGCAGCTTGAGCTCGCGGAAATAGCTCACCAGCACTGGGCTGGCGAACAGGTGGTCGACGGGAATGTTGAAGAAACCCTGAATCTGTGCCGCGTGCAAATCCACAAACAGGGCGCGGTTGGCGCCTGCGGTGGTCAGCAGGTCGGCGATGAGCTTGGCGCTGATGGCCACGCGCGGCCGATCTTTGCGGTCCTGGCGGGCGTAGCCATAATAGGGCACCACCACCGTAATCCTGGCCGCCGACGCCCTCTTTAGCGCGTCGATCATCACCAGCAGCTCCACCAGGTTTTGGTCCACCGGATAGCAGGTCGGCTGCACCACGAAAACATCCACGCCGCGCACATTCTCCAGCAGTTGGAAGTAGACCTCGCCATCGGCAAAGCGCTGCAACTTGGCCTCGCCCACCTTTACGCCGATGTGCTCGCCAATCTGGTCAGCGAGCGGCTTGTTGGCCGATCCGCTGAAGAGCTTGAAGCGCCGGTCCTCGCTCAGGTTGCGGCTCCGCTTGCGCTCCGGAGCCACCTTGGTCTCCTTTGCCTTCGCAGCGCTGTCTAGCGCTGCGGCTTCGCGGGCTTCTTTCAATCCGCCGTCCTGTCGCTTATCTTCCACCGTTGCCGTCACAGTTTCCGTTTCCATCCTCGAGTACCTCCAAGCTGGTTGGCTTTGGCTGCTTCCCCCGGGGTCCGCACCACAAATCTTGGCTGGGCGACCAGGATTCGAACCTGGACAAGTGCCTCCAAAGGGCACTGTCCTACCATTAGACGATCGCCCAACTCAGCGAATCTCCAGGTCATCCCTGGAATCCGCGCTCGACAGCCGCCCGTGAGTCTCTCGCGACTAAAGGTGGGCTGTCAACTCTCCTACGGCAGAAGCATGTCACCCCAGTAAGCAGGGCGCGGCAGGGTGCGAGTCAAACGGCTTTCAACCCCGGCCGCCCGCAGTCGTTCCTGGGCCGCTTCTGCATCTCCCCGGGTCAGGTACAACCCGTAGAGCGCCGAACCGGACCCCGACAGCGAAGCATGGAGCGCCGCCTCCGGAGTGCCCGAAGCCGCAAGAATGCGCTTGATTTCGCCAAGGGAAGGATGCTGGGGAAAGACGACGCGTTCAAAGTCGTTCTGGATCCAGCTACTGATCCCGGTGCGGACAAGCACGGACTCTTGTGGCCCGGCCAGGCCCTCCCCCACGGAGAGGACACCGGAGGAGCCTGCTCCCTGCCGGCCTTTGGGAATCGCTCCCGCAAAGGCGCTGGCGTAAGCACGGCTCAACTCATTCAGTTTATCTGCACTGGCGTTGGCGGTCAAACCCTCCGTGGCGCATAGCGCGTCCCAGTCCCGGAAGGCCTGCGGCGTAGAAACGCCCACCGCGGGCACCGCCACCACACACCACACCCGCTCAATGTCCGGCAGGGGATAGACTTGCTGCCCCCGGTCAAGGCCCAGAACCGCGCCTCCAATTAGAAACAAAGGCACGTCGGACCCCACCCGTGCCGCAATCTCCAGCCCCACCATCTGGGTGCCCCATCCTTCGAGCGCTTCTTGCTCGAAGGGTGGGAGCCCACGATCCTTCGCCACGATCCCCAGTTCTACTTCCAGCCCCACCAACGCCGCCACCGCATTGGCCGAGCCCGCGCCCAGTCCGCCCTGCACCGGCAGCCGTTTCTCTATTGTTATCTCGACTTCGGCGTTAATCCCCAACGCCTCCAGCGCCAGGACAACCATCTTCCAGGCAGTGTTCCGGCTGTCGGTAGGGACGCGCTTATCATTCGAGCTCAGCCGCAAAGCCGTCGCTGCAGCCCGCTGGGCTCTAACCGTGACCAGGTCATACAACTCCAGCGTCTGGTAAACCGTGGTTAGCCCGTGAAACCCGTCCGGCCGTGGCGCGCCGATATAAAGGCCAAGGTTGACTTTTGCGTGCGAGCGGACGGCGGTCGGCATACCGGTTCATTGTAGAGCCGAGCCGCCCCGAGCCGCCCCGAGCCGCCCGCCGCTCTCCTCGCGCAAGCCGTTACAGATTTGCTTTCCAAAGATCATTCCGAAGATATAGATTGGATTCGTTCTTTCCCCGGAACCCCTAGGCAATTCACCTCAACACCGGCTCGGTCGGCATTGGCCTGGCTCGCTATCCCCGAACCGTGATCGGAGAATCCATGAAGCGTCGCTCTTTCCTCAGGGCTGCATCCGCGGTCTTTCCCGCCGCGGGGCTCCAGGTTTTTGCATTCGGCCAGTCACCGCCGTCTCCGTCCTCCGGCCAGGTTCATCTTGTGCCCTCCGGTCAGGACTGGTTTGGCGAACAGCGCTCGCGCGGATACAGTTCCATCCTTTTCAAAGTAATGCCCCGCGACACCAACGACGGATTGTTCATCATTGAACACGCCAACCTGACCAAAGGTGGCCCACCTCTTCACCTTCACCTCCATCAGGAAGAGTGGTTTTATGTCGTCGAAGGTGAGGTGGTCTTTCAGATCGGCGATCGCCGCGTTCAACTGCGCGCTGGAGATTCCGTATTGGGTCCGCGCGGCATCCCCCACGCCTTCTCGTCGATAGGCGAAAAGCCGGGTCGAATGTTGATTGCTTTCACACCGGCGGGAAAGATGGAGCAATTCTTTCGCGCGACCGCGATACCCAACCCTCCAGCTCAGGATGCCGCGTTCTTCAGCAGATACGAGTTGCAACTCGTCGGCCCGTCCCCCTTCGCAGCCTAGGCCGTTTCGAGACATAAATCTACGTTAGGTTATTGATGGTTAAACCATTGAGCTGTCATCCTGGGCGGAGCTGGGAGCGTTCTTTGCTCCCAGCGTAGTCGAAGGACCTGCGGTTCGGGACCTCGACTAATGCGATGAACTTCAGAGACACCACACTAGCTGGTCACTGCCTCTCGCAACCCAAAGCCCTCAAACCGTCGCATCTCTCCACGCCATGTTCTTGGCTTTGCGCAGCGCGGCCACAGCCTCGCCGGTGGGGCGAAACTCCATCGCCACCATTCCCTTGTATTTGAGCTGCCCCAGCTTGCGATAGATATTCGAATAGTTGATCTCGCCCGTGCCCGGTTCGTGGCGGCCCGGCACGTCGGCAATGTGGACCAGGCTGATCACATCGCTGTGTTTCTCCAGCTTCTCAATCAGGTTGCCCTCGGCGATCTGCTCATGAAAGATGTCGTAGAGGAACCTGACCTGCGGGTGGTTCACTGCGCGCACAATCTCAATCCCCTCGGCCGCCGACTGCAGATAGTACTTCGGATTTTCTTCCGGATCGATGCATTCCAGCAGCAGATGTACCGGCTGGCCTTCGATCTTCCGGCCTTCCACCATCGCCGCCGCCTGCTTCAGCGTCTCAATCGCCGCTTCGTGTTGCGTCTCTCGTGGCAGTCCCGGCACCACGTTACCCGCCATTACGATCATCGCCGGGCAGCCGAGCGTCTCCATGGGACCAAGCCCTTCCCGCAGGTCCGCCAGGAACGCGTCGCGCGTCGCAGGGTCCGCGATGCCGTGCTCCAGTCCTGCAGTCGCGTCGAACTTTATGCCTAGGCGTTTGCGCGCCGCGTTAGCCTTGGCAAAGTCGGCCTCAGACCATTTGCGATACTCCCCCACCAGCTCAACGTTGCTGTAACCGGCCTCGGCAATCTTCGCCAGCCGCTGTTCAAAAGGCAGTTCGGTAAATACAGTCCAAAGCATCACAGAAAGCGGAAAGGGTCCGGCTTGCGGCGCAGCCTCTGCGCCCTCCGCATTGGAGGGCAACGACGGCGCGGCTGCGCTGAGCGCGGCTGTGGCCAATACCTGGGTAAACGTGCGGCGATTCATCCGGTTCTCCTTGAAATGTGTCTAGCTTTTGGCCCTAACTTTACCGGAGCGGCGCAGGGCCTGCCAATCCTTCTCCGTCTGGTCGGCGTAAAGCGAGCCGAACCTGCCCAGCGCTTCGGCAAAGCTGTCGCCGGAGCCCAGATAGCCCGCAATCACCAGTGGATCTCCCGAGCGGGCGTGGCCGCGGGCCAGCAACTCGCCGCAAACCTGGCCAAAGGCTGTGAGGCCGCCGCCGGCCATGTCTTCCAGCTCGATAGACCCCTTGTGGTCGTTGAGCTGGCGCACCAGAAATTGACGCGCGCCAATATGCGTCCAACCCAGAAATGGGTCTGATTGCACCTGCATGGCGCGTTGGCCCTCCACCGTGCGCTGGCCGTTGTGGATGGCCGGATGGGCGTCCGGCAAATACGGCGCATAGGCTGAAGGCGCTTCTTCCTTGATTTGCAGAAACAGCGGATCCTGCGGTCCATTGCCCTCGAAATAAATGCAATAGTCGCGCAGTCCCACTGAGCCGGTGCCGACAATCTTGAAGGCCACATCCACGGGCCGGTAAAACGAAAGCAGATGCTTCCGCTGCGGCTCCAGCATTTCGCGATACGGCTCCAGCGCAGCCAGCACTCTTTCCGCCTGCGTGCCTGTCACCCGCGCCAAAGTGGGCTTGATCTCTTTGAAGCGGCGCGTTGCCCCCGGTTTGCCGCCCGCGGCCGCCGTGAGCTGTTCCAGCGTGTGCAGCGGCGTTGCCCGCTCGGCCTTCAGCAGCGCATCGTGCACTGGCTCCACAGATCCCATGCGATGCACCTGGAACCGCGCCACTTCGATGCCCGGCATCTTGGCAAAAGCGCGCATCTGGGCGCAGTAGCGCTCGATGCATGCTTCCACGGCCTCTCTGGACGAGGCCTCCTTGTGGTTCGATTCGCGCCCCGCCAGCACCAGCGACGCGGCCATGCGCTTCAAATCCCACTCAAACGGTCCGCGAATGGTCTCGTCGAAATCGTTGATGTCGAACACCAGCCGGCCGTCGGGCGCGGCAAACGCGCCCAGGTTGCGCACGTGCGCATCTCCGCACAACTGGCACACGATGCCGGTATTGGGCAGCGCGGCCAGGTCCGCAGCCATCACTGGCGCCGCGCCGCGAAAATAGCCGAAGGGCGACAGCGCCATGAGCTGGTGTTTAAGTTTCAGCAGCGCCGGAATGCGCCCGCGCTCCACCCGCTCCAGCAGAGACAAGGCCGGCTTCTGCCGTGCCTTGATGTTCAGTTCGTCATGATGCTGGCGGCCTACCTGTTTGCGTCGTGTCTGGCCCAGTTTGCGACGCTCTTCCGGACTTGCCCATTGCATGTCCGGCACCATACACCCTCGCGCTTCCCCGTGCAACCCGGAATCATGCGAGGCGCAACCGGGCGCTGCGGGCTCCTGGCCTGCGCCCGCAAACCCCCACCACAACTCCGCAAACCCTTTGGTTTACACTTCTTTCAGAATGCCCGGCGCACAGATTGCCCTTTCTGCAACAACGCTACGGGCTCCGTTCCCCCGGAGGAATGTCCTTTGACCCGCGCCGTCGCTTTCCTGCTCCCCAGTGTGCTCGCACTTCCCTTTGCAACACTTCCCCTTGCCGCCCAACCTCCCGCGACCCCGCTCACCGTGGAGAAGATCTTCGCCCACGGCTCATTGATAGGCCGCCCGCCCGCTGGCCTCACCTGGTCGCCTGATGGTCAGCACCTTACTTATCTCGATGGCGGCGAACTGGTCGATCTGGACCCCGGCTCGGGCAAACCGCACGTCCTGGTCAGCCGCGCCAAGCTGGCCTCGCTCGCCGGCGCCACCGCGTCGGAGGAGGACCGCGACCATCGCAGCCGTTACGCGATGGCCAGTTACATGTGGGCCCCGGACTCACAGCACCTGATGTTCGACTCCAACGGCCGCATCTGGATCTATGACCTGCGCACCGCCACCGGCGTCGAAATCGGCTTTGCCGGGGAGGCTTCTGGCGACGATCCCAAGTTCGCGCCCAACGACGAGTCCATCTCCTTTATGCGCAATCACGGCCCTGCTGTGGTCCATCTGCGCGACCCCGGCACGCCCACCAACTTGCTTGCGCCCCCGCCCAACGCCGCCACGCTCAACGGCGAAGTGGATTGGGTCTACGAAGAAGAGCTTGAAACACGCAGTAACTACTTCTGGTCGCCCGACTCGAAAAACCTCGCCTTTCTGCAGATGAACGAGGCCGATGTGCCCCAGTATCCCATCACCGACTGGATCCCCACCCACGCCACGGTTGAGACGCAGCGCTTTCCGCAGCCCGGCGATCCCAACCCCAGTGTCCGCGTAGGCGTGGTCCCCGCCCGCGGCGGCAAAACCGTCTGGGTCAAGCTGCCCATCGAACCCGGCCAGGATTACATCCCGCGCTTTGGCTGGGTCGACGACAAGACTTTGTGGATCGAGACCCTCACCCGCGATCACAAACACAAAGCGATTTACTTTGCAGCCCTCGCCGACGGCCCCGTGCGCCCTGTCCTCGAATTCGCCGACGATTCTTTTCTCGACGATAACTACGACGTCTATATCGCCAAAGGCGCGATCGTGCTCTCCAACTGGTCCGACGGCCACACCCACATCTATCTCTATAGTTACAACGAAGCCAATCCCGCCGGCGCCAACGCCAAACTGGAGCGCCAACTCACCCAGGGTGACTTCGATGTTGCCACCATCTATCGTGTCGATCCCGCGCAGAAACTTGTCTACTTCGCCTCCGATGAAGGCAATCCGTTGGAGCAGCAGATTTGGAAGGTCACTTTCGACGGCCAGCGCAGCCAGTTGAGCACCGGAGCAGGGAATCACCAGGCCAACTTTTCGCCATCCGGCCTGAGCTATACCGATAAGTTCTCCTCGATCATGAGTCCGCCCACCCTCCAGCTTTGCCAAACCGGCGGCAAGTGCCAGGTCTTCTGGACCACGCACGCCATCGACCCGTACGGCCTGCGCGCCCCGGAGCAGCTTCAGGTAAAGGCCCACGATGGTGCCACCCTCTATGCCACGCTGCTACTGCCCGCGGGTTCCACCAATCCGGCCAGCGTTCCGGTCATCGTAAATCCCTATGGGGGCCCCGGCGGGCAGGACGTCGCCAACCGCTGGAGCGACGGTCTCCTCTTCGACGAGTTGCTGGCCGAGCACGGTTTTGCTGTCCTCCACACCGACAATCGCGGCACCGGTATGCGTGGCCGTGCCTTCGCCCAGGCCGCGTATCACAACTTCGGCCCCGTGCAGCTTGAGGACCAGTTAACCGTTTTGGACGCCGCGCTTGCCAAGTACCCGCAGCTCGACCCCAAGCGGCTGGGCTGGTGGGGCTGGAGTTGGGGTGGCACCTTTACCATCTACGCCCTTTCCCACTCCGACCGCTTCCGGGCCGGGGTTGCAGTAGCTCCGGTCACCGACTGGCACAACTACGACTCCATCTACACCGAGCGGTACATGAGCCTTCCCGCGGACTTTCCCGCCGGTTACAAAGACTTCTCCGTCGTCAACTCCGCAGCCAATCTCAAGGGCCGCTTGCTCATCGCGCACGGAACCGGCGACGACAATGTCCACATCGAAAACACCGTGCAGTTTGTGCAGAAGCTGATTGAAGCGGGCATCCCCTACGATCTGCAGATTTACCCGCGCAAAACCCACTCTATCGCCGGCCCCGATGTCCGGACCCATCTGTACAACCGCATCCTGGCCCACTTTGAGCAGTACCTGATGCCGCCTGTGCAATGAGCTAAGCACCATGAACACCAGCGAACTGGCCGCGATTACCGCGCACCTTCGCGCCTGCGAGGAAGCTCTAATTGACCCCGCCGTGCGCAGAGATCGCGCCCGTGTTTCGGCAATGCTCGCTGAGGACTTTGTAGAAATTGGCTCGTCCGGCAGGGTTTGGTCGCGCGACCAGATTCTCCATCTCATGTCGACGGAGAAGCTCGACCCGCCCGTCATTGAAGATTTTCTGTGCCGCGCCATCGCCACCGACGTTGTGTTGGTGTGCTACACGACTGTGCCCACAGACGCGGCAACCGGCCAGTGCTCTATAGTCTTGCGCAGTTCTCTCTGGACAAACGTATCGGGTGTGTGGCTCTTACGATTCCACCAGGGAACGCGATCGGCCTCGACCGCTTCAGCCCCTTAGACCTCGTGGCGACGGAACAGATCGTCCTTCTCGCGGCACGGGCATTTCGTGCATTCCAGGCAGCAGACCAGCAGAACCGCCACCCCCGCCGTCACCAGGATGGCAAGGAGAGTAGCATTCGCCGCAAACCAATGAATCGCGCTATGCATAAGCCAGAACGCCATTGACTCAACTCCAAAACCAGGCTGTGAAACCGGCGCTCCGGTCATCCCGTCAAGCTTTAGAGTGCCGGTACCCAGGCAAGCGGAGTATAGCACCCGAATTTTCTTCAGTCAGCACCTCATTTTCATTGCGTGAAAGAGAATAAAAAGCGAAAATAATTGCAGCATGGCGGCCACCCCCAATCCGGTGCCCACAACCCTCCCCGATCAATGGCTGGATACTCTCCCGCTTCCAGAGAGCGACGCCCCGCCTGCCGCTCCACAGCCCGATTCCGGCCCCTGTCTCAACTGGCTCTTCGTCGATCTCAATTCCTACTTTGCCTCGGTCGAGCAGCAGGATCGCCCCGAGTTGCGCGGCCAGCCCGTAGCTGTCGTGCCCATGATGGCCGACACAACCTGTTGCATCGCCGCCAGTTATGAGGCCAAGGCGCACGGCGTCAGAACCGGCACCATCGTGGCCGACGCCAAGCGGATGTGTCCCGGCCTGATCCTGGTCGAGGCGCGCCACGAGATCTACGTCGACTACCACCACCGCATCGTCGAAGCGGTGGAGAGCTGTCTGCCGGTGACCGCCGTGCTCTCCATCGACGAGATGGCCTGTCGTCTCATGGGTCGCGAGCGCCCGCTGCTTGCGGCGCTCGAGCTGGGTCGCCAGGTCAAGGCGCGCATCCGCGAGCGCGTGGGCATCATGATGCGCAGTTCGGTAGGCCTGGCCACAAACCGCTACCTGGCCAAAGTCGCCAGTGACATGGAAAAGCCCGACGGCCTGGTCGCTTTGCCTCTCGACATCTTGCCTGAAGCGCTCACCCAGCTCACTCTTCGCGATCTGCCCGGCATTGGCGCTCAAACTGAGAAGCACCTCAATGACAAGGGCATCCGCACCATGCACGATCTGCTGGCAATGGACTCAGAGAAGTCCGGTCAGCTTTGGGGTTCGGTGTGGGGTGAGCGTCTCTGGCACTGGCTCCACGGCGAAGACTTCAACATGGCCGAGACCGAGCATCTCAAGTCCATCAGTCACTCCCACGTGCTCGCCCCGGACATGCGTACTGCGGAAAAAGCCTGGGCTGTGGCTCATAAGCTGCTTCACAAAGCCGCTATGCGCCTGCGTTCAAACGGCCTCTGGGCCGGCAATATCGGGCTCGCGGTGGGCTTTGCCGTTCCCCGTGAGCAGCACGCGCCCGTCAGCCGTTTCGGCGTTCCCACGCGTGGCTGGCACAGCGACCTGCGCCTCAGCGAGTGCCAGGATAATCAAACCCTCATCGCCGCGCTCAGCCGCCTATGGGCCAGCCGCCCCGCCGGGCCGGAGTTCGACCAGCCCTACTTTGTCGGCGTTCAACTCAACGCCCTCGTCCCCGACCGCCTTCACTCCCTCAATCTATTCGACACGCTGGACGGCGCGCAGAGTCGCACCCGCCTCATGGCAGCCATGGATGAGCTGAATCATAAGTACGGTCTCAGTGCTCTGGCTCCCGCCACCATGCTCACAGCGTTCAAGGCCGCCCCCACCCGCATCGCCTTCCACAACATCCCCGATCTCTTCTAGCGCATTCAATCGCCGACAGTCTCCAGCGTGCATGCCTTGAGTTTCCTCTCCTATTGACATTCTGTATGAGTAAGGACAATACTCATATTGCCATTCGATAGGACAGAGCAAATGAGTTCCAAGCAAACGAATCTCCTGCAGGGCACACTCGATCTCCTGGTTCTGAAGTCGCTTGGCCCCGGAGAACTCCACGGTCTAGGCATTTCGCGCCGCATTGAGCAGATTACAAAAGGGACATTTATAGTCAAGCCCGGCTCCCTGTTTCCTGCTCTTCACCGCTTGGAAGAAGCTGGCTGGCTGAGTTCGTACTGGGGCGATTCTGAAAATAACCGCCGCGCAAAGTTCTACCGGCTCACGAGAAGCGGAAAGGGCCGGCTTGAAGAGGAAACGGAGCAATGGACGAGGGTAGCCCTCGCGATGACCAATGCATTGAAGGCTACGTAAGGTGTAAGCAATGAAACTCTGGGCTCGAATCAGGAGTGTCCTGCGCAATCTTTTCTTCAAGCAGCAGGTTGAAAAGCAACTCGACGATGAAGTGCGCGCCTACGTCGATCTGGTTACGGATGAACGAATGACTGCGGGCATGCCTGCATCCGAGGCTCGCCGCACTGCGCAGCTGGAGTCCGGAGGCGTGGAGCAGGTCAAGCAGGCCGTGCGGGATCATCGCGCCGGCGTGCGCCTCGAACTTTTTTGGCAGGATGTACGCTTTGCCTTGCGCCAGTTATGGCAAAATCCTGGTTTCACCCTTTCCGCCATAGCCGCGCTTGCCCTCGGCATCGGCGCCAACACCGCCATCTTCTCTGTGGTGAATACGGTTCTGCTCAAGCCGCTCACCTATCCCAACGCCGATCGCATGGTCGATTTTCCAGCGCAAGTGTCCGGCCTTGCCAATAGCCTTCACAGCATCCCGGAGTTTCACTTCTTTGAGCGGCAAACAAGCGTTTTTAAAGAGGTCGTGGCATACGACAACGCGGGCCCGGGCTTTAACCTCACCGGCGGCCGTCCGGTGCAGGTCCACGGGATTCACGTTACACAGGGCTACTTCCGCGTGTACGGTGCGCCCTTCGCGCTGGGTCGGGGATTCACGCCGCTGGAGGATTCGCCCCACGGCGGTAACGTGGTGGTCCTAAGCTACGCCTTGTGGCAGAGCAGGTTCGGCGGCGACCCGTCCATTGTTGGAAAATCAATCTCTCTGGGCAATGAACCGTACACCATCGTCGGCGTGATCGGGAAGAACTTCGTCGCCGAACCGCAGGCTGACCTCTGGCTGCCGTTTCAGTTTGAGCCGGCCAGCACCGACCAGAACCTCTTCTTTGAGGTGACCGGACTGCTCCAGCCGGGTGTCACGGTGGCGCAGGCCAACGCCGCATTGGTGGCGGCAAGCCCGGAGTACCATCGTGAGTTTCCGAACACAGATTGGCGAGGGCTGTTTTCGGTTGGACCATTGCGCGACAGCATCATCGGCGACGCGCGCAATTCGCTGCTGATGATGCTGGGCGC
>CAYNGB010000022.1:0-67044 GCA_964396795.1 uncultured Occallatibacter sp. | reverse complement strand
AAGTGTCGGAGATGTGCCCGGTCTAAAATGTCGGTTAACTGCCCGGCCGTTCACAGGTACGGACCGGGGACATGCCTGACAGATTGAACCGGGCGCATATCCGACACTCGCTCGTGGGTTTGGCGCTGACGGTTCGGACATGCGGGATTCACCTGTAGATAGTTTGCGCCGAAGAGGGCTAAATCCCGGCAAAAGGCAGTTACGGACGTTTGGGGGCTGTTGGGCTGGGGGTGCGAGTGAAGCGGGCTAGTTGGAATCAACTGGGACTTCAGGGTTGGCACATTGGTGAATGCGATCAGGCATTGCGGGGCCAATCGGATTTCCGGTGAGCGGGTGGACGAAGCCAGAATTCTCCAGGCGACATGGGTGTTTATGGGGACCAATCACGCAGGGCGACTGACAATCAGTTGGTTGAGCGCTTTGGTCATTTCAGCAACAACTGACTTTCTTTGAACCCCACATCGCCCTGGTTTGGCGGCCTCCCAGGTCCGAGAATCCGGAGATGGTGCACGCAGATTTCCGTACGCAGACATGGGCCGCCTGCCAAATGTCACTGCGATGGCCTTGCAATGGGAAGGTGCCAGCCCCGAAGTATTGCCATCAAACGAACTCCGAGGCAAAGCGCCAAGCCGACGAGCATTCCCACGAAAGAAGGAAGGTGAAGCAGATGTCCCACGACGACGGTCGCTCCCGCCGCCAGGGCTGCAACAGCATAGAGATCCGATTGAAGAACAGCGGGCGTTTGATTCACGAGCACGTCCCGAATCATTCCGCCACCGATTCCGGTCAACATACCAAGCAGCGCAGCCATCACCGGGTTCAATCCGGCAGCTAGAGCTTTCTCCGTCCCGGTAACTGCGAACAGCGCGAGGCCGGCGGCGTCCAAACAGAGGACCAGCTTTCCCTGGACGTCGATCTTGCGATACCAGAAAAAGACGACAAGCGCAGCTAATATCGAAATCCAGAGATACTGCAAATTGGTCAGCGCAGCGGGCGGCACTGCGCCAATCAGCAGGTCGCGAGTGATTCCGCCGGCATTGCCGGTAGCAAATGCAAGAACCATGAGCCCAAACAGGTCAAATCTGTTCTTGACTCCAGCAGCAGCGCCGCTTAAAGCAAAAACGAACGTACCGACTAAATCGAGCACTACCGCGAATGCTCCGAGCAGATGTTGCCCTTCGGTCAGAACGCTGCTCATGATGCCATCCAGGCGTGTGCCGCAACGACTAAAGCTTTGACTCCCGTCTCCAGGGTGGGGTGCAAAACTGGCGCGAAGTGTGGATTGTGATTTGTCGGCAGAGTATTTAGCTTGCCTTCGCTTTTGGCCTTTGCATAGGTCTCAGAGTCGGCCCCGCCAAAGAACCAATACACCGACGGGACCTGCCACTCTACTCCGAAGCAACCGAAATCCTCGCTCGCCATCGTTGGTTTTGTCTGTTCGATGGATTCCTCAGGAAAGCTTTGACGGAACGCATCAACGACTCTCTTTGTCGCTGTCGAATCGTTCGTCACCAACGAATACCGATCCAGCGGAGTGATCTCAGGCGGCCTTGGGGCACCCGATGCCGCGGCTTCCGCATTCACAATCCGTTCGATGGATGCCAGAACACGCTTGCGAACATTTTCATCGAAGGTGCGAACGTTCAACTTGATGATCGCTTCGTCCGGGATCACGTTCTCCTTTGTGCCCGCCTGAAGCGACCCCACAGTGAGGACAGCGCTATCCGTTGGCGCCACTTCCCGCGACACGATGGTCTGCAGCCGAAGCACGGTTGAAGCAGCCATCACCACGGGGTCGATGCTGGCTTCAGGCATCGAGCCGTGCGCCCCACGCCCAAACATTCGAATCTGCAGGCTGTCGGCCGCCGAAGTGACAACACCTTCTCTCCAACTGATGTTTCCAGAAGGTAAACTCATCACGTGCTGACCGAGCACGACATCGGGCTTTGGGAACCGCTCGAAGAGGCCGTCGTCGATCATGGCCTGCGCCCCCTGGCCTATCTCCTCGCCTGGCTGAAACACCACCATGAGTGTTCCTTTCCAGGCATCACGAGTCTTTGCAAACAGGCTGGCGGCCCCGATTAAACAGGCAACATGCATGTCGTGGCCACAGGAATGCGCCACGGGTACGTTCTTGCCCTCAGGGCTGATCCCAACGGCTTTACTTGCGTAGGGAAGGCCGGTCGCCTCTTCGATCGGCAAAGCGTCCATGTCGGCACGCAGCATCACGGTGGGACCGCCTCCATTGCGCAGTAAACCCACCACTCCGGTCTTGCCGACTCCAGAAGTCACGTCAAACCCCAGCATCTTCAGACGCGCTTCCGCAATCCCCGCCGTCCGGGTCTCCTGCATCGACAATTCGGGGTGGGCATGTATGTCTTTGTAGGTGTCTTCCAGCTCCGGAAGCAGGGCGTCAAGATGAGCGAGAAGCTGATCCAGTCCTTTGTCCTGCATACTTCTTTTCCCCTTTCCATCCAGCCTTGTCGAGAACATTCTCGTAGTGCAATGTCAAAGGTGTCTAGTGGAGAAGAACTTGGAGGAGCAGCTTTGGCACTTTTCAACTCCAGGTCTGCCTGAAAGCGCCAACTTGCTCATTGAAGCACCGATTGGTCCCCGTAAGTCGGCTAGTATCCGCCGATCTGAATGCGCATTGTGCTCCATTGACGCCAAGTGGGCGAGGCGCTTATCCATGCCGCCCGCCGCGACTTGGTTATGAAAAGCGCACTTGCGTTAGCGGGGAGTTCCCGGTTTATGCCAATCGGCTTTGCTTTGGACCTGGGGAGAAATGAAGGTACGGCATTTCAGGGAGATGAGTTTCAAACTTAATCCGGCAAAGGACGTCGGGCGGCGAGTGGTGAGGAATCGTGAGGGAAAGACACTCCCTCGGGGCTGCAGAAAAATTCGAGACTTCGGTGAAATCGGCGAAGAGAGTTCCTCCGGGGCTGAAGCCCGCCTTGGTTCTGTTGGCTTTATGCGGGTGTTGAAACCGCCGCCTCCCTCCGGATCGAGTTTTTCCGCAGTCTGTGAAACCCGCGGTTCTTCTGCGGCATTTACGGTACGGTTGAAGATCACCCAGCGACGAAAACCTTTCGCCGGGGACTCCGTAAGCCGCGCCCTTTCAAAAACTGGCGTGGCTTTTCAAAACTGCTGCATCTTTTCAAGAAGGGGACTTACGTGGTGGTTCTTTAGAACCGCATTCGGACGCCGAATTGAAACTGGCGCTCGCGGTAGGAGTCCGTTGCGTTGATGTTCAGTGGCTGACCGAATTCGGTCTGGCCGGTTTTGAGGCCGGTGAGGAAGTTGAGCGTGGGGAAGCTCCCGTTGGTGCTGCCGGATTCAATGGAGTAGCCGGTTGTCTCCAACTCGGTCACGTTCTGGTGGTTGAAGAGGTTGAAACTCTCGGCGAGCAATTCCAACTGGCGCATGGGTCCGAGGTTGAAGCGCTTGGCCATGCGCATATCGGCTTTCCACGTGGCGGGGTAGCGGTAGGTATTGCGGCCCACGCCGTAGACCCGGTTGTCGCCGCCATAGCCGTTCATTCCCGGAGCAAGAGCGACGATGGGCGCGCCCGTCGAGTCGAATTCCCTCGCCAGGGAGCCGGCGGTGCGCATGGTGTAAGGCTGGCCGCTGTGGAAGCGGCCAATCGCGGAGAGCATCCAGCCATTGCTGAGCCGGCCTGCCCAGCCGCGCAGCTTCGAGCCCGGTTCCCAGACAAGCGCGACAGAGGCTGCGTGACGGAAATCCAGGTTGCTGGTTCCGTATTCCTGGCGAAAATCAGCGGGATCGAAGACGCTGCTGCCGGTTACCAAGGCGCTCTCGTTGGGGTTCCAGTCCATGGCGTGGGCGTAGGTGTAGAGCGTGCGCAGGGTGAGGCCGCGGCGACTGTAGCGCGTGAGGCGGAGCACGGCCGCTTCATAGGTGGAGTTGGCGCGGCTGAAGATCTCCGCAACCTGCTGGTAGTTCGGATTGAGGCGGCCGGCAAAGCCGGTAGGGGAGGTGGGTGAGGGCCAGGAAGCAAAGAAGGGAACAGTGATGTTCGGGCTCTTGAGCGGCCCCGAGCGGTTGCCGTCCACCACTGCGTAGGTGATGGTCTGCGGGTTCGCAGTGGGATCGATATTGGCGTCGAACGTGACAGGCAGACGACGGCCAAGGCTCAGCACCGCGCTGGCTTCAAGTTGGATGTGGCTGGGCAGCGATTCTTCAATGGCGGCTACCGCCTGGTGCACCTCGCCGTTGCGGAAGCCAGGTGCAAACTCCACTGCGCCCGGCTTGACTACACTTACCGGCTCGCCGGCCAGGACGTAGGGAAACGGTGGAGCGCCGCCGCCGTTCAAATTGTCAGTGGGCCGCATGAAAAAGTTCAGATCGCCTTTGAGCGAGCCGGTTTGGGTGAGAGCGTTTTCAAGGGTAGCGTTCTGGGTACGCGAAAAGTACATGCCGTAACCCAGGCGCAGAACCGGCCAGCGGCTTTCGCCGGCTCCCCAGGCAAGACTGACGCGGGGTCCCCAATCGTTGCCGAGACTGGGCAACTTCTCGGTCAGGGGAAGGTCCGGATTGTGGAGCGCCGGGAGCGGAGGTGGCGTCTGCTCACGCTGCCAGCGCAGGGCGGCGGAAAGCACAAGGCGCTTTGCGGGCTGCCATTGGGTGGTGATGTAGCTGGACCAATCGTTGGTGCTGAGCCACCAATCAGTGGGACCCATAGTCTGCGAGTAGTAGGAATAGCAGGGCAGATAGCCGAGGCCATGCAAGACGCCAGCCGAGTCGCGCCACACTTTGCCCGTCTGATCGCAGTTGTGCTGATCCATGGGATTCAACTGGCCACTTAAACCGAAGGCTGCAAAGGCCAGGGCATCGGAGGCGAAGTTTTCCACGCTGGAATAGTAGTAGGTGCCGGTCTGATTGCGCAGGAGACTGGTCGCATCGGTGTTGTGGCGCAGGTTGAAACCCGCCTTCACGAGCCATTGGCTGCGCACCCAATCAACCTGCTCCTGGGCCTGATAGAGATGCTCATCAGGGTAGGCGCCTGCGCCGAAGCGGGCCGGATTGCCCATGGTGAAGCCGTAGCGCGAGTCCACGACGATTTGCGGCAATTGACCCCACGAGTTGATGTTGAGCGACTTTTCGAAGGCGGAGGGATTCTCTGGCGGCTCGCGCTGGATCTGATGGCCCATGGAAGCCTGAGTGACGGCGAGCAGGTTGGGGGTTGCAAAGGCCTCCCACCGGCCAAGAAGCCACTCTTCGGCGGCACGACTTGAGCCGAAGCTGTGGTTGCCATAGGTCTCAGAGGCACGCGTCAAGCCGCCTCCAGGCGAGTCAAAATGTGCGCCGGTTCCTTCGAGTGTGAAGCGGTGACGCTCGGCGGCCTGCCAATCGATACGGCCAAAACCGGTCCACTGGGCAGCGGTGCGGGGTGCAGGCCCGAGGAGTCCGGCGAGAGTTTCCAGGATGTTCGAGTAGGCCCCGATGCCCGCGGCGACAGGGTTGTTGCTCGCCAGTCCCAATCTGGCGCTCAACACCTGCATCTGGTCGTTCGAGGGCTGGGCGAAGAAGCTGTCAGGATGCCTTACGGCGGAGACGCCGGGATCGTTGCGCTGGTTATTGTCGAGGGCGGCAAACCAGAACAGCCTGGAGCGGCGGATGTGCCCGCCAGCTCCGAAGCCCCAGATTGTTTCCCGATCGCCGGGGGAGTAGGGCAAGGGCGTAAACACGGGGATGGTGGTCAGCGTGGCAGGGGCGGTCTGCTGCGCCCACTGGGTGAAAGGGTTTCGTGCACCCCAGAGGTTCTGGCGATTGAAGAGGAAGCCCTGCCCATGCAGCCCATTGGTTCCGTGCTGGGTTTCAACGCTGGCGCGACGACCGGCGGTACGATCTTCTGACGCATCGCCGTTACCGGCCGCGGTTTGCACACTGCGGATCGCAGCCTCGCTGGCGCCGGGACCGAGAAGCGAGGCGCCCGGCCCGCGCCCGCGCCCAACGCCCGCGACACCAAAGGCCAGCCGAGTGGATGCGCCATCGACCACGAGGGAGAGCGGCTGCCGGGTGGCGGGCAAGGATGCTTGCTTCTCCTCATCTGCCGAGGATGAGGCAGGCGGTGTATCGAAGACAAAACTCTGCCAGTTTCGCCCGGTCAAAGGCAATGCCTGTAGTTGCGCAGCGGTCAGAGTAGAAGGTGAGGCGAGGGGCGTAGAGTCGTGGTCGAAAGCAACTTTATGCTGAGGCTTGGCGGGGAAGCACGCAATCGCAAGGACTGCATGCGCTACCTGCTCCGCGACGGTCACAACGGCGGGAGTTTTCTGGTCATGTGAGGAGGACGTCTGAGCGCTTGTATCTTGCGGAATCTTCGAGTCAAAGGCGGCGAGTTTTTGGGGCAGTGAGCCGCTGGTGGATTGGGTAAAACCAACCCTCCCCGCGCCCGCAACCATGAGGAGCGCGGCTATGGCCACCGATTTCAAGCAACTTCGCGCTGCCATCGAGGATCCAACTCGCGGCAGACCCTGGGAAAACACACTTTCACTGCACGGCCCGCTCTGACGGCGGGTCCGCACGGCGCAATTACAGACCGGACCGAATTGGGAATTGTCCCGATTCTGGCCTACCTGTTTGCCCTTGCAATGAAGTTGCAAGCGATTTTACGGCATCTTGCAGAAAAGATAAGGTGATGTGAAGCACTTTCCGGGTGTTATTTGTATCTGTGCGGTCGAAAGGCGCGAGAGCAAGTTCAGGTGGGTTGAGTAAACTGAAAGACGTCCCACTGAATCCGGGGTCGCAGGTGCGCCCTGGTCGAGCAGATCACTGACAACCGATCCCTGATTGCTGGTTCACCTATGTTCATCGATGAAGCAAAAATTCGCGTGAAGGCCGGCAACGGCGGCAACGGCTGCATGGCATTCCGGCGCGAGAAGTTCGTGCCCCGCGGCGGACCCTCGGGCGGCGATGGCGGCCGCGGGGGCGATGTTGTGATGGTCTCGTCCCAACGCCACAACACCCTGATCCACTTCCGGTATAACCCGGAACACAAGGCACAGCGCGGCCAACACGGCATGGGCTCGAACTGCAGCGGCCTCGACGGCAACTCGATTGTTCTGCAGGTTCCGGTGGGCACATCCCTTTATGATCTGGAGACCGGGGAACTGGTGCACGACTTCCAGGAGCCCGATGAACGCCTGGTTATCGCCAAAGGGGGGCGCGGCGGAAGGGGCAACCAGCACTTCGCCACCAGTACCCATCAGGCTCCGCGGGAGCACGAGTTGGGCCGCGCCGGCGAGGAGCGCAGCTACCGGCTGGAACTGAAGTTGCTGGCCGACGTGGGCCTGGTTGGCTATCCCAACGCGGGGAAGTCCACTCTTATTTCGCGGATCTCGGCGGCGAAACCGAAGATTGCCGATTACCCTTTTACGACGCTCGAACCCAACCTGGGTGTGGTCGTGGTGGGGGAGGAGCCGAACCAGGAATCCTTTGTGGTGGCGGACATGCCCGGACTCATCGAGGGCGCGCACCTGGGCGCGGGGCTGGGCACACAGTTTCTGCGCCACATTGAGCGCACCCGACTGCTTGTGCACCTGGTGGACGTGTCGGACGCTTCAGGACGGCCCGATCCGGTGGAAGACTTCAAGGCCATCAACAAGGAGTTGGCCAGCTTTGGCAACGGTTTGGATGAAAAGCCGATGATTGTGGCCGCGACCAAGATCGACTCAGCCAACCCGGAGAAGCTGAAGAAACTGGCTGCCCACGCCAAGCGCAGGAAGCTGGAATTTCATGCTATCTCCGCAGTGACCGGGGAGGGCATCGACGAGTTGAAGTGGGCGCTGGCAAAGCGGCTGCGGGGGGATCAGGTCGAACAGCAAGATTGAGCACCAACGAAACTCGATCTGGCTTCTTTTGATCAGCGGAGCTTCACCCGACCATATTCACGAATTTCTCGAAACTCATTTCCCGATCAACGCAATTGCCTTCCGTTTCAAGAAGCTTGATCGAACGTTGGTGCTCCGCCCAGGTGCTGCTTATGGTTTGCCCGCGGTGAGCATGTCTTACGTAGTTCTTCCAGGTCAGATTATCGTTCCCATAATTGCAGGAGATGAGTACAAGTCCATTCTGAAATGAAGTGCTAAACATTACCCCCAGACGCAGCAGTTGAGCGTATGTTGTTCTGTCTTCGCTCGCAAAGATCGGATGTCCAACGAGAAACCTTGTGCGCTTGTGGATACCGATAACCTCCCTACTCAAAAACATCGCGGAAATGATGATGGCGGGAAGAATCAAAAGCAGACGCAAGATCGGGAAAGTCTGACCCTGGAAAAACAGCAGGCGAAAACCCAAGTCAGTTAGCTGGCTCATTTCGGTTCGATATCTTCCACGAATACGATCTTCAAGTCTTGGAGAAACCTCGTCAACGTATTCAAGTTGGCCGAAGAGGAGGAGAAAGGCGCGTCTGGTCTGCATCGGGAAGAAGACTGAGGCAACGCCAACGCAAAGAACGAATATTCCTAACGCATTAAGCCACGAATACCGGACGAGCTCTACCCGTACCTGCAAATAGATACCCACGATGCAGGCCAAAGTGAAAAGGACCTTCTGAAAAATTCCGGCTCTGCCAATGCTCGCCCCTTTTTCGGCAGCGCTATTCGCGGGTTCCATGTCGTTCTCCCGTAAGCCTCAATGAGACAATGTAACCTAAGAGCCCTAGACCATCGCTCGCTCTTTCACGGTGAGGTACTGGTTCAGTACAGAGGCGGTCAACGCTTCGGGGTTGAGGTCCAGAGTGAGGGCGCCTTGATCGTGCAGGCGGGCGAGGAGCAACTCGCGGCGTCCGGCCATCTCCTGTGCGGCGGCGGCGCGGAACATCTGCTCAATATTCCTGGGCCGGGCCTGGGCAATTAGGTCTACTTCAGGCTGAGCCATGGCTACGAACAGCAGCACGTGGCGGCGCAACAGTTGCACGGCACCGTCGATGACCTCGGGGCGCATGGCAGATTCGGCCAGGTCGGTCACCCACAGAATCAGGGAGCGGCGCGGCTGCAGGCGGTTGAGCGTGGCTGTGGCGCGCAGATGATCGGCCTCGCCGGGCTCGGCATGAGCCTGGGCCAGCGACTCGATCAACTGGCGCAAGTGCGCGGAGCCGCGTCCGGGCAACAGCCGCTGCTGGATATTTTGGCCGTAAGCCAGCAGACCTACGCGGTCGCCGGAGTAAAGGGCCAACTGCGCCAAGGCCACGGCGGTCGTGCAGGCGTAGTCGAGCTTGGAATGCACGCGGCTTGTTGGTGCGCCGGACGTACCTGGGCGCAGATTGGGAATCGCCACCCGGGAGCGCATCAGCCGGCCGCAGTCCAACACGATCCACACAGGCTGGCTACGCTCGGTCTGGTATTGGCGGGTAATGGGGCTACCACGCCGCGCAGTGGCGGTCCAGCAGATGTCGCGCAGGTCGTCGCCTTCGCGATATTCGCGCAGGCTTTCAAAGTCGCGTCCCAATCCGCGCTGCTGTGCGCGGCGCAACTGCATGTCGATCTGGCGGCTGCGAGCGAGAAAAATCTGCTGTTCCTCGCCGGTACGCAAGGCAGGGTAGACACGCACGGTTTGGAGGAGCGGTGCTTTAGCCCAGCGTTCGGAAAGCCCCAGCGGCGAACGGTAGCGCACGTAGAGCATGCCGGTTTCGCAGTCACCGCGCTCAAGGGGTTCAACCCGATAGCGGACCGAGGCGGGCACGCGGGGAAATGCGGTAATGCGGAGGGTTTGCGGCTCTCGAACGAGCGCCGGCGGCAGATCGTCGATAAGGCGGCACTCCACGATCACGCGCCCGTGGTTCTCAATGGTGAGATCGATCTCGGTCTGGCTGTCAAGCGTGGGAGCGTTGGACCAGGACCTGCTCGCCGTCAACTGCGCGGGGCGGGGGAGACGCATCCCGTCCAGAAAGGCCGCAAGGAGGATTAGCGCGTCCCAGGCGAGCATGCCGTAGCTAAGCCGCGGCTCCCAAAAGCCGGGCACAAGCCAGACGAAACCGGCTATGAGCAGGGCGATGGAGCGGGGCGCAAGGCCAAAGCTCCAGCGGCGTCGGGGCTCGCACGCGGCCTGGACCGGCGCCGGAGAAAGCGAGGGAGCAATCATTGCCGCGGCACCGGCACGGCCGCCACCACGTCGGCCAGCACGCGGTCGGCGTCAAAGCCCTCCAACTCCGCCTCGGGCTTGAGGATGACGCGATGGCGGAGCACCGGAGCGACGGCGCGCTTTACGTCGTCGGGAACCAGGTAATCGCGACCGTCAAAGGCCGCCACAGCCTGTGCTACGCGCATTACACTGATCGCCGCGCGGGGGCTTGCGCCCAGCAGCAGGGTGGGCCATTCGCGGGTGCGGCGGGCCAGTGACAGGATGTAGGTATACAACTCCGGCTCAATGCGAATGGCGCGCACCTCGGCGCGCGCTGCGTCCAGGAGCCCACTGGGAATGGGAGTGATCGAGGCATCTTCGAGCGGTCCGGCGCCCGAACCGGCATGGTGCCGCTCAAGAATCTGCAACTCTTCGGCCTCAGAGGGATAGGCAACGCGGATCTTCATCAGGAAGCGGTCTAACTGGGCCTCGGGCAGGGGGTAGGTGCCCTCAAAATCGACCGGGTTCTGAGTGGCGAATACCGTGAACCAGGCAGGGAGCGGGCGGCGCTGGCCGTCGCTGGTTACCTGCCGCTCCTCCATGCACTCAAGGAGGGCGGCCTGGGTGCGGGGTGGCATGCGGTTGATCTCGTCCACCAGCAGGAGGTCAGTAAACACCGGTCCGGCATGGAAGATGAAGGAGTCGGCGCCGGGACGGAGGATCGTGGTCCCGAGGATGTCGGCCGGCATGAGGTCAGGCGTGGCCTGCACGCGCTGAAAGCCGAGACCGAGCAGGCGCCCCAGCGCCTTGACCATGAGCGTTTTGGCTATGCCCGGTACACCTTCAAGCAGGGCGTGTCCCTGGCAAAGAACGGCAATCAGCACCTCTTCGATGGCTTGGCCCTGACCGGAGATCACGCGGCCAAGCTCGGCGCGCGAGTGGGCGATCAGATTGGTGGTTGCGTGCAAGGCGGGCGGTTGCGCCTCGACCGCGGAAGCCTGGCTTGGGTCTTGATTCAGTTCCTGGCTCATGAAGCCCTTTCCTGCTGGTTAGGATAATTGCCTGTGGAATGGCTGCCGGGTTTTGCCGCGGCAAGCAGTTCCTGCTCGTGGGTGTGCAATGCCTGGATCAACTTGAGCGCATCGCGGGGTTCGATGCTCTCGCCCCAGGCGGCCTCTTCGCAGGCAGCCAGATCAGCCTCAAGGTTCGGACCTGCTACCGGAAAGCGGCGTCGAATGATTGCCGCAACGTCTGCCGCGCCAAGCGGGCCGGGGCGCAATCCGCAGAGCCGCAAGGCATGGCGGCGAAATCGTTCCCATGCAACGGCCACGGCAGTGGAGGCCGCCCCCGCATTGCGATAGAGCGAGCCAAGGGCGTCAAGAAACTCAATGGGTGCGGCACGCGGCGGCGGTGGCAGTTCGCGTACCGGCCCGTTTCGACGGCTGAAACTGAAGACGATGAGCAGCCCGAGTCCCAACAGGCCGATGCGCAGCATAGTGAGAGACGGACCTGCCGCATAGCTCCATTGCGAGCGAACCTCGCCATGCAGGGACTCGTCCCAGTAGAAGTGGTGACCCTGACGCGGGCCGAGCGAGTTGAGCAGCAGGTCGAGATTGTGCGCACGGGATAATGAGCCGTTTTCGAGAGGCGTGGAGCTGGCCCACCACACCACGTACCCCTGGCCATAGCTGTACTCGACCACCGCGGGCTGACCGGCGCACCCATATTGAGTGCGGTGAGCGGGATTTCCTACCTGCCAGGTGGCTTCAGGAACCATCCAGATCTCACCCGAATCTGCGAGCGGGTCGAGCCCCTCGGGCTCCAGCTTGCAGGCGGCGAAGTTGAACTCCTTGGGGGTGTCGGGCGCGCCGCCGGGCAGAATAAATCCGCCCCAATACCCGGTGGAGAGCACACGGCCGCCGCGCTCTACAATCTGGCGCACGGCCTTGACGTCTTCCACCTCGCGCGAAAATGGCTCGGCAAAGATCACCACGGTGTCGGGTCCGGCCGTAGCGGCAAGCTCGCCGAGCGGGCGTTCCCAGCGCTCAATCGGATAATTGGCACGGAGGAGCGTTTCATACGCTGCCCGGGCTCCATGCTGACCCGCAAGGTAGGTCGAAGGCAGCGGATTGTCGTTGGTGTTTCCGTCAGGCACGAGGAGACCGATCAACACCGCCAGCCCGATGCCAAAGCCGAGGAACCAAAGCAGCAGGCGGCGGTCTTTGGCATCGAGCGAGGAGAGCAACCTCATGCCGCACCGCCGTTCGGGGTTCCATCGGTTCTCGCATCATCGAGCGCGGCTCCGCCCGCAATGAGGCCGTTGGCCAACTTTTCGGCACGGCGGAATTCGCCCTCTCCGGCTGCACGGCCGCCATACCATGTCCGCTCAAAATTGCCGGTGAGATTGGCAAGACCGGACTTGCGCGGGTCTTCAGGGGCTACGAGCGCCAGGTACTCGCGCGGAGTGCGCGCCCGGTCGGCAGGCCAGAGCCTCTGAGATTCAAGGCGTGAGATGGAAGCCCAGTAGACGGAGTGAATTGCCTCGCGCCACTGGCCGGCTGCGGCAGCGTGGCGCGCATCCTGGAGCCAGAATTGCCAGTCGCGGGCCGAAGCGGCGGAGGAGTTCGAGCCGGTTGCTTCGGGCACAAGTCTGAGACGCCATCGGCGCTCCAATTGCAGCAATCCCCAGGCCAGCCCGGTGCAAACGAGCAGTATGAATGTCCACACGATGGCTCGGCCCAGCCATGGCGACCGGGGCCGCAGCCGTGCCACGCTGGCGAAGATTTGATTGAGCCAGTTGGATACCTTCTCCATCATCGCCTGGCGCACCGAGGGCTGTTGGAGGTCGCGGAAATCGCGGCCCGCCAGCACTTGCAGCATGGAGTCGCGCTCCTCGACATGCGCGGGGGCGGAAACGGATTGCGGGGCAACATTGGTTTGGGCCAAGTCGAGGGCAATACGCTCTTTGGCGTCCTGCAAGAGCTCACTTGTGGTCGGCATCGGTGACTGGTCACTGGACTGGTCTGCCGCGTTCCGTGCTCCGGGAGCCGGTTTAGGAGCGGGCTGATCGGGCTCTTCGGCTTTTGAGAAGAGCACGCGCAACCAGCCATAGCGCACCAGCCTGCTGTCGGCGGCGGCGCCCGGCAGAGGAATGCGATCATCAGGGCCCACCAGCGTTGGGTCACAGTTTTTCAAGTCTCGCGCCTTGGCGCAGGCGTCTACCAACGCGGTGAGTGCCGTCAAGTGGCTGCGGTAGTCGTCCAGCGATGCGTCGCGCCAGTGGCCTGAAAACTGGGTGGGAGGAGCAAAAGGCAACTTGCCGCGAGTCTGGGCGGCAGCCGGAGTTATGCAAAGACCAGTGGCCAGCGACGCGACAAGAGCGGCGCGCGCGTAGGTGCCTGGAGTTCTCACGTCTGCGGTACCCCTGGCGGCGGCAACTCAGGCGGCAGTTGAGCGCCAGCGACGGGCGAGGGCTGCGGCTCGGCTACGATCGGCGGTGGGAATTGGCTCATGCCTGCGGCCTGCATCATCCACTCGATGTCGTAGCCTTCCTTGCGCACCCGCTGGTCATAGTAGAAGAGGGTAAGGCCAGTAGCGTAGATGGGGCCTACGAATGTATTGGTGAAGAAAGCGACAACCTGCTGCAGGGCGCGAACCGCGGCGGAGAGCTCACCGTGATGCTTGATGCCGAAGACGATGAAAAACATCTGGGTGATGAGCACGAGTCCAATCTGAATGACAAAGGTGAGCACGCCGAGGAGAAAGATGCGGCCGCGCGCGCCTTTGCTGAGATCGATGCTGCGACGAAGGGCCTTGCGGGCCTTCAGATTTTCAACTACGCAGGCCGGCACAGCCAGGGAATAGCGAAGGCCCATGAGTGCAGTGTAAACAAGGACCGGGATCATAAGCAGGACAAAGACAATGGAGACCACACCGACAATCATCATGGAATGGTTATCGGGCGTGGCCGCTGCCGTTCCTTGCAAACCCTTCGATCCAACATAAAAGAAGAAGATGGAAAAATAGCTCACGCACAAGATGATCATCGGCAGCCAGACGACGAAGGCGGCGATGGTCATGAGCCACAAGTAACGGCCCAGCCGGGGCAGGATGCCGGCGTAAGCACCGCGAATGGTAGCGTGCTCGCCGAGGTGGACCCAGGCCACGGCGCGGTTGTTGGCCGCTACCGCCGCACCGGCGAAAATGAAGGCAAGCAGTAAAGTGACGCCGGAAGCGCCCCAGGCCAGCCATTGAAACTGTTGCGTCAGGTGCGCCAGCCGGAGTATCTCCTGCAACGCAATCTGGAGCAGGCTCAGCACCAGCAATACGCCAGCGTAGACGGCGGAGATTCCGGCAAACAACAGGAAGTTGGAACGGTAGAGCTGAGCTGTGCGGTCCAGAATCTCGCTGACAGTCAGGGGACGCAGACTAGTTTCCATGCCAAGTTCCTTTGTGTGGGCGGCGGACGCGTTTCGGGTTACAACGGCGTTTCCAGCAATACTATACCCCTTGTTGGTGGTGTTTCAGGCACGGGCCGGCAGTGGCTGGAAGAGAGCGAAATGGGGAGACGCCAATGCCGAGGACGCTTTCGCTGAGTCTTGAAGACTGAGCACCGCGGGCGGCTACAGATTGAATTTGCAAAAGAGTAAATAGGAGATCGATATGGGGTAAACTAGTGTTCCGCAGAATGAGCGAGTTAAGAGTTCCGGTCAACGAACTAGCGAGGGTTTGCGCCCGCTCCGCCGATGCGCAGGAATGGGAGGAGTTGCTGCGCCGGTGCACTCCTATTGCGGCGATGGTGGCAGCGCGGGTGTCGCGGCTGTGGCTGGGCAGCGTAACTGCGGCAAGCGTGGATGATATTGTGCAGGAAGTCTTCTTGAAACTGTGCGAACAGGAGCGGCGCATCCTGCGAGAGTTCAAGCCCCAGAGTGAAGACTCTTTTCTCGGCCTTTTGCGCATTGTTTCGGCCTCTGTGGCGAACGATTATTTCCGGCGAATGCGCTCTGAAAAGAGGGGTGGCAAAGTAGTTACGGTGGCACTCGATGATGGATTGACCTCGAATGCCGCAGCGGCAAGGGACGGGAGCGCCCGGATGCAAAAAGCTGTGCTCTTTGCCGAACTCGACCGCAGGCTGCGTGCGGCGCCTGGAGTGATCTCGGAACGCGACCGGTCTATCTTCTGGCTGTACTATCTTCAGGGACTTACGGCGGAAGAGATCGCCGACCTGCCGGTCGCGGGGTTATCTGCCAAAGGTGTTGAGAGTGCGTTGCGCCGCGTGACACAGTGGCTACGCGGAGAGTTGAAATCCAGAAAGTCCGGGAGTCAGAGGGAACCAGTGCAAGAACCCTGCTAGTCCGGAAAAGGAAATCGGCCCTGAAATCCGGTAGGTTAAGTGCAAAGATGGACGATGGCGGCGTGAACTTGAATTCAACATCCGGCTCCACAGAAGGCAACCTCCTGAACGGGGAATCCGAGGATGCCCTGGTAAAAGCTTTAGAGGAGTTGGTGGGCGAGGCTTCGACCCGAGGCGAGGGATGGTCCCAAGGCAGCGACAGCGCCCCCAGACCTGGCGAGGGTGACTGCCCGGAGCCTGATCGATGGGTACGTCTGGCCAGTGGAGAGATGCCTGGGGCAGAAGCCGATGCGCTGCTGGCTCATGCGGCGCTGTGCGGTGGCTGTGTAGAGCGGCTGCGCCTGTGCCGGACGACGCTCTCACAGAGTACCGCTCAGGATGAAGCCGAAGAACTCGACGGGATGGCCTCGCTGTCGCCGCAGTGGCAGCACCGGCTGGCCGTCGAATTGGCACGCACTCCGCACCAGGCGGCACGCAAACGGATGAGCGGGCTTTTTCTGTGGACCGGCGCGGCGGTGGCGGCCGCTCTGCTGCTGGTTGCCTGGCTTGCGTTTTGGTGGCAATACGAAATCGCCCCTGAAAGACTGCTGGCCGAGGCTTACTCCCACTCGCGCACGTTTGAGCTGCGCATCCCCGGTGCGGCTTTTGCCGAAGTGACTCCGGAAGCGCATCTGCGCGGAGGTGCGACTGCGCGCGAGCCGGCTCGCCTGCTGGATGCGCGCGCACGGATTGAACACCAGCTTGAACGAACCCCGGAAGACCCGCACTGGCTGCAGTTGGAAGCCCGCGCGGATGTGCTGGAGGAGAAATATGACCCGGCGATCGATATTCTGGATCGCCTGCTGGCGGCTCAACCGGAGAGCCCCGGCGTGCTGGTCGATGATGCTTCAGCATATTTTCAGCGCGGCACGGCAACCGGCAGCGAGAACGATCGCGCCACAGCCTTGGACTACCTGCGCCGTGCCGACGAGATGGCTCCCGGCGACTCCGTGGTGTTGTTCAATGAAGCCCTGGTAATGGAAGACCGTGGCCAGGTGATGAACGCGGTCGAAACCTGGAATCGCTATCTGAACTTTGAGCGCGATCCGAGCTGGCAGGAAGAAGGACGCCGCAGGCTGAAAGAGCTGGAAGAAAAACTGAAACAAATCAAGTCGCACCAAAGCCGGATGGAACAGCATCTGGCCAGTCCGACGGCGATGCGCACCCTGGCCGCGGATGCCGCAGCGCTGGCCGCCATTGACGAAGAACTCTCAACCACACTGCTATCCCGGCTGCTCGACGTCGCCTATCCGCTACCCGTAGACCGCTCGCGGGGCTCTCCGTGCACAGACAACTGTCTCGCCGCGCGTACCCTGCTCCACGCTCTGGCTGCCTCACTTGAACGCAATCACCTGGATTCCTGGCTCACCGAGCTTCTTCCCCCCGATTCACCCCTGACAAGCGATCGATTTGCGCACGCTGCGCATGCGCTGAGCAGAGCCATGGACGCGGACACACAGGGCGATTACTCCAGCGCACGGCGGTGGGCGATGGAGGCAGGCCAGATATTTCACCACCTTGGCAGCGCTGCGGGAGCCGACCGCGCCGAGTTGGAGCAGGCTTACGCCTTGCAGCGCTTGTCGCAAATGTCGAGTTGCTATGGGGTGGCGCACCCGCTGCTGAATCACAACCCGAAGTTTGCCTGGATTCACGCCCACGATCTGATCGAGGACGGCATCTGCGATAGCGGTCCCGGAGCCGCCACCACGAACAGCCCTTCCTTCTCTCGCGCCAGAGACCTTGCGCAGGAACACCATTACGCAATTCTCGCCATGCGGGCCAGAAATATGATGGGCGGCGCGGCGGTCGAGTCGGGAGATACCGAAGATGCGTGGCGAATTTACGAGACCACCATCCACGGGTTTTACGACGGCGATTTTCCGCCGTTCCGCGCCTATACCATCATGGCCGGCCTGGCAGAAGTGGAGAAATCTACTCCCAGAGTGCATCTTGCATTTCTGCTGCAGCGGGAAGTGATGGGGCTTCTTGAACTAACCCCTAGCCGCGATCTGATTCCCTCGCAACGCTTCGATCTGGCCATCGCGGCAATTCGCGCCGGGTTCGTTCCCGAGGCACAGAGAGAGCTTAGCAGGGTGCAGAGCGAGCTGGACGATTCATCGGGCAAGAAGCCGGTGCAGGCCTTTGTGGCCGACAGCGAGGTAGCCATGGCCAACCTCTATCTGGCCCGAGGAGATCTGGCTTCGGCAGCAGCCGCACTCGACACGGCGCGCGGGCGCATGGCGGGCGAAGACGACTCGTACTACCAAAGAACTTATGCTGCAGCACGCGGGCAGTTGGAACTGGCTCGGGGCCATCCGGAAGCAGCCGAGCCGATGCTGCGGGACGCGGTGCTGGAAGAGGAGCGCCAGGCACGCAAAGTGGGAACGGAGAACATTATCTTCGCCCAGCAGAATCGGGACCTCTACGCAGCGCTGGCAGGCATATGGCTGGCACAGGGCCGTCCCGGCGAGGACGTCCTGGCTTTGTGGGAGAGGTACCGGCTGAGGATTCTGGGAAGGCCCGTGCCTGTTTGCGCGCACATGAGCCTGGACTGCCTGAAGCCGCGACTGATGAGCGAACTGGGGCGCCTGGGCAACGACCGGCTGCTGGGACAAGTGGCCTTGCTGGACCGCACCCTGGTCTACCGGGGCACGGCGCAAGGCGTGAACTGGAGCACCGTTCCCATCGGCAAGGAAGAGTTGACCGCGGCGGCGGCGCGGCTGGAACGTACGGTCAGTTCGCCCGCAACCTCGCAGGACTCAGTCGACGCCGCAGCACGGCGCGTGGGTGATTTGCTTCTGGGGGACGTGCGACAGACACCTGCGGCGGGTGGCCAGCTGCTGCTGGAGACAGACCCGGTGCTGGGCAATCTGCCCTGGGCCGCAGTGGAAACGGCGGGTGGACCGATCGGGCTGCGGTTCAATCTCGAAGAAGAGCCTTCCTTGTTGCTCACACCGAAGCTCGACACAACTGCTTCCGGCGCTATGCGTGTGGACAGGGAAAGTTCGCTAGTGGTGGGCGCGTCCTTTGCGATGGGAACCAGCCCGCTGCTTCCCGAGGTTCTGAACGAAGCAAGGGCAGTGGCGCATTTGGCGCAGAACTCCACCTTGCTGTTGGGCAGCCAGGCGACCCAGGCACAGATCATTGCGCGCCTCGAAACTGCACCGATGATTCATTTTGCCGGTCATACAACACAGCAATACGGCGACACGCGGCTGCTGCTTGCACCCGCACGAACAGGCACCGGCGAAGCGGGCGCCGATACGGCCTTTTTGAACAGCGAGATGCTGCGCAAGCATCCTCCTCGCGCCGCTCGCCTCGTTGTCTTCTCTGCCTGTTCGACCGGGAAAAGGGAAGAGGGCTGGAATCACGGTATGGGAGATATAGTAAACACGCTGGCCTCGCTGGGAGTGCCGGAGGTGGTCGCCACGCGGTGGCAGATCGATTCCGCCTCGGCGGTCCCCATGATGGATGTTTTTTATCATGGCCTTGCTGATGGGCTGAGCGTTTCGCAGGCACTTACCGCAGCGCGGCAATCCCTTATCCGCGATGCTCGATACCGACACCCCTATTACTGGGCGGCTTACTATGCCTCCGGTGTGGGCAACACCGATTTGCGCGAGGTCTTTCATTATGGCAGCAGGTAGTTCTCCGGCAGGCGCTTCACAACTGGATGTTGTATTCGATGGAACCTGGGTCATTGTGCCCGCGGTAAATGCGAACGGCCACATCACTGGCGTGGAGGTCTACTCGCCGGCATGCGGCCATCCCCAGGGAGTGACATTTACCAACGTACTGAACCCCAATCCATGGCCCGACTCGTCGGGCTTCTACATGCTCGATCCGCACGGCCACACGCTCGACATCCAGCGCGGGTCTGCGCCACAGGCCGGAATGAGCATCGGCGCCATCAACACCGCGGTGAATCATTGCCTGGCTCATGCACGTCCCATCGGCAGCAATTGGGATTTGATGGTCTCAATTTCCGCAGGCCCCGACGCGTGGACATCGAGCGGCACCGTTGATCCCGAGGTGGCCGGTCCTGCGGGCGCGATAGTGCATTGCTTCAGCGGCAAGGACGCGCCTTCCGGCAGTGTCTCCTCAACACAGACGCTTAGTTTCCTGGGGGTGAGCGCGGTCGAACTGTGCGGTGCGCCGGCCAATGTGCAGGGACTGTTGCCCGCGCCCTGGAATGGCAACGGCTCGCTGATTTTCGAAGACGAGATTCAGTACATTCCCACACTGCAGCATGAGCGGGCAGCGATTCTAGCCATGGCCAACCTGGCCGGACTGGACTTGGCGCTGGATTATCCTTTGCCGAGAAAGAATGCGGCAGGACCCTCGACTTCTCTGCGTCCCATGATGCACGGTGGCGGATATTGCGGCCACGCTGTGATCGTGTATCCGTAGGCGCATCTCCCCGGTAGATGCGGCGGCGGGCGCTCCACGTAGAGGGCGCCCTGGTGCTCGCTGCGTAGTGACTCTTTCACACCGACTATCCCCTGAGGTGTGCCCTGACAGAGCCTTCCTCCTTATCGGGAAGCATGCAGAGTTGTGTTCACACTCGAATTGAAAACGCTCTAGAATATGGCTGCCATGGAACAGCACCCAGAGACGAGTGCCGAATCGAGAATCACCGAGATATTCCTTGAGTTTTCACGCAGAAAACTGCTGGAGCAGTATTGGCCGCGGTTGCGGAGATCGGTGGAATCGCTCACGGACGAGCAGGTGTGGTGGCGCGCCAACCCCGCCAGCAACAGCGTGGGGAATCTGCTGCTGCATTTGAACGGCAACGTGAGGCAGTGGCTCGTGGCCTCGTTCAACCGGCTGGAGGATGTGCGGGACCGACCGGTCGAATTCAAAGAGCGCACGTTGATCCCAGGTGGCATATTGCTGGGGCGGCTCGATGAGACGCTGCAGGAAGCGGCAAAGGTCTTGTCCCGGTTGACCCGTGCCGAGCTGATGGCTACCTACACGATCCAGGGTTATACCGTGAGCGGGCTGGACGCCGTTTACCAGGTTGTGGAGCACTTCGGAATGCACTACGGCCAGATTCTCTACATCACCAAAATGCTGCGGGGAGAGGATCTGGGGTTCTATCGCGAGCTTGACACTACGGGCCGCGCTTCGAACAAGTAGTCGCCAGTCCTTCGAGGGCCTATTCCAGATTCTGAATCTGGGTGCCGTCAGGGATCTTCACCTGGAACTGGTCATCCTTCAGGGTCATGTTCTGCGCGACCTTCTCAACGGTCAATATGATCTGAATGCCCTCGATCGGGCGTTTGATGGTCACCTTGGCCGGGTATTTGCCATTTCCGAATTCCTCATAATGCTCATAGAAGACCAATGTCTCCAGGTTGCCTTCTTCGTCATACAAGTCCTGCTGGTACGGCAGCAGGTCGTCGCGATGGAAGGTCACCACCCGCACCGGCGCCAGTTCCTGGGTGCCCTTCTTATGGCGCATGACGTTCAGGATGTATTCAGGGGTCAGGAGCAGGTGCTTTTTCGAAGCGTCCTCAACGGTTTCGGAATCCGCGGTCACCGAATATAAGTCGTCCGGGTCAAGCCCCGGAACCACCATGGCGTCGAAGAAGAATCCAGGCCGCAGATTCTCCAGCCCAGTCGACGACTTCGTCTTCATGGAGTTAGAGCCCGTAATCGCCTTGTTTCTAGGGGGAACGAGCAAGGTGAAGTTCTTGCCGTCGCTGGCCATGTCAAAGACGCGCACGCCGAAATACTGCCCCACGACGCGCAGCATCTGCGGCTTGCGCATCACGATGTAACCACGACAGGAGGGATAATCCTTGGCGAGGCCCTCCTTAGACTTGAGCAAGGTGGCTTGAATATCAACGGTCGCGGTGAGCGCATCGAGCGCGGCCCAGCGCTGATTGAGCTGTGCAACTAACTCTTGGGGAGCCACTGTTTGAGTGATGATTGGCGCCCTCGGTATAGGCAGTTTGCGCGTGGTGGGCAGAAGAGAGCAGCCCGAAAGCAGAAAGAGCGGCAGTGACAGAGCCGCGGACGCGCAGCGACAGCGTGATTTCACCGTGCACCTGCCTTCTTCAGGGCGTGCCGGTAGCCGGCGACGTTGCGCGCGTGCTCCTCAAGGCTGGTGGAAAACAGGGAGTGGCCCTGGGGATTGGCCCCGGCGGCTACAAAGTAGAGGTAGTCCGTTTGGGCCGGCTCAAGGGCCGCCCGGAGGGAGCGGAGGCCGGGATTGGCGACAGGTCCGGGCGGAAGGCCGGGGTGCAAATAAGTGTTGTAGGGAGTGTCGCGAGAAAGGTCGGACTGGTAAATGGAGCCGCGCCATTGGCCGTTCAGCTCCAACCCGTAGATTACAGAGGGATCGGTCATCAAGGGCATGTGCCTGGCGATGCGATTGGAGAATACGCTGGCGACCAGCGGCCGCTCAGCGTCCACAGCCGTTTCCCGCTCCACCAGCGACGCCATTGTTACCAGTTCGTGCACGTTCTCCTTCAATCCCAACTGCGCAGCCACCTGCCGGAAGCGCCGCACCATGGTGGCGGTAATCTGGGCCAGCGTGGCCTTGCGGGCAAAGCGGTAGGTATCCGGAAAGAGATAGCCCTCCAGGCTCCGGGCCCGAGGATCGAAATCGGCCACCAGCGCCGTCTGCCGCGCCTGTTCGCTGAGAAACTGCTGCCGCGTACCAAATCCCGCCTGTTCCAGGCGCGCGGCAATGTCAAAAATGCTTGCCCCCTCGGGCACAATCACGGTTTTGGTATATACATCGCCGCGCGCAATCCGCGCATAGACTTCAGTCACCGCGGCCGGGTGGTCAAACCGGTATTCACCCGCCCGCAACGATCCCCGCTTCAGCCAGCGGACAAGGAGGAAGGCGAAACTGCTGCGCACCACACCAGCCGACTCCAGTTGCTGACTGATATAGATCGTTGAGGAGCCCGGTGGCAGCTCGACAAACGTCTCGCTCTCCGGGCCAAATGGGGTAAAAACCAGCCAGGCCGCGGCGCCCGCCGCACCCAGCACTACGAGAAACATTACCAGCAAGGTTCCCGCCGCGCCTAAGTCCTTTCTTTTCCTGCTTCGTCGTCCTCGGCGTACCATTCCCGGCAAGAGGTCCTTCCTTATAGTTAAGACGCGACTTATACCCCTGCGGATGCGTTACATTTCTCGATTGTATCGGGTTAGCAAAATTGGAGCACCTGTATCCGGCGGAACGCGGACACGAGCCTCATTTTTCTGAGCCTGTTAAGCTGAGGGCCAGGAGCCTACAGGCTGGAACCGGCGCCGCAACCACGCTATCTGGGCCTCGATGTGGGCAATCGCCGCATCGGCGTAGCGGTGTCAGACGAGTTGGGACTGACGGCGCAGCCGGTGATGACGCTGGTGAGACGGCACAACTCCCGCGAAGACCTGCGTTCCCTGGCCCGGCTGTGCCGACGGTTCGGAGTGGCCGGCATCGTGGTGGGCAATCCGCTGCATCTCTCCGGCGAGTTGAGCCATCAAACCATTAAAACTCAGGCATTTGCGGCCGCATTGGGCGCGATGACTGGTCTGCCCGTCCACCTGCGCGATGAGCGGTTGACGACCCGCGAAGCTCACCAGATTCTTTATGAAGCGGGCCATGCTCGGCAGGAGCACGTGGACGTGGTGGACCAAGTGGCCGCCACGCTGATCCTGCAGTCATTTCTGGAGGAGAAGCAGCAAACGAGGAACGGGGACTAGGGAGTTGCATTGTTTGCTACGCCCTCTGGGAACAAAAAACAGGGACTTCGGCGGGCATTGGTCGACGGATAAGGGAGGAAAAGTCTACGGGCACACCTTATCTGGATCGCAATGGAAGTCTGGACCCAGATCTGCCGGAATTGCTTGAGGTTTGGCTAAGAGAACGAGTTTGAGGATCACCTGCTCAGGCTCGCTCGTCTCGAGGGTGAGATGGTGGTGGGATTCAAATGATGCGTGAGCCCACAACTTGTAAGTTACCGATCTTTGGGGTTTGAGCATTGGGCGGTTCAGGCGGAACGAGCACGTTGGTCCGCCCTGCAGCCAGGAGGCCAACGAATTCCTCGGCCGGGACAGGACGGCCATAGAGCCAACCCTGGCCGAACATCTTATCCGTAGCCGGGGAAAAATAGTCAGCCTGACGTTCCGTTTCGACCCCTTCCACAATCACATCCAGATTGAGTGATTTGGCCATGGACAGGATCTGGGGAAGAATGGCCACAGAGACCGATTCTGTGCCGATGACTTTGGTAAAGGCCTTGTCGATCTTGATGGTATCTGCATAGAGGTAGAGCAGCTTGTCAAGGTTCGAATAGCCGGTGCCGAAGTCGTCGATATGAATGCTGTAACCCAGTCGCTGCAGGTTACGGATCGTCTCCTTGGCCACTTCGTTGTCGGCGGTTGACCTCTCAGTGATTTCAATGACCAGACTGCTGGACATGACCTTGGTGCGCTTGAGAGAGTCCTCCAGCATGGGGAGAAAGGCGGGGTCGAGAAGGTCCGCCCCAGACACGTTGATGCTAAGACGAAAGTCCGGACGCCTGCGAAGCGTTTCTCCGAAGGCGCGCAAAGCGTGCCGCAACACCAACTTCGTGATCGATGCAATATAACCGTGCTCTTCGGCGATCTTGATGAATACGTCGGGGGCAACCGCATTGCCATCTTCATCGTTCCAGCGCGACAACGCCTCTGCGCCCACGATTTCTCCATTGGCTAACCTCACGATGGGCTGATAGACCACGCGCAGCTTGTCGTGGTCGATGGCCCTGCGAAGCTGCTGGCAGAGGTCCTGGCTGCGGTTGAAGACGAATGAAAGCAGAATTCCGGAGAAAATGCCGACCAAGCCTCCCACGACGGTACTTACGGCAATCGATTCTGTTTCGCCATGGAACGCGGCGGAAACCGAAGCAGAGGCCGTCACGCAGTTGAAGTGAGTGGTTGAACACCGTGTCGCATACAGCGTATCTCCCACTCGGGCCATCCCTTCGGTGGTCAGATCGGGACCATTGCCCTGCGGTGTTGCGTGCGCCGGAACACCGGCCTGCTCGAGGGCAGAGTCCTTCATGGTGAAAGTGAGGCTCATGGGAAAGTGACCGGAATTGGCCGGCACGTGTGACCCAAACACGACGAAGGCGGTGCCCAGTTGCAACCCAGCCCTTTTCAGGCTTGCGTCCCGAACCGGGACCAGATTGCTGTATGCGATGGTGCCGTCTTTCTGAGGGGAATCGGGCCGGAATAGCCCAAGGGGCCTGGCCGGATGACCGGCGGTGGCAGAGCACTCTATCTTTCCGCCCTGGATGCGCCCGGCATCTTTCAGGTATTCCGAGCGAAAGACCAGCTCCCTAAAATAGGCAATTTCGGAGTCTGAGCAGAAGGAAAACTTCGAGTTTTTTATGACAGCCAGCAGGCTATGTGCTTCCCTTGAGGATGCATCGTTCTGCAGCGCGACCACGTTTGAGTATTGATCGAGCTCGTTTTCAGCGAACTGGAGCGCAAGGACGCAACCCAACAGATAGCCGGCACCCAACCCAGCTGCCGTCACTATTATCTTGGCCGCCCGGGCGACCATAAGACGCTGCCCGCGATTGCGCATGTTGGATATTGTCGACACACCTGTTCAGACGGTGCGCCTCCTTATTCACTTTCTTAGATAAGCGTTACTCCTCTTACACCAAAGTGGACAATTCCCCATTTTGGGGGACAAACTGATACTTTTGTGTGCTTCTTCAAGAAGCTGGGAGTTTCGTCGCTGAGTTCGCCGAAAGCCGTTCCATCCAGACAGAGCTCTCACTGCAACGTGTCTCGCACTCAAGATCACCGGGTGGGCGGCGGAATGCTTTCCCATGCCCTCCTTTCCCAACATGCGAAAAGGAGGAGCACCCACACATTGCAGGCTCAAAGGCTGAAGTAATTGCCGAAACTATCAACGGCCATGAAGGGCCAGCCTGGACGGAACCGGGGCCGTGCCGGTCACCCGACGATCGGTGGCTGACACTGCGCTCGCCGGTTATTTGCGCCAGGGCTGCTGGTCGACGGGCTCGGGCCAACTGGGAATCGGGCTCTGAAGGCCATCCTTGATCCAGAGGAACTGGCCGTTTACGTTTGCGGCTTCGTCGCTCATCAGGCCGGCGACAAGATCGGCGGCTTTTTCGGGGTCGTCGCCGCCTGTTTCCTCGACCCAATGGGCCCATTGGAGGAACGGATCGGCGATGCTGCCCAGTCGCTCCGACGCCGCCTTGATGTCGGCCCACATGTCGGTTTTCACGTCTCCTGGATGGATCACGTTGGCGGTGACTCCGGTTCCCTCCAACTCCGACGCCATGTGGCGGGTGAGCTGATTGAGCGCAACCTTGCTGGTGGCATAGGCACTGTTGAGTGGGCCGGGTTGGTGCAAAGACGCGGCCGAGGTGATGTTGACAATGCGGCCCCATCCAGCGGCGATCATGCCAGCGACAAATGCCCTGCAGGTGAGGTAGGAACTGACGGTGTTGATCAGGAGGGTGTCGATCCATGCGCTGGGATCACTGTCTTTGATGAGATCGATGGGACCGAAGACGCCCGCCGCATTGACGAGAATGGACGGGATGCCGAGGTTGCGTTCGATCACGGCCTTGGCTTGCGTGACAGACTCTGGCTGGCGGAGATCGACAGGCACGACGAGAGTGCGCGCGCCCATGGCTGCCAGGTGCTGTCGTGTGTCTTCAAGGCCGGACTTGGTGCGTGCCAGCAGGGCGACCGCCGCGCTTTGTTGCGCCAGACGCACGGCAATGCGCCGGCCCAGACCGCGGCTTGCGCCGGTAACCACTGCGACTTTTCCGTTCAGGTTGTTCACTTGCGTACTCCTTGTTCTCATTCTGGCACTGGCGGGTGGGCCACATATCAACATGCCAATTCTTGCAATTCCAGGCTTCAGCAGCAAAATCTTGGGGGCACAGGGGGCGGTTGCGTTTTGTCGAGGAAAGGTGTGGTTCGCGTCCAATTCCCGGTTGACGGGCAAGCGGGATAAAGCCCTCTTGGGCCAGCGTATTGACGGTTTGCCTACGACTCGGCCGCAGTGGTCGTAGAATCGGTGGGTTCATGCTTTCAGGCAAACCGGTGAACTGACTTGGAAGCAGGAGGAACTCTCATGAAATTTCAGCAGCTCTCTTCTCGATTTCTCGCACGGACGATGATCGTGCCGGTATGCATGGCTCTTCTGTCGACGATGCAGGCGGCAGGCCAAATGCCAGTGACGACGCCGAACAGTGTCGTTGTCGATTTCACCAAGACTTTGATGGTGTCCAAATCAACGCCCACGCTCCAGGTGGTCGTAAACCCGATGGTTGCGAAGGGGTCGCCGATTCACGACGGGACCTTTGCAGCACTGAAAGACCTGGGCGCCGACTATGTGCGCTATGTGCCGTGGAATCCTTACCCGAAGCTCTCGGTGGCCGAACTGGACCCTCCGACCAGTGACAAGACCTCGTGGGATTTCTCTCTGATTGACCCTTACACAAAGGATTTTCTTGAGGCTACTGAGGAACAGGGTCACAGCACGGTCATGAACTTCTCGACCATCCCTACATGGATGTTCAAGACCGATAAGCCGGTGACTTATCCCGCGGACCCGAACCAGGTGATTTGGAACTATACCCAGGGAACGGTGCCAATAGATCCCACGAACAAACAAATCGGGGACTACATGGGGCGGTTGGTCGGCTGGTATACACAGGGCGGGTTTATCGACGAACTTGGCAAGGAACACAAGTCCGGATACCACTACAAGTTCCCTTATTGGGAGGTGCTCAACGAACCCGATATCGAACATGAAACTACCCCGGCGGATTACACCGCGCGGTACGACGCTATTGTGGAAGCCATTCACAAGGTAAGTCCGGACACGAAGTTCATAGGGCTGGGCTTGGCGTTTCCGAGCCAGAATCCGGAGATCTTCGAATACTTTCTCGACGGTTCCCACCACAGGCCGGGCATTCCGCTGGACTACATTTCCTACCATTTCTACGCCACGCCGGACGCGAACGAGGACATCAACGGTTGGCAGTACTCGTTCTTCAACCAGGCGGATGGGTTTCTTACCAGCGTGCGTTACATCAAGGCCATACGCGACAGGCTCTCGCCTGGAACGAAGATGGATACCGATGAACTGGGCGTAATCCTACCAACGGATTTTCTGGAGTTGGCGGCTGCCAAGGCGTTGCCGGACCACATACCTGCCGCGTACTGGAATGCCGCGGGGGCGCTGTTCGGCTATCTCTTTATTGAAGAGACGAGGCTGGGTGTGGACGTGATTGGAGAATCACAGCTTGTGGGGTATCCATCGCAGTTTCCCAGCGTGTCGATGATGGATTACAACAACGGGAAGCCCAACGCACGCTTTTGGGTACTGAAGCTGCTGAAGGACAATTTCCATCCGGGCGACGCACTGGTGCAGACGTTTGTGACTTCAGGGAGCGCGACCGATGCACAAGCCTTTGTAACGCCGGCGGGCAAGAAACTGCTGCTGGTGAACAAGCGGAACAGCCCGGTGGAACTGACGCTTCCGGCGGAAGCGAAATCAGCGACCGTGTCGGTGGTTGATGAGGCGACGGGCGATGGACCAGCCCGTGTAACTGCGCAGACAGGAGAGAAACTGAAGCTGGCCCCATTTGCAGTTGCCGTAGTTACCTGGTGGTAACGCTGGGGCGGCGAATCAGCGCTGGCGATCGGCGGCTCCGGGCACAGAATGCGTGGTTTCGGCCGAGGCGCATTCTTCCAGGTCGGCAAGCAGAGCGTCTACCCGCTTCAAGTCCGAGTCCCAGGCGAACATGAAGCGGGCAGCGCCGCCGATGAAGGTGTAGAACTTCCAGCCGCGGGCGCGCAAGCGTTCCAGGACATCGTCGTCGGCGGAGAGAAAGACGGTATTGGCGTCGACCGGCGAAACAACGGTGACGTTGGGAATTGCTGCCACGCGGTCAGCAAAATAAGCTGCGCAGCGGTTGGCGTGGACGGCATTGCTAAGCCATGCTCCACTCTCAAGCATGCCCACCCAGGGCGCGGAGAGGAAGCGCATCTTGGAAGCGAGCTGGCCAGCCTGCTTGCAGCGGTAGTCGAAATCGACGGCCAGTTGCGGATCAAAAAAGATGACCGCCTCGCCGACGGCCATGCCATTTTTTGTGCCTCCAAAACAAAGCACGTCGACGCCGCTCTTCCAGCTGAGATCGGCCGGGGAACAGCCGAGACTGGCGCAGGCGTTGGCGAAGCGAGATCCATCCATGTGCAGGGAAAGGCCATGCGCCTTGCATGCAGCGGAGATGGCTTGGACTTCGTCGACTGTGTAGACGCGGCCGGTTTCAGTGGGCTCGGTGATAGTGACGACGCGGGGCTTGGGGTAGTGAATGTCCTTTCGCTTGGTGGCCAACTCGTGAATGGAATCGGGAGTGAGCTTGCCATCCACGCCCTGCGCCACGAGCAACTTCGATCCGTTGGAAAAGAACTCCGGCGCTCCGCACTCATCGGTTTCAACGTGCGAGGAGTCGCAACAAATCACGCTGTGATAGGACTGGCAAAGCGCAGCCAGAGCCAGTGAGTTGGCGGCGGTGCCGTTGAATACGAAGAAGAGCTCGCAACTGGTCTCAAAAAGCTCGCGAAAGGCATCGGCAGCGCGGGCTGTCCACAGATCGTCGCCGTAGGCTGTGGCATGACCGCGGTTTGCAGTTTGCATGGCGGTCCATGCATCGGGACAGATGCCGGCGTAATTGTCGCTGGCAAACTGTTGCGCAAGGTCTTCGTCGTCTGTATTCATGGTGTGTGGTTCCCTTTCAGTGAGTATCCGCCATGGCCGAGTTCATGCCGTTGAAGATGGCGTCATAGCTGCCGTTCTCGGCGGCAAAGCGCAGACCCTTTACGTTCTCGACACAGATTTCAGCGGGCGTGGGTCGGGTTTTCAGAATTCCCATCACTTCGGCAATGAAGGCGTCGAGAGGCATTGCACGCGGGTCCTTGGCTCCGTCCATCAGGTCGGTGGCGACGTAAGGCGGGACAATCTCCAGCACTTCAATAGCGGTGGCTTTGAGTTGGTAGCGGAGCGTCTGAGTGTAGGAGTGGATGGCGGCCTTGGTAGCGCAATAAGTGGGCGTCAAGGCGAGAGGAACAAACGCCAGGCCTGAGGAGACGTTGATGATGGTGGAATGGGGCTGTCGCCGGAGCAGGGGCAACAGAGCCGCGGTGAGGCGAATGGGGCCCAGAAGATTGGTGGCCACGATAGCCTCAGCGTCAGACAGGCCGTCGGGCTGGGCGAGGAGCTTCTCAGCGCGCATGATGCCCGCGTTGTTGATGAGGATATTGAGGGTGGGAAAGGCGGCGGCTACCTCGGTGGCGAAGGTGCGGATGGCCGCGGGGTTTTCGACATCAAGAGGCAAGGATTTCATGCCAGGATTGGCGGTGGTGGTGTCGTGAAGCGCCTGCGGGCGGCGACCGGCGATGATGACCTGGTTGCCGAGGGCCTGAAGAACTTCTGCGAGACCGCGGCCGATTCCGGAGCCGCCGCCGGTGACGAGGATGGTGTTGCCCGTGAGATTCATAACGATCAATGCCTCAAACAAGAATGATAAACGCTGCGCGAGTGTGGGGAGATTGACCGGATGTTTGTGGACGGCTATAGTACACCTATGAGTTTTCACCTGAGGCCGGTGGGTTGTCGTGCGTGTTGCAGCGCGCTGCGCCGGTCTTGTAGGTGAGCTGACTTAAGCTCGATCGATCCCTAGAAGACCGCGTTTCAGCCACTTCGCTGACGCGGTCTTTCTGTTTGTGTCGCAAGACGGATAAGAATTCAAGCAGTACGAATGCAGGATTAATGAACTTGCTTCCTCTCCATTCGCGGCTCCTCGCCTCCGCCTCCCCGCGGACCCGGTGTTGTTGTAGCCGCTGACCTCATTCCTTTTTCATTGCACGCGCATGCGGCTCCATAAAGATACCCGTTTGAGCGCGTGCATTTCCCCAAGCCTGACACTTCAGGCAATCGATCAACCGATATTCAGGAGGCCCTGTGACACTGAAACAAAAGCTGTATCTCTTTCTTATCCTCTTGCTGGTGGGCGGCGTGCCCTCAGCGTATGCGCAGATTGTAGGCGGAACCATCAGCGGCACGGTGAAAGACACGACCGGCGCGGCGTTGGCGGGCGCAACCGTGACCGTGCGCCAGATCGAGACGGGCGCATCACGAACACTGACCACGGGCGGCGATGGGCGATTCTACGCACCCTCAGTGCCGGTGGGCGACTATTCGGTTTCAGCGGCGCTGACGGGCTTTGAGACCGAGCACCGCGGCGGCATCTCGCTGACCGTGGCGCAGAGCCTGCAACTGGCATTTGTACTCAGCGTTGAAAAGGTGCAACAGGAAGTGGTGGTAAACGCCGAGCCGGTGAGCGTGAATACCACTACACAACAAACGTCGGGGCTGATCGACGAACGGCAGGTGAAAGAGCTGCCGCTGAACGGACGCAGCTACGATGAACTGCTGACGCTGAATCCGGCCACGGTGAGCTACACGAATGAGCGCTCCGGCGGCATCGGGACTTCAAACTCATCGGTGGGCAACATGTTTGCCATCAGCGGCAGGCGTCCGCAGGACAACCTGTTTCTGCTGAACGGCATTGAATACACGGGGGCGTCGCTGATCAACGTGACGCCGGGGGGAACGAGCGGGCAGCTACTGGGCGTGGACGCAGTGCGCGAGTTCAACGTGTCCAGCGACACCTACGGCGCGAGCTATGGCAAGCGCGATGGCGCGCAGGTAAGCATCGTGACCACTTCAGGAACCAACCTGCTGCATGGCTCGGCATTTGAGTTTCTGCGCAACAGTGCGCTGGATGCGAGGAATTACTTCGACCAGGGATCGATTCCTGAATTCCAACGCAACCAGTTTGGCGGGTCACTCGGCGGACCCATCAAGCGCGACAAGCTGTTTCTGTTTGGCAACTATGAGGGCTTTCGCCAGAACTGGGGCCTGAGCGCGGTAACCCTGGTTCCGGACACGCAGGCCCGGCTGGGCTATCTGCCGGACTCATCTGGAACAGAGCAATATGTGGGAGTGAATGCTGCGGTGCAGCCGTTGCTGGCGCTGTGGCCAGTGCAGAACGGGCCAGAGCTGGGCAGCGGGATCGGAGAGGCATTCAGCCATCCCAAGCAGACCATACGTGAAGACTTCAGCACCACACGGTTTGACTACAACCTGGGCAGCAAGGACCTGCTTTTCGCGGTGTACACGGTAGACAACAGCAGCGCCAATACGCCCTCGCAAAATCCGCTGAGCCTGATCGACGAGAGCCTCCGGGAGCAGGTGGCGAGCATCCAGGAGCAACACGTGTTTTCTCCGTCGTTGTTGAACACGGCGCGGTTCGGGTATTCGCGCGCCAGTTATTTCTTCACCGGGTACACCCCTGTGGACCTGGCGGGATGGGTGACAAGCGAACCCATCGGGGCCATTGTGATCAGCGGCAGCACAGCCTCAAACGGAACATCGGCCATTACCCTGGCGGGCACCAACGTGGGCAGCAACAACCTGACGGCGCGCAATCTGTTTACGTGGGACGACCACATCTACTGGTCGCGCGGACGGCACCAGGTGGAGGCAGGAGTCTGGCTGCAGCGCATTCAGTCCAATGACCTGCTGGCGCAGGACCAGTATGGACAGGCCTCGTTCAGCACACTGCAATCGTTCCTGCAGGGCACGGTGAAGACCTTTACCGTGGTTCCGTCGCCTACCGAACTGGGCTGGCGCTCGGTGGAAGGCGCTGCATTCATTGAGGACACGGTGAAGCTGACGCCGCGGCTGGAGTTGCGCGCGGGGTTCCGCTCCGAATCGACCAACGGATGGAACGAAGCCCAGGGACGGGCATCGAATTACGTCATTACCGATGGAGTTTTGCAGACGCAGCCGCGTATCGGCGGATCAGCACTGACAAAGAACAACGCCGTCTGGCTGCCAGAGCCGCGGGTAGGCTTGGCCTGGGACGTGTGGGGGAATGGAAAGACCGCGGTGCGGGGCGGCTTCGGCGTCCATCACGGGCTGCTGGATACGCTGGACTACCGCCTGGACCAGACCGCGCCCTTCAACACTGCCGAGTCAATCAAGAATATTGCGGTTTCAAACCTGATCATCACGCCGGGAACTCCGGCGCCGGCGGGCTCGCTGATTTCTCCGAGCAACGTGCAGCCGGACATTGCCACGCCCGCAGTGTTGAGCTGGACGCTGCGCGTGGAGCAGGAGATTTCGCCGCGGACTTCAATCACGGTGGGCTATGTGGGCTCGCACAGTTATCACCAGATCCTTTCAGAAGACATGAATGAGCCGGTGCCGCAAGTGCTGGCGGATGGAACGGTCTTCTATCCCAGCGGAGCGAAGAACGCGAATCCGGCGCTGGCGAATTCCACTTCGTGGGTATCGCAGGGTGTGGGACTTTACAACGCACTGGAAGTGGATGTGCGCCGCTCGTTTGGGAACGGGCTGCAGTTTCGTGGAAACTACACCTATGCCAAAAACCTTGACGATGGTTCGGCGTGGAATACGAGTGTAAGCGGGAACACGCCTGCGTTTGTCGAGTTTCCGCTGAATCCGAAACTTGACTGGGGGCCGGCGGCCACGGATGTGCGGCACCTGGCATCAGTCAACGCGAGTTATGAGTTGCCGTTCGGGCCGCATCGGCACTTCCTTAACCATGCTTCCGCGCCGGTGAATGTGGTGACCAGCGGATGGACGGCAAGCGCCATTGTGACGGCGCAATCGGGCTTTCCTTTTTCGCCGCAACTGGGATACAACCCCACCGGCAACGGCGATACGCGCAACCCGGTGAGGCCCAATTGGAATCCAGACTTCAGCGGGAGCTTGTATCCGCGGACGGCGAAAGAATACTTCAACCCGGAGGCGTTTCTTCCCCCGGCGACGGGGACCTATGGGAATGTTTCACGGGATGCGCTGACGGGGCCGGGGCTGTCGGAGCTGGACTTTTCGGCGACGAAGAACTCGCACTTCACAGAGCGGGTGGGGTTGCAGTTCCGCGCCGAATTCTTCAACATCCTCAACCACACCAACTTCCTGACACCCAACGAGGTGGTCTATACCTCGGCGACGTCGGGGATTTCACCCACCGCAGGCGTGGTGACCGCGACTTCGACAACATCACGGCAGATACAGTTCGGAGCGAAGTTGTTGTTTTAAGTAGTTGGTGGATTCCCAGGTCCCAGAATCGGGACCTGGGCCACCCGATGGTTCATGTGTGGTGCCCGGAGATCAGGCCAGGCGGCTTCTGACTTCGGTGAGCAGGGCCAGTGACTGCGGGCTGAGCTGGCTGGTGCGGTCGATGTCGATGTTGAAGGTGACTGGGACGCGGCACTTGTTGCAGCTGCGCACGTAGTCAGTGACCGGGTCGAGCAGGAAACGCGGAGGCGCGAGCGGGGTCTTCACGCGGCCGTGAAGCCACTCGGGATTATCGAGGCAGGCCCAGCGATGCCCCTGTAGATGATCGAGGGTGAATTGGGTCGATGGGACCCCGACCAGGTCATTGGCTTCTCCGCCTTCGTAGTCTTGATGGGTGGAATAGATGTAATGAGTCAACATGCCGGAACTGAGTGCGACGAGTCGCTCAGGATAGCCAGTCTTCGCGGCCGCGGTCCACTCCTCCCAGGGAAACTGGAAGCCGTGGAGGTCGGTGGTTACCGAGTCGTAAGTGCCCCGCGGATCGAGTGAGAAGCAACTATCAAACCACCAACCTTCGACCTTGGAACCATAGCGCACGCCTAACTCGCTAAGGATGCCGAGTAAGTTGGAGGCTAACTTCGACTTATCCGGCGCATGATAGCCGACTGCGTGCTCCCACGCGGGGTCGTCGCCGCTGTTGCAGGAGTGGTTGTAATAGAGAATCAGATGCAAGCCGCGCGCACGGCAGGCATCGGCTAACTCGCCGAGCATATCGCGCTTGGTGGTACGTCCGGGAGCGATGCGGTCGATGGCGGCGCAAGGCGCAGGCAACATCTGCAGGGCGTGAGCCGAGGTAAAGATGACGTACTGCGCGCCCGCCGCGGCGATCTGGTCCACATAGCGGGTAACGTCAAAGCGCGACACAGCTTCTTCAAAAGGCACCCAGTCATCGGCGCCGACGGGTTGGGACTGGGCAGTCCAATGAGTGGAAACGCCGAAGCGGCAGGCGGCGAACCAACTGGTGTCGGCTTGATGATAGACGTCGGCGAAGGCAGGTCGCCCGGCGGCTGCGAGTGCAGCGCTGGCAGCGATTCCCTTGAGGACTTCGCGCCGGGTCAATGCAAAGGCATTTCTCGTCACGGCTTTTCTCCTTGCGGTGATGCCCTGCCGGTTTACTTCTTCAGCGGCTTGCGGGCGAAGTAATAGAGCGAAAAGGCCAGTGCGGCGAAGGCCAGGACAGAGAAGATTGGGTTGTCGGTGAGCGGGAAGTGGATCGGGTTCGGCACGTTGAAAGTAGTGGTGTAACCCTTCAGAGCCACTCCGATCAAGCCCACGACGCCACCGGCCGCGATGAGTCCTGAAGCGAACAGCGAGCCCGGAGAAACATCACCCTCGGCTTCGGCGTCGCCGTTTGCTTTGGCGACCGCTGAATCCACCATCCAGCGCACTACGCCGCCGACGAAGATGGCCAATGTGGTGCCGATAGAAAGATATGCGCCCACGGCGAAGGCCAGCGAGCGAATGCCCAGCAGCTCAACTGTGACCACGATGAAGACGCCTAGAAGGACCAGGCCCCAGGGCAGCTTGCGGCTCAGAATGCCGTTGATGACGGTGGCCATCAAGCGGGCCTGGGGAGCGGGAGCCTTTTCGCCGCCTATGCCTGGTATCCACTGCACTTCAATCTTGTGGGTGGTGGGCGAGTAGAGATACTTGCCGTCGGCCAGTTCGGAAGAGCCGAGCGCGTTGAGGACAATGTACTCGCTCTTGTGGTGGACGACCGTGGTTTTGTCGGGGTTGATGACCTGGAACTGGTCGTGCAGGCCGCGAGGATCCGTCTGCACGTTCACGCCGTCGTGCGCGGCGGAGATGTCCCATGCCTGTGGGGCAGAGCGGAACTCCTGCAGAGACTCGTTCATCAGGTTCAACGTGAAGCCGATGGCGACCGTGGAAACGACAATGCCGATGAGGAAGGCGAACCGCTGGTTGCGCGGGGTTGCGCCGATGATGAAGCCGGTCTTGAGGTCCTGCGACGTGTCGCCGGCCTCGGCCGAGGCGATGCAGACCACGCCACCGATGGTGATGGCCAGCGCGCCAAAGGCGGGCGTCGTCCATCCGTTGACCAGGAAGATGGCGGAGGTGGCCATGAGGGTGGCGATGGTCATGCCGGAGATGGGGTTGGCCGAGCTGCCGATAAGGCCCACGATGCGCGAGCTAACGGTGACGAAGAGGAATCCAAAGAAGACGATGAGGATGGATGCGGCAAGATTGGCAAGGATTCCGACCTGGGCTCCAGGGACGGGTTTGAACTCCAGGAAGAAGAACATGATGAGGATGAGCAGAATGGAGCCTATGACAGCGACGCGCATTGAGAAGTCGTTCTCTGTGCGGATGGGTTTGGCAGCGGATGCGGAGCCGCCGGTCATGTGTTTGAAACCGGAGCTGAGGGCATTGATGATGGTCGGCAGGGTTTTTAAGAGGGTGATGAGCCCGGCGGCGGCAACGGCTCCGGCGCCCATGGGGCGAATGTAGGTGATCCAGAGGTCGCTAGGGCCCATCTGGCTAACGGGAACCGTGCCGGGATAGAGCGGGTGGCCAAGATCCTTGCCGAAGAAGTAGATGAGCGGCATGAGCACCAACCAGGAAAGCACACCCCCGGCTAGCATCACACCGGCCGTCTTGGGTCCAATGATGTAGCCCACGCCCATGTATTCGGTGGTGGCGTCAGCCTTGATGGACGCGCCTTTGAGCACGTGGTTGGGGCCGAAATCCGGGCGGAACTCCGGGGTGCCGGGCCAGGCGCCGAATAGGTTTTCGTTTTGGAAGAAGGTGTAGAGTGCGCCCAGGCCCAATCCGAAGAACACCCGGCTGGCCAGTGATCCGCCCTTTTCTCCGGCGATGAGCACGTCGGCGCAGGCCGTGCCCTCGGGAAATTTGAGGTTCTCGTGCTCGTCCACAATGAGTTGCTTGCGCAGGGGCACCATGAACAGGACGCCGAGGAAGCCGCCGATCAGCGCCAGCATGAAGATGCGAGCATACTCAAGGTCGAAGCCCAGAAAGATGAGAGCGGGAAGGGTAAAAATGACGCCGGCGGCAATCGACTGGCCGGCGTTGCCAGTGGTCTGGACGATGACGTTTTCAAGAATGGACGAGCGGCCGAAGGCGCGAAGAATGCTGATGGAGAGCACCGCGATAGGGATGGAGGCGGCTACCGTGAGGCCGGCGCGCAGGCCCACATAAACGGTGACGGCGCCAAAGATGATGCCGAAAAAGGAGCCGAGCAGAACAGCGCGGAGTGTGAACTCAGAGCGGTTCTCGCTGGCTGCAACAAAAGGTTGAAAGTCGGGCACGAAAGAGCCTCCATGAATATCAGGCGATTTTTAAGCGTTTCGACGATTCGCTTGCCCTTGCCAGTCTCGTGCAACGCAGCCTTCTTTAACGAAGAAGCCACCCAACGATCGTGGTTTCGGGGTACAGCAATTGTAGAACCGCAACAGGATTTTGCCTGAAGGGCGAGTGTACGGCATTGGCCGGGGGTCTGTGCGCTGTGCAATTCCGCGCGGGCATGCGGCGAGGGAGCAAGTCAGGGGATTGGCGTGGCGGGCGAAGTTACTTATATGCCCTGTAAGTAACTTGGATGCAGTTCTCCCAGCTCCGAATTTCGTGGACAGAACGGTCTCGATTCCTCCAAAATCCAGAGACACCCTGGGGGCCAGGGCAACCATCCCGCCGGAACCTTTGATATGAAATGAGGAGATGTCTTGCTTAGAGAATTCAGCAAAACCATGCTCGCACTTGTGGCGGCCGCTTCGATCGCGACCGTCGTTTGCCAGGCTGAGCCTGTACTGACGCATCACGTGCGCCCCGAAACCACGAACGGCAAGGCAAAATCCGTCGGCCACCTTTCAGCGAGCCAGACGCTGCGCCTGGTGATCACGCTGCCGCTCCGCAATCAGGACGAACTGGATCAGTTTCTCAAGGATGTCTCCGATCCGGCCAGCGCCAGCTACAGGCATTTCCTCACGGTGGAAGAGTTTACGGCCAGGTTTGGACCTACCCAGGAGGATTACGACGCGGTTGTTCAGTTTGCCCAGGAAAACGGGCTGGCGGTGGTTGGGACCTCGCGTAACCGCTTGAATGTGGACGTGACAGGGACGGTGACAAACATTGAAAAAGCGTTTCATCTGACTCTGGGCACGTATCAGCACCCGACAGAAGCGCGCTCCTTCTACGCTCCCGACCGGGAGCCTACGCCGAGCCTGGGGTTCTCGCTCTGGCATGTCTCGGGGCTGGATAACTACTCGATCCCGCAACCGGCGGGGCTACACAAGAAATCCGGTACCGAACCTAGCGCCACGACTGGCTCAGGCCCCTCGGCGTCCTTTCTTGGCAGCGACATGAGGGCGGCGTATTACGGTGGATCTCTGACGGGCGCAGGACAGTCGCTGGGGCTGCTGGAGTATTACGGTACCGACCTGGCCGATCTGACCACCTATTTCAAAAATGCGGGGCAAACAAACAATGTTCCGGTCACGCTGCTGTCGACGGACGGAACCAGCACGAGTTGCGTTTCTCCGGGTTGCGACGATACAGAGCAGACGCTGGACATAACGCAGGCCATCGGCATGGCGCCGGGGCTGTCGAGCCTGGTGATGTACGTGGGTTCCACCGACGCCTCGATCTTTAACTCAATGGCCACGCACAGCCCACTGAATGCGCAATTGAGCTCCTCGTGGACCTGGTACCCGGCGGACCCGAACACCGACAATCCATATTTTCAGGAGTTCGCGGCGCAAGGGCAGAACCTGTTTCAGGCGGCGGGTGACAGCGGCAAATGGACTTCGTCAGGCACGGGATCGGAGGTTTTTCCGGCCGATGATGTGTACCTGACCACGGTGGGTGGAACTGACTTATCGACAGGCGGCGCCGCAGGGCCGTGGCAATCAGAGACGGCGTGGACGGATGGCGGCGGTGGGATTTCGCCGCACAATTATGCGATTCCTTCGTGGCAGGCGACTACGGCCAGCGCGTGTTCAGCGTGTTCGAAGACATATCGCAACGCCCCGGATGTCTCGGCGAATGCGAACTTCACGTTTTATGTGTGCGCCGACCAGAAAGCCTGCACTGCAAACGAATATGGTGGGACCAGCTTTGCGGCGCCGATGTGGGCGGGCTACCTGGCCCTGGCCAATCAGCAGTCGGTGGCCAACGGAACAGGATTGCTGGGCTTCATCAATCCAACGCTTTATTCGATTGGTGAGAGCGGGAGCTACCCCACAGACTTCCACGACATCACCAGCGGGAGCAATGGCTATGCGGCAACCAGCGGATACGATCTGGCAACCGGCTGGGGCAGTCCCAACGGCGCCGCGCTGATTAATGCACTCTCCGGGCCGGTCGCGCCAGGGTTCAGCCTTTCCGCCTCGCCGGCCTCAGTCTCAGTGGTGCAGGGCAATGCGGGAAGCTCGACGATTACCAGTTCAGTGGTTGGTGGGTTCGGTGGAGCAATCACCTTGTCGGCGTCAGGCCAGCCTGCTGGCGTGACAGTCGGCTTTGGCACGAACCCGATTAACGGGGCTGGAAGCTCGAGTATGTCGATTACAGTGGGCGCAAGCGTTGCGGCAGGCACGTATCCAATCACGGTGACGGGAACCTCGGGCAGCATTGTCGAAACGACAATAGTCAACCTGACCGTGACGGTGCCCGGTGCGACCTTCACGCTGACGGCATCGCCCACCTCGATCAGTGCGGGCAGAAACGGCAGCGCCAGTTCGACGATTACTGCCACCGTGAGCGGCACGCTGGGTACCGCAATCACGTTCTCTGCAACAGGACAGGGAAGCGGCAATACGGTGAGCTTCAGTCCGACCTCGCTTTCGGCGTCTGGAACAACAAAGATGACGGTGAAGGTGGGCAAGCGGGCCACGCTTGGGACGTACACCATCACTATTACGGGAACCAGCGGAACCGTGAGTCATCAGGTTACCGTTAAGCTGACAGTGACGTAATCTCAGGAGCCACGCTGTGGTTGCTTGTTGACCAAAGGAGTGAAAGGCAAATGGCCCGGACCGCAACGGTTCGGGCTTTTTGTTGGGGTCGTCGCAAGTGGATCGGAATCTCGGGGCGATAGCCAATGGCTGACGGCAGCGGACGGAACGCAGCGAACTTGGCGAAACCTGCCCCCGGCGCGTACCGTATTGAGCAGCCTACACACGCACCACAAGGGAGAATCCTATCGTCATGACCAATCCCGCACTGGCCCCCAGCCCTGTCCAGAGACTGCTCTCACTGGATGTGGTGCGCGGCATCACTATCGCTTTCATGATCATGGTCAATAACAACGGCGGTTCCGGCTCGTGGTGGTTTATGAATCACGCGGAGTGGAACGGCCTGACGCCAACCGACCTGGTGTTTCCCACATTTGTTTTCGTGATGGGGGTGTCGGTGGTGTATGCGCTGGAGGCACGACTAGCCCGCGGTGCCGCGCGCTCAACGCTGGCGTGGCACACGGTGCAGCGAGCGGTGGTGTTGTTTCTGCTAGGCGTTGTGGTCAACGGGTTTCCGTACTTTGAACTGGCCCACCTGCGCATCTACGGAGTGTTGCAGCGCATCGCCATCTGCTATCTGGTGGTGAGCCTGTTCTATCTGTGGGACAAGCGGGCCTCGACCAAGATTGTGGCGCTCGTAGTGCTCTTGGTGGGCTACTGGATTCTGCTGCGTTGGGTTCCGGTGCCCGGAGCCGGCGTGCCGGGGCGCGACATTCCGTTCCTGGACAAGGACATGAACCTGGTGGCATGGCTCGACCGTCACCTGATGCCCGGCCATTTATATGAGGATTGGACGCACAACCTGCGCGATCCCGAAGGCCTGTTGAGCGATCTGCCCGCAGTGGGCACGGCGCTGCTGGGTGTGCTGACGGGATTGTGGCTGCGCGGGCAGCGTACGGTGACTGCCAAAGCGCAGGGACTGGCGCTGTTCGCCGTAACCTGCCTGGCCACGGGCTATTTCTGGTCCATCTGGTTCCCGCTCAACAAGAAGCTGTGGACCAGTTCTTACGTGCTGGTGGCGGCGGGGTATTCGCTGGTGGTGATGACGCTGGCCTTCTGGGCGGTGGAGAAGATGGGTTGGCGCAAGGGTTGGACCTGGCCCTGGATCGTGTTCGGTTCCAACGCCATTGTGGCGTATATGTTCAGCGAACTGATCCAGGGCGTAGTGGGATTGATTCCCATCGGGCCTGGCGTAAACCAACATGATGGATTGAACCGCCTGTTCAGAGGCCTCTTCACATGCATTCCGAATCCAGGCTGGCAGGCGTTTGCTTACTCGGCCACGTTTACCGCCATCTGCATCCTGCCGGTATGGATTCTTTATCGCAAACGGATTTTTGTGAAAGTGTAAGAGCGGCGACCGGAGTTTTTGACCTGGCTGTTTACGGCCTGGATGGGCATCTGTAGCCTTCCAGCAATGCGAGTACGAGGATTTGTCATGTTCAAGTTTGTAGACAGAAAAGTTGTGCCGGGCGCGCTGGCCCTGCTGATAGTCATTTGGTGCACATCGGTGCAGGCACAGAGCACTGCCAAGCAGGTTCCCATTCCTCCGCCGCCTCTGGGGTGGTCGTCCTGGAATAGCTTCTCCAACACGATCAATTCGCAGATCACCTTGGACCAGGCGAAGGCGATGATCTCCACCGGCATGGCCAAGGCTGGTTATCGCACGGTGAATATCGATGAGGGTTGGTGGCTCGGACAGCGCGATGACCATGGCAACATCGTGGTCGACCCCAAGGCGTGGCCGGCACTGGCGCCGGGCGAACACGCGGGCGACATGGGGAACATTGTCCGCGCGATTCACCACCTCGGATTGAAGGCCGGCATCTACACTGACGCGGGAATGGATGGCTGCGGCACCTTCTCTCCGGACCTTGGCCCAGGCTATCCGGGCGAAGGCAGCGAGAACCACTACGACCAGGACTTTCTGCAATTTGCGCGGTGGGGATTCGATTATGTGAAGGTGGACTGGTGTGGCGGCGACAAGGAGAACCTTGATCCGGCGGTGCAATACGCTGAGATTGCCAGGTCCATCGCGCGAGCCGAGACCATTACCGGCCACAAGCTCTACTTCTCGATTTGCAACTGGGGCAAGAACAGCCCGTGGACCTGGGCGCCAAACGTAGGCGGAGTGGCGGCGGACATCTGGAGGACGAGCGGGGATATCGTCGCTCCCATCGTGGCCAATAGCCCGAACAGCGGGCGAATGGCGAGCTTTCCGGGGGTGCTCTCGAACTTTGACCAGGGCATACATCCCGAGGCGCAGCACACCGGCTTTTACAACGATCCCGACATGATGGTGCTGGGGATGCAGGGGCTGACGGAAGAGCAGAACCGGGTTCACATGAGCCTGTGGGCCATCTCCGGCGCGCCATTGCTGGTGGGCGCAGACCTGACGAAACTGAGCGACGCCACAAGGGCCATCCTGACCAATCCCGAGGTGCTGGCCATCGATCAGGACGCGCTCGGCCTGCAAGCGGTGAAGGTGGCCGAGGCGGGGAAAGGACTGGAAGTCTGGGCGAAGCCGCTGGCGGAAACTGGAGCGCGCGCTGTCCTGTTGCTGAACCGGACTGCGGCGGTGGCGGCGTTACCCGTACATTGGAGCGACCTGGGGCTGCTCGAATCTTCGCCGGTCAAAGTAAGAGACGTGTGGGCGGGCAAAGACCTGGGAACAGGACCTAGCGAAGTCACTCTTCAGGTTGCCGCCGGAGACGCTGTGCTGCTTGTGATTCGCGGGACCGAGGCCAGGTGGACCACATATAAGCCCGTGGGCGAGATCAAGCTGGATGGAAGCATGGAGGTTGTCCCGCTGATAAAGGGTCATGTGCTGGATTTTGCGGATGTGGCTTCGCGCGCGTCTGTGGCACGGATTCAGATCGTCTATCGCAATCCTGAGACCGCGGCGCGCTTTGCCGAACTGCGGGTGAATGGACGGATCGCCACGCGGATCGCTTTCCCTCCGACGGGGAGAGATAATGCACTGGGGATGGTGACGATTCAGTCGCTGCTGGAACGTGCAGGGGCAAAGAATGTGTTGAGTTTTTCAGTCAGCGGCGAAACCGGACTCGGTATCGAATCCATCTCACTGGAGTGAGTAGACTGGGCGCAAGGGGGCGAGCGACCGCTCTTCAGGCGACGGTTGAAGATGAGATTTGGGCGGGATTCCAATTCGGCGGCTCCGGGGGACGGGGACCGGTGCACAGCACGGCAGCGTGGCCGGGACCTTCTCGAGCTGGTGGCGTGCTATGGCCTGATCCTGGTGACCATCTGGACGCCGAGGCCTTTGCAGCGATGGTTCTATTGGGCGGCGATCGGCTGGGTGGTGTTCTCCACCTGCACCTCGTTTGCAGGATGGAAGACGATGGGCTTCAGGAGGACGGGACTGTTGCGCTCGCTTTGGGTGACGGGTGCGGCGCTGCTGCTGGCGGCGGTCGCGGTGGGCGTGGCGGCAAGGCTGCACACGTTGCACGCGCCCAGCGGACCGGCGATGTGGATCAGGACGTTTGCCGGCTACGCACTGTGGTCGTTTGTGCAGCAATTCCTGTTGCAGGGATACTTTCTGATTCGCCTGCTGCGCCTGGTACCCGGCGAAAACTGGGCCGCGGTGACGGCGGCCGGCATCTTTGCGGCGGCGCATCTGCCCAATCCCATTCTGACTCCAGTTACGCTGTTCTGGGGCTTGGCCGCCTGCATGGTTTTTCTCCGCTACCGCAATATCTATCCCCTCGCGGTGGCGCACGCTATCTTCGGCATTACGATCGCGATCACCATTCCGGGGCCGACGGTGCACAACATGCGGGTGGGGCTCGGCTACCTGACTTATCGCGCGCCGGGTCTGCGTCACCTGAGCCAGAGCGACCACACAGTGTCGACCATGGAGTGGGTCAAGGCAGAGGCTCCGACGCGCCGCTGATCGCGCCAGGCGCGACCGTAGAAAACTCCGGCGATGGCAGCGAGCAGAACATAGCGCCAATTAAATAGCGCGGCGCGCTTGTTCCAGTGGGCAAGGCCGAAGAGCGCGGCGGTGACCAGCAGGGCCGCGGTACGGCCCAGGCGTCGCTCAAGCAGATTCTGCAGCCAGCCGCGAAAGAAGAGCTCCTCGGGGACAGCGATGCACAGAAGGGTGAAGAGGAATCCGCCAAGGGCTGGGAGCGGAGCCGGCCACACAGCTTGGAAGTGAAGGAAGCCCAGGACCCCGCCGAGGAGCAAGGCAATGGGGGCATAGAAGCAGAACTCGCGCAGCGCAACGCCTGCATCGCGCAGGGTGAGGCGAAGATCGAATCCAACGCCATCGAGCTGGCGCACAACCAGGAAGCCGAAGATACCCGCGTCCAGCAGCAGCAATTTGCCTACGGCGGCCAGGCCGGTGGGCCACGCGGGCTCAAACCAGCGCAGATCGACGGCCAGCCCAAGTGTGGCCAGTACGGCAAAGTCGCGCCAGTTGCCTTTGACTTCGGGGTCGGCGTCCTTGGCCCGGCTCATGACAAAGGCGATCGCAACCGGCAGGAGCGCGTAGAGCGCCAGCCATCCCCAGTGAAAGATTCCGAAGGAAATTGCGATGAGTGCATAGGGGATGCAAAGCAGCGCAGGGCCGACGATTCTGACTGTCTGCGAGAGAGCTTCGTCCAAGGCTTTGAGGCGGGTGGGAAAGAAGGCCGCGCCCAAAACTGGAATCAAGGTCAATAGTGCGCCGAGGATCACCAGCGGACGGAGAAGGGCCTGCACGATCAGTCCAGCCTTGCGCTGATTGCTGCGGGCTTGATGGGACGGAACAGCCAGACCAGCAACAGGCTGAAGAGGAGGCCGCCGACGGTGAACTTGAGCCAGACGGGAGCACTGGAAGGAGAGAAGAACCCTTCCAGGCAGCCGGCGATGATCAGCATGGGAATCACGCCGGAGACCAGGCGGGTGGCTTCAATGCCGCCGCGGGCCACCGAGTCCTTCCAGCGCAGGGAGCCGGGGAAGAGCATGGCGTGTCCGAGGCGGAGACCCGCGCCACCGGCGATGAGAATGGCGGGGAGTTCAAGCGCGCCGTGGGGAGCCACAAAGCTCCACAGCGCCAGCGACATGCCGTATTGGTGGCACGCAGTGCCCAGCACTCCCAGCATCATCCCATTCTGGTAGAGAATCCAGAGGGTGCCAAGGCCGAAGAGGATGCCGCCGGCGAAGGCCAGAAAACTGACGGTGAGGTTATTGGTCATGATGTAGCTGGATGCGGCTGGAGCCACGCCGACCACGGACTTGGTCCACATTTCATGGCGCTCCATGGTGGCAACCATGGCCGGTCCTACGAAGTGGCGCATGAACTCAGGCCGGGCAAGGGTGATGGCAGCTCCGAGCGCGCCCCAGGCCACCGAGACCAGCACGGAGGCCAGTACATAGGCGAGTTGGCGGCGAACGACGAGCGGATACTCGTCGCGCAGAAAGCGGAAAAGGGTGAGGAAGTTGGTCTTCCGGCCGGAATAGATGATATGGTGAGCGCGAGCAAGCAACTGATTCACGTGCTCGGCGTAGGTGCGCGCCGTCGCATCCTGTCGCAGGACCGAGAGGTCTGCCGCCACCTGCCGATAGAGCAGAGCCAACTCCTGCAACTCGGCGCGGGAGAGCTGCCCCAGCCCGCTTTGGTCTGACTGGGCAAGCAGCATCGACAGGCGTTCCCAGTGGGGCCGACGCTTCGCAATCCATTGGTTTGAGAGAATGGTCGCCATGGAAGAAGGTTTGGACCAGCTTAACATCGAGACTCCCGAACTGGTATCGATTGAGATGCCGCTGGCCGGCATCGGGAGCCGGTTTGTGGCCCTGCTGATCGACACACTGATCTGGGGGGCGGGCCTGCTGGTGCTGTGGGGAGCGGGAGTGCTATTCCTGCCTGGAATCGGAGCCTTCAGCCGAACCTCCGCGCAGTGGGCTATGGCGATCTATTTCTTTAGCCTTTTTGTGCTCAATTGGGGCTACTTCACTCTGTTTGAGGCGTTCTGGAACGGACGCACTCCAGGCAAGCGGATCGCAAGGATTCGCGTGATCCAACGCTCCGGACGTGCGATTGGGCTGTTCGAATCGATGGCCCGCAACTTTGTCCGTTATATCGACGCAATTCCTTTTTTCTACGCGGTTGGAATCATTGCCGTATTTTCGACGCGGCAGCACCAGCGCCTGGGCGACTTGGCTGCCGGGACACTGGTGGTGCGCGATCAGGAGCAGGAGGCGCCGTTATGGGGTGAGTCGGCGGCGCGTACTTTCACTGCGGCAACCTTTGCCGGGAGCGTCCCGATTCCAGAGCCCCACACCGCCCTCTCGCTCCCGTCCACTGGCATTGCCAGGCTGACGTGGTCCGATCTGGAGGTTATGGAAGGATTCTTTGCGCGGCGGCTGGACTTGCCCTTGGACACCCGGCAGGCGCTGGCGCAGCGCATTGCGGACGCGCTGAAGGCAAAGTCCGGGCTGGAGCCACCGGCCGGGGTGAGCGTAGAAACGTTCCTGGAGGCTGCCGCCCGGCAGCTTCGCGACCTGGCGCGGATGCGGTGACAGATCGCGCTATGGCGAGAGCACAAGAATTCCCTGACAGGAACAGCGAGGCGAGGAACTGGGCCTAGTTTCTGTGGGCGTGCTCCTGGATCTGCTTCTCCTGGGCCAACAGGTTTGCAAGAGCTCGTTCAGGGCAAACGTGGCGCGCTTCCACGCCATTGAGCTCATCCACCGTCTCGACCGCCGAGGCGACGGTCATGAAACAGTACAGGCAGCGCGTGTTGTAAGTGCCATTGTCGTTCTGAGTGCGACTGTACATAATCCCTCGATGGGGCCCGCGCGGTTTTTTGATAGTACGCAGATGCAGGTACCCGGAACGTGACCCTCATCACAAGTTGGTGTGAGATGGCACGGTGAGCGTGGAACAACCCTGGACTTGGTCTAGGAATATGCCGGGATTGCCCTCGCTGAAAGTCATGCATGTCCGGGAGGGCTTCGCAGTCTACGGCCACCCATTGCAGGGAATTATGCCCGGGCAGCACACACTGGCTATAGGCGGAATCCACGATGACCCCAACCTCAACGGAAGCGCTCACCTCGATCGAAACCGTCCAACCTGGGGCTCTGCGTCCTCTGGGACGAGCCGGGAACGCAAAAAATCCGTCTACACCCACCCCCCTCCCCCTCTGGGGGAGCCGTTTTAGGCCCTCATTTTCTTGCAAGTATCTTTTATTGAACACCTTACAAAATCAGCCTATTAACTGATCGGTAATCAAGACCAGCGGATTTTGACTACTTTTGAGCTACTTTTGAGCCAAAAACACCCCCATTTCGCATCAAAACCAGGAATCTATCACCGAAATGCTCCTAGATCGTGACGTTTTGTTTGGTGTTGCGGCGGAGTTGCCAGCAGGGATTCTTGCCGGCCTGGGGAAAGAGCGAAACGGAGCAGGGAACGTCGATGGAGCCCAGGTAGTCAAACTCCTGTTTGTTGCCCTTGAGGGGAACCGTGAGGTATCGGTCCACGGTCACCTTGGCCGTGGGCGAGCCGCGTAGTTTGAAGACGGCCCAGTCGCCGGCGTAGACAGCCACAAAACCCGCCACCAGAACCACAACTGCCCATCGTATCCAGCGCATCATGTACGATCAGCCCTTCCCAAGCAGTGAAACTTCATCCTTGAGCGCCACGCCAGTGAGCTGACGGCGGCGCGCCTGGGTGAGGTAGAAGAACAGTTGCGCGGCGGCCTGAACATAGCTGAGGCCCTGGACGCGAATGTTGGAGATGCAGTTTCGCTCGGCGTCGGTGCGGCCGGGACGCGGTTGCCAGGTGATGTATGCGCCCAGCGAATCGGGGGAACTAAGGCCGGGGCGTTCGCCGATGAGGACCACGGCAAGTGCAGCGCCGAGGGCCTCGCCGATCTCATCGCCGATGGCGACGCGGCCCTGCTCCACAACGCAGAGCGGAGCCAGTTGCCAGCCCTGGAGTTGCGGCAGAAGCTGGGCGAGAAGGGGCGCGGCGTGGCGCTCGACAGCCAGCGCGGAAAGGCCGTCGGCGACAACCAAAGCCAGATCGCTTGAGCCGGGCTCGAATCCGGCCAGCAGGTTGCGGCTGGCCGCGTCGAGCGTGCGTCCCAGGTCAGGGCGTTGCAGATAGACAGTGCGATCAATGGCCGCCGAGTGCAGCCGCAGCACCGGACCGGCGGAGATTTGGCCCAGGGCCGCAGCCATGGCGGCGGCCTCCAGGCGGGCATGGACCGCGTCGCGGGCTTGGGCGTGGGCGCATTGAAATGCGAGCGTGTCGCGGGTTTGCTGGCTGACCCCGGTGCAGCCCAAACCCACCCGTGCGGGGGTAAGAGCGCGCAAACGCAACCGAAGCGACGACGGCAGAATCTGGCTCATCCGGGCAGCAGCCTCTCCGGGTGGCGCGCCTCAAGGGCAAGGCGCTGGAAGTCCTCACCGGCCAGCCATGCCTCAAACTCAGGCGCGGGCTTGAGCCCTAGAACGCGGCGCAGATAGAGCGCATCATGAAAGCTGGTGCTCTGGTAGCTGAGCATGACGTCATCGGCGCCAGGCACGCCCATGATGTAGTTCACGCCTGCCGTACCGAGCAGCGTGAGCAGCGCATCCATGTCGTCCTGATCGGCTTCGGCGTGGTTGGTGTAGCACACGTCGCAGCCCATGGGCAGCCCGAGCAGCTTACCGCAGAAGTGGTCCTCAAGGCCTGCCCGGGCGATCTGCTTGCCGTCGTAAAGGTACTCGGGACCGATGAAGCCGACCACGGTGTTGACCAGCATGGGACGGAAAGGCCGGGCCACGGCGTAGGCGCGGGCTTCGAGCGTCTGCTGGTCCACGCCGTGGTGGGCATTGGCGGAGAGCGCGGAACCCTGGCCGGTTTCAAAGTACAGAATGTTGTCGCCCAGGAAGCCATCCGCACAGACCGAGCCGCGGCAAAGGGACTTTCCAGCTTCGTGTGCCTCGGCCAGCAGCGCCAGGCTAACACCGAAACTGCGGTTGGCAGCCTCGGTACCGGCAATCGACTGGAAGATGAGGTCCACGGGCGCGCCGGCTTCAAGCGCCGCCATCTGCGTGGTGATATGGGCCAGAACGCAGCTTTGCGTGGGAATCTGGAAGCGCCGGCGCAGGGCATCGACGAGGCGCAGTAAGTGGGTGGTGACGGTGACGTTGTCTCCAGCCGGGTTGATCCCGATGACCGCGTCGCCGGAGCCCAGCAGCAGGCCATCGAGAATGGAGGCGGCGATTCCGGCGGGGTCGTCTGTAGGGTGGTTCGGCTGCAGGCGCGCACTGAGCCTGCCGCGCAATCCGACGGTGGTGCGAAAGCGCGTGACTACGCGGATTTTGGCCGCCGCGGCAATCAGGTCCTGGACTCGCATCAGCTTGCTGACGGCTGCCGCCATCTCCGGGGTTAGTCCCGGAGCCAGCGCGGCCAGCCGTTCGGCTGTGGCCTCGTCAGAGAGTATCCAGTCTCTGAGCTCACCCACCGTGAACGACTGCACGGGAGCAAAGGCGTCGGCGTCGTGGGTGTCTACGATGAGGCGGGTTACTTCGTCCTCTTCGTAGGCAATCACCTGCTCGACAAGGAAGTGCGCCAGAGGCACGTCTGCCAGGGCAAACTGCGCGGCCACACGCTCCTCCGCCGACTGCGCGGCCAGGCCCGCGAGAACGTCGCCACTGCGCAAGGGGGTGGCCCTGGCCAGCAGCTCGCGCAAGCTGGCGAAGGTGTAGACGGTGCTGCCGATAGTGTGGACGAAGGCCATGCGATGAAACGGGTTCCATCTTCAGAATAGCTGGAAACGGTCAAAACGCAGCGGAACTCGCCGCTATTGATCTGCCAACTGCCGCTTCAGGCGATCGGGGGAGAGATAGCAGAAATGGGGCGAGAAGCCCTTGCGCGGGACTGCCTGGGCTTCGTGAGTGAACTCCATAAAAGGCTCGTCATCGCTGGTCCACGCCGACCAGTTGGGTAGTCCGGGCGAGTTTGGATTGCCGGTTTTGGCGAAGTTGGTCCAGTACGTTTCGATGGTGGCGGAGAGCTGGTGGTCGGCGCCGGTGAAGGGAAGCCAGCTCCAGGAGGGGTCCGCGAAGGCATTGAAGACGAAGGGCACCTCGAGGCCATGAAAAGCGCCGAGCCCGCTCTCTCCGCGGCCGGGAATGGAGCGGTCGAACTGGTAGACATAGGCTCGCTGACCTCCGGCGGTCATCAGGGAGGAGAGTGCGCCGATGGGGCAGGCCAACATCGTCTCGTTGGCGGCCTGGTCCAGGGCCACGGTGCGATTGAACAGGACCTTGGCGAGGTAAAAAGCGAGTGCGGCATCGGTCCATGAGCCGTAAAGCGGGCGGAGCCCATCGGCTGCTTTACCGACGGTCTGAAACGCGCTTCCGCCGGCGGGCTTGTCCGCGGTCTTGGGCGCGGCTGCGGCCATGGCGCGAAAGGCGCTCAACTCGCGGCCATTCAACCCTACCATCACGTCGGCTTTCTGCATGGCTCCGGTGGCGAAGGTACGGGCCGGCGCGTGGCTCAAGAGCCAGCCGTCATAGAAGGATGCGCCGGCCTGGTCCTTGAACTGTTCCTTTTGCACCTTGGCGGCGAGCTTAACCACCTCATCGGGCGGGAGGGCGCGAAGATTTTCAAGCCCGGACTGGGACCTGCCCGGGGCAGCTTTGCCCACGGCGGCGCCAAAGGCTTCCCCGTCGGCGAGCGGGCGCGGTTTTCCCAAGCCGAAGGGTGGGCCGCTCTCAAGGATGACGCGGCGGAAGAGCCCAGTGGAGAGCGGTGAGACGAGCAACAAGCCTGCGTCGATGGAGCCTGCGGATTCGCCGAAGAGGGTTACGTTGCCGGGATCGCCGCCGAACTGTGCGATGTTCTGACGCACCCAGCGCAACGCCGCAAGCTGATCGAGGAGGCCGTAATTTCCTGAGCTATGGTGCGGCGACTCGCGGGTAAGTTCAGGATGAGCGAAAAAACCCAGCACGCCGAGACGATAGTTGATGGTGACCAGAATGACGCCGTGCGCCACCAGCGAGGTTCCATCGTAGGTGGGCTGCGCGCCGCTGCCGGCGGTGTTGCTGCCGCCATGAAGCCACACCATCACCGGGAGCGCGCTTTTGACCGGCCAGGTTGGGGTCCAAACATTCAGGTAGAGGCAGTCCTCAGACGAGGGCACAGGCTGACCCTTGTATGAGACGCCATAGAGGGCGGCAAGCGGGCTGATGAAGGGATTGAGGCCGTCGATGCTTTGGACACAGGAGCTGCCAGGCCGGGAGGCGTCGCGGACACCGGACCAGGACGCGGACGGCTGCGGCTCACGCCAGCGAAGGGGACCAACGGGCGGCGCGGCGAAGGGAATGCCGGAAAAGACGGCGAGGTTGCCACGGAGCGCACCGCGAAGACGGCCGGCAGCAAGCTGCACTACGGGGCCTGTGGACGCAAAGCGGGGCTGCGTAGCGCCTGCGGGAACCAGAAGAGAAAGAAGGAAAATGCCGTGTAGCAGTCGCATGAGGACGCTCGTGGTTGCGATAGATTGCCGCTATCCATCCGGAGGACGAAAAGATCCGAGCCTCACGGCATAATCCGAATGGCGGCTTGACGCACACAACCATAAAGCATTCGCCGCAACGCTGTCGCGAAGCGCTGCGGCAAGGCGCGCGGAGCGGAAGGCGAAGTATTCTGGGGAGCAAGGTTATTCCCGATGCCGCGTGCCTGGCTGATGGTGGAATTCGTGTTGCTGTTTGTGGGATTGCCGCTGGCCTACCGCCTGGCCCCGGTGCGCGTTCCGGCGCTGCCGCTGTTGTGGGCGGTGGCGGGGTATGCGCTGTGGCAATTGCTGCGCGACCCGCTCTTTGACCGGGCACGGCTGTGGAACGCGGGACCGCTAGCCGGCCACCTGGGCGCGATTCTGGCCATTTTTGCCGTGGTGGCGCTGGGCTTATGGCTCGGGGTACAGCGATTTGCGCCGCAACTGGAGTGGAGCTTTGTGCGCGAGAATCCCGTTTTCTGGGCTGTGGTGATGGTGGCCTACCCGGTGCTGTCGGTCTATCCGCAGGGAGTGCTGTACCGAGCATTCTTTTTTGAGCGCTACGCGACCTTGTTTCCCGGCAAATGGGTCATGATCGTGGCTAGCGCCGCGGCATTCGCATTCCTGCACATCATCTTCCGCAACTCGCTGGCCATGGCGCTGACGTTTGCCGGCGGGCTGCTGTTTGCCGCGCGCTATGCGGGGACCGGCTCGCTGGCAACTTCCAGCGTGGAGCATGCGCTCTACGGCTGCTGGCTGTTTACGGTGGGGCTGGGACAGTTTTTCTACCACGGGACGATTGCATCGGTGGGTACGGTGATGCGGCGCTAGATCTTGATGGAGGCGGCGCGGGGTGAGATGCCGCTGATTTCGGCGGCGCGGGCTTCGGCGTAGGCCGCAGCACCCATCAATGCCGCGCGGCTTTCCAGAATGACGCGGACCGGCATGTTGATGAGCAACTGGCTGAGGCGGCCTTTGTCAGTAAATGCCTTGATAAATGTGCCGTCCTTGAGCTTTTCAATAATGCGAGGCGCGATGCCGCCGCCTACATACAGGCCGCCGACAGACAGCACCTTCAGGGCCAGGTTGCCGGCCTCGGCACCATAGGCGGATACAAACATATCCAAGGCCTTTTCGCAGATTTCGCTGCGGGCGGCCAAGGCCAATTCGGTGATGACGGCGTTGGGGTCTTCGGCAGCAATGCGCTTGGCCAACCACGCCGGTTCCTCGACGCCACGGACTTCACGCAGGAATTCGTAGATGTTGGTAAGGCCGATGCCGCTGACTACACGCTCGAAGCTGATGCGTCCGTTGTATTTCTGCTTGAGGAAGCGCAGCAGGTCGATCTCATCCTCGTTGCGGGGTGCGTAATCGGTATGGCCTCCCTCGGAAGGGAAAGGCACATGGGCGCGGCCGTTCCAGGCCAGGATGCCTTCGCCCAGGCCGGTGCCGGCGGCAACCAGGGCCCGATTGCCAATCTGGCTGGGGTCTCCCTCGCTAAGGGTGAAGATCTGGTCGGCGGAAAGCTCGGCAATCCCGTAGCCGTTGGCTTCTAAATCATTGATAAGGAAGACGTGCTGAATGCCGAGGCCGGTTGAAAGCTCGGCGCTATCCAATGTCCACGGAAGGTTAGTGAGGCGAAGACGCCCATTGCGCACAGGTCCGGGTACGCCAAAGCAGGCCGCAGAGACTTTATCCGCGCCCAGAAACTCCTTTACGATCTCTTCCAGCCCTGAGTAGTCTTTGGCCGGGAAACGCTGTTCACGTGTATGTTGCAGCTTTCCATCGATAAAATCGTAGAGTGCCAGATACGCTTTCGTGCCGCCTACATCGCCCGCCAGAATCATCTAACTCTCTCCAAAACCCCGCAGCCTTCCCCGTTTGTCGCGGGCAGAAGGGCGGCAGCGGCTTTATCCAGTATGAGAATCAGTATATCGCTTGAGGGCCATATCAATTGGCTAGGCAGGCGCTCAGGATCGCGTGGTCCCGTGAAAACTTCGTGAACCAGTGCTGCCTTATCCGCGCCGCCGATGAGGAAGAACACCGAGCTGGCATGGTTGATGACCGGCCAGGTGAGGGTAATGCGCCAAGCGTCCTTCTGCTGTACGTGGTTGGCCGTGACCAGGCGGTGCATTTCGTGCAGGGCGCTGGTGTGGGGGAAGAGCGAGGCGGTGTGGCCATCGGGGCCCATACCCAGGGCAACAAGGTCGAAACGCGGGCACTCCGCACCTTCAAGGCGGAAGTTGCCGCGGAGCATTGACTCGTAGCGGGCGGCGGCCACTTCGGGTTCCAGCTCGCCCTCCATGCGGTGAATCTGTTCCGGGCGGAGTGGGACCTGATCCAGCAGCGCCTCGCGGGTCATGCGGTAGTTGCTGGCTGGGTCATCGGGAGGAACGGCTCGTTCATCCACCCAATAGAGGTCGAGCTTGTCCCACGGCATGGCGGCACGCCAAGGCTGCGTGGGGTCGGCCAGCAATTGGAAGGCCGCCTTTGGCGTGGAACCTCCGCTGATGGCAATGCGCGCCCGCCCCCTGCCAGCCACCGCTTCCCCGGCCATTTCGACAAAATACTGTGCTGCCCTCCGGGCCAGCGCCGCTGCATCCAGTTCTACCCAGTACAGGATCCGCAGTTTTCTCGCCATTCAATTCTGCTCCGCTGACTCTAAGTTACACGGGCCAGAGCGAGTTCAGATAAGAAACTGGTAAACGCGGGAACCACGGCGTGCAGATGGTTGTCAAACCCCTCTATGCCAGACGCGCGCCGGGGCAATCTCCGTCGCGTCTTTAGAATTGCTGCTGGAGCTGAGTGGTAAGGTGGGCACGACGTGGGCGCCGTCGCTGGGGCGGTTGGCCGTGGAAACGGTTCCGCCATAGGCGTGTGCCACCGCATCCACAAAAGCCAGACCAAGGCCGTGGCCGGTGGACTCCGTCCCCCAATGCGGAGACGCAGGCTGCGGAGCGCGTGCAGCTCTCCTGCTCCGACAGGCCAGGGTAAATCAGGCTGCCGTCGTCGATGCGCTTGGTAGTCACGCGCATTATTTTCGACTCGATGTACGATGCAAATTGGAAGTTGGATTCGGTTCCGGAGCAGCGTGAGTTAGCGTCCGAGGTAGACGCGGTATTGTTGCTCCAGGATGCCGGCGGAGCGGGCCAGGGCGAGCTTGGACAGGTTGTACTGGTAGAGGCTCTCGACGAGGTTGCTCTGCGCGGCGGCCAGGGTGGCCTGGGCGGTGACCAGGGGAAGGTTGTCGTCCACTCCGGCGCTCACGCGATCGGTTTCGTCGCTCAGCGCGCGGGTCGCCAGGTCCACGTTGGAGCGCGCCACTTCCACCAGCTTGCTGGTTGCGTCCACATCGAGCAGAGCGGAGCGCACCTGCTGGTCAATGCGCCCACGCAGATCGGCTAGCTGAGCGCTGACGACGGCCAGTTGGGCGGCGGCGGAATCCTCATCGCCGCGCAAGCGGGCCTCGCGAAAGATGGGAACGCTGAGGGTGCCCACCGCAGCAAAGTTGCCGTGCGTGCCGGCGCCGTTTACGGTGTCCACGCCCCAGTAGCCGCCAAAACTGAGAGTCGGCAGGCGCTGGCTGCGATAGGCGAGGTGGATGGCCTTGACTTCAATCAACTGGTTTTGCAGATTCTGATAGTCCTGGCGGTTCTTGTAGGCGACGGCGCGCACCTCGTCCGGGGTTTGCGCGGCCAGATCGCTATAGGGCGCCGGGTCAGTGAGAATGACCTTCTGTCCAGGATCGACACCGATTTCGCGTTTGAGCAGGATCATGTCCTTCTCGACTTCATTTTGGGCGGCAATCAAGGCTTGCTGCTGGGCTTGCAACTGGACGCGTGCGCGTAGTTCGTCCAGGTTTGCCGCCGTGCCGGCCTCGTGAGCAGCATGAACCTGATCGAGCAGGAGTTTGTCGGCAGCTTCCAGCGCGGTCGCGTTTTCCACCTCGCTGGCCGCGGCAATGGCGTGCAAATAGGCCGATGCTACCTGCTGCACCACCTCGCCTCGTGCAGACATCTTGGCGAAGTAAGCCGCTCGCTGCGCGGCGCCTGCCGCCTTCCATCCGGCGAGTACGGGGCCGGAAAAGAGTACCTGGCTGAAGTTGAACTGACCCTGGGTGAGGTCGTTGCGGGTAATGGCGGAAAACCCGGCAGGCATGACTCCACCGGGGAACAGTGAACTGAACTTGCTGATGGTACCCGGTCCAAAACCCAGCGCGGCCAGGTTGTGCTGAAACACACCAGTACCGCCGCTGAGGGTGATGTTGGGGAGGAACTCCTGAAGCGCCTCATTCTTCTCGCCGGTGAGAGCCTTCTCACTGTTTTCGGCTTCCTTCAGGCCCAGATTGTTCTTGAGGCCCAGACTGACGGCTTCGTCGAGCGAGAGCCTGAGCGCCTCGTCGCTGGCCGGGCGGACCGTGACGCTTCCGTAAAAGGGATTGACGGCAGAGGTAGGGTTCGGCGCCTGCCCGAGCAAGGCAGTGCCCACGATGCCGAAAAGGAGGCAAAAAGCCGGTGCTCCCATGCGCCGCAAGACAAGATGATGAATGTAATTCACTTCCACTATTCTCTCAGATGAGCAAAACGGCGCAAGGATTCCCCGTCACAGGTGAAAAAACCGGAAGCCGCGACGCTTCGGATCCCCAAACTAGCGTTGCCTGCCTCCGAAAGTATCCCGGCGCTAAATCTGTTGCCGGGCCCATCGCCCACGGCGAAAAAGCACCATGCTGGCGGCGGCAATGCTGCACTCGGCAATCACAATGGCGAGAAATGCGCCCTCGGCGCGCAGGTGCATGCCGACCGCGAGCCACCAGGCCAAGGGCAGTTCCAGCACCCAGAAGCCGAAGAAGTTGACCACGGTAGGGGTGAACGTATCGCCGGCGCCGTTGAAAGCCTGCAACATGACCATGCCGTAGGCGTAGCCCAGATTCCCGCAACTGAGAGTGCGTAGCGCGGATGCGGCAATGGGCACTACTGCCGGATCGTTGACAAACAGGCGCACAACGGGAGTAGCAAAGGTGATGAAAAAGATGCCGATTATGCCCAGGAAGAGCATGTTGTAGAAGCCGGTGCGCCAGACCGCCGCGGCGGCACGATCGGGCCGTTTTGCACCCAGGTTCTGACCCACCAGGGTGGCCGCGGCGTTGCTGAGCCCCCACGAGGGCAGAATGAAGAACACCACTATGCGGATGGAGATGGTGTATCCAGCAACCGCCGCAGCGCCAAACATGGATACAATGCGCACCAGTCCGATCCAACTGGCATTCGCGATGGCAAACTGAAGAATGCCATTCAGGGACACGCGCAGCAGCCGCGCCATCACGCGCATGTTGAGGCGCAGGTGGCGAGTGAGTACGTGAATGCGCTCAGTGCCCTTGAGCAAGCGGTAAAACTGGTAAAGCACGCCGATGCCACGGCCCGTAAATGTGGCCAGCGCTGCCCCAGTGACGCCCATGCGCGGGAATGGCCCGAGGCCGAAGATCAGGCACGGATCGAGCACAAGGTTGATGATGTTCGACACCCACAGCAGGCGCATGGCGATGGCGGCGTCGCCCGCGCCGCGGAAGATGGCGTTGTTGAGAAACAGCATGATAATTGCCCCGCATCCTCCCAGGGCAATGCGCGCGTAGCCGGAGCCACCGGCGACTATGGCGGGCGAGGCGCCCATAAGCCGCAGCAGTTGCGGAGCATAGACGCCCGCAGGAATGCCGAGGACAAGGGAGATGCCAAGGCCCACAACAATGGCCTGAACTCCGGCAATAGCTGCGTCTTCAGGATCGTGTTCGCCGATGCGCCGGGCCACCATGGCGGTGGTGGACATGGAAACGCCCAGGCCGATGGCAAAGACAAGCGCCAGCAGGGATTCTGTGATGCCCACCGTGGCCACGGCGTTGGCGCCCAGGCGGCCCACCCAGAACACGTCGGTCACTGCAAACAGAGATTCCAGCACCATCTCCAGAATCATAGGAATGGCCAGCATGAGAATGGCGCGGTTGAGGTTGCCGATGGTGTAGTCCTGATGAGAGCCGCGCAGTGCCTCGCGAATCGAAGGCCAAATGCGGCGGTCGCTGCCGTCAGCCGGTTGCGGCGCGATGGATTCAAGCAAAGACATGAGGAACTCCACTTGTGCCTTGCACAGGCAAGGCAAACGAGAAGGGGTCAAGCTGCGATCAGGCAATTGAGAGATATGGCAGAATCACCCCGGGGCTGGGACAACCTCGGGGGCGCCGTCGGTAGACGGCAAAGCAGGGAAACGGCCCGAGGCAATGTTCAGCGCGAAGGTCGCACGGCGATTGGCATGAACATGATTCTCCTCCGTGGCCGGGGTCCGGCGGTTTTTAGAGTTTAGCGCCATTTTGGGTAAGAATTCCAGGGAATTCGGTGAAATTGGCCCTGGATTCGTTCAAGGTAAAATACGCCATTTCCGGTTGATTTTTTGCTTTCCCGTCGGCATTCAGCGGAGCTACTATTACGTCGGTTTTGGCATCGTATCCGAGATGCCCCGGTTCGGAATGGCGTTCGTGGACCGGCAAAGGAGGACTATGGCTAGCCCTAAGAAATGCGCAAATGCGGCCTGTAGCTGTATTCCACCCAACAATGCAAAGTATTGCAGCCCGCATTGCGAGGGTATCGGGAACAAGATGGAGATTGTGTGCCTCTGCGGCCACAACGATTGCGCCGGCAACGTGAAATAAGTCATCGGTGGCGATTCGATGGAGAGACCGCAGTCACGCGGGGAGGAGAGGTGTGTCCGCGGGACGCCGGGTGTGCCTGGAAAATGCACCGAGGGCGCGCCAGATGGGGCAATTGGCTCCAGAAAGAGTCCTAAAACGCTCGAAAAGGGGTTAGAATCCATGGCTTCTGTTTACCGATGAGTTAATAGGGTGAATTCTTAAGATGTTCATTACGCAAAGGTTATCTTAAGATCGACCCCTCCAAAGGTGGGTTTTCGAGGGGGAGGGGGTGGGTAGGGGAGGATTTTCGGGTGGATTTTGAACCCCGCATCGGCCTGGAAGAGACTTTGCATACAGTCATCATGCGCCGCTGGAGCTTAATTCTCTGCAAGTGGTAATGCAGGGGGCTTCCTTCCGGGTTCGTGGTTCTCCGCCCTCCCGCAAAAGGTCGCGGAAAGGATGGGGCGCACATTCTTTATCGGCGTATCCAGGATGGGCCGCCTACAGTTACCAAACAAACTTATATGGTTCTAAAGGCCGTGTTGCTTCCGATCTTCGATGTATTGATAGCGAGCTTGCCGTTGTCTAGAGTCGTTACGGGCACATGCCAATAACACCGCTCGCCATTATCTGTGATGTTAAGGTTCTTCTTGTTCGCAGCTAGCCAAGAGTGCGGCACGGCGTATGCCTCGATGCGAGTCCAGGGGTTACTGTACCTTTCGACGGAGCGGTTATTGTCGCCTGGATCCCCGGGTCCGATAATGTGGACCTAGGGGGTCCGGTCTTGTGGTAGGTATGTCGAAATGCAGGTCCTTCAGTTGGCTGCGCATCGCTTTGGATGACAGCAACCAACTGAAGCTCCCCATCTTCAGTTACTATCCGTCTTAAGTTGCTCTTTCCCTGAGTTATTCTTCCTCTTCGTCCACTGGGCGCTTGGCGTTGGCCAGGATCTTGTCCGCTACCAGCTGGGGGACGATGTCATAGTGGTGCATCTCCATGCGGTAGCTCCCTTTGCCCTGGGTCATTGAAGTGAGCAGGGAGCCGTAGGCTAGCATCTCGGCCATGGGAACTTCAGCGTTGATGACAGTGGTGCGGCCCTTGGACTCCATGCCCTGAACGCGGCCACGACGGCTGTTGAGGTCGCCCATCAGGGTTCCGGCAAACTCGTCGGGGGCCTCGATTTCGACCTTCATGACGGGCTCCAGCAGGCAGGGCTTGCACAGTTCCATGCACTTGCGGAAGGCGATGCGGCCGGCCATCTTGAATGACATTTCGTTGGAATCGACATCGTGGTAGCTGCCGTCGAAGACTGTTACCTTGAAATCCACAACGGGATAGCCAGCCAGATAGCCGCGCGCCGCGGACTCAACGATGCCCTTTTCGACTGCGGGAATGAAGTTGCGCGGAATGGCGCCGCCGAAGACGTCGTTCTCAAACTCGAAACCGCCGCCGCGGGGCATGGGCTCCATGCGAATCTTGCAGTCGCCGAACTGGCCGTGACCGCCGGTCTGCTTCTTATGCCGGCCCTGGGCCTCGGCGCGGCCGCGGATGGTTTCGCGGTAGGGCACCTTGGGCGCCTTGAGGGTGACTTCGGCGTGGTAGCGCTTCTTGAGGCGGGAGACGATGGTTTCGATGTGCGGCTGGCCGGCGCCTGCAATCAGGAACTCGTTGGTCTGCGGGTCGCGGAAGAAACGAATGAGCAGGTCTTCTTCCATGAGCTTGTGAATCGCCGGGGCCAACTTATCCTCGTCGGCGCGGCTCTTGGGCTCAATGGCGTAGGTCATGGCGGGCTCAGGTAAAGCGGCCAGTTCGACCTGGATGTCTCCGCCCTTCTGGCCCAGCGTGTCGCCGGTGAATGCGTCGCGCAGCTTGGCCACGGCGCCCAAATCTCCCGCGTGAAGTTCGGGTACTTCGACGGCTTTGCGGCCCTGCATTACGCTGAGGTGACTCAGCCGCTCCTGTCCTCGACGAGTGTAGTTCTCCAGTGTGGCGTCATTCTTGACGATCCCGCTCACCACCCGGAAGAAGCTGATACGTCCGGCGAAGGGGTCGGTCATGGTTTTGAAGATGAATAAGGCGGTGGGTTCAGCATCGTCCACCTTGCGGAAGGAGATTCCAGATTCCGCTGAGGCGGACGCGTCGCCGCCATTAGCCGTGGCCTGCAAGGCAAGCGACTTAACCGCAATAGGCGCGCGCTCGACAGGCGAGGTGGCGTAGACCTTGATGAAGTCCAGCAGGTGATCGGTGGCCATATTGGACAACCCACTGGTAAACAGCACGGGGAAGATGCGGTCTTCGCGGATGGCCTCATGCAGCGCGGTGATCAGGTGCTGCTCTGGAATCGTGCCTTCGGCAAAGTACATCTCCATCAGCTCGTCTTTGCCCTCGGCCACCAGTTCTACCAGCGCCTCATGGGCTGCTTTGGCCTGGGCGGTCAAGCTGGCGGGGATTTCGCCGGTGATCTTGCCGCGACCGTCGCCGCCGGGGGTGTAATAGAAGGCTTCCATGGTCACCAGATCGACGACGCCGTGAAAACCCTCGGAGTCAGAGATGGGCAGCTGCACGGGCACGCAATTCCGGCCCCAGCGGTCGCGCACATCGTCAATCAGGGCGCTCAGTCCGCCGCCGCCTCCGGCCTTGGGGTGGTCCATCTGGTTCACGACCACGATGCGGGGAACGGCCGCCTCTTCGGCATACCTCCACACCCGCTCAGTCACAGCCTCCACGCCGTTCTGAGCATTCACCACCACCAGAGCTGTTTCCACGGGCAGCAATGCCGCGCGGGCCTCGTGGGAGAACATGTGGAACCCAGGTGTGTCCACCAGGTTGATCTTTACGCCCTGCCACTCGGCAAAGGCCACAGCATTCTGCATGGTAGTGCCGCGGGCCACCTCTTCTTCGTCGTAGGCGGTGGCGGCCGAGCCGTCTTCAACGCGGCCCTGGATAGGGGTCATTTTGGCGGCATGCAGCATGGCGGCTATCAAGGTGGTTTTGCCGCTGTGCGCATGCCCCACTACAGCTACGTTGCGGATCTCACTTCCCTGGTACGTTTTCATCGTGTTTCTCCTTGAGGATGTGAACCTGAATATGGCGAATCTGGATGGAGTGAATCTGGTCGCGGGGATGTCTCGGCGACAAAGGCGGTCTTCGCAGCCGCAGAATCGAGATGCCGCGCCGCCGCGACCGGGATTCCGGCGCAAATGAAATGACCAGTTGCATACGGGAGCGGCACAGGGACCCCATGCAGGCGTCCCTGGGGACGTCAGCGGGTCCGAATTGCCGGGCTGCAGGGCCCGGTCTGCCGTCTTCCTCATCCATGCGGAGAGTCTCCGGCAGGCGGCCGGCGGAGTTCAGGGGGTGAATCCACCGGCCGTCCATCGTCAAAAAGCGGATGCTATCACACGCGGAGTGTGAACGTCCTGTGACTTGACGCACATGGCGGGGCGGTTACGCAAGGCAGCCGTTGGCAAGTGGCACGATCGCGGCAGTCCGCAGCCGAAGCGGCCACCGGGTACTCCTCGACTGGTCTGTGATACATTTTGCTTACTCTTTTCGCATTCCCCGGTTTCCATTGTTCTTCCCTTTTCCTGGACTACCTTGAGGTGAATGTCGATGTCCACTCCCGGCGACACGCCGGCCGCCGCTGTTTCAGTCCCGGCTGCGCAGGACGAATTGATTGGCGCCTCGGCGCTGCGCAAGGCAGGACTGCGCCTGATTCCTGTGATCTCGGTGGGCTACGGCCTGGCCTTCATGGACCGCATCAACATCAGCTTTGCCTCACTGCGGATGAACAGCGATTTGCACTTCAGCGCCACGGTATATGGACTGGGCGCGGGGTTGTTTTTCATCGGCTACGCAGTGTGTGAGGTGCCGTCGAACCTGTTGCTGCTGCGTTTTGGCGCGCGACGCTGGCTGGCCCGCATCATGTTCACCTGGGGACTGCTGGCCACGGGCATGATGTTCGTGCACACGCCGCTGCAGTTTTATGTTCTGAGGCTACTGCTGGGCGTTGCCGAAGCGGGATTCTTCCCAGGGGTGGTCTATTACCTGATGCTGTGGTTCCCGGCGCGGATGAGAGCGCGGGCGATAAGCCGCTTCTATATCGCTCTGCCGCTGAGTTCGACGGTAATGGGCTCGCTGGCCGGTTGGCTGCTGGGTCTGGATGGACGGCTGGGGCTGGCGGGATGGCAGTGGCTCTTCCTGGTGGAGGGCGTGCCATCGGTGCTGTTCAGCGCGGTGATTCTGCGCGTGTTGCCGGACTGTCCGGCACAGGCCAAGTGGCTCACGGGGCAAGAGACAGCGTGGCTGCAGCGGCAGTTGGATGCAGATGGCGCGCAGGCACATCTTGGACACCAGGTGGGAGTGCTGAAGGCGCTGCTGTCACCCCAGGTGTGGATGATCGGCATCTTCTTCTTTTGCGCCCTGACGTGCAGTTATGGCTACGGCTTTTCCGCGCCGGCGATCCTGCAGGGCGCAACCGGCTGGAACATTACCCAGGTGGGCTACCTGGTGGCTGCATTGGGCGTGGCCGGGGCAGTGGCCATGTTGTGGAACGGAGCACACTCCGACCGCAGCGGGGAGCGGCGACTGCATTGCATCGTGCCCTGCGTCGTGATGGCCGCTGGCTACCTGGCGGCAAGCTTCGCCACGGAGCGGTGGCTGGTGGTGGCTTCGCTGGGGGCGACTTTTGTTGCCTTCAACGCGCTGCTGGGGCCAGCCGTGTCAGTGCCTACGGAGTTCATGGCGGGGCGAGCCGCGGCGGCGGGGATTGCGGCGATGAATACCATCACCATGTTCAGCGGATTTGTGGGGCCTTACTGGATGGGCGTGGTGAAGGATGCGACGGGGAGCTATCAAATAGGAGTGCGCGGGCTGTTGATACCCGCTCTGGCCGCGGCCATTGTGATGCATCTGCTGACGCGGAGCCTGGCACGGCGCAAGGTGGCGCTGGCCGCGGGGCGCGCGAACCTGGCGAACGAAACTGCCTGAGTAGGGACTGGCGGCATAACGCTGCTACTGCCTTCTTGAACTTAACCGCTGCTACACGTCGGCGGTGGCCGGCAGGATATCTTCTATATCGACCCACTGGGTGGGGTAGTTGCCGGTGTAGCAGGCGGTACAGAAGCCGTTGCACTCGCCGCTGTCGCAGCACTTGAGCAGGCCGTCGAGGGAGAGGTAGGCAAGGGAATCGGCCTCGATGAAGCGGCGAATCTCTTCGACGGACTTGTTGGCGGCGATCAGGTCGCGCTTGCTGGGCGTGTCGACACCGTAGAAGCAGGGCGAGATAGTGGGTGGGCAACTGATGCGCAGGTGCACCTCACGCGCGCCCGCACCGCGGACCATGCGCACGATCTTGCGGCTGGTGGTGCCGCGGATGATGGAGTCGTCGATGAGGACGACGCGCTTGCCCTCAAGAAGATTGCGCACCGGGTTCAGTTTGAGGCGCACGCCGAAGTCGCGTACCCGCTGCTCCGGCTCGATGAAGGTGCGGCCCACGTAGTGATTGCGGATAAGGCCGAATCGGAAAGGAATGCCGCTCTGATCCGCGTAGCCCAGGGCCGCAGTTACACCGGAATCAGGGACAGGGACGATCACATCCGCGGGCACACCGGACTCGCGCGCCAGTTGGCGGCCCATCTGGTCGCGGCTCTCCTGCACCCAGCGGCCAAAGATGCGGCTGTCAGGACGGGCAAAGTAGACATGCTCGAAGATGCAGCTCGACCGCGGGAAGCCGGTGGCGTACTGGCGGCTGGTGACGCCGTCCTCGGTGACCATGACCAGTTCCCCGGGCAGCACGTCGCGCTCATACTCGGCGCGCAGCAGGTCGAAGGCACAGGTTTCAGAGGCGAAGACGATGGTGTCGGGGCCGTCGGGATTGCGCATGCGGCCCATGGATAGCGGCCGGAAGCCGCGTGGATCGCGGGCAGCGAAAATGCGGTCCCGGGTCATCATCACAATTGAGAAGGCGCCTTCAATGTGGCTGAGCGAGTCGGCGATGGCGTCAACCAGGGTACCGGCCCTGGAGTGTGCGATTAGCTGGACGATGATCTCGGAGTCGGAAGTGGTCTGGAAGTAAGCGCCGTCGCGTTCCAGACGTGCGCGCACGTTGCCCAGGTTGACCAGGTTGCCGTTGTGAGCGATGGCGATCAAGCCCTTGGTGGAGTCCACACGAATGGGCTGGGCGTTCAGCAGCGCGGAGTCGCCGGTGGTGGAGTAGCGGGTGTGGCCGATGGCCATCTGGCCGGGGAGCTTGGAGAGCACGTCGTCGGTAAAAATCTCCGAGACCAGGCCCATGCCTTTAATGTTGGCCAGATGCTGGCCATCAGCGGTGGCGATGCCCGCTGACTCCTGGCCGCGATGCTGCAGGGCATAGAGGCCGAGATAGGCTTGGCGGGCGGCGTCCGGGTGGCCGTGGATGGCGATGACACCACACTCTTCACGGAGCTTTGGATCTTCCTGCGGACTGCGCGGAGCCGATTCACACGTCCCAGAAGCGAGACATGAGACACCCGAATTGGTTGCGTCGAGCTCGCCTTCGACGCCCTGATAGAGGCGCTGCGTCATGCGGTTACCTCGCCGTGGAGTGTGGCTTCCAAGGCGGAGGCCCAGGGCTTGCGGAGTTCTGACAGCGGAGCGGAGATAAAGGGCTCGCCGTAGACCGAGAGTTCCAGGCGGTCGCCGCCAGTGGTGCCGATGCGGGCGACATGGAAGCTGAAATGCTCGGCCAGCTCTTCGATTGCCGAAATTTGGCTGGGCGCGGCGGATAGGAGCATGGTGGAGGCGGGCTCGGCGAAGAGACCGAAGAGCGGGTGGAGCAGGAGCGACTCGTCCTGCTCGATGCCGGCCCCAATGCCGTCAGGGAATGCAGCCTGTGCCAAGGCTACGGCAATGCCGCCATCGGCAAGGTCGCGTGCGGAATGGACCAGCTCGCGGCGGGCCAACTCGATCAGCAAGGAGTGGAGATCGGCTTCGGCTTCGAGATCCAGGGGAGGAGGTTGACCCCAGATGCCGCCGAGCACGACTTTTGCATACTCCGAAGAGCCAAAGGCGACGAGTTCGGCGGTGGCTGAAGCTACCTCTTCCGCGTCGCCTTCCGGAGTGAGGGGTTCGGGACGCGGCACCACGTATGGATTGATTTCCTGAGGATCGAAGGGGACCTTGAGATTGGGATCGGGTTCATCGCCGGCCGGGATGGGCCAGAGGAGCAGAATGGCGTCTCCGGCGGCCTGGAAATGGGAAGGAACGGCCTTGGTTACGTCGTCCAAAATGCCCACGATGCCCAGCACGGGGGTGGGATAGATGCCTTCACCGCGGGTTTCGTTATAAAGCGAGACGTTGCCGCCGGTGATGGGGGTGCCCAGGGCCGTACAGGCATCCGCGATGCCGTCGATGGCGGCGGAAAGCTGGGCCATGATTTCAGGCTTTTCAGGATTGCCGAAGTTGAGGCAGTTGGTGGCGGCCACCGGAGTTGCGCCGGCCGAAGCCACCTTGCGCGCTGCCTCGGCCACGGCGTGCATGGCGCCGAGTTTCGGATTGAGATATGCCCAGCGGCCATTTCCATCGAGAGCCATGGCCAGCCCGCGCTCGTGACCCGGGGTGCCGGTTCCCTTGATGCGCATGACGCCGGCCTCACCGCCGGGACCCTGCACGGTATTGGTCTGCACCATGGTGTCGTACTGCTCGTGAACCCAGCGCTTGGAACAGACGTTAGGACTGGCGAGCACCTTCTTGAGGTCGGCCAGATAGTCGCGGTCACGAGCCAACTCCGCCTGCGCCTGGTCCGGCGGGTCGAGCTGAACCGGCGCTTTCCAGGTTCCCACAGGGCGATGGTAGAGGGGCGCGTCATCGGTGAGCGACTGGTTGGGAATATCGGCAACGAGTTCGCCGTGGTGGCGAATGCGCAGACGCGGCTCCAGCTCGACTGTGCCGACAATTACCCCGTCCAGGCCCCACTTGGCAAAGACCCGCAGCACCTCATCTTCGCGGCCCTTGGTAGCGACCAGCAGCATCCGCTCCTGGCTCTCTGAGAGCATGATTTCGTAGGCGCTCATGCCGGTTTCGCGCTGCGGCACCAGGTCGAGCTCGACATCCAGGCCCACGCCGCCGCGCGCGCCCATTTCGCAGGTGGAGCAGGTGAGCCCCGCTGCACCCATGTCCTGAATGCCGACGATGGCGCCGGTCTGCATGGCCTCAAGGCAGGCCTCCAGCAGCAGTTTCTCCATAAACGGATCGCCGACCTGCACGTTGGGCCGCTTGGCCTCAGAGCCCTCGCTGAACTCTTCACTGGCCATGGTTGCGCCGTGGATGCCGTCTCGCCCGGTCTTTGCGCCCACGTAGATGACGGGGTTGCCGGCGCCGGTGGCCTTGGCATAAAAGATCTCGTCCTTGCGTACCATGCCCAGTGCAAATGCATTGACCAGCGGGTTGCCGCTGTAGCAGGCCTCAAACTTGGTCTCGCCGCCCAGGTTGGGCACGCCAAAGCAGTTGCTGTAGCCGGCAATGCCGCTGACCACACCCTCGACAACAGCGTGGTTCCGGGCAACGAGCTTGCGTTCCTCAGCGTCCTGTCCAGCTTGTTCGTTGATCTCGCCAAAGCGCAGAGAATCCATCACCGCCAGGGGGCGTGCGCCCATGGTAAAGATGTCGCGCAAGATGCCACCCACGCCGGTGGCCGCGCCCTGGTAGGGCTCGATGTAGCTGGGATGGTTGTGGCTTTCGATTTTGAAAGCGCAGGCCCAGCCGTCGCCCACGTCGATGATCCCGGCGTTCTCACCCGGCCCCTGGACGACACGGTCGCTCTTGGTGGGCAGCCGCTTGAGGTGGACACGGCTCGACTTATAGGAGCAGTGCTCACTCCACATCACGCTGTAGATGCCCAGTTCGGTGAGAGATGGAACGCGGCCGAGTGCTGCCAGAATGCGGTCATATTCATCCGCGGTGATGCTGTGCTGAGCCAGCAACTCCGGGGTGATCGCAGCAGGCTCGGGAACAATTGCAGAGGAGGCGATGGTCATCACGATTGCCTCCATTGTCGCACGGGATTCACGAGGGGAGTCGGTTGGGAGCGTGTGGAAGGCGGTGCGGAACTGCCGGCCATAGCGCCGCACGCAAGGCCTGTGCGATACTTTTTCTGTAGACTCCCACCCCGGCCGGGATGGCGGAACTGGCAGACGCAGCGGACTCAAAATCCGCCGGCCCTTGCG
>CAYNGB010000021.1:0-70364 GCA_964396795.1 uncultured Occallatibacter sp. | reverse complement strand
TGTCGGAGATGCGCCCGGTCTAAAACGTACGATATCCCCCCGGTCTGTACCACCCAGAAGACACCCCCACCCCCCTCCCCCTGAAATGGGCGATTTCCGGGGGGTCATCTCGGCCCGGCAGACGAGATAAGTCATTGTTAATCAATACCATGAGGGATATGCTTGCCAGCTACCCCATTATCTTAATGGTAAACAGAAACCCCTGAAAAACGCCCATTTTCGTAGCTTTTGAGGGGGTTTTTGGCGAGTTCGACAAGAAAGTGAGGCGTTTTCGACCAGCGCTATGGCGGAACCAGAGTTGGTGGGTCCCGAAGGTACACTTCCCAAGTCGACGCGACCATCAGGGTCGGGGTGGACCTGGGTGCGACCTCATGCGGCCAGAGACCTGCGGCGATTTACGAGGATGCCGGCTCAGGCCACTTCGGCGGGCAGTTCCGGAGTGGCCGCCAGCAGTTGGCGCGTGTAGGCCTCGCGAGGCGCGGCGCACAGGGCTTCGGCTTCGCCCGTCTCGACCAGAAGGCCGTGCTCCATCACCGCGATGCGGGTACTGAGGTAGCGCACCAGCGGCATGGAGTGGGAGATGAACAGGTAAGTCAATCCGTGCTCGCGTTGCAGGCTGCGCAGAAGGTTTATAATCTGCGCGCCCACGCTCACGTCCAGCGCCGAAACCGGCTCATCCAGAATCAGCAGCTTTGGCCGCAGCGCCAGCGCACGGGCAATGTTGATGCGCTGCCGCTGTCCGCCAGAAAACTCGTGTGGATGACGCTCCAGCGCAGACGCATCCATTCCCACCTCTGCCAGTAGCTGGGTGGCGCGGGCTCTCAGGAGAGCTCGCTTGCCGCCCGTCTTTGGTACTCGGAAGTTGTCTGCACCGCCGGCGCCGAGCCCATGAATTGCCCACGGTTCGGTCACGATATCGAGCACGTTCATGCGCGGATTCAACGCGCCATAGGGGTCCTGGAAGACAGGCTGCATCTGGCGGCGCAGGCCGCGCAACTCGGCCGCCGACGCACGAGCGACATCGATCCCGTCGACTCGCACGGTGCCCTGGCTGGGCTCGATCAGGCCCAGGATCATTCGCGCCAGTGTGGTCTTTCCGGAGCCCGACTCGCCTACCAATCCCAGCGTCTCGCCCGGCTCGATTGCCAGCGACACGTCCTTCACCACGGCGTGTAACTCCGTGCGCAGCCCCACCCGCCGGGGATAGCTTTTTGTGACCGCGTCCACCTCAACCAGCGCCATGAACAAATGGTACATGTACGGCGGCTGAGGAGACGCGGTCGGGACTTCGTTGCGTCAGGGAGCTCTTTTGTTACGTCGTCAGCCGGTCTGGGGAGATGGCTGCGAGTGGCCATTGGGTCAGTTCGAGGACACCTTCTCCATCCACGGCGATCTCGAGCTCGGTCTGGCCTGGTCTCACTGTGTACACGCGGCTGGTGATGGTCTGCGAAGAGCCCACAAACGCTTCGATCACCGAGCCGTCGAGGAAGAACCGCAACGCCGGCTCGCCCGGCCTCGATGCAGGCAGCGGGAATTCCCGTTCGTCGCAGCGCACTTTGCCCCCACGCACGTCGAGATTCAACTCCCAGGCCTTGTTGCCACTCGTGAACAGCCGCAGCGTAACCGCATGCAACGACCCCGTGGCTCCGAGGCGTAGTTCCCGTCGCAGTGTGGGCAGCCCGAAGCGGAGTGACTCGCGGGCCTTGACCATGAGCCGTTCTTCTTTGCCGCGCAGCTTCTCCACCTCGTCCGCCACGGCCATCGTCAATTGACCATCGGCGTCCACGGCGAGCATGCGCGGCAGCGACATCACGCCTGCCCATCCCGCCGCGGCATACTCCGCTTCAGGGCGCGTCTCCGTAATCCATCCCCAAAGAATGCGCCGGTTACCGGGCGCCAGAAAGCTCTTGGGCGCATAGTAGGCGCCGTAATCCAGAATGCCTTGCCGGCTGGGTGTGTAGAGGTGTGCGCGCGCATCGTAGTCCCCGGTGGTCCAGTAGACTTTGCCCTCGGTGGAGTAGAGCAGGCAGTGCCGGTCACCCAGGGGGAAGAAATCCGGGCACTCCCACATCTCGCCGCTGCCCACAGGATTGGACGAGTCAACCGTGCGCGCTTTTCCTTGAATCAGCGGATGCAGATATTCCCAATGGCGCAGATCTTGAGAGCGGTAGAGCAACACACATCCGCCCACGCCACGGATTCCCGACCCCACCCCGAGATACCAGCCGTCGGCCTCGCGCCACGGGCACGGATCGCGAAAGCCGGCGACCGCCAATCCATTGGGCGGAGCGGCAATTACCGGGATGGGAAGCTTCTTCCAGCGTAGAAGGCCGTCGTCCTCGGCGGTAGCCAGCATCTGGGTCTCACGCAACGTGGGGTTGCCTTCGCGAATTGTTGACTGTTCCGGTGGGGCGCTCTGCACGGCGGCGTAGAGAAAGGTGGGCACGCTGTCGGAAACAATCGCCGACCCGCTCCAGCAACCGTCGCCATCCGGCCCACCGGGTGTGGGGGTGAGGGCAATCGGCCGGTGGCGCCAGTGCACCATATCTTCGCTGACGGCGTGGCCCCACTGCTTGGCGCCCGAAACGGGGCCTGGATTGGTTTGGTAAAAGAGGTGGTATTGGCCCTTCCACCAAAGCGGTCCATTGGGGTCGTTCATCCAATTGTGCGGCGGGAGAAAATGGTACTCGGGACGCAGCGGGTCATGCGCCAGGTCAGTTGCGATCCCGGGCGCGGCGAGAAGGTTTCTCGGACCACCGAACAACAGTGCGGCGGTACTGAAACCGGCCGCGGCAATAAATTCACGGCGGTCAAACAGCGGAGCTTTCATCGGCGGCCTCTTTATGGGTGTTGGTGCACTGGCGGCAAAAAGGCGATGCGCATTTCCGCCACTTCAATGTGGTTCACGCCGCCTTTCACGCTGGGGTCGTCTGAGGCGATCGCCCGCGCTTCTTCTTCGCTGCCGGCCATGATGGCCAGAACTCCGTATACCCCTTTGGGATCGAGCACCGGCCCGCCAAACACGCAGACACCCTTTTCAAACATCCCCTTCCAGTAGAGGAAGTGCTGTTCCATGAGATTCTTTTCGGCGTCGGTCATGTCCTGTACAAAGGTAGGCCGAGGCGCGATGAGCCGGATGAACCACGCCCTCTTCGCCGGAGCGGCGGGTTGTGCGGAGGTTGACGGAGCAGCAGACTGTTGCGCCGGAGCGGAGGCGCAGCAGGCAGCGAGCAACACGGTGGCGAGGATGAGGGATTTCATGACGGGGAGCATAGCATGTGAGCCGGCTCCCCGCCGCGAATCTGCAATAGGAAAAAACTTGCCCAACTACTTCGCTGCCGGGGTCACCTTCAGCGCGTAGGCGTACTTGCAGGCTGCATCGCTGGGCAGCGTTACGTCCAACGCATTGGCACCTTGTGTCCAGGTCACTTTGCCTGTGGAGCCCAGCAACTCAATCGAGGCGATAGGCAGTGCGCTGCCCTCGTGCGCCCAGCCTAGCGAGCGGATAGTCGCCTTGCCGTCCTTGGGGCAGGCCATCCCGATGGCATACACCGTCGATCCCTTGGCCGTGAAGCGAAAATCCTCGGCGGTATACGGCTTGGTATCGGTGTCGTGGAAGGAGCCGGCCTGGACTTTTGTCGGCCCCTCGCCAAATGTCTTCCAGGGCGTGGTCGCGTAAATGGCCTCGCCGTTTACCTTGAGCCATGCGCCCATTTCAAGCAGCGTGGCGCGCACCTCATCGGGGATCGTGCCGTCGGAACGCGGTCCGAAGTTCAACAACAAGTTGCCGTTCTTGCTCACGATATCCACCAGTTGATCGACCAGGAATGCCGGCGTCTTGAAAGTATCGTGCTCGATGTAGCCCCAGCTCTGGTCGCTGATGGAGGTGTCCGTCTGCCAGTGATCGGGGACGATGCGGTCTTGCTGGCCACGTTCGAAGTCGAGCACCCCGGCTTTGTGGTTGATGGCGAAGTCCTTGAAGTTGATTACGGCGGTGGTGCCGTGAGCGGCCGCATAGTTGTAATAGAAGGCGGCAAACTCAGCCACTGCGCGGCGCATCAGCGGCTGGCCGATCCACCAGTCGAAGTACACAATCTCAGGCTTGTACTTTTCTACCAGTTCCGTATCGCGTGCCAGCCAATCGCGCGCCCAGGCATCGCTCACGTACGTCCAGTCGTTCGTCAACCCGCCGTCGCCGCTGATGAACTCGTGTGCCGGACCGTAGAGTCCCGCGTTCTTGGGGTCGTTCACGTCGGAGCGGATAGCGCGCCCGCCGTCATAGAAGAAATTGTGCTCCACTCGATGCGAACTAAGCCCGAAGTGCAGTCCTTCGCTGCGAACAGCCTTGGCCAGTTCACCCAGCGTGTCGCGTTTCGGCCCCATCTTCACCACCGTCCAGTCCGACAGGCCCGAGTCGTACATCGAGAAGCCGTCGTGGTGCTCGGCTACCGGCACCACATATTGCGCGCCGGCGTCCTTGAACAATTTGGCCCACGCCTCCGCGTTGAAGTGCTCGGCACGGAAGAGCGGGATCAGATCTTTGTAACCCCTCGCATCCTTCTGTGCCGGATCTGTCGAAGCATAATGCTCTCGGAAGTTCTTGTATGCAACTTCGCCAGGGTGGTACATTTCGCGCGGATACCACTCGCTCTGCGCCGCGGGCACGGAGTAAACGCCCCAGTGGATGAAGATGCCGAACTTGGCGTCCTGATACCACTGCGGCGGTTGGTATTTCACAAGCGTGGCCCAATCGGGACGGAACGGACCGTCGTTGGCCTGCCGCTCAGCTTCTGCGACCAAACGGTTTCGCTCGGCGTCGTACTTGGCCACTGACTGCTGCCATTCGCGGTCGATCTCGACGGCCGACTTGGCCCCCAGAGTCGGCGCCAATGGATCAGTGGAAGCGGCTGGGGCCTGTGCAAAAAGAGGCGGAGCGGCGAGCAGCAGAATCGCAGACAGAAAACGAGCCAAATTCTTCATATTGCGGCATAGTAAACGTTTTAGTTACAGCCTGCAATTACCATCAAGAGCGATCGCGAGCGGGGAACCGAAAATCTTCTTGACATATTCCTATATGGGAATGTAAGGTACGCCCATGGCACGGGCAGCTACCACTTCAGATGCGTTCAATGCGGTCGCCGAGCCGAGGCGGCGACAAATATTGACATACCTCGCGGTGCGCGAGCGCCCGGTAGGAGAGATCGTGTTAACCCTCCAAATTGACCAGCCATCCGTATCAAAACACCTTCGTGTTTTGCGGGACGTGGGCCTGGTGCGAGTGCGCTGCAGCGGGCGCCAGAAGTTCTATCAGACCAATGCCGAGGCAATCCGGCCTTTGTACGAGTGGGCCGGGACCTTTGAGCGCTACTGGCAGCACCAGCTCAATCGCATCAAGGAGCGTGCCGAGAAGAAGAGCGGCGCGGCAAGGATGAACGGAATTCCAAAAACCGAGATCAAGGAGGATGCATGATCGAGACAGCACGCAGCATTGAAGACTTAACCACAAACATTGCACAGGAGATTCACGTCCACGCGTCGCTGGAAGAGACCTTTGACGCGTTGCTTGAAGAGATTGGACCCAGCAACGAGGGTGCAGAAGGCAAGCCGATGCCGATGAAGATCGAGCCATGGCCAGGTGGGCGCTGGTACCGCGATCTGGGCAACAATAACGGCCATCTTTGGGCTCACGTGCAGGCCATCAAGCGGCCTACATTGTTGGAGTTCACTGGTCCCATGTTCGCATCGTTTCCATTGCTCAACAACATTCAATACCGGCTGACCGAGACGAAGGATGGTACGTTGATCACGTTCCGGCACACCGCGTTGGGCCTGCTTACTCAGGAGCATAAGGACGGGATGGGCAAGGGTTGGGCATCGATGCACGAGCGGGTTCGCAAGCACGCGGAACAGCCGCATTCCAATTCTGGCTCAGTCCGGTAGGGTTCGAATTTCGAATAGGAGGTGAATCGCCATGACCATTGCACAGTCATTGCTTGCTGAGTTTGAAGTGCAAGCGCCTGTCACGCGCAGGTTTCTAGACCGGCTGCCGGAGGATAGATTGACATGGAAGCCTCACGAAAGATCCTTGACCGCCGGACAGCTTGCATACCATTTAGCCTCAGTGCCCGGCGGAATTGTGCGCTTCGTGCAGGCAAATCCTGCGCAAGCTCCGGGCTTCAACTTTCCGCAACCAGCAGGTCGTCAGGAAGTGCTCGATGCATTTGAAGACAGCATCGCCGTAGTCCGAGACCTGCTCCCAAAGTTCGATGACGCAGCAATGGAGGAAACCTGGCGGCTGGTCGCCGGTGAGCAGGAGATCTTGGCACAATCCCGGGCGGAGTTCCTGCGCGACATCATGTTCAGCCACTGGTACCAACACCGCGGTCAATTCAGCGTGTACCTGCGCTTGCTCAACATCGCGGTGCCTGCAAGCTGGGGGCCGAGTGCCGACGAACCACCACCATTCATGCAAAAGGCACAGGCGGCATAGTTCCTGCCTGTTTCCGACGGGAGAAATTCATGTGCCCATTTTGCATCGCAACCGCGGCAATCATTGCCGGCGGCGCAACCGGGACGAGCGGGTTAGCGGCGCTCGTCGTGAGCAAGTTTCGCCAGAGCAACTATGTAACTAAATTCCCCACGCAAGCCAAACCGAAGGAGGATCACGATGAGCACCAGTATGACGGAGCTACGGCATCCGAAGACCGTTTCGCACAATGAGTGGCTTGCGGCGCGGAAGCAGCATCTGGCCAAGGAAAAGGAATTTACCCGGCTGCGCGATGAACTTAGCCGGCAGCGGCGCGAGTTGCCCTGGGAGAAAGTCGAAAAGTTCTATGTCTTTGACGGGCCGAGAGGTGAGGAGACACTCGGCGATCTGTTTGATGGATGCAGCCAACTGATCGTCTATCACTTCATGTTCGGTCCGGGGTGGAGCGAAGGCTGTCCGAGCTGCTCGTACCTGTCTGATCATTTTGACGGCGCGACCATTCACCTGGCGCATCGCGATGTGACGCTGGCCGTGGTCTCACGCGCTCCATTGGTGCAGATTGAGGCGTTCAAGAAGCGGATGGGCTGGCGCTTCCATTGGGTCTCATCCTTCGGCAGTGACTTCAACTTTGACTATGGTGTGTCGTTTGACAAGGACGAGCTTGCCAAGGGCACGGTGAGCTACAACTACAGCATAAGTGGGTTCCCCAGCGAGGAAGCGCCGGGAGCCAGTGTGTTTGTCAAAGATACAACCGGCGATATCTACCACACCTATTCAAGTTATGGACGGGGGCTGGATATTCTGGTGGGTACCTATAACTTACTTGACCTGGTTCCCAAGGGACGTGATGAGGACAATCTGAAATTTTCAATGGCGTGGGTTCGCCACCATGATAAGTACGAAGGCAGTTATTTCGTCGATCCGACCCGAGAGTATGAGCAACCCAAGAGCACTGGCTCTTCATGCTGCTCGGGTGAACACCACGGCTAAGTTGGATTGTGTAGTTATCACCTGGATGTCAGCAGATGCTGTGGCGGCTTTTTAGGGCCGACTGGCCTTGTGCCTTCATCCCCGAAACTCCTGCAACGACCAGCAAAATTGTGACAATGTGTTCAATTGTGGCAACGTGCTTAAAAGAAATGCCCACAACTCCCCCACCGGAGGGGAGGGCGGGGCAGTGCGCTGCAGGAGGCGTCCATACCCTCCCTTTGCCCAAAATCGCCGCTCGGGCGCGATGGGGCACCAAAGGCAAGTCACGCTACAATTTCTTTCTTATTGCATTGTTCATTGCCTGACTGGGACAATCCTCAGTTGAGTTATATAAATGACGTGCCTGGGGTCTGAAGCACCGGCAATGGCCGAACATCCCGCTCGCAGCGGACAACTGAAAAGCGCGAAGTTTTGCAACGAGAGGTAGCATGACCACACTGGCTGAATGGCTAAAGAAACAGCCGTTTTTGCGACGCCGAAGGCCTGAGAGGAAGACCGCTCCTGGGCTTGCGGCCTACCATTCCACAGGTTCGGTCCCCAAGCAAGCCGGCATCAGGGATATCAGTTCGACGGGGATTTACCTCGTGACCAAGGATCGCTGGTCACAAGATGAAGTAGTTTCGCTCTGGTTGCAGCGGCCTGGCCCGCCCGAGAAAAGTCCTGAGCACCGGTTTTCAGTGAAGGCCAGGGCTGTACGGTGGGATGCCAATGGCGTTGGCCTCTCCTTTGTTTTGCCTACAGGGATTGATTCACGACTTTGGGAGACTGAAACCGGGATCGCGAAAGACCCGATTACGCCGGAAGACATCCTCAGAAAGTTCCGCAGAGCTGCCGCCTTTGCCTTTCTAAGCCGAATCTCGCCTGCTGCAACAGAAGAAGTTACGCAATTCCTGCGTAAAGGAAAGAGTGACTTCAGACTTCTGAGTGGGGTGGAGATTGCGCTCAAGGCGGAAGCGCAATTGGGACGGACAGCAGATGGCGAAAAGATGCGCGCACATCCAGACCTCGTGATGCGCATTCTCGAAGATGGTTCGTGGGCTGAGGTTGATTGGTTCCAGCAGTTTTGGGGCTGTCTCCTGGCTACGTCATGCACTGGGGATGGGGGCGACACATCGAACCTGCGTCTCGTGCACGTGCTCAGCCAACTCACTCCCCTTCACGCTCGAATTCTTACCATCGTCTGCTCCAAAGCTGCCGAGTCCAGGTGGGTACCTGAGAGTGCGGGCGTTCGTCAACCTTCTTGCTCGGTGCAGGAGATCATCCATCGCACGGACACACGCGAGCACGTCCGGATCGATATGGATCTGGGACATTTGTCCAGCCATAACTTGATCGCGAAGACTGAGAAATCCTCCCGCCTTTCGACTGTCGAGATCGCTTATGTCACTCCCACCCGACTTGGTCTTGAACTCTATGCTCGTTGCAGAGGCCATCGAGGGCCGATCGAAGGATTTTACGCGCCAGCCTCTGTTGCCGCGTATGTCCTGGCAAGGGAAAAATGACGGATTGCGCCGTTCTCATGGAGCCTTGGCAGGAGTGTGAGTGCGTGGGAGAACTCTATTTATAACGAGTTTACGTGTCAGATCTGGAACTTTGGCATGTCCGCCGGATCATTTTTCAAAGCACGAGCTATTCGAGACAGACGAGGAAACTCATCTGGATGCAGAGTCGGGTTATGTGCCTCAAGCAACTCTACTTCCGGCGGTTGCTCAGTGCCAACGATGCGGTGCCGAGACAATGGTTAAGGGCAAATCCCATTTGCGGAACTGTTCCCGGAATGAATCTCCTGGCGTGCCATAAGAGCCTCGGATTCTATTTCGATGTTCTGCCTGGTCCAATGACATAAGAAGGTGCATCAAAGGAGACAAAGGAGAGGTCGCGATGCAATTTCTCACCATGGAGTGGTTCTTACCTGTTGGTCAAGGCTTCTTACTCGGCCTCCTGGCGATGACGTTGCATGAAGCCGGTCATTTGGTCGTGGCACTGGCCGTGGGTATCAAGGTGAAGAATGTCGGTTTGCGCTGGAAGGGGATTTACACGGTGCGGGAACCCGGACCTCCGATGAAGAACATACTGGTTTCTCTGGCAGGCCCCATGGTGAATCTTATTCTGATGATGACCTGGCATTGGTCGCCTACCTTCGGCCTGGCCAATCTGTGCTTTGCGCTATTCAACGTACTGCCCATTGAAGGCTCGGATGGCGAGCGCATCATGAGATGCTGGCGGGAGATGGCCAAGGCAACTGTTGCGTCCAGATAGGTGCGCCCAACTTCTGCGGCAAGATAGCGACAGATGGAGAATGAGCGCGGCTGAGACCGCGCTCATTGTTTTTTCGAAGAGTGCTGAGGATCTGTTTCAGTATTACAGCTCTGACGTGACGGAGCGCCCTAGATGTCGAGGTTCTTAACGTCGAGAGCGTTGTCTTCAATGAACTTACGGCGTTTTTCAACGTCTTCACCCATCAGCGTGGTGAAGATTTCATTGGTTTCGACGAGGTCCTCGAGCTTGACGCGGAGCAGCGTGCGGTGCTCGGGATCCATGGTGGTTTCCCAGAGTTGGGTGGATGTCATCTCGCCCAGGCCCTTGTAGCGCTGGACCTGATAGTCCTTCTTGCCCTGTTCGACGATGTAGGCGAATAGCTCGCGAGCGGTCTGCTTTTCGACGGGCTCGCGCAGAGCACGCGCGCCGCGGATGCCGGCCTTGGTTTCTGCACGCACCTCCGCGCTGCCGGGCGACGGGGCGCCCTCGGCGTCGGGCTCTTCTTCCTCTGCACCCGGCTCCGCCGTCGGCACCACCTTTGAAGCAAATTCGACGAGAAATGGAGGCTCAAGGAATTCTTTGATCTGGCTGTACTTTGCCATCATCTGGCGGAACTCAGGGCTCGAAGCAAGAGTCCAGTCGATGCAGCGCGTGGCGCCCTGCGAATCAGTAAAGCAGATGGACCATGTGTGATGCTCCTCATCCTCGACCGGATCTTTGAGCTTGAACTGGAACTGGTCGGCCATCTCGGCGAGCTGAGCGTGGAGCGCGACGAGCTTTTCGGGAATGTCGCCTTCGGATTTGGAGGAGAAATCGGCGCGGTGGACGAGTTCGGCGCGCGCCAGCAATTCAGTGAGTTGCTCGTTGCGAAGGCGCTTGTCGACTTTCTCGACGAATCCGAGGTACTCATTGAGCGTGCCCATGAACCGGGTGAGATTGACGCCTTCAATGCGGCTGGCCGCCTCGCCGTGGCGAACGATCATGCCCTCAGACGCGCGGTTGACCATGACCTTTACAAACTCGCGCTCGTCCTTGATGTACTGCTCATAGCGGCCCTTCTTGATCTTGAAGAGCGGTGGCTGGGCAATGTAGATGTTGTCGCGCTTGATCAGTTCCGTCATGTGGCGGAAGAAGAAAGTGAGCAGCAGGGTGCGAATGTGCGAGCCGTCCACGTCGGCGTCGGTCATGAGGATGATTTTGCCGTAGCGGATCTTGGTGGCGTCGAAGTCGTCTTTGCCGATGCCGCAGCCGAGCGCGGTAATCATGGCGCGAATTTCTTCGTGACCCAGCATCTTGTCGTAGCGAGCCTTTTCGACGTTGAGGATCTTTCCCTTGAGGGGCAGAATCGCCTGGAAGCGGCGGTCGCGGCCCTGTTTGGCAGTGCCGCCGGCGCTCTCGCCCTCAACCAGGTAGAGTTCGCAGCGGTCAGGATTCCGCTCACTGCAGTCAGCGAGTTTGCCGGGTAGGCCCCCTCCGTCCAATGCGCCCTTGCGGCGTGTGAGGTCGCGAGCTTTGCGTGCAGCCTCGCGCGCGCGCGAGGCCTCGACGGCCTTGTTGATGATCTTGCGGGCGATCGGCGGGTTCTGCTCCAGGAACATGCCCAGGCGCTCGTTGACAAAAGCTTGCACGGTGCCGGCGATGTCAGAGTTGAGCTTGCCTTTGGTCTGCCCTTCAAACTGCGGCTGCGACAACTTGACACTGACCACGGCTACCAGGCCTTCGCGCACGTCGTCGCCGGAGAGGTTCTCCTTCATGTCTTTGAAGAGGCCCAGCGACTGGCCGATAGCGTTGATGGTGCGCGTAAGCGCAGTGCGGAAGCCCGATAGGTGCGAGCCACCATCGACGGTATTGATGTTGTTGGCGAAACTGAATACGGTCTCGGAGTAGCTGTCGTTATATTGCAGCGCAATCTCGATTTCGACCGCGTCGCGCGTGGCCTCCATCACGATCGGCTTGTCGTGCAGCACCTGCTTGCCGCGGTTAAGGTGCTTAACGAACTCCGCGATACCGCCGGCATAGCGGAACTCGGCCCGGCGAGCCTCGCCGGTCTTGGGATCGGCGGTGCGCTCATCGGTGAGCGTGATCTCGAGGCCCTTGTTGAGGAACGCCATCTCGCGCAATCGCTGGGCCAGCGTGTCGTAGTTGTATTCGGTAGTGGCGAAGATACTCTTGTCCGGGAGAAAGTGCACCCGTGTGCCACGTCGCTTGCTGGTGCCTGCCTGGCGCAGTTCGCTGACCGGCAGGCCGCAACTGAAGTCCATCTCCCAGGTGTGGCCGTCGCGCCATATCTCCACGTTGAACTCCTGGCTCAGGGCGTTGACACAACTGACACCCACGCCGTGAAGCCCACCGGAGACCTTGTATGTAGAAGCGTCGAACTTGCCGCCCGCATGGAGCTTGGTCAATACCACCTGCACCGCCGACATCTGCTTTCCGTCGGGCAAATCCATCATGTCCACAGGAATGCCCCGGCCGTCATCGACCACGGTGATGGAGTTGTCGACGTGAATGACGACATCGATCTTTTTTGCATAGCCGGCGAGAGCTTCGTCGACGGAGTTGTCGACCACTTCATAGACCAGGTGGTGCAGGCCCATTTCGCCGGTGGACCCGATGTACATGGCCGGACGGAGGCGTACAGCCTCGAGTCCTTCAAGGATTTTTATGTTTTCGCCGGTGTAGTTGCCGTTGTCTTCTGTCATCGGGGCGCCGTTTGGTAGTTGAGTGGCCATAGGATTCTGTTCGCAGGATTTTCGCTTTGAGCTCTACGCGGGGCGCGGCTGCCAAACTACGGTACCGGGTTTGACTTCAGGGGATTAACCGCTTGATAGACGAGGGCTTTGAACGAATCTGCTTAAGTTGATTTTACCACGTGGAGAAGCGCAAAAAAGGCCTTGGCGTCGATTACCAAAATGGTTACCTGAGAGTAGATTACTTGTGCGTTATATTACACTAGTAACCGAGTGAAATGTTCCCTTTTGATGTGTCTGAAAAAGATGGACTTAATCAAGAAATTGCACTACCATTTTGGTGTTAGGAAGAGGTTCTTCCTGTCAATCATTTTCTGCAAGGGGTAACCAACAATGAAACTCGCATTCCGCTTTTTCGTTCTTTCTGTGGTAGTTGCCGGCGCCGCCGCTGCTTCACTATCCTCCACCACCACACATGCTGTCGCCAGTCACCTGTCGGCTACTTCAGGATTGCCGGTTCCTACTTGCGGCCCGGGCATGGGATGCACCGTCCTCAAGTAATAAAAAGTCATAGCACCAAAGTGCTATAGGCTTAGTGTGCTTTTTCCGTTGAATTTGCAGGCTGCAAGGCGCTATTCTGATTGAACCCTCAGGATGGAAAGGGCTTTGTATGCCGTTAGACTTTGCCATGTCGCTGCTGAGCGTAGTTGAATTTGCCCTTTGGGCTGTGCTCGGCTTCCTCTTTTGGACCAAGGGTATGCACCGCCGCTTCCCGGCCATGAGTGTTTATCTGGCTCTGCGCGTGGGTTCTATGCCGGTGCTTGTTGGGCTCCTTTACCTGCAGGCGCAGCCCTGGGGTCACCAATATTTTCCGTTCTACTTCTATCCATATTGGGCGGTCTATATCGCCAGCGCGGTAACTCTGTTCTTTGTTACTCTGGAGATTTTCCGTTCAGTACTCTCGCCATTCTCCGGGCTCAAGAGACTAGGCACCGTGGTGTTTCGCTGGGCCGCGCTGGTTTCAGTGCTGGCCAGCCTCGCATCTATCTCCTACGCGCATCCCAGTGTTTCGATGATTCCCGAATTCGCGGTTGCGCTCATGCGGTCCGTGAGTATCCTTGAGTTGTGCCTGCTGGGCTTCCTCTGCCTGTGCATGAACGCGCTTCGCCTTTCGGTCCGGGATATCGCTTTTGGCCTGGGACTTGGCTTTGGATTGATGTGCGCAAACGACTTTATCTTTGCAGCCTTGATTCCGGGCAACTGCTCACTGACCACGCCGTTACAGTTTGCATATGAATCCGGGATTCTGCTTTCGTTGGGGACCTGGGTTGCCTACTGTGCGCTGCCCGAACCCGCCCGCGAGCCAGTTGTCATGCCAGCCAACTCCACCATCTACCGGTGGAACGAGATCGCTTCAGCGCTGGGCCATGGAACGCAGGTTGCAGTGCAGCAGCCCGCCAACGGCTTCTTCCTTACCGACGTGGAGAAGGTCGTGGATAAGGTGCTGACCAGGAATCTGGCTGGCAACGAATCGAAATCGTAGACGCCGCTGCCTGATCTGAGAGTCGAAGGGCCGGACTCCATTGGAGTCCGGCCCTTTCTGCGATTGAGGTCTCTTTCCTGCATACCCCACAGGGCGCATGGAAAAGGCCACGGCAGCGCCGTGGCCTCATCCGATCAAAGTTAGAACTGTTACTCGGTAGCCACCGGCTCGACCGAGGCAAAGCGCCCGCGGTTTCCGTGATCAGTGAACTTTACCTTGCCGGTGACCTTGGCGAAGAGCGTGTCGTCCGAGCCTATGCCCACATTCACGCCCGGCTTGATACGCGTGCCGCGCTGGCGGGTGATGATAGAGCCGCCGGTAACCAGTTGGCCGGCGAAAGCCTTTACGCCCAGCCGCTGTGCATTGGAATCGCGTCCGTTTGTGGAACTGCCTCCACCCTTTTTATGTGCCATTGCCGAATCCCCTTCTGAATTGTGCTCCCGCGTCCTACTGGGCAGCGGTATAGGTGACGCCGTCAGCCTCAATGGCCTTGATGCGCACCTCGGTAAAGTTCTGCCGGTGTCCCTGCATCTTCTTGTATTGCTTCTTCCGCTTCAGGTGGAAGACCAGGATCTTGTCTCTGCGCCCCTCGCCCAACACTTCAGCCGTCACCTTGGCGGTCGAGGGTTTGGCCACGGTTCCGGGCTCGCCGGAAACTGCCAGCACGTCGCTGAACTCCACGGTCTGGTTCTCCGAGGCGACACTTTCAATCTTGACCACGTCGCCGGGAGCGACACGATATTGCTTTCCACCGGTACGAATCACCGCGTACATAAACCCTCCAGCGCGCCTGCCCGCCGCGGCGGGAGCGCTCATGCTTCCTGAAAATAGCTCGGGCGGAAACTTCCGCGCCGTGGTACGCTCAAGCCCGCTAAATCGCAGGGCGAACGTCAGGCTCCACGGCGACAGGCAGGAATCGCCAAACTAAGGTAGTTTACCTGCTTTGGAAGGGAAGGTCAATCTGGGCTTATTCTGCTACCCGCTCTAGGCCTGCGGAACCACGTGGTAGAGGATGGCAAAGTAATGCGCCACGCTGCCCGCCAGGACGAACAGGTGCCACGCGGCATGGAAGTAGGGCAGACGGTCGAAGGCGAAGAAGATGATGCCCAGGGTGTAGGCCAGTCCGCCAGCGCCCAGCCATAGCAAGCCGTGCCAGCCGATGGCATGGAGCAGCGGGTGAGCTGCGAACACCACCAACCAGCCCTGAAATAGGTACACCAGCGCCGAGGCCACTTCGAACCGGCCCACAGCAAGGCTCTTAAAAATTACCCCTGCCACGGCCAGCGTCCACACCGCTCCGAACAGGACCCAGCCCACCGGGCCGCGCAGCGAAATCAGCGTAAAGGGTGTATAGGTGCCCGCAATCAGCAGGTAGATTGCCGAGTGATCGAGTACGTGAAACACATGGCGCGCGCGGGTGCGCACCAGCGAGTGGTAGAGCGTGGAGCAAATGTAGACCAGGATCAGCGTGCCAGAAAATACAGAGCAACTGACCACCAGCCAGGTCGATCCGCGCATGGAGGCGGCAATCAGATAAACGGCGCCCGCGATGGCCAGGGCGGCTCCCACGCCATGGGTAATGGCGTTGGCCAGAATGTCGCCTAGACGATAGTGAGTGTGCACATGGGGATGATAGACCGCCCGGGCGCCGGTGTCGGTGAGCAGGGTGCGATGGGTCGATCAGAGGTGTCGTTGCCGCCCGGCAGAAACGCAAGACGGTGACTACCTCATCGCGGCCTATGTACCGTCTTCATGCGTGAGATTCACCGGCTCACGCCTTGCCAGCGCCATGCGCCGCACGGTTCAATTCCCGTCTGGCCGTAAATTTCGCCAACGCTCTCCAGTTGATGCGCCAGGTCGGCCGCTGCATCTTCGGGCGACATGGGAATCCGCTCCTCCCAGAGAGTCTCAAAGCCGGGGTGCGCAGCCAATACGCTGCTGAATTCGGAATTGACATAGATCAAATCCAGCTCGCCCGGGCGCGAGGCGAATGCTCGCGCAAGATTCCCCACCACCTTCTTGAGTATTTTGGCCGTAAATGGATTGAAGAGGAAGACGACGCATGGTGTATTCGGAAAGATGAACTCTGTAACGTCCTGGCAGATCGCGGTCATGGGGCTCCGGGCTCTGCCTGCCGCCTTCCATCGCGCCATGTTTTCACGCGCGATGTCGCTGAGGCCGGCATTCAACTCCACGCCAATGCACGCTTTGAATGGAAACTCTGCCGCCATCAATACGGCGCGGCCCTTGCCCGAGCCTAGATCGATGAAAGTGTATTCACCCAGCGACACCTTTCCCGGATGCGACCGCCAGCGTGTCATTGATTCCTGAAAGAGAGAGGGGGCCACGCCGTAGTAGCTGACGGTGTACAGATCGTGAGCATGGCCTGCCTCCAACTCGCGCCAACTGATGATCCCGCTCGTCTCCACCCCAAACTGCTCGTCGAAGGGGTGCTTCAGCGAGCCTTGCACATGCCCGCCAGATTCATTCCGGCGTGCAGGACCGGTGTTGGGCCGGCCCCGGCGCGTCGCCCGCCGCCACACGTTATAGAGCATGTTCCGTACCCCACGTTGGGCCACGGAGCGTCGCAAGCGCTTGAAAATATCGCGCAACGAATCGAGCATTGATTGTCACATTATCAGTGGAGATTCATATGGTCTAGAGAATGTTCAGGACGGCCGCACAGCCCTTGGTCCCGGAGTGATTCGCAAGACTCTATGACATCGAGAAGGATGGTGGCCAGGGACGGGATTGAACCGCCGACGCCGGCCTTTTCAGGGCCGCGCTCTACCACTGAGCTACCTGGCCTCAGTGCAGACTTTAAGGTTGCAATTTCCTGCGCGGGGTCCGGCACGGCCGGAGAAGGAAGGGCGGGTCCACGAACAGTGCGCTGCAACAACTTTGTCAGTATACCAACTACCCGTCCCCAGACCAAACTCGCCACGTGCTGGGGATATCCGCCTTCGGTCACTCTTCTTCTGTCGCCGCAACATCCTGACGTTTTGCCCCCGAATCGGCCCAGGATCGCCTTGAGATCCGTCTCCGTCGCAAAGGACATTGTCCAGATTGCGACGAAATGAGTATCCTTGCAACCGCACCCGCCGTTCGAACCGCGAGGTGTGTCTCGACGTACACCACCTCCAGTAAATTTCACGGCCTCGAATCGCAGCCACGCTCTAAACTGGAAAGCAATTATGAGCCGCTCAGCCTTTCGCGTTGCCTGTTTTGCCTTAGCCGCTTTTGCGGCCGCTGCCGTCCATGCCCAATCCTCCGGAGTACCCGCTGCCGGGGCGGAAACACGCGCCGCGCGTGCTTATGACGCTGCGGTGAGCAGCGGACCGCTGGCCCTGAATGCCTTCCTCACCGAATTTCCCAAAGGCGCCGATTTGCATGTTCACCTCAGCGGGGCCGTTTACGCGGAGACTTTTATTAAAGATGCCGGCGAAGATGGGCTGTGCGTGGACCCGGTGGCGCTTCGCTTTGCGCAGCCCCCCTGCACCCCACCGCTGGAGCCCGCCACGAACCTCTCCGGTGTGCTAGCGCCGGCAGACCAGGATCTCTACGATCGGCTCGTTGACGCTTTTTCCATGCGCAGCTTTGTGCCCACGCCAAGCCTCAGTGGCCACGACCAGTTCTTTTCTACCTTTGCGCGTTACGGGGGGCTGGATAAGCGCCACACCGGCGAGTGGGTCGACGAAGTGGCTCGCCGCGCTGACGCTCAGAATCAGCAGTATCTGGAGCTAATGGAGACGCCGCCCTTCGGTCATGCGGCTTCGATTGCCCGCCAGAACCCGTTGGCCCCGACCTTTGCCCAGTACCGGCAGACTCTGCTGGATCAGGGCCTGCGCGATGAAGTCGTGGCCGATCGTGAACATGTCCGCACTGCCGAGAAGCAGCGCCGGGAAATCGAACACTGCGGCACCCCCGGGGCCGTATCAGCCTGCCAGGTGGAGGTGCGCTACATCTACCAGGTGCTGCGCGGGTGGGCGCCAGAGCAGGTCTTTGCCCAGGCGCTGTTGGGCTTCGAGACGATTCAGGCCAGCATGGACACGAATGAGCCTGGATTTGTAGGCATCAACTTCGTGATGCCGGAGGACGGTTTTGTATCCATGCGGGACTACACACTACAGATGAATATGCTTGACTACCTCCATTCCGTCTACCCAAAGGTTCACATCTCGCTCCATGCCGGTGAGCTCGCCCCCTCCTTGGTCCCTCCCGAGGGGCTGCGCTTTCACATTCGTCAAGCAGTGGAGCGAGGGCATGCGGAGCGCATCGGTCATGGCGTCGACGTGATGTATGAGGACGACGCTGCGGCACTGCTGAAAGAGATGGCCGCGAAACATGTGATGGTGGAGATCAACCTAAGCTCTAATGAAGGCATCCTGGGTGTGCATGGCAATTTGCACCCCTTCCCGAATTACCGGGCCGCCCATGTTCCAGTAGCACTCTCGACTGATGATGAAGGGGTAAGCCGCATCGACATTACGCGTGAGTACGCGCGCGCGGCGTTGGACTACCACCTGAGCTATCAGGATCTGAAGCAACTAGCGCGCACCGGGATGGAGCACAACTTTTTGCCGGGGGCGAGTCTCTGGGCCGTGCCGGACGGTTTCACCACGCCTGCTACAGCGTGCAAGGGCCAGCCGCTGGGCGGGGAGAAACCTTCCGCCGCTTGCAAAGCCCTGCTGGAGGGCAGCGAAAAAGCCGCCGCGCAGTGGGAGTTGGAGAGGCGTTACAGGGTATTCGAGGGAAAGTTCTAGAGTGGCCGACAACCAGAGTGTTGCAATTAAGGCTCGACGACTCCGTTGCCGCGGCCCAGTTCCGCAAGTACACGTTTCAGATCGCCGGAGACTTGGGCATGCGCCTCGGAGTGTGCTTCGGGCGTGAGTACTTCGAGCGCTTGTCTGTATGCCGTGACGGCCTCATCCAGTCTTCCCAGCACCTCGCATGCTGTTCCAAGGTTAACCTGAGTTCCTGCCCAATCGAAGGGGGCGCGCTCTCGCGTCTTCTCTTCGAGCGCCGCCCGATATGCCAGGACCGCCTTTTCCATACGATCCGCCTTGCCTTCGCGCTCACTCAGAATCGACAGTGCAAGGGCGAGGTTGTTCTGCGTGGCGGCCCAATCGAGCGGAACGCGGTCACGTGTCCGCTCCTCGAGTGCGGCCGTGTACGCCTGGATAGCCTCCTCCAGGCGTTCAATTCTGTTCTCGCGCTCTCCCAGAACAGCCAGTGCATTGCCCAGATTGTTCTGAGTTGCGGCCCAATCCAGCGGAGCCCGTTCGCGGGTCCGCTCTTCGAGTGATGCTGTATACGCTTGGACGGCCCTTTCCAATTGCTTCGTCCCGCCTTCGCGCAGTCCCAGAGACTGGAGTGCATTTCCGAGGTTGTACTGCGACATCGCCCACTTGAGCGGTACGCGCTCCCGGGTGCGCTCTTCAAGTGCCGCCCTAAAGGCCTGAATTGCATCCTTCAGGCTTTCGGTCCCTTCCTCGCGATTGCCGAGTGTGGCCAGGGTCGCGCCGAGATTATTCTCTGTCCTCGCCCAATCGAGTGGAGCGTGCTCGCGTGACTGCGCACTGAGCACCACGCAATACGCTCGAACCGCCTCTTGCAGGTGTTCCGTTCCTCTTTCGCGCTCGCCCAATGCCGAAAGCGCATTACAGAGGTTGTTTTGCGTTGCGGCCCAATCGAGAGGCTCGCGTTCTCGCGTCCGTTCTTCGAGCGCCGACTGAAATGCCTGGACTGCGGCCTGCAGGAGTTCCGTTCCGCTCTCGCGCCCTCCGCGGATCGCCAGTGCAACGCCGAGGTTGTTCTGGATTGCAGCCCATTCGAGTGGAAACTCTTCGCGGTTGCACTCCTGAAGGCTTTTCCTGAAGGCCTCGGTTGCGCGTTCCATGGCATTGGAGTCCCCGCGTTCCTCTCCGATTGTCTGTTCGGTGAGAGCATAGGAATGCAGAAGCAATGCTCGCTCTGCCGGTCCCATGGCCGCAGGAGGGCTGGCAGAGAGCTCGCCGAGCTTCTGGGCAATCGGGACCAGAACATCTGCCACGTAGATTCCACTATTCAAGGCGGGCAGCGCCTGTTGCGCGGCGGCCGCCGCAAGGGCTATCGCGAGCTCCTGACCAAAGTCTCCGGCGAGACGGAACTTCTCGTCATAGCTGAAACGCGCCTCATCCGCCCCGTCCTGCTCGGACGAGGTAAAGTGCAGTTCAATGACCTGCGGCGGCCCCGCCAGCACCTGCCCCCAGATCATCAGGTCAGCCTTCTTATCGCTCAGATATTTCCGGGCCTTGCGGATGGCAGGAGTTGCATCTTCGGAGGGGTCACCGGACTCGTCGGCGCGCAACTCCATTCCGCAGCGAAGAACCTGGATAGGATCACTCATTTCGCGTTGCAGGGAGCGAATGATGTTGGTGCGGTGGGAGCCCTTCTTGTCGTCGCCTTCCAATTCCGCAACGTAGATGACGACTTTATCCAGCCTGGCTTTGCCATCCACATGTCTTCGCCTGCCCAGCCATCTTTTCCAGCCGAAAATCAGGGCGACGGCCACAAGCAAAGGCACTGCGGCGATCGCGTCGGTGAGCTGTTCAGGGGTCAGGATGCCTTGCATGGACGGAGGAACGGTTGGAGTCCAGTGGAGCCAGACAAAGAGAGCTTTAGCCGCGAAACAGAGCAGTGCTGCGACAAGGCTCCATATCTTGTCTTTCAAGTCGAAGCCGAACATGGACTCGCTCTTCTTGGTCTCGAACACAGTTGCCTCGTGCCTGCCGCTGGGAGGAGCAGCACTCTCAATGATGCCACTCGCAGGTCAGAAATTGTGCATCGAATCCGCTGCGTCAGGTCGAGGTTCACCCCTATCACTTTTTTCATCGGCTACTTTACCAGTCCGTGCAATTGGCGGTGGGTTTTTGGTGTCCGCCGCGTGTACATCCGGCTTAAACTGGCTGGCATGGACAACGAGCAGGTCCGCACGATCTGTTTGGGACTGCCATACGTGGCGGAGACGGTGAACTGGGGGCATCACTTGGTGTATTGGGTGGGCGACCGGGACATCGGCGGGAAGATGTTTGCCATGACGGACCTGGATGGGTCGGGGACGGGGGTACTCTGGTTCCACTGCGGCGCGGAGCGGTTTCACGAGTTGCTTGAGACCGAAGGAATTATCGCTTCGCCCTATCTGGCCAAGGCGGGGTGGGTGACCGTGGAACGCTGGGACGCGCTACGACCGCGCGAGATTGAAGAGGAACTGCGGCGGGCGCATGCGCTGATCTTTGAGAAATTGCCCAAGCGAACCAAGTCCATGCTGGCTCTGCCTGAGAAGGAACGGGCCAAAGTGATTCGCGAACGGAAGAAGCTGCTGGCGGAGAGAGCCAAGGCCCGGAAAAGGTGAGAAAACTAACTGGGAAATCTGGAACCTGTTTTGCGAGGCATGCGTATCTATAGGTGACTGCTTGCGGGTGTTCTTTGCGAGGTGAGGCGCTGACGTTATGGTGAAGTTCTTACTGTGGTGCATTCTATTTGTGATGTGCTGGCCGGTCGCACTGATGGCGCTGGTGCTATATCCGCTGGTGTGGCTGTTGCTGTTGCCGTTTCGGGTGGTGGGCATTGCGGTAGGCGGTGCCTTGGGACTGGTGGCGGCCATCATCTTCTTGCCGATGCGGATGCTGCGGGCGATTTGAGGAGCAGCTCTCGAGGGCCAGCATCGGGAGAGAGCCCATAAGTTGTTTCGCGGCTCTCATCTAAGAACGAGGGCCCACCATCGTGGCGAGCCTCCGGTTTGAAGCTGAAGCTAGAACCTAGTGCTTGCCGATCACTTTGGCCAGCGTAGCTCCGATCTCCGCGGGCGATACGACGACATGAATCCCTGCCGCGGTCATGGCCTTCATCTTGTCGGCCGCCGTGCCTTGTCCACCGCTGATGATCGCTCCGGCGTGCCCCATGCGCCGACCCGGAGGCGCAGTCTGTCCGGCGATGAATCCCACCACCGGCTTTTTCACGTTCTGCCTTACGAACTCCGCGGCAGCCTCTTCGGCCGATCCGCCGATTTCGCCGATCATGATGATGGATTCAGTCTCAGGATCGTCGTTCAGCAGGCGCAGTGCGTCGATATGCGTGGTCCCGATGATCGGATCGCCGCCGATGCCGATTGCCGTCGATTGGCCGATTCCGCGTTGCGTAAGCTGATGCACGGCCTCATACGTCAACGTGCCCGAGCGCGAGACGATGCCCACCGAGCCTTCCTTGTGAATGCGGCCGGGCATGATGCCGATCTTGGCTTTCCCCGGCGAAATCACCCCGGGGCAGTTGGGTCCTATGAGCCGCGATTTTGAGCTTTTGAGTTTGGCCCACACCTTCACCATGTCCAGTGTGGGAATGCCCTCGGTGATGCACACGATCAGGGCAATCCCCGCGTCCTCCGCCTCCAGAATTGCATCGGCGGCAAAGGGTGGCGGAACAAAAATCATGGTGGCATTGGCGCCGGTGGAGTAGACAGCTTCCTGCACCGTGTTGAATACCGGCCATCCTTCGTGCATGGTGCCGCCTTTGCCGGGCGTCACACCGCCCACAACCTTGGTGCCGTATTCCGCGCACCCCATGGCGTGGAATGTGCCTTCCTTGCCTGTAATTCCCTGCACGATGAGTCGCGTTTCTTTGGTTACGAGTACAGCCATCCTATGCCCCCATGCCCGCTGCGGCCTTCACTACCAACTCCGCCGCTTCCTTCATCGTTGCGCCCACCTGGAAATTCAATCCCGACTCCTTCAGAATCTTGCGTCCTTCTTCCACATTCGTGCCTTCGAGGCGCAGCACAATGGGCACACTCACATGCAGCTTGCGCGCTGCGGCCACCACGCCTGTAGCCAACCGGTCCACGCGCAAGATCCCGCCGAAGATGTTAATGAAGATCGCCTTCACATGGGCGTCCGAGAGCAGAATCTCGAACGCGTGCTCAATCTGCTCCTGGGTCGCGCCGCCGCCTACGTCCAAAAAGTTGGCCGGACTGCCGCCGGCGTACTGGATGATGTCCATGGTGGCCATCGCCAGGCCCGCGCCGTTGACCATGCAGGCGATCGACCCATCGAGCTTGATGTAGTTCAACGCGTATTTGCTGGCTTCCACTTCCAGCGGGTCTTCTTCGGCGGTGTCGCGCAGCGCCTTGATGGCCGGATGCCGAAACAGCGCATTGTCGTCAAACGTGATCTTGGCGTCCAGCGCGAAAAGCTTGTCATCTTTGGTCGTGATGAAAGGATTGATCTCCACCAGCGACGCATCCGTTTCCACAAACGCCTTGTACAGACTCTGCAGAAATGCGACAGCCGCATTGATCTGTGTGGGCTTCAGTCCCAGCGCAAACGCCAGCTTGCGCGCCTGCCACGCGCCGAAACCCACCGCCGGATCGATGGTCTCCTTGAAGATGGCCGTCGGGTCCTTGGCAGCCACTTCTTCAATCTCCATGCCGCCGGCCTGCGAAGCCATAAAAACCAGCTTGCTGGTCACGCGATCGAGCACAATGCCCAGGTAGAGTTCGCGGTCAATGGCCGCAGTCTCTTCAATCAGCAGGCGCTGTACCTTTTGTCCTTGGGGACCGGTCTGGTGCGTCACCAGTTGCATGCCCAGAATGTTCTTGGCGTGCAACTCTGCGTCCTCGCGGGTATGCGCCACCTTCACGCCGCCTCCCTTGCCCCGGCCTCCGGCATGAATCTGCGCCTTCACCACCACCCCGCTTGCGCCTTCGGCCAGCAACTTGCGGGCCACGCCCGACGCTTCTTCCAGCGTGTTGGCCATCTCGCCCCGGGGCACGGCCACGCCGTACTTCGCCAGGATTTCCTTTGCCTGATACTCGTGAATTTTCATGTTGGTAGGGACCGCCACGTCCGCTGAATTGGAAAGGTCAGTTCGACACCACGCAGGTGCCAGACCAGCGCGACCGTGCCAGCGGTATCCAAATACTATCTTGCTGGCCGAATGACCGGCAAACAGAGCCATGCCGCTGATAACCAGAACGCCGACCCATCACGCGCCTTTACCATAAAGGTAGATATGGGCATGCTGAAAGAGCTTTTGAAGCCGCTGGCCGAAGACGGAGCGGCACTGACCCGGGAACAGGCAGCCGCCGTGCTTGAGGAAATCCTTGCGGGTGCAGCGCCGGAGGTTGAGACCGCGGCACTGCTGGCTGTGCTGGCCACTCGCGGCGAGCAGGCGCCTGAACTGGCCGGTTTTGTTCAGGTGATGCGCGAACGCGCCTTAACGCTGCCCCTCACACCCGAGGAGCGCGGCGAACTGGTCGACATTGTCGGTACCGGCGGCGGCGGGCCGCTCACTTTCAACATCTCTTCCGGCGCGGCGCTGGTGGCGGCGGCCGCAGGCGCCCGGGTAGCCAAGCACGGTAACCGCGCCATCACCTCCCGCTGCGGCGCGGCCGACGTGCTTGAAGCTCTCGGCGTACCCATCTCCCTTCAGCCCGATCTGGCCGTCGAGTGCCTCCGCCAAACCGGCTTCATGTTCCTCATGGCTCCCCTGTACCATCCCGCCATGAAGGCTGTCGGGCCTCTGCGCCGGGCGCTGGGTTTTCGCACTATCTTTAACCTCTGCGGGCCGCTCACCAATCCCGCCGGTGCGCGCACGCAAGTGATCGGCGTTCTCGCCCCCAGCCGCGTCCTGCTCCTTGGCCGCACTCTCAAGGCCCTGGGCGCAAAACGCGCCTTCGTTGTCCACGGCACCGATGGCATTGACGAACTGACCACCACGGGCGAGTCTGTCGTCGCCCGCATTGAGGAGTCCGAGACGGGCGAAACCACATTGAAGGCCGCCCGCGTCACCCCTGAGATGGCCGGACTGCCCCGCGCCACACTCGACCAATTCGTGGGCGGCGATGTGCAGACTAATTCGGCCCTGCTCTACGATGTGCTCACCGGCATTCCCGGCGCACGCCGCGATATTGTGCTGCTCAATGCGGCGGCCGCGTTGGTGGCCGCGGGCCTGGCGGACGACCTCAAGCAAGGCGTGGCGCAAGGGGCCGAAGCCATCGATTCCGGCGCGGCAGCCGCTACGCTGGCCAAGCTGCGCACCTTCGGCGAGAAGCACGCCGACCAGAGATAGCCGGATCGAATCGCAACGCATTGCTTCACCGCATCAGTTCCAGGGTTAGCAGGTCGGGCTCGCCCTCAAAGTACTTCTCCAGTGCAGTTCTAAAGACGGTATCGTCTTCGGCAGCGTGGGCAAACAGCGTCATCGACGAGCGGAACTTCAGATCTTCGGGAACGCCGAGAATCTCCTGTATCGAACGATCCTCCACCTCGTTTACCAGCCGGGTACACTCCACCAGCCGTGGACCCAGCACTGGGTGGCTAAGGTAAGCTGTGGCCTCGTCCAGCGAGCTGATGCCGTAGTAGGCTGCCTGCGGGGCGTGGCCCAGGCCTTTCATCTGCGGAAAAATGAACCAGACCCACTGACCACACCTGCGGCCGTTACGCAACTCGGCAACCGCCTCCGCATACACACCATCCTGCGCGCTTACAAAGCGGTCGAGAAAGAACGGGTCTTTCATTGCGGTTGTCTCCAGAGGAGCTCGATTACTTAGACTCTCGATTCGCAGCCAAGGTACCGCAATTTGCAGTCAAAATGCAGCCTAAGCCCAATCGTGCACTAAGGTCGCCACCTCCATTACGATAAGAGATTATGCCGTTTCCTATTAAAGTTTGCGTCGTCTGCTCAGAGGAGTTTGAGTTAAGGCCGGATAAACCCGGCTTTGCCAACCGCTGCCCAGCCTGCAGCGAACCGGAACAAACGGATCCCGCTCCGAAGCTCGGTAAGGACATCGTCGGTCGCAAGAATGAAAGCGAGTTGAATCAGGCCAGGAAGCACGCGATCCGTGACCTCCTCTACCGCAAAGACAGCTAGCGGCTCGGGCGATCGGCCTGATTCCGCGCACGATCGGTATTGCAATGCTGATCCACGTCATCTCTCTGGCCGCACCTCTGAGGCAATGCGGGCGCACATGAATCCTTGGGCCGTACGGGTGCATCTACATAATAGTTGTTTGAACAACCATCGTCCCGGTCCAAGCGACTAGCCGCAAACCATGAGGAGAAGCCTATGACTGCAAGCACACAGCGCCAGCCCGCCATCTTTCTGCCTCACGGCGGCGGACCATGCTTCTTTATGGATTGGACCTGGGGTCCGGCGGACACCTGGAACTCCACGCAACACTTCCTTGAAGGTCTTGTGGCCACGCTGCCCGCTCCGCCCCGGGCGATGGTGGTCGTCAGCGGCCACTGGGAAGAGCTGGCCTTTACCGCCAGTGCTGCGCCCAGGCCCTCACTGATCTTCGACTACTCCGGCTTCCCCGTGCACACCTACCAGCTCACCTGGCCCGCCCCGGGATCGCCTGAACTGGCCGCGCGTGTGTCCGAGCTGCTTCAAACGGCCTCGCTGCCCGCGGCCCTAAGCCCCAGCCGGGGCTTCGACCACGGCGTCTTTGTGCCTCTCAAGGTGGCGTTCCCCCTGGCGCAGATTCCGGTTGTCACGCTGTCTCTTGCAGCCTCCCTTGATCCCGCGCTGCACCTAGCCGCGGGCCGCGCCCTGGCTCCCCTGCGCGATGAAGGCATACTTCTCGTGGCCAGCGGGATGAGCTTTCACAACCTGCGCGGCTATCTCCGCCCCGAGACACCGGAGCGCGCTCGCGCGTTTGATTCCTGGCTTACGGCTGCGGTCCAGTCGCCCGCAGCGGAGCGGGATACCCTGCTATCCCACTGGCGCGATGCACCCTTTGCTGCCTACGCTCACCCGCGCGAGGAGCATTTGATTCCGCTCATGGTGGCTGCCGGGGCCGGTGGCGACGCGCCTGGAACACGCATTTTTGGTGATGAGCCGATGGGTGCAGCCATCAGTGCATACCGCTTCGACGGGTAATGCCGGCGAGCCGACGGCCGGCTCAGCCGCGCAGAATGAAGCCTAATATCTCGCCAAGTGGGGATTTGCCGTGAGCAGCAGGCATGACACTCGGTCAGCGTTGGTACCAGCGTTTCTTTCGCCCCAGCCGGATACCGCTATCAATCAGGATGGCCACCGAGCCGAACAGCATGCACAAGTCGGTCCGCGCCTCGTGCAGAAAGCTCAACAAGCCGTAGTGACTCAGCTGGGCTGGAGCGAACTGGCCCAGTGGCCGGCCTAGGAATATAGGTACCTTGGTGGTTACAAGCGCCGTGACAATCACTGCCAGCAGCAGGACGGCCGCATCCCCGGCATACAGATTCAGAATCACCGCAGCGCCCGCAACAATCTCCACTGCGCCGACAAAAGGCGCGAGCAACTGGGGCCAGGGCAGACCGATATGCGCGAAGCGTCCAGCGCCAAGTTCCGCAGGATGCAGAAACTTGAGAATCCCTTCAGTCAGAAACACCAAGCCCACAACCATCCGGACTAGGATCATGGGAAGGCTTCGGCGCATCTACTCCTCCCTTTCAAGGGTAATTCCGCCCAGATCCAATCGTCCCAAAGGCAGCAGGCCGTTCTTCGCTCCAGACTGGAAAAAGCATACCCCACAGGCGCGGATGAGTACGAGGCAAGCCGGGAATGGACATAACTTCCGTCATTAGCGTTCGATGGCAATGGATTGGTCCACTGCCTCGCAAATCGGCGGGGCGTGCGCTCTGCCTTAGCTGCCGCCCAGGAGACTTTCGATTGCGGGAGCAAGCTCTTTCGGGTCCTTCGCGGGCGCGCAGCGGCTCACCACTCTGCCGCTCCGGTCCACTAAAAACTTGGTGAAGTTCCATTTGATGCGTTGGCTACCGAAAATTCCCGGTTTGCATGCCTTCAGAAACCGGTAGAGCGGGTGAGTCTCTGCACCGTTAACATCAATCTTGGCAAAAATGAGAAAGCTGACCCCGTAATTGCGCTCGCAAAAGGCCCCAATCTCATTGGCCGTGCCTGGTTCCTGCGCGCCAAACTGATTGCAGGGGAAGCCGAGCACCACAAGCCCGCGCTCCTTGTACGCGCGGTAAAGCCTCTCCAGACTTGCGTATTGCGGGGTAAAGCCGCACTGGCTGGCGGTGTTTACGATTAAGAGTACCCGGCCCCGGAACTCCGCCAGGTGTACTGCGCGCCCATCGAGCAGCGAAGCGGAAAAGTCGTAAACGGTCTTCTCAATGCCTGCCATCTTTCCACAATCCTTTAGGCAGAAAGGATGTCATGTCCCGCCCGTCTGCGTCTAAGAGGGATGCAACGCAACATGCGGGAGATGTACAGCCCTCTGACCCATCCGCGTCCGTTAGACTGGGATGGGCCCTGTTGCGGGGCCAGCCCGAGTCCGTGGACACAAAGCGCGGCAGGGAAAATCTGGGAAAGATACGGTTTCTGTGCTGGCGAGTAGCCCGGCGGTTTGGGCGGGGTGGGCGCGGTCCAATATAATCAATCTTTCCGCGAGGCAGCATCAGATCTTACGCAATGAGGGTGTGCATATTCTTCCCGTGAAGCCTAACCTTGGACCGCACCAGTACTTGTGCTCGCCGCAGGACTCCAACCCGGTGAAGATCAAGCACGCTTTCATCTCCCGCTTGGCGCGGATCTCCGTCCGGATGGCGCTGGCCGTTTTGCTGGTGTTTTCTGCCGGCGCAGCCCTGGCCCAGACGTCGCAGACCATCGACCAGATTCGTGTCATCGGCAACCGGCGCATCCCCAAAGAGACCATCCTCGCGCGCCTCTTTACTCACCCCGGCGATACCTACGACCCCGTCTCCATCGAGCGGGACTTCAACTCGCTGTGGAATACGGGATATTTCGAAGACTTGCGCATTGAACGGGAAGACTCCGAGAAGGGCGTCATCCTGAATGTGTTCGTCCGTGAAAGGCCCACCATCCGCGAGATCGTTTACAAGGGCCTCAACGCAGTCTCACAGTCGGATGTGCTCGACCGCTTCAAAAAAGAGAAGGTCCCGCTCTCGGTGGAGGGTCAGTATAACCCGACCACCATCAAGCGGGCCGAATCGGTTCTCCGCGATATCCTGTCCGAGCACGGACACCAGTTCGCCGTCATCAAGCCTGAAATCAAGACCATTCCTCCGGCCTCGGTGCAGGTGATTTTCAACATCAAGGAAGGTCCCACGGTTAAGGTGGGCGAGATCCACTTTACCGGCAATCAGCACATTAGCGCGCTGGTGCTTCGCCGCTCCATGAAGAACCTCAAGCCGGTGGGGATTCCCTACTCAATCATCTTCGAGAACCTGTTTGCCAAGACCTTCGACGCCACCAAGCTGGACGAAGACTCCGAGCATGTACGCTTTGCCTATCGCGACAAGGGCTATGCCAACGCCGCCATCGAAGAGCCGAAGACGCAAATCCGCGACGAAGGTGGGTTGAACTGGTTCACCTTCCGCCCCAACAAGGGCAAGCGCATCGACATCCTGATGCCCATCGAAGAGGGCGGCCGTTACCGGCTCGCATCCATTACCTTTACCGGCAACAAGGCTGTCAGTAACGTCAAGGCTCTGCGTGCCACTTTCGCCGTCAAGGATGGCGAATGGTTCAACGCGACCCTGATCGGCAAGGGCCTCGAAAACCTCAAGAAAGCATACGGCCAGCTGGGCTACATCAATTTCGGTGCCATCCCCAAGCTCAGCTACGACGAACAGAAGAAAACCGTCTCGATGCAAATCGATATCGACGAAGGCAAGCCTTTCTACGTCTCGCGCATCGAGTTCCAGGGCAACACCATCACCCGCGACCGCGTCATCCGCCGCGAACTCATGCTTGATGAAGGCTCGGTCTACAACTCCCAGCTTTGGGAGTACAGTCTGCTTCGCCTTAATCAATTGGAGTACTTTGAGCCTCTTAAAGTGGATCAGGACTCCGAGGCCCATCAGAACCCCGAGGCGGGCACCGTGGACCTGCTCCTCAAGGTTAAGGAGAAAGGGAAGAACTCCATCGGCCTCAACGGCGGCGTGAGCGGCCTTTCAGGCGCATTCCTCGGCGTAAACTACCAGACAAACAACTTTCTCGGTCTGGGCGAGACACTCAGCGTACAAGGCAACCTGGGCAACGTGAGTCGCCAGTTCCTCTTTGGTTTTTCGCAGCCATACGTTCGCAACCGCCCGCTCAACGTCGGCTTCCAGATCTTCAACAACAAGCAGGATTTCAACGCCGCCAAGAGCTATCAGGCCACCACCGGGCAGTCCGTCAACCTTTCGGCAGCGCAGCAGTCGCTGACCCAGAACTACAACCAGGCCGCCACTGGCTTGAACTTTTCAGTCAGCTATCCTCTTCGACGCCATGCTTTCCAGCGCGTAGGCTTCACCTACTCTCTTAGCAAGTCGAACATCACCGCTTTTTCGAGCGCTTCGCAAGCTTTCTTCCAGACGATCAGTTTCCGCTCGGGCATCCAGGGATCCAATGCCCTTGCGGGCATCATCAACAGCAATGCCTCGTTCACATATTCCTACAACACCATCAACAATCCCGTGCGTCCCCGCAGCGGCAAGGAATACTCGGCAGTCCTTGCCATAGCAGGGCTCTACGGCAACGTGCGCTACGTCATGCCGGCAGTGGCCTACAAGAGCTTTCGGTCCATGCATTACCTGACGCCTTCAGCCAACGGGCACAATGTGCTGGGTATGCGCGCCCAGTTGAGTTATGTGCAGGGCTTTGGCGGCGACGTGGCTCCGCCTCAGAACCGCTTCTACACTGGCGGTGAGGCAGATTTGCGTGGCTTCGATATCCGTGGCGCCACGCCCTACGGCTACGTTCCTAACCGCGTCTTGGTGCAGCTAACCAATCCGGACGGCACTGGCGTTCCCCGCGATCCCAACAATCCGCAGCTGAACCAGTACATTCAGGTGCCGATTCCCGTGTATGGCGTGGCATCCATCGGCGGCGACACCAGCTTCACATCCAACATCGAGTACCGCATTCCCATCGTCGGCTCGGCCACTGTCTCGTTCTTCGACGACTTCGGCATCGACACTGCTCTCAACAAGGGCCAGTTGCATCAGAGCCCTGAGGGCTTTGCCACCCTCACTGCTCCTCTCTACGGCTGCCCGGTCTACAACAATGGTTCGTGCCAGGGTGGCATCCCCGGCTCGCAGGTCGGATTCCAGAAAGATATCCGCCCCATTGAGGGTACAAACTTCGTGCCTCGCATGTCGCTGGGCGGCGAAATCGGCGTCATCATGCCAATCATCAATGCGCCGGTTCGCATTTATTACGCCTATAACCCGCTCCGCCTGTACGAGCGTCCCTACTGCAACGACGTCAAGCTCGGAGGCAAAGTACAAAGCTGCTCGGCTGAGCTGATTACCCGCGACATGTTCCCGCCCGGAGGCGCCGGCGACTTCACCTACCAGGAGTCGATCGAATCTTTCGGCGCGCAGAATCTCTTCCGCGAACCGCGCAAGACCTTCCGCCTCACGGTGTCCACCACCTTCTAGACGAGGGGACTTTACGCATCTACCAAAAGGGCCGCTCCTCCGGGCGGCTCTTTCATTTGTGCGCCAGGGCGTGCAGGTTAAGACGGCAAACAGCTTGCGGACTCTGTCGCCGTCCGGTTTGACGCCCCTATCCCACCCCCCTATATAATCCCTCTAGTTCCTGCTGACGTTTCCGCCTGCGTCTTTTGCTGTCTCTGCCTCATCAAGCGCGGAGCCCCCCGAAAAGAGCGTGTGGTTTCTAGCGAGGCGCAGGCATTTTCCTGTGCTCAAGTGCCAACAGCCATGCAGGAACTCAGAAGGAGTTCCTTACTCGAATGAAGCGCCCGCTTGCAATCATCATTCTTCTGGCCTCAGGCATTGCCCTGACCGCCGCCGCTCAAACATCTTCCGCGCCTGCCGCTGCGGCGCCTGCCGGGCCACCCAAGATCGCAGTCATCGCCTTCCAGGCGGCCGTCGCCCAAACCAACGAGTTCCAGCGCCACTTTGCCGACCTGCAGAAGAAATTCACACCTAAGAAGGACCAGCTCAAGACTCAAAGCGACGAGATTGAGTCCCTGAAAAAGGACTTGCAGGCCAAGGGAACCACTCTGACACCGGCCGAGCGCGCCACCCGCACCAAGGCCATCGACACCAAGCAGCGCGACCTGCAGCACGCCGCCGAAGATGCCCAAAACGAATTCCAGCAGGAGATACAGACGACCTACGGCAGTCTGGCTTCTAAGGTCGGCGACGTCATGATCGCCTATGCCAAAGACCATGGATTCACGCTGGTCCTGGATTTCTCTCAGCAGCAGTCTCCTGTGCTCTTTGCTGCCGACTCCACCAACATCACCAAGGAAGTCATTGACGCCTACAATGTGAAATCGGGCGTGCCCGCTCCACCGGTGCCGTCGGCCACAGCCGCTCCCAACCCGCCCGCAGCTCATTAGCCCTTGGCTGCGACGTCGCAAAGGCTCCGCACTGCGGGGCCTTTGTTATTTTGCTCTTTCTTAATCTAATCTCAGCCCCTGGAATCTCACGCCGCCAGCCCATGGCCGCCAATACAAGCGGAATTCGTGTGCTGCAGGTTTGACCCCCCTATCCTGCCCTCCTATAATCCATCTAGTTCCTGCTGACGTCTCCGTCGCGTCTGTTTCAGTCTTCGCTCCAAAGCTGAGTGGAGGCACCCATTCCGGCAGGCCTTGGTCGCTGGAGTGAAGAAAGACCGTGAGGTTTCTCAGGAGGCACAGGTTTGTTTTCGCGCTAGAGCGTGAACAGCCATCCAGGAATTCTGAAGGAGTAATCCACTCGAATGAAGCGCTCGCTTGCACTAGCCGTTGTCCTGGCTTCGGGCTTTGTCCTGAACGCCTCCGCCCAAGTTCCATCCGCTCCGTTGACCTCTGGGGCGCCCGCCGCAGCCAAGCCTGCCGGACCAACCAAGATCGCCGTCATCGCTTTTCAGGTAGCCGTGGCCCAAACCAACGAGGGACAGCGCAATTTCGCTGACCTTGAAAAGAAGTACGACCCCAAGCGTCAGCAGCTCAAGACCCTCAGCGACGAAGTCGACAACCTGACCAAGCAATTGCAGGCCCAGGCTAACACGCTCAGTGACGCGGAACGCGCCAGCAGGGCCAAGACCATTGATGATAAGAAGAAGCAGCTACAGCGTGACGCCGAGGACGACCAGAACGACTTTAACGGGGAGATGCAGGAGCTCTACAACACTCTGGCCTCTAAAGTAGGCGACGTCATGATCGCCTACGCTGAGGAACATGGATACACCCTTGTCCTCGACATTGCCCAACAGCAGAGTCCCGTGCTTTATGCCACCGACTCCACCAACATCACCAAGGCTGTCATTGACGCCTACAACGTGAAGTCCGGTGTACCCGCTCCTCCGCCGCAGACCGGTGCTGACGCGCCGTCCAGCCTGCCCAGCGCACCGGCCGCTAAGAGACCTGCCACTTCGGCTCCCAAGACGCCGGCAGCCCACTAAAGTCGGTTCAATCGGACACAGCGGCCCCGTTTTCCAAGGGCCGCTGTATTCACTTTGATTGCGCCGAAAATGTCGAGTAGGACTTTCTACTAACCGCAGTGTCCCGCACTGCTTCCCTGTGGAAAAGTTTGTGGATTTCTTTCGCGAATCCGCTGCAAAATTTCGAATTTTGCCCCTTGCCAACCCGCCACCGCTTCTGGTAGACGGTCAAAGCCCTTATTTTTGTTGGAGTAGCGAGGAACCCACCCGGGTGCGCGGTGGCCTGCCTTACCGGCACAAGGCAAGGGAAATCAAGGGAGCTTTCCACAATCCCTGATGAACAGATGATGACTCGCGTATGGGCCAAGTCAATAGAAAGGCATTACTTCTGCTGTTCTTCTCCCACTCGCAAAACCGCCAGGAAGGCTTCCTGCGGAATGTCCACCTTCCCAATCCGCTTCATGCGCTTCTTGCCCTCTTTTTGTTTCTCCAGCAGCTTGCGCTTGCGTGAAATGTCTCCGCCGTAACACTTGGCCAGCACATTCTTACGCAGCGGGCTCACCGTTTCACGAGCCACAATCTTGGCGCCGATCGCAGCCTGAATCGCCACCTCGAATTGCTGACGCGGGATCAGTTCGCGCATCTTTGCCACCAGCGCCTTGCCGCGCTCGTAGGCTAGGTCGCGGTGGACGATGATCGACAGCGCGTCCACCGGTTCACCTGAAACTAGGATGTCCAGCTTCACCATCGGCGACTCCCATTCACCGGCCAATTGATAATCCAGCGATGCGTAGCCGCGCGAGACGGATTTCAGGCGGTCGTAGAAGTCGAGCACGATTTCATTCAGGGGCAGTTCGTACGTCAGCATCACCCGCGTTGGCGTTATGTATTCGAAGTTGATCTGCTTGCCGCGTTTTTCCTCGACAAGTTTGAAGATGCCGCCTACATACTCTTCGTTGGTCAGAATCTTGGCCGTGATCACCGGCTCGCGAATGCTGTCGATATTGGTTGGGTCGGGCCATCGCGAAGGGTTGTCCACTTCGAGCACTTTGCCGTCGGTCAGCGTAATGTGGTAGCGCACGCCGGGCGCGGTGGTAATCAGGTCCAGTTCGTACTCGCGCTCCAGCCGCTCCTGAATGATCTCCATGTGCAGCAGGCCGAGAAATCCGCAACGGAAACCAAAGCCCAGTGCGACTGAACTCTCCGGCTCAAAAAAGAACGACGAATCGTTGAGCCGCAGTTTTTCCAGGGCATCGCGCAACAGCGTGTGCTCGTGCGAATCCACCGTGTAGAGACCGCTGAAGACCATCGGCTTGATATCTTCAAAGCCGGGCAACTGCGTCGCCGCGGGTCGCGCATCTTCGGTCACGGTGTCGCCGATTTTGGTATCTGAGACGTTCTTGATGGTAGCCGCGAAAAACCCGACCTCGCCCGCTGAAAGCTGGCCGATCTCCACTGGCTTGGGCATCAGTACGCCCATCGACTCCACTTCAAATGCTTTCCCATTCGACATCAGGCGAATGCGCTGGCCCTTGCGCAGCGTGCCCTGCATTACGCGCACCAATACGATCACGCCGCGATAGGCATCGAACCACGAGTCGAAGATAAGCGCCTGCAATGGCGCATCGGGGTCGCCCGTAGGCGGCGGCAGCCGCTGCACAATCGCTTCTAGCACCTCGTCTACACCCTGCCCAGTCTTGGCGCTCACTGGTATCGCATAGGTGGCGTCCACACCCACTGCCTGCTCAATCGCTTCCTGTGTGCGCAGAACGTCGGCCGAGGGCAAATCGATCTTGTTGATAACCGGAATCATCTCCAGGCCGTGGTGGATGGCCAGATAGGCGTTGGCCAGTGTCTGCGCTTCAACGCCCTGGCTGGCATCCACCACCAGCAACGCGCCCTCGCACGAAGCCAGCGAGCGCGAGACTTCGTAGCTGAAGTCCACATGACCCGGCGTATCGATCAGGTTCAGTTGATAGGTATTGCCGTCCTTCGCTTTGTACATCATGCGCACCGCGTGCGCCTTGATGGTGATCCCACGCTCCCGCTCCAGATCCATAGCGTCCAGAATCTGGGCCTGCATCTCGCGCCCGGTTACTGAACCCGTCAACTCCAACAGACGGTCACTCAGCGTCGACTTTCCGTGGTCGATGTGGGCAATGATCGCGAAGTTGCGAAGGAAGCGTGCGTCCATGCGAAGTTAGCGCGATTCTCCAGCTCAGGAACTGTTGATGGCTTCATCCAGGGCGGCTCTTTTACAGGATTACGCCCCTCGACTGCCGTGGATTCGCTCTATAGCAACTGGAGAACGCTACAGGCAAAAGAGAGCAAATGCACCGTTCAGCGCGCGATGCCTCCATCGCATAGCTTATCATCGGGATAGTGTCTTTCGCGGTTCTATAACGACCGGCTGGCTGCTTCACACATTGCCCATGAGCAGAATTTCCTATCGACTTCTTGGTTGCTCGGTGCTGGCCTTCATGCTGGGGGGCTGCACACCCTCACAAGATGCCGGTGCTCCCCCAAAGACCTCACCGCAGGCCACTGCGCCGTCGCTGCCCGCGGTTCCGTCGCAGCCCGCAGCTTCCACGCCGCAGCCAACGCCCCAACAGCGCCGCGTCCAGCAACTCATCGAGCAAGTTGAAAAGGCGTACTCCATGGGCGAAGCCGCCTACCGCAAAGGCCAATTGCCCGAGGCCAAAATGCAGTTCGACCGCGCCGTCGATCTCATGCTCACCTGCGGCATCGATATCAAGAGTGACCCGCAATTGCAGGACGAGTTTGACCACATCGTCGACGCGGTGAACGGGTTGGAGATGGACGCGCTAAAGGAAGGCAACGGTTTCGTTCCAAAAACCGAGCCCACGCCTGCCGATGTGGCCAGCGACATCACCTTCGAAGTTGACCCCAACATCGTGGCCAAGGCCAGAACCGATCTGGCAACCACCAAGTCCGACCTGCCGCTGGTGGTCAACGACTACGTTGCAGCGTACATCAACTTCTTTGCCAACACTCAGAAAGGCCACAACACGCTGCTCCACTCGTTCCAGCGCGCGGGCCGCTACAAGACAATGATTCAGCGGGTCATGAGCGAAGAAGGCATGCCGCAGGACCTGATTTATCTCGCCGTAGCCGAGTCCGGCTTTCAGCCGCGAGCCATCAATGCGAAATCCCGTGCGGGCGGCATGTGGCAGTTCATGCCGTATGGCAACTACGGCCTCACACGCAACAATTATGTGGATGAGCGCTTCGACCCCGAGAAGTCAACTCGCGCCTACGCCCGCTACATGAAATTCATCTATACCCAACTCGGTGACTGGTACCTGTCCATGGCTGGCTACGACTGGGGCACGGGCAATGTACAGCGCGCCGTGCAAAAGACCGGGTATGCCGATTTCTGGGAACTTTACAAACGCAACAACCTGCCCGCCGAAACCAAGATCTACGTCCCTGAGATTCTTGCCGCCATCATCATCGCCAATCACCCTACGCAGTACGGATTCGACGACATCACTCTTGATCCGCCGGTCATCACCGACACAGTGACCGTCAACTACTCCGTCGACCTGCGCCTGGTATCGGACCTGGTCGGTGCCCCCGTAGACGAGCTGATGGCTCTGAACCCCAGCTTGCTTCGCTTCGTCACGCCGCCCGACACGTCGTTCGACCTGCATGTGCCCGCGGGAACGGCCACCTTGTATGCGCAGCGTATCGCTGGCATCCCCGAGGACAAGCGCAATTCGTGGCGCTTTCATCGGGTCGCCGTCGACGACACGATGGCTTCGGTTGCCCGCGCCTACCATGTGCAGGTGGCTGAACTTGCGGCGGCCAATCAGATGGGCGAGAGCGACAGCCTGCAGGGTGTCGAAGCTGTAGTCGTGCCCGTGACCCCGGCTGCAACCCCATCAATGCACTCCATGCTTTACGTCGCACGCAAAGGTGACACGCTTGTCTCCATCGCCGACCGTTTCGGCGTTTCGCTTACCCAATTGCGGAAATGGAACAAGCTTACCGGCGTCAAAGTTGAGCCTGGCCGCCGCCTGCATGTTGCCGAACCCGCCAGCATAGTGCGCACCAGCACTGGGCATCGTCGCCATGCTGCATCGGGGAAAGCTGGAACACGCGAAGTAGCGAGCGCCGCCGGCAAGTCTCACAACACCGCGTCCACCGCAAAGGCGAAAAAAAGCAGCGCATCCGCTTCGAAGAAGAAGTCCGCAACCTCTTCCAGCACGCATTCCGGCACACACAAGTCGCGTTCCCGCAGGCACGCCTCGCATTGATTCTCGTGCGCGCGATCGCAAAAATGCGTGGGAGCCTCATTACGTACTTGTCATTTGATAGCTGTTGCGTGCAAGCTATTGTTACAATGATTTCCGCGCGTATAGCGGAGCATTCTAAAACGCAACAATGCATGACCTGACAATGTCAGCGGTGAGCCGCTGGAGGCAATGGGATGGAAGAAGTGTTCAGGATGTTCGCAACGAGTGACGGCAACCACGATGCGGAGCCGGCAGAGTTGAGCTCCGGTCACGAAGAAGACTTTGAAGAGGACGACACTGTCGAAACCTCCAGCATTGTTACCTCCTCGGACGACGATGAGGCAGTGGCTGAGGAGACGGTGATCATAGTCGCCGAAGTGCCCACACCCAAGCCGGCCCCCAAGAAGGCCGCTAAGAAGTCTCCCGCAAAGAAAGCGGTAAAGAAAGCTCCGGCAAAGAAGGCCGCAGCCAAGAAGGCGCCGGCCAAGAAAGCCGTGGCTAAAAAGGCACCGGCTAAAAAGGCTGTAGCCAAGAAGGCGCCTAAAAAGGCCGCCGCGAAAAAGGTTGTGGCCAAGAAGGCCGCAAAGAAATCCGCCGCAAAGAAACGCAGCGCTGGCGCAAAGGGCGGAAAGACCGTAGCCAAGAAGGCAGCGGTTAAGAAGAGCGCCGGCAAAACCCCCAAACGAGGTAAAAAGTTGGCCGTTAAGAAGGCAGCAAAGAAGGCGCCAGCCAAGAAGGCAGCAAAGAAAGCTACTGCCAAGAAGGCTCCGGCGAAGAAGGTAGCAAAGAAGGCTCCTGCCAAGAAGGCAGCAGCAAAGAAGGCTTCCACAAAGAAAGCAACCAAGTAGCACGGCAACGTAAGAATCAAGGCAAGCAAAAGGGCCCGGCTTAGTGCCGGGCTTTTTTGCGTTTGGACTCGGTACTCGAACCGGTCAGATGGTCGGCGCTCTAGCCGTCAATTGCTTCAGATGCCAGCGCTGATGACTTACGTAGTCCTCAATGAGGTAGCGCAGAGTAACCGGCGCGTCGTCACCAACCCTGCAGCTTGACTCAAGCCGTTCCTCGGGAATGAGATCCACGATGGCCATCAGAATCTCGTGTTCCGCTTCCCACCACCCCAGAAGCGTTTGCCACGGCTGGTTTACATATCCGTGGGCAGCTACCCATGCGTCCTGAGCGTACTGCGGCCCTTCATACTTACCCTCGGTCGCGGCCCTCACAAATCTCTGTCGATTATTCGCTGCCGAATCCAGCAGGTGGCCCACGATCTGCTTCCGCGTCCACCCGCCGTCGCGCCACGGCACATCCGCAAGCGAGGCCTGCACCGAGATCAGCGCTCGATGCACTTCGTCCAAGTCCGTGCGAAACTTCTTTGCAATTTCGTTGGCCACTCAAGCCTCAGCGAGCGGGCTCTTCGAGGCACGAACCCGCTTGCGCGAACACTCTACTACTTTTTCAACTCGCTCAGCGCCGCCAGCACCTCTTCAGAATGGTGCGAAGGGTCAACTTTGGTCCAGACCTTCACAATCCTTCCCTGGGGATCAATCAGGAAGGTGTTCCGGTTGGCGATGGTAAAGGTGGCAAAGTGGCCCAGCGAACCGTACTCGTCCACCACCTTGTGTTCCGGGTCGGCCAGCAACCTGAAGGTCAGCCCTTCCTTTGTACAAAACTGTTTGTGGCTGTCGGGTGTATCCACACTCACACCCAGGATCACCGCATTCGCAGCATCGAACCTCGCCTGATCGCGCTGGAAGTTGTGGGCCTCAATCGTGCAGCCCTGGGTCATGTCCTTGGGATAGAAGTAGAGCACCACCCACTTGCCGCGAAAACTCTCCAGCGAAATTTGCGAGCCGTCCTGTGACGGCAGGGTAAATGTGGGCGCAACCTGCCCCACACTGGGTAGTGTCTGGTCGGCCGCATGCACGGTGAGAAGGGAAACCGCGAGCACTGCAGCCGCGGCAAGGGCAAAGAGAATCGGCTTTTTCACTTGGGACCTCCAGTTGTTGAGACGGGGAAAGGGATGGACGGGACTCCGGAATTGGGCGACTCGTCCATTCTTCAGTATCCGCGTGGAACCGCCACAATGGCAATCCCAGCCCGGCTGGCGCGCTGCAGCAGGGCCTCGCGATCGAACAGCAGGGTGCGCCCGGCTTCCACAGAGAGGCAGCTCGCCCCCGCCTTGACCATCGTCTCCACCGTGCCGATGCCGATGACCGGTACATCGAAGCGCATGTCCTGATTAGGCTTGGCCACCTTCACCACAGTCAGCCGCCGCTCCAGCGTTGAAGCATCCGCCTCGAGTGATTGCATCAGCAACCCGGCGCGCTCAATGGCTGCGTCGGTGCCTTCCATTGCCTCCACCGCCACGCAGGCCTGGGCGGCCACCACCACCGTCTGGCCTACATCGAAACCGGCCACAGCGCGCGCCACCCCCAGGCCGTACGCAATGTTCTTCAGCTCCTCTTCGTCGGGCGCTCGCCCACCCGGCACGCTCTCGGTTAGCACACCTTCCTGCGCCAGCAGCGGCTCAAGAAACGCGGTGGAGCTGATCAGTTCGATCCCCTCGTCGCCCAGCACCTTGGCCACTGCTCCCAGCAGCCTGTCGGTCGAACGTGTGCCCAGGTTCAGCAGCAGCTTGGCCAGCCGCCAGTCCGGCCGGATGCTTGAAAAAATTTGCTTATGTTTGACCTGCCCGGCCATGACCGCCTTGGTCACGCCCTCTTTGTGAAAGACCTCAATTAGCCGTGACAGCTCTCCCAGCGAAAGCCAGTGGACCGTGATGCGTTCATCCCGTGCCGCGCGCTGGTCGATCTCCGCATCGGTCTCCTCGCGGATAGCCGCCACCGCTACCGCAAGCCCCTGCGCCCGCGCCGCCTCCAGCAGCAAAAACGGAAACCGCCCGTTGCCGGCAATGAGACCAAGTTTCATGGCTACTTGATAATCCCGCGCTGGCTGCGCTCAATAAAGTTGGCCAGCAGCGACGCGTCCTCGCCTTCAAGCTGGCGAATCTTCTCCACCGCCTGCGAGGTATTCAGCTTGGCCGCCAGCAGCAGCCTGAAAGCCTTCTGGAGCGTCGTCAGTCGCTTCGCCGCGAACCCCCTCCGCGTCAGTCCCACCTTGTTGATGCCGAAGGCCCGGTTTTCGCGCCGCGCCGAGGTCAGCGAAAACGGCAGCACGTCCTGGGTCACGATGGTCCCCCCACCAATAAAGGCGTATTGGCCCACAATGCAGTGCTGGTGTACCGGGCAGAAGGCGCCCACGCTGGCGTAGTCCTCGATGATCACGTGACCGGCCAAGGTGGCGCAGTTGGCCAGGATGCAGTGGCTGCCTACCATGCTGTCGTGTCCGATGTGCGCATAGGCCATCAACAGGCAGCCCGAGCCGATCCGCGTCATTCCTCCGCCTCCTACAGTGCCGCGGCTCACAGTCACGCATTCGCGAATCGTGTTGTCGTCGCCGATCTCAACTGCGGTGGGCTCGCCCTTGTACTTCAAATCCTGGGGTGCAGCGCCAATCACGCAAAACGGGTGAAAGGTATTCCGGGCGCCGATCCTGGTGTGCCCGTCCAGCACCACATGGGAGACCAGCACGCAATCCTCACCCAGCACCACATCCGGGCCGATGGTTGAAAACGGACCCACAGTGCACGAGGCGGGAACCACCGCGCCGGCGGCGATGACCGCGCTGGGATGAATGCTCACTCGGCTGCCCCCGCCGCCGCTTCGTGTCCGCCGTGCGCGCGCGTCTCGCGTTCCCGCGTCACTACCGCACAGGTCAGCGTTGCCTCGCAGGCCAGCTTGCCCTCGACGAATGCCCGGCCCAGGATGCGCCCCGCCCGCGGCCGCATTGACAGCACATCCACCTCGATGCGCACCTGGTCGCCCGGTGTCACCGGCCGGCGAAACTTTGCCCGCTCAATGCCCGTGAACACCACCAGTTTTTCGTTGCGGTCGGCAATCTCGTACAGCATGATGATGCCGCCTGCCTGGGCCATTGCTTCCACCACCAGCACCCCGGGCATGATGGGATAGCCGGGAAAGTGGCCCTGAAAGAACGGCTCGTTAATGGTTACATTCTTGATGGCTACCAGGCGTTTGGTGCGCTCGAATTCGACGATCCGGTCGATGAGCAGAAACGGGTAGCGGTGAGGTAGAAACTCCAGGATCTCCTGGATGTCAAGCGTCATTCTCTAGCTCCAGAGAGCGCGGCGGCCTGCCACAGTGCGCCCGTCAGGATTATAACCAAGCCTGTGGTGCCACTGTCCCGCGCGGGTCCAGCCTACTTCTTGATCCGTTTCGAGGCTGCGTCCACGTTCCAAAAATCGTCCGGCAACTGCCGGTTATATTCCACGCGGTCCAGAAAGTATTGCCGGTACATGTCGTCGCCCTTCAAGCGCGTGATGCTGAACGGAGTCGGTAGCCCGTCCACCACGTGATAGTCGGCATACTCCTCGGCGTCCAGATTTTTGTCCTTGTAGACCGGGTCACGCCATTCGAAGGAGCGTCGCAGCGGCAGGTGCGTTTGCACGTCCATCTGGATCGTTACGGCCTCATTCTCGGCTGAGATCAACGTCACCTGTTCGGCCAGGTGCCGCTCCGCCATGCGCTGCCCTTCATATACCAGGATGGTCTTCGGATCCTTGAGCCACACCTTGATCACCGTCTCAATGGAGTGGTCGCGCCGCCGCAGGTAGTCGTCCAGGATGTCCTGGGTAATGGCCTTCTTGCCTCGATAGGTCACCTCCCACCCCTCGCGGCCTTCGAAGAACTCCAGCACGTCGCGGTGTTTGGTCAGTTCAATCCGGTCGTGATCTGGCCAGGAGTGAAACTCCCAATAATCCGTCGTCCCCTCGTCGGGCCTGCCCTGGTAGAAAGCTGCGATGTGTCCCTGCCGCATCTGGTTTTTCAGGTTCAACCAGGCCGGACCGCCCAAAGCCGTGACCATCTTGTCCAGGACCGCGCGCGCCTGCTGCGCATTCTTTGCCGCTGCATCATCCACTGCCTGCGCCCGGGCGGCCTGCGGTGCGGCCAGCAACCCCAACACTAGCGCCGCCAGGAAAACTCTCCCCATCAACCTCTTCTCCCTGCAATCTTTCAAGCCCTCACCCCACCAGCACTGAGCCGCCGTTCACGTTCAACACCTCGCCGCTGATGAACCCTGCCAGAGGCGTGCATAGAAACAGCACCGGCCCAGCAATCTCCCGCGCACTCGCCGCGCGTCCCACCGGAATCCCTGCGACAATCTTCGGCCACGTCACCGGATCGGCCATCGTCGTTGTCGACATATCTGTCGCCACCCAACCTGGCGCCACGCAGTTCACTCGAATCCCCTTCGGCGCCAGTTCGCTCGACAGGCTCTTTGTCAGACTGATCAGCGCGCCTTTGGTCACGGCGTAGTCGGCATGGTTGGCCTCGCCCCGCTGTCCGGCCGTTGAGCTGATAAGCACGATGTGCCCCACTGCCTCACCCGCAACAGGAGCAGCCTGCCGTTCCATCTGCGCCACCGCGGCCTGCACCAGTCCGAACACCGCGTCCAGATTTACCGCCAGCGTCTGCCGCCACTGCGTCTCGGCCATCTCTGCAATGGGAGTGTCCGTGGCCTTCCAGATGCCATGATTGGCCACCAGGATGTCGAGCCGGCCAAAGGTCGCAACGGCCGAAGCCACCAGCGCCCGCCCATTCGCTGCGGAGCTCAGATCCTGTTCCAGCGCTACGCACCGCCCCGGCCCGCCACACTCCGCCGCCAACACCTCCGCCTGCTTCCGCGCTTTGCGGTAGCTGAAGGCCACCCGCGCCCCTGCCTGCGTGAACAAGCGTACCGCTTCCGCGCCAATTCCGCGCGACCCACCCGAGATGAGGGCTATCTTCCCGTCCAATTCCAACGCAACACCGGTCATGGGGCCAAGCTATTGCATTGTCACGGGAGATGTCCAGAAATCGACCAAGGTCATCGTGCAGGATCTCCCTGTTCTCCGCCTTGAATACCCACGTGCGAGGAGGCCATTCCTACTGGCAGGCTACTTCCCCTTCTCGACGCACAATGGTTCTATGGCGCTCCCGGCGCGCGATTCGCGCCCACCAGCAGCGAGCGATAGAATGGCACTGCCCGGGCCGAAGAATCGGGCGTAACCCCTTTCCTTCGAATACTCTGCGGCTGGGTTTCCCGGACTGCAATTATCGGCACGCGGAACCGGCGTGTGTGGGCCGGTCAATGGGTGGCAAAGTCCTTCACTTTTCACCAAATCCGGCACGGGTTTGGACTGACCATGGCTGCCGTCTTCCTGCAACTAAAGCTCTTTGCGAACTCCGGCAAATCAGTCAGCACGGTATTGGTGCGGTACTCGTCCGGTGCGTGCGGGTCGGTCTGGGCCTGGGTGCGCAGCTGTTCGGGGCGGGTCTGCGTGCACCACTGCTGCGCATAGGCAATCCAAAAGCGCTGGTCGGGCGTGTAGCCGTCGCTGGTAGCGGTCATGTCGACGTGAGCGGCTTGCGCCTTGTCAAGCCATGCAAGCCACGCCAGCCACAGTCCGCCCAGGTCGGCAAGATTCTCGCCCAGGGTGAGCTTGCCGTTGAGGTGTACACCGGGGACGGCCTCGATAGCGTCATACTGCTTGACCATGCACTCGGCACGATCTGTGAACTTCACCTCGTCATCCTTGGTCCACCAGTTCTTCAGATTGCCGTCCTTGTCGTATTGGCGGCCTTCGTCGTCGAAGCCGTGAGTCAACTCGTGGCCTACGGTTGAGCCCATGTCGCCATAGTTGGCCGCGTCGTCCTCCTTGTCGCTGTAGAAGGGAGGCTGAAAGTAGCCGGCCGGGAAGTTCACGTTGTTCATCTGCGGGTCGTAGTAGGCATTGACAGTGGGCGGCGTCATTTCCCACTCACCTTTGTCGACCGGCTTGCCGATCTTGGCCAGATCGCGGGCAAACTCGAACGCATGCGCGCGTTCCTGATTGCCGAGCGCGTCGCCACGGACAATCTGGAGCGCGGAGTAGTCGCGCCACTTGTCGGGATAGCCCACCTTATTCATCACCGTATGCAGCTTTTCCTTGGCTTTAACCTTGGTATCGGCGCTCATCCAGTCCAGCGAGTCGATGTCTTTGTCCATGGTTTGTTCGATGGCCAGGGTCATATCCAGCGCGTGTTGCTTTTCTTCCGGCGGGAAGTACTTGGCGACGTAGGCCTGGCCCAGCGCTTCACCCATTTCCTGGTCCACGCGGCTGGTGCAGCGTTTCCAGCGTTCCTGTTGTTTCTCTGCGCCGTTGAGGATGTGCGCATAGAAGTGCCAGCTCTCATTGTCGAAACTCTCGGGCATGCTGGTTCCGGCGTAGGCGTGAAGTAGGTGCCAGCGCAAGTAGGTTTTGATCTGGGCGACCGGAGTATCGGACACCAGGGTATTGAACTCCGCGAAGAACTTCGGCTCGGTGTCGTTCATTCTGCCCACGGCGGGCGCGTGCACGGCGGCCACAAAGCCGGCCAGGGAGAAGTGAGTCAATTCCTTTTCGAAACTGGCCACGTCGGTGGGATGATTCAGGTTTTGCGGATCGCGCTGCTCGGTAATGGTGAGCGAGGCCCTGGCCAGGCGAGTCTCGATGGTCAGTACCGTCTGGGCGTCCTTGGTTGCCTGCGCGTCCGGCTCGCCCGTCAACACAAAGATGTTGTGTACATGGTCCACATATTGCTTGCGCTGTTCCACCGATTTGGCATCGGTGCGCGTGTAGTAGTCGCGTTCAGGAAGGCCCAGACCGCTGGCGCCGTAAAACGAGATCATCGCTGTGGAGTCGGCAAAGTCCTGGTTGGAACTCAGGCCGAAGAAAGCGTTCACACCGATGGCGTGGAGATGGGCCAGCAGCGCGGGCAATTCGGCCATCGAATGAAGCGCGGCAATACGGTCCAGTTCCGCCTGGAGCGGTGCGATCCCCATCTTGTTGACGGCCGCCGTGTCCATGCAACTGGCATATTCGTCGCCGATCTTTTGCTCGTTGGGGTTGCGCGTGGGCGAGGGGACGGAGGCTTCTTCAAGGATCTGCTTCAGGTGCAGGCGGTTGAGCTCATAGAGCTCGGTGAAGCGGCCATACCGGGTTTGGTCGGGCGGCAGGGGATTTCGCTTGAACCAGCCATTGCAGCTATATCGATAGAAGTTCTCGCAGGGGTCCTCGGTCTTGTCGACGAGCGAAGGATCGAAGACGCGAAGCGCAGGTTCGGTGCTGGGGGCGGCAGCTTGGCCGTTGGCCGGGACCGCGGCAAGGACGCCGAAGAGAGCGAGAAACGGGAGATGCGGTAGAGCAGAGGAGCGCAACATGCCGACACTCTAGCAGATTCGGTGGCCAGTGGGCCGTGTCCGGCGACCAGTACAATAATGACGGGCCGAAATCGTTTTGAGGAGCGTACCCAGTGGCGCAGCGCACTTTCAGCATCATCAAGCCGGACGCAGTCCGCAAGGGCTCGACGGGGGCCATTCTGGCGGAGATTGAGAAGGCGAGCTTCAAGATTGTCGCCATCAAGAAGCAGTCCATCTCAAAGCTGCAAGCCGAGGGTTTCTATCACGTTCACCAGGGGAAGCCGTTCTTCAAAGGGCTGACTGAGTTCATGTCCTCGGGACCGTTGGTCCTGCTTGTGTTGGAAAAGGACAATGCGATTGCAGACCTGCGCAAACTGATGGGCGCCACCAATCCCGCAGATGCGGAAGAAGGAACCATCCGCAAGAAGTATGCAAGCTCGATCGGTGAGAACGCCATTCACGGCTCGGACGGCGAAGAGACAGCCGCGTTTGAGATTGGCTATTGGTTCGCAGGGCATGAGCTGGTCTAGCTGTGCAGAGCGTCCTCAGGCGAACAGGTTATCGATCTTCTGCCGCAATGCCGCCATTTCCTGCTTAAGCTCAGCCACGGTGGTTTCCAATTGCGCGATGCGCTCCTCGTACGCAGTCGAATCCTCAACCTGCACCGGTGCGGGCGCGGCCTGGAGAGACTCTACCGGGCCAGAGAAAAGATGCGCGTAGCGGGACTCCTTGGTGCCGGGCTGGCGCGGCAAGACGGCGACCAGGGGCGGCTCACGCTCCATGAGCTTTTGAAGGCCGCCGAGCACCTCGCCAATCTCGTCAAAGCGGTGCAGGCGGTCTGTCCGGCCGCGCAGCTCGCCGGGAGTTTGCGGCCCGCGTAGCAGAAGCACACAGAGCAGAGCCGTTTCAGCGCGGCTGAAGTTAAAGGCCTCACCCAGCCAGTGCTCGTACTTGGTCACACGCCCATCGGCGGCACGCGCACGCCCGGCAAGCTGCAGATCTTCAAGGCCATGCAAGGCCTGGCGCACCGCATCTTCATCCAGGTCCATCACCGGCTCGCGATTGGAGCGCTGGTTGCACGCGTTGATCAGCGCATTGAGCGACATGGGATAGTAGTCGGGCGTGGTGACTTCTTTTTCAATCAACGCGCCCAGAACACGGGCTTCGGCGGCGGTCAGCAGGATAGTTTCGGTGGGCGGCATAGGTCTATTTTGCCATTTTCGTCGGTGCTATAGCGCGGATTGGATTAGAGGTCCGACTGTTCCGGCAGTGTGACGCGGTTGCGGGTGAGCAAGAAGTAGACCACCGGCGTGACCACCAGGCTTAGCACCATGGAGATGGCGAGGCCTCCGATGACGGCAATAGCCAGCGGCTGCAACATCTGTGAACCCGCACCCAGCGCGAAAGCCAGGGGCAGCATTCCACACACGGCCGCGATGGCGGTCATCATGATGGGTCGCAGCCTGCGCTGCGCCGCGTGAATCATGGCGTCCGCGGGTTCCAGACCTTCAGAACGGAACTTCTCGTCGGCGTCCAGCAGCAGGATGCCGTTCTTGGCCACGATGCCAATGACCATGATGAGGCCCATGAACGAGGCGACGTTGAAGGTGGTCCCGGTGACCAGCAGGGCCAGGATGACGCCGGAGATGGAGAGCACCGAGGACGTGAGGATGGCGATGGGGGCAGGGAAGTTGCGGAACTCGGTGAGCAGCACCCCGAAGACCAGCGCCAAGGCCAGCAGCAGCACGCGCAGCAGGTCGTGAAACGACTTTTGCTGCTCTTCGTAGGTACCCCCGTACTCTACGCGCACGGATCCAGGCAGATGCAGGCCGGCGACCGTCTCACGCACCCGGGTCATGCCTGTGCCCAGATCCGAGCCTTCCAGGCGGCCTGTGACCACTACGAGACGTTGCAGGTTCTCACGGCGAATCTCGTTCTGTGGCGGGAGCTGCGCGACGGAGGCCAGCGAGCCCAAGGTCGCGGTGTGCCCCGAACTGCTGTTGAAGACCGTGTTCTGGATTGCGTCCAGCGAGGCGCGATGCTCGTCGCCTAGGCGCACGCGAATGGTGTACGGCCGGCCGTTGGCGATGAGCGGATCACTGGCCGGCAATCCATCCAGGATCGACGTTGCATCCGCTGAAACCTCAGCGGGCGTGAAGCCCAGACGAGCCGCGACGACCGGATCTACCTGAAAGTTGGTGGCCGGCCCGCTGATGGTGTTTTCGATTCCGTCCTGCACATCCACCACGCCGGGAATCTTGCCGATTGCGTCGCCTACCCTGGGGCCGAGTTGTTCGAGCAGGGCCGCATCGTTGGCGAAGATCTTGATCTGGATTGGCTCCGGCGCGTTGGAAAGATCGCCGATCATATCCTGCAGGACCTGGGTGAATTCGACATCCAGTTCCGGCTCAGTAGCCCTGATCTGGGCGCGCACATCGGCCATGATGTCGTCGATGGCACGGCTGCGTTTAGCTTTCAGCCTGACTGTGAAATCGCCGGTGTTGGCCTCGGTGACCGCGGCCAGGCCCATCTGCAAGCCGGTGCGGCGCGAGGTGCTTTCCACTTCAGGGGTGGCGCGAAGGATGCGCTCGACGTGCTCCAGAACGCGGTTGGTCTCAGTGAGTGAGGAGCCGGCGGGCATGATGTAGTCCAGGATGAAGCCGCCTTCGTCCATCTCCGGGAGCAGGTCGGAGCCGAGGACCTGATAGCCCCCCCAGGTGGCGAGCACGAGCAGCAGGCAGGCGCCGCCGAGCCACAATGGTTTAGCCAGGGACCAGTCCAGCAACCGCTTGTGGATCTGGAGTACGTGCTTGAGAAACCGCCCCGCAGTGTGGTCACCGTGCGCCGAATCGTTGGGCTGCCGGCGCAGTAAGGTCAGGCTTAGCCCCGGAGTCCAGGTGAGCGCCAGCACCAGCGAAGTGAGCAGCGATGCGGCCATGGTGACTGCCAGTGCGCGGAAGAAGCTGCCGGTCACGCCGCTGACCGAGACCAGGGGCAGAAAAACAACCACCGGAGTGATGGTGGAACCGACGAGCGGCGTGGTGATTTCGCGGAGTGCATTGCGCACGGCATCGGTGCGAGACTCACCGGCATCCCGGTGCGCGACGATGTTTTCGACCACCACAATAGCGTCGTCAATCACCAGGCCAATGGCGGCAGCGAGACCGCCCAAGGTCATCAGGTTGAAACTCTGGCCGATCATCCACAGAACCAGTATGGTGACGGCGATGGTGACTGGGATGACGAGGCCCGCGACCAGCGATGAAGTCCAGTCGCGCAGAAAGAGAAAGAGAATGACGCAGGCCAGGATGAGGCCGATGAAGATAGCGTCGCGCACGCTGGAGATGCTGTCGCGCACCAATTGGGACTGGTCGTAGAAAGGTTCGAGCCTTACTCCCGGAGGCAGCTTCTGCCGCAATTGAGCCACCTGGTCAGCCACCGCGTCGGCCACCGCAACGGTGTTGCTGGAGGGCTGGCGCGCAATGGTCAGCAGCACTGCGTCTTTTCCGTTTGCTGTGACCGTGGTGTAGACGGGCATGGTGGCCTGCTCCACGGTGGCCACGTCGGCAACCCGCACGGGCGCGCCGGCAGGCGTGGTTTTCACGACCAACTGGCGCAGTTGCTCAGCGTCGTGCACCTGGGCGCCCACCAGACCGAGGATCAATTGGTGGTTGGCTTCATAAAGGCCGGGCGAATCGACAATGTTGGAGGCCTGGATGGCGTTGATGAGATCGGTGATGGTGACGCCGGAGGCCGAGAGCAACGCCAGGTTGGGAACTACGTGAAACTCCGGCACTTGCCCGCCTTGCACGATCACGGTGCTTACACCCGCGACGCGGTTCAGTGGCGGCTTCAGATCGTACGTGGCAATCTCCCACAGGCGTGTTTGCGGCACGGTGTCGGACGTGAGGCTGTAGCCAAGAATCGGGAAGGTAGCGAAGGTGAGACGGTGGGTGGTCACCCTGGCAGTGGGCGGCAATGTCTGCTCCACCTTGCCCAGCGCCGCATCCACCAACTGCAGGGAATGGAACATGTCCTGATTCCAGTCGAAGAAGAGACTTACCTCGGCCGAACCGCGACTGGTGGTGGAGCGCACGGTCACGAGCCCCGGAACAGCATTGACGGCGTCCTCGATAGGCTTGGTGATGGTGACCTGCATCTGCTCAACGGGCATTACGCCGTTTTCAATGCCGATGACCACGCGGGGGAAACTTGTCTCTGGGAAGACTGAGATGGGCACCTGGAAAGACAGGTAGGCGCCCGCAACGGTGAGAATGGCCGTGAAGAAAAAGATGGTGCGTGTGGAGCGAGCCAGCCAGAAGGTCTTTTGCGCGGGCGCGTGAACAGGAGATGGGCTCGACATCAGTTGTCTCCACCCTTGCCGGCCGCGGGCTTGTCGTCGTCCGCCGCGGGGCCCACGACCACCTTGGCGCCGTCATCCAGGCCGTACGCGCCGCCGGTGATGACCGTGTCAGTAGGCGAGAGCCCGCCGGTGATCTGCACGTCATCGCCATCTTCAATGCCCAGGGTCACGGGCTTGCGATGTGCCGCGCTATCGGTGCCCACTACCATCACCGATTTGGAGCCATCCTGTGCAGTGAGAATCGAGGAGGCGGGAACTTTCCACGCCTCGGCAAGGGTCCGGCCGGTGATGGAGACCTTTACCGGCGTTCCGACCTTCAGCGCGCCGGACTTGTTCTCGATCCTGAGCCAAACCTCCACCGTGGTGCTGCCGGGATCGAGTGCAGGACTGATGAGGGAGACTTTTGCGGTGACGGGATCGGTGACTCCGGGCACGCGGACCGATGCGTCATCGCCCAGCTTCATGCGCTGGGCAACGTTCTGCGCCACGTGAGTCTTGGCCAGAAGCGCGGAGGTATCCATGACCGTCAGCAAGGGCGCGCCGGCAGCGGCTGTCTCGCCCGCAAACAGAGACCTGTCGGTGACGACTCCGCCGATGGGACTGCGAATCTCGGAGTAGCTCAACTGCGCATTGGCGCCCTTGTATTTGCCCTCGGCGGACGCCAACTGTCCCTGTGCCGCTTTGAGCGCGGCCTCGCGGCTCACGTTGTGGATCGACTCAAGATGCTTGGCCGCGGTGTCGTACACGGCCTGGGCCTGCACCAGCGCCGCCTGGGCCGTATCCAGATCGCGGCCCGGAATCGCGCCCTCGGCAAAGAGCTGTTTGCGGCTCTTCACGATGCTCAAATTCAGATCGAGATTGGCTTTGGCCTGCGCCACGTCCAGTTCGGCCTTTTGTGTATCCTCAGGCACCTGCGCCTTGGTTGCCGTAGCGTAGGCCGCTTCGGCAGCCATGTAGCTACCCTTGTTGTCCTGCGCCGCCGCAGCCAGATCGCTGTTTTCAAGGGTGACGAGCAACTCGCCTTCCTTGACGCGCGATCCGCGCTGTACGTAGAACTTCTTGACCGGCGCGCTGATCTTGGGCGCAATTGCCGCCTGCGCGAGAGGGGCAAGAATGGCGTCGGCGATGATATGTTCGGCAATCGGCCCCCGTTCGGGATGCTCGGCCTGTACCGTCACCGTCGGCACGGATGCGGCATCTTTTTTGCAGCCGGACATGAGAAGCATTGACAAGGTCGCTGCGACTGCCAGCAGGCAGCAGGCGGTCACGGCTACGCGTGTTTGGGTTCGATTCGGGTTTGCCGATAGGGTCGATCTGAGGTTGGTCATCGTCTCACATTGTTCCGGTTAGCGTTTGAAGGTCCGCCAGCGCCATCTCGTAGCGAACCCGCCCGTCTTCACGCGCATTCTGCGCAGACAGGGAAGCGGTTTGCGCATCAACCACCTCCAGCACCGTGGCTTCACCTTCGGAGTAGCGCAGGCGGGTGAGGCGCAGGCTCTCAGCCGCCGTGGCCACACTGGTATCCAGCGAAGCCAACTGTTCGCGCGCTGCCGCAGCTTCGGAATAGGCCTCGTCGAGACGGGCAATGAGCCGCCTTTGGGTTGCGGTCAGGGCCACCTTTGCGGCATCGCGGCGGATCTCGCTCTGCTTCACCTTGTGCTCGGTGGTGAGCCAGTCCCACACGGGAATATCGAGGGTAACGCTGGCCGAATAGCCCAGATTGCGCACGCTGTCCGGCCCGTTGACCGCTACCTGTGGGGCGTCGATGCCGTAGGTCACGTTGAGTCCAAGATCAGGCAGGTAGGCGGCACGCGCGGCAAGTACGTCGGCGTTGCTGACGCCCAAGGTTGCCAGTGCGCTCTTCAACTCCGCATTGTGGCTGGCCGCGGCCTGGTCAACTTCTTCGCGGGAAGCGAGCGGCTCGACCGCATCGGCGATGGCCAGAGCATAGGGTGTGTGTGGATCTGGAAATAGCAGCACGGCCAGCTCCAGGCGCGCTTTCTCCGCGGCCAGCCGAGCGTCGGAAAGGTCGCGTTCGCGCTGCTGCTGCTGGAGCTGCGCCTTTACCACGTCAGCATGCGCCGCCTCGCGCGCTTGTTCACGCTGCGTTGTCAGGGTGGTGAATGCCGCCGCTTCCTGGCTGGCCCGCTCGAAATTCGAGAACTTGTTCTCGGCTGCGGCCATGCCGTAATAGAGCGCGGTGACGGCCGCTACGAGGCCGCGACGGGCAATCTCCAACTCTGCGGCAGCGAGCGCGGAGGCGGCGTCGGCGCGTCGCACTTGAGCCATCTGGCCCAGGCCGATAGTTTCGTTTACAACCGCCTGGCTGGCGTACTCGCGGACCGCGTTGTTGGCGATGAAGCGAGGGGATGGCTGCAGGCCCGCGCCCTGTCCTGCCGAGTTCTGCAGACCGTTGGGCTGCGTGTAGAGCGCCTGGTTGTGAAAGGCGACACCGGGCAACAGGCCCGCGCGTGCAATGGAGCGGTCAAGCGCCGAGGACTTGCTGTCTGCCGCCGCGGCCGCATAAGAAGGCTCGCTGGCCTCGGCACGGCGGATGGCCTCATCGAGCGAAATGGTTACCGGCTTGGCTGCTGCCGTTGCATCCTGGGAAGTAGGCTCGCCTGCTGCCTGTGCACGCGCTGGCAACACGGCTGACCCTGCCAGTGCTGCGAGGACGATCGAGGTTGGCAGACTTGCGAAGCAATGCCGAATCAGGCGCATCAAGATTTTTTGCCGCATCGTCACACTGAGAAGAATACGAGTCGAACCTTAATTTCACCTGAGTCCGATTAAAACTGCCCGCCCAAACGGGAGGAGTTGGATGGTACATCAGCACATGCGGCGGGTCTCAAAAAGCGGGGTCAAAACTGAGTGGGCAACCGCAAACCCGCCCCGTTCTGCGATACTAGTTCGTTATGCCGATAGCCGACCTGCAGCAAGCTGCTCAGAAGATTGCCGGATTCCTCGCCACCCTGAACAAGTTGGGCGGCATGCGCTTCAAGTACCGCATCACCGCGGGGGACGGCGCGCGCGACCCGGAGGGGCTTGAAGCTCGCGTAATTTATGTGGAACTGGGCGGGCTCGATGTTCCGCTGGCCACTCAGCACAATGGTGAGTTGCTGCGCGCCCTGGAAACCATTGCCGCGCAGATGTTGCGCCTGGATCAGCGCGAACACGACTTGGTCAGCTTCGATGCGGGCAACTTTAAAGCTTTGCGCGCGCAGGAACTGCGCCTGGCCGCCGAAACTGCCGCCGAAAAGGTGCGCGCGTCGGGCGTACCTTACGCCTTTCCGCCCATGAACAGCCGCGAGCGGCGCCTTCTGCACCTTGCCTTTCGCTCCATGGAAGGCGTGGAGACAGCCAGCTCCGGCGAAGGCCAGGACCGCTTTCTTGCTGTGTATCCAGCGGGCAAGACGAACCTGCCTGTGACCCCGCCCATGAAACCAAGAGGCTTTGGCCGCAGGTAACCGCCCCCGAGAGCAGTGCGGTTCTTCGTGTCTGACTCTAATGTGCTTTTGTCTTGCCCCCGCCTGCCTGCTTCTGCGCGATGACGTGCTCGGCAATCAACTCTGTCTGAAAGCGGTTGATCGTATCCTGATCGGTAAAGATGGACTGGGTGTTGTTTTGCGCCTTGTAGCCCTTCCCAGGGTTGATTGGTCCCGCTGAGGATTTGGGTCCGGTCACCTGCCAGGTTCCATTGACAAACGTACCCTCTCCGGCGCTGGACCAGTTGGTCGATCCTTCGCCGCCCACCTTGCCATCGGCCACAAAGCCTTTGGTGTGGCTTATCTGGCCTGTCTGCGATTGGCCGACGACAAAATGGGTGTTGAAGTCTGCCAGGTTTTGCTTCTGGTCGGCGGCAATGAGCGCTTTCTCGTGGACCCCGCCGGCCTGGCTTTTGTCCAGCGTGATAAGCACGGTTACGGCCGGGTCCATCACCTTGCCCATAAGAATCTGGTTCAACTCATCGTCGTCGTAGCCGAACATATTCAAATACAGTGAGACACTGCACCGCGAGAGCACGTACTTGAGGATTTCGTGGACGTTATCGCGGCCCACATAGAAAAGATGGAAATCCTTGCTTGCGGTGTTGGAGTACACGCCCTCACGCGCGAATTGCTGCAAGTCGGGGAGAAGAAAGTCCTGCAGGCTTTGGCTGTGGTCGCCTGTGGCATTCACGAGGCCGAGTTTCTTCGTGCTTTCAGTTACGGACAGGACAGCGGTCATCGGGGAATCTCCTTTTTTTGTGCCGCTGGGGACGCGGCGGATGGCAGGCATCATAGCTTTTGCTGCTAGGGGCTGCAATTTGTTTCTGATAAATTTGCGGGGGCTGTGCAACAATGCGGTCCATGCGGCTGACTGCTGCGATTCTTCTCGTGGGCGCTCTCTCGCTGGGCGCGGCGGCGCAAAAGCGTCTGGTAGTGATCGACCAGGACGGTTCCGGCCCGGGCGGCTCAAACCAGATGGCGATGTTGGCACTTCTGCAGGCGCCCCAGGTGGAGGTGCTGGGCATCACCATGGTGACAGGCAACGCCTGGCGCGACGAGGAGACGCTCCACACTCTGCGCATGTTGGAGTTGACCGGCCACGCCAATGTGCCGGTGGCCCGAGGCGCTGTCTTTCCACTGATCCGCACCCAGGAAGAAACGCGGTTGGCTGAGGCCATCGTCGGCAAAGTTGCCTGGCTGGGCGCGTGGGGCCAGGGGCAAACGATGCTGCTGGAAACAGGAAGCGGCGTGAAGCCCGTGACTCCGGATCACCTGCCGTCGCATGGGCCGTATGACGTTCCGCCCATGCAGGAAGGGCTGCCGGTCACAAAGGCCATCGACGAGGACGCAGTCCACTTTCTCATCCGTCAGGTGCGCGAGCATCCACACCAGGTGACTGTTTACGCCGCCGGACCGCTGACCAACATCGCGCTCGCCATTGCGATCGATCCGGAATTTGCGGGGCTCACAGAGGGCCTTGTGATTATGGGTGGAAGCTTGAATCCACAAACCGACGATCCGGAATTTGCGACAAGCCCGCGTCATGAGTTCAATTTCTGGTTCGATCCCGAGGCCGCACACATTGTATTGCGCGCCGCCTGGCCCCGCGTGGACATAACCACGGTGGATGTATCGATCAAAGCGCCATTCACCGCGAAGATGCTGGACGAGATCAGCAAATCCAGCTCGCCCGCCGCGCGCTACATCGCGGCTTGGAGCCAGAACCGCTACTATCTGTGGGACGAGCTGGCCGCGTGTGCGTGGCTTGACTCCACGCTCATCACCAAAGAGAAGCTGGTGTACATGGACGTGGACCTGAGCCACGGCCCAAGCTACGGTGATACGCTCACGTGGGATGAAAAATTCAAGCCCGCGACTGGGGTGCGACTGGTCCACGCACAGACTGACCTGGACCTGCCGCATTTCCAGAAAATGTTTGTCGACCTGATGACGAGAGCACAACGCTAACAGCGACCGGCAATCTCCCTCTGCGGAGAGCCTGCCCGGAAAGGCGTGCTCCTGCTGCAGTTAGCTGCCTGAGGCAGGGGAAAATTCCCCAGTCTAACCAGGCTTCTCAGACGGCATCGCATCTTAGTTTTGAGCAAGTTGATACAGAACTTCCCGGTCATTGGGCGCAGGGTAGGGTTAGCATGTGTCGCAAAAAACACAGCGAAAGAGGACGAAGCATGTTCGATTCGGGTTTAGTGGTTCGCAACAGGCGCCTATTGGTGCTGGTACTGATGCTGGCAACTGCGTTCCTCTCGGGATGCGAGTCCAAGCAAGACAAGGCACTGGATCAGGCCAAGAAGCAGGCGATCGCGACGGGTCAGCCGCAACAAGTGGTTTCTGTGGATAAGACCGGGACGACGACTACGACCGTAGTGCAACCTCCGGCAAAGGGACAAACGACCCAGGCAACCTCCACTACGACCACGCCACCCGCCGCCGGTGCCCCTGCTCCAACACCCTCGGGGCCGACAGTTACCGCGGTGCCGCAACCACCTCCGCCGGTCAACGTGACTATCCCGGCGGGCACAACGCTGGCGATCCGGATCGACCAGCGGATCAGCGTAAAAAGGAGCCGCGCGGGAGACACATTCACCGGCGAGATCGTGGACCCGGTAATGACTCCCGATGGCAGTGTACTGGTGCCGAAGGGTGCGCAGGTGGGCGGCATAGTGGATACAGCACACCGGCGCGGACACTTCAAAGGCGCCTCGGTGCTGGAACTGCGGCTGACCTCATTGACACTGAATGGGACACGGTATCCGCTCGCCACACGGGACCTGAAGGACACGAAGAAGGGCAAGGGCAAGCGCTCGACGGCCATGATTGGCGGAGGAGCGGGTCTGGGCATGTTGGTGGGTGGCGTCGCTACAGGCGGTGTAGGTTTGCTGGTCGGCGGTCTGGTCGGCGGCGGCGCCGGTACCGCTGCGGCGGGATTGACCGGCAACCGGGATATCGACATTCCTGCGGAGTCGGTGGTGCACTTCAAGCTGGCAGACGATCTGGTGGTGCAGGCGCAAGGATAGGGCACCCACACCAGCGGTCAGTGGAAGTTCAATGGAGCACAGTAGAAACAGCGAAGGCCGCGCATCGCGCGGCCTTCGCCATACCGGGCACACAACGGTCACCCGTTAAGCAGATCGTGAAGCTTGTTCAGGGTGCGGTGCAGGTCCTTGTCGGTGCGGCGCAACTCGTCGATTTTGCCGATGGAGTGCATCACGGTGGTGTGGTGCTTGTTGCCGAACTGGCGTCCGATCTCAGGCAGGCTGGCCTCGGTCATCTGTTTGGCCAGGTACATGGCGATCTGTCGCGGCACCACCACATTGCGCGAGTTGTTCTTCTGCTTCAGGTCGCTGACCTTCATGCCGAACTGCTCGGCGACGGCGCGCTGAATCGCCTCGATGGTGATTTTGCGTACCTGCATGTCGATGAATTGCTTCAGGCACTGCTGGGTGGAGGCCAGCGTGATCTCCATGTGATTCATCTGGCACCAGGCAATCAGCCGCGTCATGGCGCCTTCCAACTCGCGCACATTGGTGCGCACGTTGGATGCAATGAAGAGCGCCACGTCGGTGGGCAGAACCTTCTGCTCGCTCTCAGCCTTCTTCTGCAGGATGGCCACCTTGGTTTCAAGATCGGGCGGCTGGATATCTGCGATCAGGCCCCACTCGAAACGCGAGCGCAGCCGGTCTTCAATCTCCGCCAGTTCCTTGGGCGGCCGGTCGGAGGCGATTACGATTTGGCGCATGCTCTCATGGAGCGCGTTGAAGGTGTGAAAGAACTCTTCCTGGGTGCGTTCCTTCTGGGCGATGAATTGAATGTCGTCGATGAGCAGCACGTCGACGGAGCGGAAGCGGTCGCGGAAGCTGGTCATGCGATCGTTGCGCAGGGAAGTGATCATCTCGTTGGTGAACTTCTCTGCGGAGACGTAGCAGATGCTTACCGAAGGCTGGCGGCGCTTCACTTCATGGCCGATTGCGTGCATCAGGTGAGTCTTGCCCATTCCGACGCCGCCATAGAGGAAGAGCGGATTATAGGCCCGCGAAGGGCGCTCCGCGACCGCCAGCGAAGCGGCGCGCGCAAACTGGTTGCCGTTACCGATCACGAAGGCGTCGAACGTGTAGCGGGGATTTAGTTGCGCGGCGGAAGACCAGTCAAAGCGGCCCTGCTCCGGTGCACGATGGCTTGGGCCCGCTGCGGGGGCTGTGGGGGCGTGCGCTGAGAGCGGCCCAAAGCCGCCGTCCTTGCGCTGTGGGGGAATCGAGGGATCATCCTCCGGAGTCACGAAACAGACATCGTCGAACTCCAGCGATTGCAGATCGATCGCTTCCTGGATCAGGTCGCCATACTTGTCCCCGATGTGCTGGAACTCAGGCGAGGGCACGCGCACGTAGAGTGTGCGGCCTGCGGCGTGGCTGTATCGGGTGGGCTTGAGCCAGGTCTCGAAAGATTGTCGGATTACCTTTTTTTCTAAGGCTGCGAGAATCTGGAGCCATGGATTGAGTGCCGAAACCGGCGAAATTGCGAATGCCATCGAGCGAATCCTTGCCTGCGTCGCCTATCAACTGCGCGAAAGAGTTCATCCGTCCGGTTCACGCAATGGTCTATCGACCGGAGAGCACAGAGCTCACCGTTCTGGTACTGCCGAAGACCCGCCTGATGGCCGATGAATTGCCCCGGAGAAACGCTTCGGGGCACGGACGAAACCTCTTCCGTGGGACGCTGGGAAACTTTCTTGAACGGTCCCGATACTAGCACATTTGGCGTTCGTTGCAATGCCTCTTTCACATAACTTTGCTGAAACTGTTTCGGGTTGCACCAAGGTTGGTGAAACCCGCCTTCGGTGTTACTGCAGTCACTTTGAACACCTGTTCGGGATCGGAAATTTTTTGTCGAACACGTGCGCGATGCGGATCTCGCACGATCCTCCCTGCGAAAAGGAATTGGTCTCGTGCAGGAGCCTAAATGCGTTAGGTACTGGATTAACGGCCCAACCTGGGATAAACTTAAATCTTGCCGTCAAGGCGCAGATTTTCAAGAGGGAACAGGAGCGCACTTTTATGCCCAAGCGCACATTTCAACCTAATCGCCGCAGCCGCGTCAAGACTCACGGCTTTCGTGCGCGTATGAAAACCAAGAGCGGCGCTGCCGTGTTGAGCCGCCGCCGTGCGGTCGGCCGCAAGCGCGTTGCCGTCAGCGCGGGATTCCGCGACTAGGCGTTTTCCGCCGTTCTGTTTCGGCCGGAATGTTCTACTCCCTGCCGTTCCGGCTTGAACGCCCTCCGGCATTGCCATGAACACCCCCGCCAACCCTGAATTGCACGGCGATGGGCCGGCCACGAAAGTTCGGCGCCAGTCGCTGGCGGGCGTGCGCCTTCGCCGGCACGCAGACTACCAGCGCGCCTATGCGGCCAGCCGCAAACGCCAGTCGGCGTCGATGAGCTGGTTTTTGGCTGCGCAGGCTGAATCCGCCGGGCCGCGCGTGGGCCTGACCGCGGGCAAGGTGCTGGGTCCGGCGCACCAGCGCAACCGCATCAAGCGCCGCATGCGGGAGGTGCTGCGCCGTCACCTGGATCTCCTGCCGGAAGACTGTGACCTGATCTTGCATCCGCGACGTGCGGTGCTCACATTGGAATTCACGAAACTCGAAGCCGAGGTTGTGCGTATCCTCTCACAGGCAAAAGCCGAAGCCGCGCGGATGAATCAATCCAAAGCTTCGCCGAAGCCGGCTGTATGACGCGTATCCTGCTTGCCCTTCTGGCCTTTTATCGCCGCTGGCTTTCGCCGGCAATTCACTCGCTCGGCACGGGCGGCTGCAAGTTTGTACCCACATGCTCTGAGTACGCGGCGGTGGCAATCGCAACGCATGGCCCGCTGCGTGGCGTGGCGCTGGCCGTGTGGCGGCTGTTGCGCTGCCATCCTTTCACCCGCGGAGGGCTCGACCCGGTGCCTCCGGCGGCAAGACCTTTTCCCCACGAACCGTTACCATAGAACGAGCGGCGCACTTGCGGTGCGCTTCTGAACAACGACAGGAAGTCTCCTTTGCCCGAATTTCGCAATCCCAATCTCGAGTCGCAGGGTTCTCCCGGCAGCGGCGGTGGCGGCGGCGATTTACGCAGCCTGATGACGTTCATCTTTTTAGCCCTGGCGGTGGTGCTGGCTTTTCAATACTTCAAGCCCAGCCAGCCTGCCACCCCGCCGCAGCCGCAACAGCAGGCGCAACAGTCGGCGCAACCGGCCACAGAGACCCAGACTGCATCCAGCCCGGCGGCGGTCGCAGCTTTGCAGCCTCCGTCTGCCACGCCGGCCATCACCGCCGCGGCAGAGACCGAGACCACGGTCGAGAACGAGATGTTCAAAATCGTCTTCACCAACCGCGGTGCGCAGGTGAAGCATTGGATCCTGAAGAAGGACTTCGACAATGCAGGCCAGCCACTGGATTTGGTGCAGACACAGGCGTCGGCACGCTTCGGGCTGCCGCTCTCGCTCTTTACGTATGAGCCGTTGTTGACTGCGCAGTTGAACCAGGCTCTCTACCAGGCTTCGGCCACCGGGCTGGTGTTGGCGCCCAACACGCTCACCTTCCACTACGCGCAAAACGGCGTGGACGTGGTGAAGACCTTTCGGTTCGACTCCAGCTACGTAATCACGGTGGAGGCCGCGGTCAAGCGCAACGGCACACCAGTGCGGGCGCTGGTGGCGTGGCCCGCCGGGCTTGGCGACATGGAGGAATTTGTTCCGGCGCGCGCCGGCGCCGCGATCGGCTACCAGGTGCGCACCTCCGCTTATTCTCAGTTTGCCTGGTCGCTGGACGGCAAGCAGGACAGCGAAAAAGCGTCCAAGGTGAGTGGCAACGCAACTTTGGACCAGCCCTATGAGTACGCCGCTGTGAGCGATCTCTACTTTGCTGCGGCCTTTCTGCCCGACGCCCCCTCACGCACCACCCTGGTAACGCTGCACAACACCATCGACCTGCCCCGCGACCTGAGCGACCCCAACAGCCAGAAGACTCCCGCCGACGTGATTGGCCTGGCGGTGGGCAACCAGGACGGCTATACCCGCCTGCGCGTCTTCGCCGGTCCCAAGCAACTCGACGTGCTGAAGAACATCCACGCTACAGGCGCCAGCGGCAAGGCCGACGGGACGTCGCTGGAGCCGCTGATCCAATTCGGCTGGCTCACCATCATCGCCAAGCCCCTCTACCTGGCTCTACGCTTCCTGCGCGGCCTGCTTGGTCCGGGTGCGTACAACTGGGGTTGGGCCATCATCATCGTCACAGTCATCTTCAACCTGGTGCTGCTGCCCACGCGCTTCATGATGATGAAGTCTTCGCTCAAGATGATGCGCATTCAGCCCAAGGTTGAGGCCATCAAGAAACGCTACTCCCATCTCAAGATGAACGATCCCAAGCGGACCGAGATGAACACCGAGATGATGGAGCTCTACAAGACCGAGGGCGTGAACATGTACGGCGGCTGCCTGCCGCTTCTGCTGCAGATGCCGCTGTTCTTCGCTTACTACCGCGTGCTGCTCAACGCAGTTGAACTGCGTCAAGCCCACTGGTTCTGGCTCACTGATCTGTCTTCGCCCGACCCCTTGCACATTTTGCCCATCTTCATCATCGTGAGTATGTTCCTGGTGCAATACCTGACCCCTTCACCGGGCATGGACCCCGCCCAGCGCCGCATGATGGCTTTCATGATGCCGGTCATCATGGGCTTTACTCTATGGCACTTCGCTTCTGGGTTGGCGCTCTACTGGATCACGGGCAACATCATCAATCTGGCGATTCAGGTAGGCATTAACCAGTCCAGCATGGGCAAGGAAATGCACGCCATCGCGGCCCGACGCGCCCTAAAAAAGACCGGTGGCGGAACGGGCAGCCCGCGCCTCATTCAGGGCAAACGGTAGGACGGTCTTCTCGCCGCCTGATTTTGTCTTCTCCCACCCTTGCGACCAGACGCACAATCGCCGCAAGGATAGCACTTACATGAGTGAAGTACTGAGCAGTGTGGGGCATTGTCCGCACTACGCAAGCGCGGCGGCCAGGGCCTCTGTCACGGTGGGATGCGCGAAGCGGAAACCCGCTGCCAGCAGCCGCACGGGAAAGGCGCGAGCGCTGGCCAGCAGAGCTTCGTCGGCCATCTGACCCAGTACCAGGCGCAAGGCAAAAGCCGGGGCAGGCAGAAACGCTGGCCGCTGCAATTGCTCAGCCAGCGCCTGGGTAAACGCTGCATTGGTCACGGGATGAGGCGCGGTCAGGTTCACGGGGCCCACCAGCGCGGGCGTCTCGAGCGCGAACAGGACTGCGGCGATAGCGTCGGTCAGCCCGATCCAACTCATCCACTGGCGTCCACTTCCGAGTCTTCCGCCCAGACCCAGGCGAAAAAGCGGCAGCATCTTTACCAGCGCGCCAGGACCGGGTCCAATCACCACGCCAAAACGCAGATGCACAACCCGGATGCCGGCGTCGGCCGCGGGCTGTGCGGCAGCCTCCCACTGGCGGCACACGCTGGCCAGGAAGCCTGCGCCGGGAGCAGAGCAATCGTCCAGCATTTCGTCGCCCCGGTTGCCATAAATACCCACAGCCGAAGCGGCCAGCAGAGTCTGCGGCGGGCGGCGCAGACCGGCTAGAGCGGTTGCCAATGCTCGGGTCGAATCCACCCGGCTGGCCGTTATCTCGTGCTGGTAAGCCGCGTTCCAACGGCGCCCGGCCAGGCTGGCGCCGGAGAGATGGATCGCGGCGGCGCATCCCTCCAGCATTGTGGAATCGCCAATGGCCGGTTTTGCAGCAGGATTCCAAGAGAGTAGGCCAGGGGTAGCGGGCGCGTTCCGCACTAGCTGCAGCACGGGCCAGCCGCGGGCCTCCAAGGCCTTCCGCAACGCCGTGCCCAGCATCCCCGATGCGCCGGATAGAACAACCCTTGCCGGGCCCTCGCTCATCACCATATCGACAGAATGAATGCGGCGCTGGTCCCCGATGAACGCAATCCAGTTTGCTCGGAGCGGTTTGCTTTAGTACCATGAGAATTGCTTTTGATCGGGACAACAATTGTCCGGCGTGCACCCGAGGAGGGGGCATAATGACGGAACTGGCGGCGGTTCGCAACGAGGAAACCCAGAAATCGCAGGTGGATACAGAAACCACCGAAAGATTCATTGCGGAAAAACACATTGGCGAACGCATCAAGCGGCTCCGTCTGAAAAAGTCGATGGGTTTGGTGGAGTTGGGCAAACACACCGGCCTTTCGGCCAGCTTTTTATCCCAGTTGGAGACCGGCCGAGTGGTGCCAACCCTGCGCAACTTGGCGCGCATCGCCATGGTGTTCTCAAAAGATCTGTCGTATTTTTTTGAGACGGAACCCCAGGCGATGTTTCGTGTGCATCGGCGCAAGGACCGTGTACGGCTGCCACAGACAGGCGTGGACGAGCCCACGTACTTTTTCGAGAGCCTCGGCTACATGGTGCCCGACAGGCACATGGATCCTTACTTTGCCGAGTTCATTCCCCTGGCCAAGGACGTTGAGCCCAGGGCGCATATGCACCCCGGCTTCGAGTTCCTTTACGTACTCGAAGGCGAGTTGGAACTGCGCCATGGCGACCATCTGTGCACATTGGAGCCCGGCGACGCGGTGTATTTCGATGCCAGCACGCCGCACTCATACACCTGCGCGGGCAAAAAGCCTGCGGATGTGCTGATTGTGACCATGCACCAGGCGCCGCCTGCCCAGCCGGTCACCTTGCTACGTCATGCGGGACCGCGTGTTGTGGCGGCCAATCCAGCTCAGCCTGCATCCAGTAGCCGGTAGGCGCAATCCTCGCCAAATCGCGCATCGGAATGAGTACTCGGGCTGCACAGGACGGAATCGAGACGTTGCCTTCGGTGCCGTTACCGATCTTTTGCGCCGGTTGTTGCTTTGTCTCCTAGTCCTTGACGGCGGCGAAGTACTCTGCCACTTCCTGCCAGTTGTTGACGCGGACAAAGCCAGTGGCGGTGAGGTTGTGGGGGGCGGTATACAGCAGGCCCTGGCCTTCGAAGCGGAGCAGGTTACGCGGCAGATCGTCGATGAGGAAGTCGGCGCGCAGAATGCTCTTGTTGCCGCAGAAGACGTAGTGGGTAGGCGGGATAAAAGGGAAGTGGCGCTGCAGCCAACGGTACTTGGGACCGAGCGAGTTGGGCACGGTCATTGCTTGGGTGGCGATGAAGACCTCAAAGCGCGTGGAAAGCTGCTTGAGCACCTCCTGCGCACCGGGCATCAGGGCCAGATCCTCAAAAAAATCTTCGGCGTCGAGGAAAGCGCGCAGTTGTTGCTGGCGGTCGAGGGGAGCCACTTCCCACAGACCCTTGCCGACCAGGTCATCCGGGGTCACGTCCTCGTCGAAGGTCTGGTTATAGCGGCGCAGGTGCTCGGCCAGCGTATCGGCCATCACTTCATCCATGTCCACGCAAATGCGCCGCACTGCCCGCTCCTGGATTGCGAAGAAGTGGAGTTGCTCCCCGCCTAACTGTAAAGATTAGCAGGGCGTGGCCCTAGGCTTGCTGATGCTTGCGAACAGCGCGGCCGGCGCCGGCTACCGGCTCAGGCTGCGGAGACTTGGGGGCTGGAGCCATGGCTGGGTCCCAATAGAGCAGGCGGCTGCAACTGTCGCACGTGAGCAACTCGCCCTCACGTAACTCGTTCCAGGTCTGCGGGCGTACGCCCATGCGGCAGCCTGTGCATTGCTGATTTTCAGCGCGGGCCAGGCCGGTGCCGCGCGATGCCGAGAGGCGGTCATAACGGGTTAGCCACTCCGGATCAATGAGTTGGCGAAGGGCTTCACGTTCCACCTGGAGCGTGGCTTGCTCGGCGGCCAACTCGTGCTGGTGCAGGGCTATACGCTCACGAGTCTTGTCGAGTGCGGTGGCCAACTGCTCCACCTGGGCGCGCGCCGCAGCCAGCGCGGTTTCCTGCGCCTCGCTGCGTTCCAGGCTGGCGAACTCCTCATTGTCGATGCGGTCGATCTCCTGCTGGGCGAAACGCACCTCGTGTTCGATGGCTTCAGCCTGCGCGGGAGTTTTCACCGAGTCCTGCTGGGCGCTAAAGCGCGCGACCTTCTGGCGATGGCCCTCGACCTCGCGTTCCAGGCGGGTGCGGAGCGTTTCCTCCCGATTCAACGCATCCGATACTTCAGCAGCCTGGCGCTGCGCTGCAGCCAGTGCGGCCTGGGCTTGAGATATTTCAGCGGGCAGGGAGCGCGCTACCTGTGCCAGCCGGGCACACTCCAAATCAACGCTTTGTAGCTTTACCAGATTCTCAATGAGCACTTGCATCGCTGAGAGAAGTCTAAGCCATCGGCCGTTGAAACATGAAACGGGCTGTGATTAGCTGCGAGAATGGAAACGACGAGGGAGGCGATTTTGGCTCACGGGCACGCATCTTTCCGGAGCAGGCACAGGGTCCTGTTGTGGGTCGCCGGTGGATTGCTGGCGGTGTTGGTGGCGCTGGGTGTGGCCATGGCCGTGGTGGCGCACCGCGCCGAGCCATTCGTGCGCGCCCGCATCGTTGAGGCGATCGGAGCGCGCTTTCACGCCCGGGTTGAGTTAGACAGCTTTCACATCTCCCTGGGCAACGGGTTGCGAGGAGAGTGGGGTCTCTGGGCTGAGGGGCGCGGGTTGCGCATCTGGCCGCCTGCCCAGGTGGAGGGAGTATCTGCGCCCTCGCCGCCCCCGCCCATCCAGCCGCTTATCCGGCTGGATGAATTTCGCTTTCATGCTCCCCTGCGCTATGAGCCGGGCACGCCCGTTGTCATCTCGATGGTCGAACTGAACGGGCTCGCCGTGCATGTGCCACCCCGGTCACACTTCCTGCATGCTGCGGCGAACGCGAGCAACGTGGCAGACGCATCCCAGCCCAAGCCCGGGGCGTCGGCGGTCCGCTTCCTGGTGGACACCATCGTGTGCCGCCGGGCGCAGTTGGTGCTTGAGAACGGAAATCCAGAAAAGCTTCCGGTCGAAATCGACTTTGCCCAATTCAAGCTGACCGGCATATCCACACACGGCGCCATGCACTATGACGCCAGCCTGACCAATCCTCGTCCCCGTGGTGCGATTCACACCACAGGTGATTTTGGGCCATGGCAAGTGGAGGATCCCGGCGAGTCGGCGGTCGCGGGCGAGTACCGATTCGACAACGCCGACCTTGCCGACTTCAAAGGAATCGCGGGCATTCTCAACTCCACCGGCCACTACCGGGGTACGCTGCGCGACCTGGCGGTGGACGGGGAGACTGACACACCCGATTTCCGGCTTTCGCACTTCGACAACGCATTGGCCCTGCACACACAGTTCCACGCCAGGGTGGACGGCACTGACGGCGACACTTGGCTAGACGATGTAGATGCGACGCTGGGCCGCTCCCACCTCGACGTGCAAGGGAAGATTGTGCGGGTGCTGGCGGCGGAAGCCGGCGGCCCGCCGCACAGCATCGGGCACGATATCGCACTCACGGTGAATGTGGATCGAGGCCGCATCGAGGATTTCGTGCACTTGGCCAGCCACGGGTCCACCCCCCTGCTCACCGGCAACCTGAAGCTGAAAACCACTCTGCATATCCCTCCCGGCCCGGCACCGGTGCATGAGCGCATGAAGTTGAACGGCCAGTTCCTGTTGGACGATGCGAAGTTTGCCAGCGAGAAGGTTCAGGATCGCATTAAGTCTTTGAGCTTGCGCGGTCAGGGGCGGCCCGGCGAGGTCAAAACCACCGACTCGGCCAGTATGCGGTCCCAGATGCAGGGAGATTTCCAACTGGCGGCTGGGATCGTCACGCTGCCATCGCTCACCTACACCGTGCCCGGAGCCGTGATCCAACTGAAAGGTACCTATGGCCTGGAAGGCGGCGCGTTGGCCTTCACTGGGACGGCAAAGACGGATGCTACGGTTTCCCAGATGGTGGGTGGCTGGAAAGGCCTGTTGCTAAAGCCGGCCGACCGGTTCTTCAAAAAGGACGGAGCCGGAGCCGAGGTCCCGGTTCACATCGGCGGCACACGCGAGAAACCCGAGTTTGGCGTCGACTTGAAGAGCATGAAGAGCACTACGCCGCAGCGGCCCGGAGAGAATCAGTAAGACGTGCGCACCGGGCTCCCCGGGGCGTGATTGCTTCCCTTATTCAACTCAATGGAAATGGTTGTCCTGTACAATTCGCTGTTGCTTCAAGACGAAGCAGCGGAGGATACACATGGACGTGTTTTTGGTGATTCTTCTGGCGATTCTGGCCATCATCGTTCTCTCCCTGGTACTGGGAAGCTTCTTCACCGTCAATACAGCCCAGGTGGCTGTAATTACGCGCTTCGGCAAGTTCCTTCGTGTGGCCGATCCCGGATTGAATTGGAAGATGCCCTACTTCGATACGGTGGCGGGCGTGGTCAGCCTGCGTGTGAATCAGATCACTCTCACGATGGAGACCAAGACCAAGGACAACGTCTTCGTCACCATTCCGATCTCGGTGCAGAATCGCGTGCGCCCGGAAAAGGTTTATGACGCTTATTACAAGCTGTCTGACCCGGTGGCGCAGATCAAGTCGTACGTGGAGCAGGTGATCTTGGGCCATGTTCCGGGCATGACGCTCGACGAAGTGTTTGCCACGCAGTCGAGCATTGCCGCGGCGGTGAAGCAGGAACTCGACGCGGACATGGCCACCTTCGGCTACGAGATTGTGAATGTGCTGGTGACCGACATCGTACCCGACGCCAAGGTGAAGTCGGCCATGAACGACATCAACGCCGCCCAACGCGAACAGGTGGCCGCCAATGCCCGGGGCGAGGCGGAGAAGATCCTGGTGGTGAAGAAGGCAGAGGCCGAAGCGGAGAGCAAGGCTTTGCAGGGGCAGGGAATTGCCAACCAGAGGAAGGCGATCATCGAAGGGTTGCAGGCGTCGATCGAGCAGTTCCAGAAGGTGGTGGAAGGGGCGTCGGCAAAAGAGGTGATGCAACTGGTAATGGTGACGCAGTATTTTGACACCCTGAAATCCATCGGAGAAAGCGACAAGACCAACACGCTGTTTTTGTCTCACTCCCCGTTAGCCGTCAAAGAGGTCTCAGAGCAAATTCTGGACTCGATGCTGGTGGCGCAGCGAGCCAATGGGTAAGCCGCCACCCGCGTGACGCAGGGAAACGCGGGATCGGGGAGTTTGCGGGCAGTTCCCCTCGCGGGATAGTCCACGCAGCCCACCGATCGCGCCGCATGCTCATCCAATGTAATAGCTTGGCGGACGTCAAGTCGTTGCTAAATCCATGGGCAGCGGAAACAGAACGAGGAGACCGCGATGCACTGGACAAAGATCACTTCAGGCGGCGCAGCGGCCCTGTTGGCTGGGACTCTGACGCTGGCCGCAGGAGGGCAGGCTGTGCCTGATCAACCCGCGAAGACAACCTCTGCCAGCGAGCGCGACTGGTGGAAGAACGCCGTCATTTATCAGATTTATCCACGCAGCTTTCAGGACTCGAACGGTGACGGTATCGGCGATTTGAACGGCATCACACAGCGCCTGGACTACCTGCAGGAGCTGGGCGTGGACGCCATCTGGATGACGCCCATCTACCCCTCGCCCCAGGCGGATTTTGGCTACGACGTGGCAGACTACGAGGCCATTGACCCCCATTACGGCACTATGGCCGACTTTGACCGTCTGGTGGCTGAGGCTTCCAAACGCCATATCCGCGTGATCATGGACATGGTGATGAACCACAGTTCCGACGAGCACAAGTGGTTCGTGGAGTCACGCTCGTCACGCAATAACCCCTACCGCGATTGGTATGTGTGGCGGGACGGCAAGGGAGAGACGGCGACCGACAAGGGCCAGCCGCCCAACAACTGGCAATCCGAGTTTGGCCACTCGGCCTGGGAGTGGGATGAGAAGACTCGCCAATACTACTACCACAAGTTCTATGTGAAGCAGCCGGACCTGAACTGGAACAACCCCAAGGTCCATGCGGCATTCAAGGACATCATCAGCTTTTGGTTGAAGCGCGGAGTGGGCGGATTCCGGTTCGACGCCATCACGACCCTGTTTGAGGATCCCAGTTTTGCGGATGAGACCGTAATCCTCGGTAAGGATGGCAAGCCGCTGATCGATGCTTTTGGCGATCCGGTGCTTGACGGATTGAAGACCGAATTCCTGCCCGGCGTACACGATGTGATGGAGGAGATGCGTGCCAATGCAGATGCTTTCAGTTCTGACAAGTTCCCCGGCACGCGGGTGTTGATCGGAGAGACCTATCTGCCTGACGTTGCCGCGTTGGCCCGCGAGTACGGGACGATGGACAAGCCCGAGTTCCACTTGCCGATGGACACCCAGGTCGGGTTCATTAACAAGCTGGACATTGCTACGTTCCGCGCCAGACTGGAGGACGCAGAAGAGCGGTTGGGCGGCAACATCCCGCTGCTGGTGTTTGACAACCACGACAACCCGCGCCTCGATGCCCGCTATTGCGACGGCATCCACGATACGGATATCCAGCGCGTGATCTCCACCATCCTCTTCGCCAGCCGGGGAGCGTCGCTGTTCTACTACGGCGACGAGATCGGCATGAAAACGACGCCGCCCACCCGCGTGGAAGACGTGAAGGACCCAGTAGGTAGAGTCGGCTGGCCCAAGGAAAAGGGCCGCGACGGCGAGCGCACGCCAATGCAGTGGGATGCGACTGCCAATGCCGGCTTTACCAACCCAGGGGTCACGCCCTGGCTGCCGGTGCCGCCCAGCTTCACCACCATCAATGTGCAGGCCGAGAAAGCTGACCCCAACTCGCTCCTGGCCTGGTATCAGAGCTTGATCCGGCTGAAGAAGACCAATCCGGTCTTTGACCAAGGCGGCTACACCATACTCGATGCTGGTAACGATAGTGTTTTGAGCTGGATGCGCCAGGCGCCCGGAGTCCCGGTCGTGGTGGTGAGTGTGAATTTTACGGCTGAACCGCAAACCGTGAACCTTAGCGTTCCCGGCTTCGGGGGCAAGGTGAAAACTCTGCTCCAGACTCCCGGAGCGCCAGAATCGGTCTCGCTGGGCAAAATCCACCTGGGCGCATACGGCGTGTATATCGGGGAGATACAACCTCAATCGTCTGCTTTGGTACCTCAGGAGGGCTCCCAGGCAGAGCCGTTCAGACCTCGTCGTCCGGATTGTCCTCGGGGTGGTTCGCTTCGAAATCGGGAACATGGGGTTGGGCTTGGCGAAGGCGAATGAGCGTCTTGCGGTAGTACCATGCGGCTGCCACCCCCCCTACCAGGGCAGAGGCCGCCGCGATGATGCCCACACCGCGCCAGCCGCCGGAGTGCGAGTCTGTTGTGTTTTCAGTTGCAGAAGGTAAAGACTCCAAAGGGCTTGCCATATGTTTCGCGCCACTTCCCTCTTGAATACTTGGCTCTTCGCTACAAGGCTTAACGTAGCTTTAGATGCAAGAAAACCTCCAATGGCTGCAATCCCACATAGTGAGAAAATTTCGATTTTGGTATTTGCATTCTTCTGAATCTATAGTAAGGTGTAGATATTCCAGTGATGGAGGCGGTCGAATTTATCCCCTCCGGACCTGGGAGCAAGTTGCGTCACTGGCCTCCCGGCACGAACAGCTAGACCGTTCGTGCCGTCTTTT
>CAYNGB010000020.1:0-73913 GCA_964396795.1 uncultured Occallatibacter sp. | reverse complement strand
ACAAGATCGCCAAAAATGTGCAGTTACCGCGTGGCTATCACCTCGAATGGTCGGGAGAATACGATAGCGAAAAGCGAGCCGAAGCAAGGCTGCTCTTCATCCTGCCCCTGACGATCTTTTTTATCTTCATCATTCTCTACACCATGTTTCGTTCCTTCAAATGGGCGCTGCTGATTATCCTCAACGTGGCCATGGCTCGCGTTGGAGGCTTGCTCGCTCTCCTTGTTACCGGCACATACTTCAGCGTATCTTCCGGGGTCGGCTTCCTGGCACTCTTTGGAGTTTCGGTTCAGACAGGTGTCATCATGCTTGAATACATTAACCAATTGAGAGCTCGTGGCTATACCGCTGCGGATGCCGCTGTCGAGGGCGCAGTCTTGCGGCTACGGCCGATCATGATAACGATGCTGGTAGCTACTTTGGGACTTCTTCCCGCAGCCATGTCTCATGCCATCGGATCCGACTCGCAACGCCCCTTTGCCATTGTCATCGTCGGAGGCCTTATCTCCGACCTACTCTTGAGCATCTTCCTGCTGCCAACCTTGTATGTCTGGGCGGCGAAAAACGGGGACGTGCTGCCGGAACCGGAAACGGGGGCGTCCTTTGAACACTAAGCACATTCTCTTGCCGATGCCGTTACGTGACGCGATGCGGCGCGTTCTGACATTAGTTTGGGCGCTCGGGCTGGCGCTCGCGGTTGCGCCCGCGGCGCGCGCGCAACAGGCCCTTACCTGGGATCAGGTGAGAGCGAAGTTTGAAGCGGTCAATCCGGCGTTGAAGGCCGACGCCGACAACGTGGACGAGATGCGAGCCGAGGAGATCACAGCCTTTCTCCGTCCCAATCCACAGTTCACGGTATCAGTCGATGGCAACCAAGCCGCGCCACACAATGGGGCCTGGACTCCCTTTAAGGGAACTACTGAGCAGCCGAACTTCAGTTACCTGCACGAGCGCGCGCATAAGCGCGAACTGCGGCTCGAGAGTGCGCAGGAAGGCACACGCATCACGCAATCGCAGCATGAGGATTTGGAACGAAACATGGTGTTTGCTCTTCGCGCGGCGTTCGTGGGGACACTGCAAGCCAAGTTCATTCTCGACCTGGCGAAGGCGGACCTCGTCTACTACGACAAGATCATTGAAGTCAGTCGTGCCCGCTTCAAAGCCGGCGACCTCGCGCAGATCGACCTCGATCGAATCGAATTATTGCGCGTGCAATACGAGTCAGAGATCGAAACTGCGATTGTCAACCTGCGCACCGCCAAAATTCAGCTCCTGCAGATGCTAAATGACCGCACCCCGGTAGACCAGTTCGACGTCACCGGTCCATTCGATTTCGGCGATGCGTTGCAGCCACTGGAAACCTACCGCGATGCCGCGCTGGCGGCGCGGCCCGATCTTCAAGCCGCGCTGCAGACCATTCAGCAGTCGGAGACCAACCATAAACTGGCCGTGTCGAACGGTTCTACTGATCCAACCTTTGCAGGCTGGTTCACAAATAACTCCTCGACGAACAATCCCAATGGCCCTGAGACGATCGGCGTCAGCGTGAGCATTCCGCTGCGCATCTTCGACCGCAATCAAGGGGAGAAAAAACGCACTTTGATCGACATCGACCGCAGTCAAGAGGCGAGCGAGGCCACGCGCGCACAGGTGTTCAGCGACGTCGATACGGCCTATGAACTAGTACGCAGCAACATCGAGCTGCTCAAGCCATATAAGGCAAAGTACAACGACCAGGCCCTGCGCGTGCGCGACACGGTCACCTTCGCCTACGAACACGGCGGCGCTTCGCTAATGGACTTCCTCAACGCGCAAAGCGACTACCGCCAGGTGCAGCTAGCATATGCCCAACTGATCGGCGCCTATCTGACAGCTGCCGGACAACTCAATCTGGCAGTCGGCAACGAAGCGATTCAATAGCGCCTTCGATTCAAACCTGCGGCTGTTTGGCGCCATCGGCGGTAGAGTGTAGTTGATCATTTCACTTGCAAGGACGGATTTACCCTATGAATCGGGATCAAGTTGCCGCGCTGATTGAGGAGACTGGGATCTTTCCAGGCATCCGCGTGAGTTCCGCGGACCACGCGCTCTTTTCTGCCGAGACTCTTTGGGGCGCAGGCATTCCCGTGGCCGAAATCACCATGACCGTGCCGGGTGGAATCGAAGTCATTCGAACGTTGGCAAGAGGATTTCCTGAGATGGCCGTGGGCGCTGGAACGGTCCTCGACATTGAAACGGCAAAACGTTGCCTCGACGCCGGAGCCAGGTTTATCACCAGTACAGGCATGGTTCCAGAGGTGATTGAGACGACGTTGAGAGCAAATGTCGTGAGCATTCCAGGCGCTCTGACTCCCACCGAGGTAATAGCTTGTTCGAAATCAGGAGCGGACTACGTAAAGATCTTCCCGGTTGGTCCGGTCGGCGGCGACCTCTACATCCGTTCGCTGAAGCTGCCTCTACCGCAGGTGAAGCTAATCGCTGCGGGCGGAGTGAATAAGCAGAATGCCGTAAATTTCGTTCGCGCGGGCGTGGCGGCCCTCGGTGTTGGGATGGAGCTTCTGCCAAGAGACGCTGTGATGAAACGCCAAAGTCATCGCATCCACGAGTTGGCGCGCAGGTTCCTTGGCTTTGTCGAAGAGGGCCGTACACCCCGCTAGCCGCGGACATGTCGCCGGAAAGCCACCGCAGGAGTATTCATGATTGCGAAATGTGGTCGAACTTGTGAGATAGGTCATCGGGTCTACTTCTATAAGTAGTTTATAAGTAATTTCACTTATACCTATGTGAATTATGTTAGCTTCATGCTTCCTTCATGGACATGCTTCGAAACTATGCATGAAGGGAGAAGTTACTATGAGGACAAGATTCGGAGTTGCACTCTCGATCGCAATCGTGGTGGCAACTCTTAACGCCGGATACGCTGAATCAACTTCTGTGCCTCACTATAGTCAATCTGAGTTGCACAAGAGGATTCAGGATGCACATACGGCCGAACAGTACCATGCGCTTGCCGCCTATTTCAAGTCTCGCCAGACCCAGTTTGAACAACAGGCCCAATCCGAAAAACAGGAGTGGGAACGCCGCAGTCAAAACGTGTCCGGACCCGCCGCGAAGTATCCGCGCCCCGTTGACTCGTCAAAACACCGATACGAATACTTTACATACGAGGCCGACCAGATGAGCCAGCAGGCGGAGCATTTTGAAAGCCTCTCATCCAGTGCGCACTGAGCCGTCAGGCGGCAGTCCTGGAGCGTAAGTCGGGGGGCGGAATGAGGCAACGCCGGGAATCCGCCCCTGATACTTTCTTTGTGGCTTTTTTATGTTTTGTTGATGGCCGTCTGAATACCCTTGATACATCGGCAGATGTGAGAACCAGGAATCCCTGGGGATTATGAAATTCACCAAAATTCTTGGAGTACGAAACCACCCGAATCGGTACCGGTTTATCGGTCAAAGCGCGGCCGGTTGCTGGATCATCGTATTACTCGGTTTCTCCGGGTACATTCTTCACTTTAACTCCGCGCCAATCGGCTTTCTGTTTCTCCTGGTCGTCGTGTCGGAGTCTATCCTGTGCGGGTTTTGGCAGGCGACCATCGTCTCTATCCTTGCCTGTGCGTGCTTGGATTACCTCTTCTATCCGCCTGTTCTTGTATTTTCCATCACGGATCCCCAGGATTGGGTCGCGCTCGGCGCATTTGAGTTTAGCGCGCTGGTTGTGAGTCGAGTCTCTTCAAGAGAGCAGCGAAGCTCGCGTGAGGCCTCACTGCAGCGAATTGCCATGGAGCAGCTATACGAGTTGAGCCGTAGTACGCTGCTGATCAATCTGCGCCAACCGCCTGGGCCGCAGTTGGTTCAATTGATCCAACGCATATTTAAGGTTGAAGGAGTTGCTATCTTCAATGCGACTGCGGGCCAATGCGATCGGGTTGGGCACTGGTCCGAATGCGAGCTGGAGCTGGCGAAAGAGTGCTTCTTCTTGAACGCAAACGACGACGATCCGACAACTCATACGGCGCAGAGATTGCTTCGGGTTGGGTCTAATACTGTCGGTGCAATTGTAGTTCGAGGCGATTTGGGCCCGTTGGTTACCGACGCGCTCGCATCCCTGGCGGCAACTACACTGGACCGATGTATCTCCTTTGAGAAGGAAAGTCAGATTGAAGCGGCTCATCAGAGTGAGCGCCTCCGCGCAGCCGTACTTGACTCTCTCGCGCATGCGGTCAAAACTCCTCTTACTGCAATTCAAACTGCAAACGCCGGCCTTCGAGAGGTTGGCAGCCTCAATGATCCTCAAGTGAATCTGGTTTCACTCGTCGAGGAGGAGGCGAGTCAGCTCAATCTTCTCTGTACCCGTCTTTTGCAGACGGCCAAGCTCAAAGCGGACGAGTTGAGTCCAGGCAAGGACGAGATCGCAGTCACCGATCTGGTCTCCAAGGTGCTTCAAGAGCAGTCCGGGCGGATGGCGGGACACCCTATTGAGGTTACGATGTCGGACCCGAACCTCACCATACAAGGCGATCGCGAACTGCTTTCAATGGCCCTCGTGCAGTTCCTTGACAATGCTGCCAAGTATTCATTTCCCGGCAAGGCGGTGAAAGTAGCAGCTTGGGAAAGTCACGCTGAAGTCCTGGTGTCCGTTCATAACTTCGGACCGGCAATTCCAATCTCCGATAGAGAGCGAATCTTCCAAAGGTTTTATCGCAGTGACGGATCCAAGGACATGGCAGCAGGCACAGGTATCGGTCTATCAACGGTAAAGCTGGCCGCGGATGTTCACCAGGGCCATGTGTGGGTAATCAGCGACGCCAATGAAGGAACCACCTTCTTTCTCTCTCTACCCCAAAGCGGAAGGAGATCGCAGTGAATTCGGAGCAAAGCACTGTGCTCATCGTGGACGACGAGCGATCAATTCGACTTTCTTTGCGGACCATTCTCTCCAGTCTCGGCTTCATGATCGTCGAGGCGGCCAGAGGAGAGGAGGCATTGGCTCTGGTTCGCACTGCGCAATTCGACGTCGTGCTTCTCGACATCAATATGCCTGGAATGGGAGGAGTAGAAGTTTGCCGCATGATGCGAAAAAGCTCGGCACATCTTCCGATTGTCATGTTGACCGTACAAGGAAGCGAGGATCGTAAGGTTGAGGCTTTAGATGCCGGTGCTGATGATTACATCACAAAGCCTTTCCAACTTAGGGAACTTATTGCCAGAATTCGTGCCGCGGTTCGGCGAAACAATGTATCGAATGGCGGAGATAAGACGATCCTCGTAGGTGATGTTCGCCTCGATCCGGAGCGCCACTTGGTGCAGAAGAAAGGGCAACCACTCCACCTGACTCCTAAGCAGTTCGAGTTACTGCACTTTCTAATGGCCAACGCAGGAAGACCGGTCCCCCATGCCAAGCTACTAAGATCGGTCTGGGGGCCGGAATATGGCAACGAGTTGGAATACCTCCGGACATTTATCAGGCAGATTCGCATGAAGATTGAAGACAATCCTGCCGACCCTAAATACCTCTTAACCGAGTCACACATCGGCTACCGCTTTAGCGAATTCGTAGAGCAGCCACTTTGCAAAGACCGACAAGAGTGATCTTGGACGGGTCGCATCCAGAAACAGAAAGGGCGAAGCGCCAATGCGCCTCGCCCTCTCAGCTGCAGCCTGCCCCCTAATACAGTCTGAAATTCACTTCGATGGTAATCATCACAGGCACCGGCGTTCGCCCTTCCTTCATGGCCGGCTTGAATTTGTATTTGCGCACTGCTTCGAGGGCCTTCTCGTCCAGCCCCATTCCCAGCGCGCGAATCACCCGCGGGTTCTGCGGATTCCCCTGCGCATCCACGATCAGCGAGATCAGGCAAACACCCTGATACTTGGCCCGTCGCGCCTCGTCACTGAACTCCGCCTCTGGCTGGAATATCGGCACAGGCGCGGAGACACCGCCGCCTATCCGATACAATCCGCCGCCCGCGTTACCCCCATAGCCCGGTCCGTAGCCATTTCCCGTCCCCGAGCCAAGCCCTCCGCCGTAGCCGGTTCCCATGCCCCCGCCGCCGCCCTGGCCATTGGCCGCCACCGTCACGTTGGCAGAACTCTTGACGCCGATATTCGGCAAGCTCGGGTTGTCCGGCAGTTGAATATTCGCCTGCACGTTGATCGCGGCGGGCTCAGGCAGTTTCGGGTTCTCCAGCACCGGAACCATTGGCGGCGTCATCGGGTTCTGGGCGCGCTGGGGCAACTTGCCCTTGATGGGATCGACGATGTCATGCGAACCCCCGCCGCCGCCACCGCCTGCTGCGTTTGCATCCTTGGGCGCCTTCAGTTCAAAGTTGCCCACATCCACAGTGGTCGCGGTCACCGCCGGCTTCACGATGTTCACAACGGCCTTGATCCCAAACCAGATGGCGAGCGCAACAACGCTGAGGTTCACCGCCGTCGAAATTCCAATGGCCCAGGGATTCGGCTTTACCGCCATCCGGTCCGGCACCGGAATCGGCGCCGAAGTGAGCACCAGAGGTGGCAGCTTGGGAGGGAAGAAAAAATCTCGCAGGTTTTCGTAGAGCCCTGTCCAGAGGGGCTTGTCCTCGAACGCCTTACCCAGAAAGGCATCGAGTTCGTGCCCATCCGCCAAAGTCCCCGCGGCCCGTGTCTCCGAGTCTGGCTGCATCAGTGCGTCGTTTGCCATATGTGCTGCTGGTCCTGGTGCGTAATTAGATCCCAGCGGGAGCTTTTCCGGATCCAGACCCATCACTCCATTATGCTCGACTTCGCCTGCCTTTGTCTGCAAGCTGGAGGATGCAGGTATGCCAGTTGCTCTCTCCAGAGTCTCATATTTTCCAGAGGCCAGCGTTCCCATAAACAATAGACGAGGAACCCGTGCTGTTGTTACCTAAAAATCTTCTCCCGGCCATTTACACTAACTATCGAGATACTTCACAGCACTTTAGGGAGAAAAGATGTCTCCAGCGCCGGAGTTGAAGGCGACCTTAACCTTGCCTCATACCGCCTTCCCCATGAAGGCCAATCTGCCTCAGAATGAACCGCTTCGGCTGGCTCGCTGGGCCTCGATGCGCCTCTACGATCAGCTGCGTAAGGCTGGCCTGGGTCGCCCCCCCTACATCCTCCACGACGGTCCTCCCTACGCCAACGGCCCTATCCATCTGGGCCACGCACTTAATAAGGGACTCAAGGATTTCGTGGTCAAGTCGAAGACCATGGCTGGTTTCGACTCTCCATACATTCCCGGTTACGACTGCCACGGCCTGCCCATCGAGATCAAGGTGGACGAGCACCTCGGCCGCAAGAAGCTCGAGATGCCCGTCCCCGCCGTGCTTCAAGCCTGCCGCGCCTACGCTCAGAAGTACGTCGACCTGCAAACCTCGCAGTTTGAGCGAATTGGCTGTTTCGGTCGCTGGGACCGTCCCTACAAAACCATGGCCCGCGACTACGAGGCCCGCACCCTTGAGGCCTTTTACGGGTTCCTCGAGAAAGGCTTCGTCTATCGCGGCCTCAAGCCCGTCTACTGGTGCATCCACGATCGCACCGCCTTGGCCGAGGCCGAGGTGGAGTACGACATGCACACCAGCCCCTCGGTCTACGTCCGCTACCGCCTCACTTCGGACCCCGAAACGATCGCTCCAGCCCTGGCTGGCCGCGAGGTCTACACGATCATCTGGACCACAACCCCATGGACTTTACCCGCGTCCATGGCCGTAGCCTTCCATCCCGACTTCGACTACGTCGCCTTGGAAGCCGGTGACCGCCCCGACGCGCCGGTCTACATCGTGGCCGCCGAACTGGCCGCTTCCGTTGCTGCTGCCTGCCATCTGGACGCGCCCGGTGAACTGGCCCGCTTCAAAGGTGCCGTCCTCGAGCGCATGACATTCCAGCACCCGTTCCTTGATCGCAGCATCCTGGGTGTGCTGGCCACCTACGTCACCGCCGACACTGGCACAGGCGCGGTCCACACCGCCCCTTCGCACGGAGCCGACGACTTCTACACCGGCGAGCGCTATGGCCTTGATCAGACCTGCCGCGTGGACGCCGCAGGGAATCTGCACGTAGACCCCAATGCCTGGAACCAGGCCGCTCCGCCTGCATTCGAGGGCAAAAAAGTCTGGGCAGCAAATCCGATCATTATCGCCATGCTTGAGGAGCGTGGCGCGCTCCTGGCAACTGAAGAGATTCGCCACTCCTATCCGCACTGCTGGCGCTGCCACCATCCCATCATCTTCCGCGCCACGGAACAGTGGTTTATTTCCCTCGATACGCCCGTAAAGTCAGCCCAGGGCGAAGAAAAGACCTATCGCCAGCTTGCCATTGAGGAGATCGACAAGGTCGTTTGGGATCCGTCGTGGGGCAAAGAGCGCATCACCAACATGATTGCTACTCGCCCTGACTGGTGCATCAGCCGCCAGCGCATCTGGGGCGTCCCCATCGCCGTCTTCCTCTGTGAAAACTGCCAGAAGCCCATCCTCGACCCCGTTCTCAACCGCAGCATCGTTGATCTCGTTGAGCGCGAAGGTGTCGAGTCCTGGCACACCACTGTAACTGCGGCCATGCTGCCCGCGGGGGCAACCTGCGTGCATTGCGGTGGCAAGGAATTCCGCAAGGAAACCGACATCCTCGACGTCTGGTTTGACTCCGGCACCAGTTGGTTTGCCGTGGCCGAAATCGACCCCGATCTCAAATCGGCCTATAAAGCCTTCCAGAACGGCGAAGGTGTTGAGGCCTTATACCTTGAGGGCGGCGATCAGCACCGCGGCTGGTTCCATTCGTCTCTGCTCACTTCGGTGGCGTTGCGCGGCCATGCTCCTTATTCGCGCGTGGCAACTGCTGGCTTCACCCTCGACGAGCAGGGCCGCGCCATGTCCAAATCGCTGGGCAATGGCGTCGATCCCGTTGACATTGCCAATCGCATGGGCGGCGAAATCGTCCGCCTTTGGGTAGCCTCCGTCGACTTCCGAGAAGACATGGCGGCCAGCGAAAACCTGATGCAGCGTTGCGCCGAACTGTACCGCAAGCTGCGCAACACCTTCCGCTTCCTGCTCGGCAATCTGAACGGATTCGATCCCGCCCGCGACCGCATCTCCGAGGCCGATCTGCTTCCCCTCGACCGCTACATGCTGGCCCGCACCCGCGACCTGACTGAAAAAATCCTCGCCTGGTACGCGGCCTTCGAGTTCCATCGCGTCTATCAGGCAGTCAACGAATTTGCCATCGTCGATCTCAGCGCGTTTTACCTCGACGCGCTCAAGGACCGCATGTACACCTTCGCGCCCACCAGCCAGGCGCGCCGCTCCGCGCAGACCGTTCTGTGGCAGATCACCGAGACCTTGGTCCGCCTCGTCGCGCCCATCCTCACCTTCACCGCCGACGAGGTGTGGGAGCATCTGCCCGCCGTCGAAGGCCGCCCGGTCAGCGTCCATCTTGCGCTTTTCCCCAAGCCGGAAGAAGTCTTTTCCGAAGACCCAACTCCGCTGCTTGAAGAGTGGAAAGAGCTTTTCGTCATTCGCGATAAGGCGCTCCAACTCCTCGAAATCGCCCGCCAAGACAAAATGATTGGCAAGTCACTTGAGGCCGAACTTCACTTTCATGCGAAAGAAGAGGTCTTTAAACTCCTCAAGCGCCATGAGGATGGACTTAAGGAGCTGCTTAACGTTTCGAAGGTGTTGGTTCTCAATGGTTCGCAGGAACCGGAATACAGACTTCCAGGAAACGAAGGACAAACCTTCAAGACGATGACGGCGTCCGATTTTCTTTCGATCGCCGTACACTCCGCCAGCGGCCACAAGTGCGCCCGTTGCTGGAACTTCATGCCCGAGGTCTCCAACTACGGCGTCTGGCAGAATGTCTGCACCCGCTGCCACGATGCCCTTACGCAGATGGGCATTGACCCGCCCCAGCCGGAGGCCGCCCCGTGAGCTTTACCGCGCCACGCCGGTTGCACTGGCTATTACTCATCTCCGCGCTCGACATCCTGGCCGACCGCCTTTCCAAATCCTGGGTCGGTGCGCACATCCCCATCGGCGGTGCGATCCCGGTCATTCCTCACGTCCTGCGCATCACTCATTGGACCAACGAGGGCGCGGCTTTCTCGCTTTTCGCTGACTCCGCCTCGCCCAATACCGTGCGCTGGGCATTGATCGCCTTTTCGCTCGCCGCAGCGCTGGCCGTTCTCATCGCCATGGTGCGCCTGGGCAGCCGCTTCACTGCCACCACTGTCGCCTTGGCCCTCATCTTTGCCGGCGCGCTGGGCAACGTCCACGACCGCATCGCCTATGGCTCGGTTGTCGACTTCATTGAGGTCCACATCTTCAGCTATCCCTGGCCTGACTTCAACGTTGCCGACAGCTCCATCGTCACTGGCGCATGCCTCTTACTGCTCGACTCCTTGCTCGCCAAAAAGGAGCCGGCATCCTGAGCCTTGCAACGCATATTTCGGCTTGCGAAATACACCCGGCATGGAACCCAGCCCGCCACCGCCGCGTATCCTCAATTGCCCCATCCTTGCTCTACAATTTGAATGATGGATAGTTTGCCGCCGGCCGGAAATTTACGCAAAATGCCCGGCTGCCATCCTGCTATCGAACACTAGACTCAACCTCACGAGGATTAAATGAGAATTGGTTGTTCCTCCCGGCTGATGCGCGCGACCATTGCCGCCACAGCAGCACTTGCCTGTCTATCTCTCGCCCCTGCGCGGGCCCAACGCCTCCCTGGCACAGTTCGCCCCGAGCACTACGCTCTCACCCTCACGCCCGATCTCAAAGCCGCCACCTTCACTGGTGTTGAGACCATCGACATCGATGTCAAAGAGCCGCTGAACGCCATCACTCTCAACGCCGTCGAGATCGCCTTTCAGTCCGTCACCATCACTGCCGCGGGCAAGCAGCAGAAAGCCGCCGTAACGCTCGATGGCGCGAAGGACCAGGCCACCTTCTCATTCCCCGCGAAGATCCCGGCAGGCAAGGCAGTCCTCTCCATCGCCTACACCGGCATTCTCAATGACAAACTGCGCGGCTTCTATCTCTCCAAGACCGAGCGCCGCAACTACGCCGTCACCCAATTCGAGTCCACTGACGCCCGCCGCGCCTTTCCATCGTTTGATGAGCCGGCCTTCAAGGCTACTTATGACGTTTCTCTGGTCATAGATGCCGCCGACACCGCCATCTCCAACGAGCCGATAGCCCATGACATTCCAGGTCCCGGCACGGGCAAGCACACACTCACCTTCCAGACCACCCCCAAAATGTCTACTTACCTGGTGGCCTTTCTGGTTGGCGATTTCCAGTGCACCACCGGCGAGCAGGATGGCGTCGCCATCCGCGCCTGCGCCACACCCGACAAAGTTGCGCTCACGCCGTATAGCCTCGAAGCCGCCAAATACGTGCTCCACTACTACAACACCTACTTCGGAATTCCTTATCCGTTGCCTAAGCTCGACCTCATCGCCATACCCGATTTCGAGGCCGGCGCAATGGAGAACTTCGGCGCCATCACCTACCGTGAGACAGACCTGCTCATCGACGAGAAAACCGCCTCGATTGACGCCCGCAGAAATGTGGCCCTGGTCGTGGCCCATGAGATGGCCCACCAGTGGTTCGGCGATCTCGTCACCATGCAGTGGTGGGACAACATCTGGCTGAACGAGGGCTTTGCCTCTTGGATGGAGAACAAGCCAGTCGCCGCCATGCATCCCGAGTGGAACATCGATCAGTCCGTGATCTCAAGCCTGGATAACGCGCTCAATCTCGACGCGCAGCCCACCACCCGCCCCATTCGCGCCCGGGCTGATACCCCTGAAGAAATCGAGCAGATGTTCGATGGCATCGCCTATGGCAAGGCCAGCGTGGTGCTGCTCACGGTTGAGAACTACCTTGGCCAGGAGACCTTCCGCAAAGGCGTGCACAACTATCTTGCCGCCCATCTCTACGCCAACGCCACTGCAGAGGACTTCTGGAACGCGCAGTCCGCCGCCAGTCACAAGCCGGTGGATGCCATCATGGGCAGCCTCGTAGCCCAGCCGGGCGCTCCCATTCTCACTTTCGGCGAACCGGTCAACGGCAAGGTCTCCGTTGCGCAGAGGCGCTTTTTCTTGAGCAGCACCATCCAGCCTGACCCTACCCAAAAGTGGACTCTTCCCGTCTGTTTCAAGACAGCAAGCTCCACCCAGGAATGTCAGGTTCTCACCCCCTCCACATCCACACTCAGCGTGCCCACCGGCACACTCTTCTTCGCCAATGCGGGTGGCAGAGGCTATTACCGCAGTTCCTATCCGCCCAGCATCTACGCAGATCTCGTGGCGCACGTTGAAACCAGCCTCACACCCGCTGAGCGCATCAGTCTCATCGGCGACCAGTGGGCCCGGCTGCGCGCCGACCAGGCTTCCGTCAGCGACTACCTCAATCTAGTTGCGGCCGTCAAAGCCGATCCCGGCTCCGAAGTGATCGCTGAAGCGGTGGAAGGTGTCGATGCAATTCACAGCCGCGTCGCCGCCACGCCTCAGGAGAAGGACGCGCTTGCAGCGTGGATTCGCAGCACATTTGCGCCCGAGTACGCAAAGCTCGGCGCACCTTCTGCGAGCGATTCCTCCAACACCCGCGAGTTGCGCTCCCAGTTCTTTGCCCTCCTCGGCTACTACGGCAATGATCCTGCCGTTCTCGCCCAGGCGCGCCAGATTGCCACGCAGTATCTCACCTATCCCGGTTCCGTCGATGCCACCCTTGGACAGGCGGCGCTTTCCATCGCTGCGCGCAACGGTGACGCCGCGCTCTTTGACCAGTTGCAAAAGACCTACGAAACTTCAACCAATCCCGAATTGCAGATTGGCGCCCTTCGCCTCCTGGCCGAGTTCGTGAACCCCGCGCTCGCCGAACGCTCCTTGGATTACGCAGTCTCCGGCAAGGTTCGAAATCAGGATGCCGCGATCCAGCTTGCCATCGCCCTCCAGATCGACCAGATCCGTGGCCAGGCCTGGCAATACATCACAAGCCATTGGGATAAGGTCCAGACTGAGTTGACCCCCGAAATGGGTGCTGTCCTAGTAAGTTCCGCGGGTGCCTTCTGCTCTACCACAGACCGCGACAACGTGCAGCAGTTCTTCTCCGCGCACCGCGTCCCTTCTGCCGACCAGGCCCTGAAGCACGCCATTGAGCACATCGATGGCTGCATCGAGTTGCGAACCCTCCAGGAGCCCAATCTCAAATCGTGGCTTGCTGTTCAACCCCAGTCCTCTTCGGGCATAGCTTCCTTCTGAGTCTGACGAATCTGTGTGGCCAGTGTCTGAACCGCCGCTAGAAATTGGTATCCCATGTCTCGATTCTCAGACATGGGATACCTCATCACTCAACTCAACGCCCCGCACAGTTTTGTACCATTGGACTCATGCCCCAATTCCCTCCCGGCCAGACCCTGCTCATCGATGCCGACGACACCCTGTGGGAAAACAACGTCTACTTCGAGCGGGCCATCGCCGCCTTCATCGGCTACCTCAATCACCGCACCTACACAGCGGCTGAAGTGCGCAAGGCCCTTAACGCAGTGGAGCGCGAAACCATCCTTACCCACGGCTATGGACTCAGCAGCTTTACCCGCTCGCTGGTCACCTGCTTTGAGCGCCTCAGCCCCGAGCCCGTAACTAAAGAGGAAGCCCAGCGCATTCGCGGCCTTGCCCACGCCATCGCCCAGCACGAGATCGAACTCCTGCCTGGCGTCGCTGCAACCCTCGCCGAGTTGGCCGAGCGCCACCACCTGATCCTCATGACCAAGGGTGACCACGCGGAGCAGGCTGACAAGCTCGCCCGCTCCGGCCTTGCTCCGCACTTTGCCGCCGTAGAAATCGTTCAGGAAAAAGATCCGCCCACCTACCGCAAAGTCATTGCTCGCCATGAACTCACGCCACACACCAGTTGGATGATTGGGAATAGCCCCAAAAGCGACATCAACCCTGCCCTGGCCGCCGGTCTGCACGCCGTCTTCCTCTTTCACAAAGACACCTGGGTGCTGGAACACGCCGAAATCGACGCCGCTCCCGCCGGTCAGCAATTGATTGAACTCGATTCATTCGCCGGACTTTGTGCTATCTTTTAGCAGCGTGATATCCCTGCGCGGAGATAGAGAGTGAGCGAGCTATCCACTGCACCGGCGTCTGATTACAGTACGCTCTATTCCGCTCCCCCACGTATTCATTGGGCCCTGCTTCTTGTCGGCTATCTGGCCGCTGCGGGATTAGTTCTTTGGCTCAAGCCCGGCTTTATTCGCGATTTTCTCACCAATCTATTCATTGCCGCCTGGCCAATTTATCTATGCACCTGGATTCGAAAGATCGATCGCGGCTCACTCTCGCTCTACTGGGCACTTGCCTCTTTTGCCACCGGTTTCCTCTTCTCATGGCTCCTCTGGATGGTGGTGATCTTTGAAATCAGAGAAGAGTTGCTGGAGCACTACAATCGTCGCGAGCCCATCGGCCTGCGCCTTAATTGGCTTCTGACCCTCTTCTTCTCTTTCCTCTACTTCCAGCATCACCTCTACCGCATCGCTAAAGACAAACAGAAACTGGCTGCTGAAGTGGACGCAACCTTGGCCGCTACTTCTGCCGAATAATCGGCACCCGCATCAAAAATGAGCTGTCATTCTCGCCAGAGATTGGCGCGTATTTTGCGCCAATCGTAGTCGAAAGCCTGCCCTGAGGAAAGTCAAAGTGGATCTGCGGTCAGGATCTCAACTTATGCAGTGAACATCAGAAACATCACACCAGTACTGCAGTCTTGAATAGAAGACTCCGAAGGGAGCAGGGGGGTTACCCCTCCAGGATCGCGACTTTACGTGGAACTTAAGCCTGGGTCTTCGCCCGGTTTCCAGGGATTAAATGAAGTACAACTGTAGTATTAGTCACCTCTTGTCGAGGAGAAGCACTTGGAATCTGTCTCTCTCACCAGCATCCAGGCGGCCCGTGCGCGCATTGGCGAGTCCATCCACATGTCGCCATGTCACCTCTCGCACTACCTTTCCGAGTTGACCGGTCTGCCTCTGCACCTCAAGCTCGAAAACCTGCAACGCACCGGCTCTTTCAAAGAGCGTGGTGCGCTCAATAAGCTGCTCACGCTCAGCGAGTCGGAACGCAAGCGCGGTGTCATCGCAGCCAGCGCAGGCAATCACGCTCAGGGTGTCGCCTTTCACGCCGCGGCCCGCGGTATTCGTGCGCAGATCGTCATGCCCCTGGCTACGCCGTTGGTCAAGGTGGCCGCCACGCGCGGCTTCGGCGCCGAGGTCATCCTCCACGGCGCCAGCTACGATGAAGCCTGCGACGAAGCTCTGCGTCGCCGCCTCGAAGAGGGACGCACCTTCATCCATCCCTTTGACGACCCCGAGGTCATTGCCGGACAAGGCACCATTGCCCTTGAATTGCTTGAGCAAGTGCCAGACATCGAGGCCGTCGTTGTCCCCATCGGCGGCGGCGGGCTCATCAGCGGCATCGCCTGTGCGCTCAAGGAAACCAATCCCAGGATCCGTGTCGTCGGTGTCGAACCGGAAAAGCTGCCCTCCATGCTGCGTGCCCGCGAGGCTGGCGCTCCCGTCACCATCGCCCCCGAGGCCACCATCGCCGACGGCATCGCCGTCCGCCGCGCCGGCGACATCACACTGCCTCTTGTCTCCCGCTACGTGGATGAAATCGTCACCGTCGACGATGAGGAAATCGCCAGCGCCATCCTGATGCTGCTGGAGCAGGAGAAGACGTTGGCCGAAGGAGCCGGCGCCGCTGCCCTGGCTGCGGTCGTCCAGTCCAAAACGAACCTCCGCCACCGCCGCACTGTCGTGATGGTCTGCGGCGGCAATATCGACGTCACCCTGCTGGCCAAGATCATTGAGCGCGGTCTGGTCAAGGATGGCCGCCTCTTGCGCGTTCGCGTCTACCTGCAGGATCGCCCCGGCGCCCTTCTTCATCTCACTGAGATCCTCGCTCGCGAGCGTGCCAACATCGTCGAGACCGTCCACAACCGCGCCTACTACGGCGTTAGTCTGGGTGAAACCGTTATCGACGTCACCCTCGAGACCCGCGGCGCATCTCACATTACCGCCATCAGCCACGCCCTGCGCGAAGCTGGCTTCCGTTTCGAGCGCATCCAATAAGGGGTTCCATGTACACTCCAAGATTCAATCAGGTCTCCGACCGCACCATCCTCATCGAGACCATGCAGTCCCACTCGTTCGCCATCCTCTTCGGCCCGCTCAACGGCGAGCAGATCCCCGGCGGTCCCGTTGCTACCCACCTCCCATTGGTGGTCAAAGAGGACGGTCCCCACGGCCTGCTCGAAGGTCACTTCGCCAAGGCCAACCGCCACTGGCAGTCCCTCGCCGGCCGCGAGACATTGGTTGTCTTCGCCGGTCCCCACAGCTACGTATCGCCCGGCCTTTACGCCGAGGAGCTCTCCGTTCCCACCTGGAATTACATCGCCATCCACGCCTCCGGCACGCTCGAACTTGTCGAGGACGAAGCCGGCAAGGCCGCGTTGCTTGATGGCCTGATCGCCGTGAATGAGCCGGCTTACGCAGAACTGTGGCGTGCTATGCCCGATGGTTTTCGCCGCACCATGCTGGCCGGCGTCGTCGGCTTCCGCATTCCCATCGCGCACATTGAAGGCAAGTTCAAAATCAGCCAGAACCGCCCTGAAGCCGATCGCCGCAACGTCCACGCAGCCCATGCCGCTGGGACTCCCGACCAACAGTCCCTCGCCGCCTGGATGGACAGCCTCATTGGCTAGCATGAAACCAATGTGGGTGCCCCATCCTTGCGACGTTTTTGCTTCTCGTCGCAAGGGTGGGATAGCAAGCACCGCTCATCACCTCACCCGAGCGGTATACTTCTCCCCGGCGTTCTCAGGACCCATCGCTCGACATTCCAGATTGGAAAGGGCCGTTCAATCATGCGCAGAGTTCTTCTCGTACTCAGTTCCCTGCTGGCAGCCTCCAGCCTCAATGCCGCTCCACCCGCTGCGCCTTCCGGCTGGCAGGCGAAGGTTGCCCAGACCATGCCCTTGCTTGGCCATCGCAACTGGATTCTCATCGTCGACTCGGCCTATCCGCTCCAGACTTCACCCGGTGTCGAGACCATCGAGACAAATTCCGATCACGTCGAGGTTGTCCGCTACGTTCTGGGTGTGATCGGCCGCTCCATTCATGTGCGGCCTGTCATTTTTATGGACGCGGAATTGCCTTATCTCTCGGACCAGGACAATCCGGGCGCGTCAGCGTACCGCACACAAGCCGACAATGTCCTTCACGACTACCCGGTCCAGTCATTGCCGCATGAAAAGATCATTGCCAATGTCGATGAGGCCGGTAAGCTCTTTCATATCCTCGTCCTCAAGACCAACATGACCATCCCCTACACTTCCGTCTTCATCCGCCTGGACTGCAAATACCTCAGCGCGGATGCTGAGAAGCGGCTGCGCGCAAAGATGGCCGCAGCGGGAACGGGGCCGTCCCCCGATCGCTAACGAGATCTGCATCGAGGGTGGCCGCACCGACAATTCTTACCGCCCCACAGGCCACATCTCCCCACCCTCGACCTTTTGCTATACTTATGAGGTTCACCTCATGCGGAGGTGGCGAAATTGGCAGACGCACTAGCTTGAGGTGCTAGCGCCCAAAAGGCATAGGGGTTCAAGTCCCCTCCTCCGCACCAAGTTGAAAACAAAGAATTTATTAAGGGCTGACCAGCAACGGTTGGCCCTTAATTTTTGCCCGATTGTGACCAGAACTCCGCATGGGGTGTTCGTGCCGTTCCTACACCTCCAAAATCCTCTAACCGCTGTATTCCGGGTAGAGGATTTCGTAAATGTGTTCGACAGCGCGCAGGCGTCGGAAGAGGCGCAGTACCAGGCTGGCTGCGACCCAGTGCTCCGGTCCGACCACGCTATCCTCGGCACCCACGACGGACCGGACAGTACCAAATATGCCGATAAAATCCTGGCAAGACACTGGCACATTGGCCGCTTATGCCTGACTAATCAAACGAAGGATGAGCCCTGAGAAAGCATTCTGTCGCCACCGAGACGTGTTTCTTGATCGCTGCCTCTGTCCACTTCCCGCGCATGCCAATCTCGGCCATGGTTGACGGAAAAAATGCCACCATCGAAAAGTAACTCTCGGCTGCCGATTCCAAATCCGCCGCTTTTGTTGTCGTGTTCTTCTTTTGGTGCAACCCAAGCACTTCGCCCAGATGCTTGCATCCCTGCGCCACTCCACCCTCGAAGAACAAGTTTCCCAAGAACGGCTGCTTCAGGCTTTCCAGAATCACCAGTCGTCTGACTACTCCCATCGAAGGGGAAAGCATATCTTCCACCAAGGCGGTACCTATTAGATCGAGCTTGCTGCGGAGGGTCCGCAATTTTGCCGTGCTGGCTATAGTTTCGCGAAAGTTCCGCTCCTGCGCTTGCATTTCGCGCATGACTACACCCATCAACAGCGCCTGCTTGGTTGGAAACAGCGCGTATAGATCGCGCTTCGACATCCGAGAGCGGCTTGCAATCTCACTCGTTGTCGCGTCCTCGAATGAAAACTCGGCGAAAACCTCAAGCGAGGCGTCGAGGGTCCGCCTTATTTTGTCCTCGTTGGTATTGCCTTGCGCGATGGCAGTCATCTAGAGCACCGATCCAGTGCAAAAGTGCTTTACTTCCCCGACGCCAATCATCTTCCGATACCTCGTCACATCTATATCTTTGTCTCTGAATAGTGTCTTCAAGTTGGAATGGCATGTAAAGGCAAATCATGTTAAGGGTAGCCGTTCCAATACGGGTGACCAGCAGCCGCCAAGGAGGTCTCTTGCCGCCGCTGATTACAAATGAGTTTCATACATAATTTGTGGTACTGACAAGTACCAGCGCGTTCGCTATATTTTGGCTATCACGTGGCGGCTGGGTGTGGTTCTCCATGTGAGGAACGACAGAAACAAAATATTATAAAAAAGACGTGTCAATTATTGCGTAGTAGCGGTATCCATTACAAATATCTAAAGCACCGGCATTACATTGCATCGCGGGCCGCCTCTCCGGAGCCCGCGGTGCACTTCTCGCCAACTATCCAAACCCACTTGCCATGGAAATAAAGCTCATGGGCGCTGTTCTTCCATTGCACGGCCAACTCATAGGTATAGGTGCTATAGTGGGCGCACAGGCCCCGGAGCGACGAGATCCCATTCTCCTTCGTGAATATTTTGTGCCTGCGTAGGGTACTTAAGCAATGTTTCCTCTACGGTCCAAGGCGTCTGCATGCGGATCACCTACCCCGAATCTCAGTCTATCTCCCGGTTGTCCCCGTCAATTTATTCCGCAGCTTACTCGGGGCGTCTGGTACCCAAGTTCGCAATTCTGCTCGATCGATCAAGGTGCATCCAACAAACTTGGCCTACCTCGTCTTTTGGGCAAGGTGATTGACATCTGTGTGCGCAAAGACCCAATGTAACTAATACATAGAGCACCGATCGGTAAAAGGAAGAATAGGGTGGCGCGATGACGAAACCGAGAATCCTGATTCTGGATGACGACAAGGAAATCGGCGAGCTCGTTTCGAGTACAGCCGACGGCTTGGGTATCGAGTGCGTTTTCACTCCTGACGCAGATAGTTTCTTCCTAACCCTGAAGCCGGATTTCACTTTGATCTTTCTTGATCTCTTAATGCCGGATATCGATGGCGTTGAGATTCTGCGGATGCTCGGCGAACAGCGATGCCGTGCCGGCATCGTACTCATGAGTGGCGTCGGCAAGCGCATCATCGAATCCGCTGAATCCCTGGCCGTCACTTTAGGGCTTTCGGTTGTCGATCATTTGGTAAAACCCTTTAGCATCGCCCAGTTGGAAGAGATCTTGATGCGGAGCCGCAAACGAGAGACCGACCATTCGGCGAAATCACACCAAGATGTTCCGTTCGACGCCGCCGACCTTTCGCGTGCGGTTGATCGGGAAGAGTTCGTGCTTCACTACCAGCCTCAAATCGAGATTGCGACTGGCAAATGTCTCGGCACAGAAGCCCTCGTGCGCTGGCAACGTCCGGGATTTGGCCTCGTTGCTCCGAACGCCTTTATCGAATTTGCGGAGGAACTTGACCTTATCGATGACCTCACTTGGCTGATCATGAGACGGGGCATGTCGGAGATGGGCAATGTGAGGGATCGGGAAGGCGAGCCCCTTTCGCTTTCCTTCAACGTGTCTGTTTTATCCCTTCGCCATCTCACTTTCCCTGATAATTTCATTGCCATCGCAAGCGAGTATGGCGTTTCTCCCGAAAAGCTGATTCTTGAAGTCACAGAGACGGGCCTGATCCGCGATCTGTCCAAGACGCTCGCTGTGCTGACCAGACTTCGCATGCGGAAAGTGCGGCTGTCCATTGATGACTTCGGTACGGGATACGCGATGATGCAGCAACTGCGCCTCATCCCTGCAAATGAACTGAAGATTGACAAATCGATGGTGGACCACCTCGACTCAGAGAGTCAGCGGGTTGTGGTCCAGAAAATGATCGAGCTAGCCAGCGCCTTGGACATGGTTTCAGTTGCAGAAGGGGTTGAAACCCACGAACAGCTGGAATTCCTGCGCGCAAACGGCTGCGACATTGCGCAAGGATATCTTTTCAGCAAACCACTCCCAAAACCAGAATTCCTGGCGTGGTTTGAATCTAATGAGGCAAATCGTAAGAACTCTCCCGATGAGCGAGATTCCTAAAATCGTTACAACCTAGAGACCGCCAGTCTGCACTCCGCGCGGTCACCTGTTCCAAGAGCCCTTTCTGTTTCTGACACTATGGCACCTTCTCTCCTCGGAAGGAGTTAGGCCGATTACCACTTTGGAGGTACTGACAGGTACCACGCCAAGGTCTTATCTTTGTCGCAGTTGCCGGCTTGACCGAAAACTGGTCGACCGGAACTCTAAAGCTCTTGGGAGTGACTTGAAACGGAAGCTCCAGACAGCGGCTTCCCAGCATCCATTCCTCCATGAGAGAGCCCGAGCGCTGATGATTGACAAAGGAAATGACAAGACTGACCCAACGGAATATGCAGTCAAACAAAAGTTATATTGGAAATGTAATTGAGTTCAACTATTCTGCGATGGTACCACATAGTACCCCTAGAACGCCTTGGCTTCTGACATTCAGTTCCAGATTGAGGACATGTTGAAATCGCTAATAGAATCCGGCCTTAGGGCCCCCGCCACTAGCAGTAGCCGAGAACTTACCATTGCTGACCTATGGAAGATATTGATGCGCAGGCGAGCGATCATCCTGGGAACGGCCGTTGTCGCCTTGACCGCCGGGATTCTTGCAAGCGTCTTCAGTCCCAGACGCTATGAGGCATCGGCGCGGCTCCAGATCCAAAAGGATTCTATAGACGGGCTCGGACTTTCGAGCATGAGGGGAGATGCTGCCTCAAATTCCGATGCGCTGGATGGCAACATCATAATCCTGACCCAGGCAAAGATTCTTGAATCCGATACTTTGGCGCTAAAGGCCATCAATGATCTGAACCTGGAATCGACTGAGGATTTCAAACCGAAGTTCAGTCTGATCGGCTGGGCTGGCGGCCTTTTCCATGCGGCAGGCCCTCGCGACCCTGATAATGCGTCGCTGGAAGACACGCCGCGTCGCCGAACTCATGCATTGCTTGTCTTTTCTCGAAACCTTAATGTCAAGCCGATTTTGGGAACGAGACTGATTGAGATTTCTTATTATGATTCGGATCCGAAGGTCGCTGCTTCTGTGGTCAATGACCTGATTCAGGGTTTGTCCGACTACGGCTTTCAGACTCGTTTCAACGCTACATCTCAAGCCTCAAAATGGCTTAGTGGACAGATGACCGACCTGCAGAAACAGAGCGACGATCTGCAGGCAAAAGTAGTGACATTGCAGCGTGATTCCGGCATTTATTCGCTGGGTGGGGAAGGCCCGCTCAACGATAAAACGACGCGAGATTCCGGTGTATACAGCAGCTCACTTGATCGCTTGCAGCAGGCGACCGCCGCTCTGAGTCAGGCCCGGTCCAATCGTATCCTTAAAGGCGCCATATATCAGGCTGTTCAGTCAGGTGATGCGGAGTTGATATCGGGACTCGCGGGGAATGGGACAGTGTCATCTTCGGGGCTGACAAACTCGCTTTCCCTGATCCAGAGCCTTCGTCTCCAGCAAGCAACCCTTCAGGGCCAGTTGGATGAACTCTCTGCAAAATTCGGCACAGCTTATCCAAAGTTGGATGAGATTCGAGCCAACCGAGCCGCCATCGATTTGGCCATCAAATCTGAAGTTGGACGTGTAGCACTGCGCGCCAAGAATGACCTCGATGTTGCCCAGACAATTGAAGATAATGCTCGGACGGTCTTCGATGACGAAAAGCGGCAGGCAGACAACCTGAATAGTAAGGCGATGGAATACTCAATAGCCCGCCAAGAGGCAGATCAGAGCCGAACCCTCTACGAAACACTCCTGGGCCATCTCAAAGAAGCCGGAGTTCTGGAAGGAATGCGGTCTTCCACCTTTACCGTAGTAGACCCGGCACGTATCCCTTCGACACCTGCGAAGCCGAATGTTCCGCTCTATCTAGCCCTTTCACTGCTCTTGGGCACATTCATCGGTTGCGGAGCGGCTTTCGTGATGGACCTTCGAGATCACAGGATTTACGACTTCATGGATCTTGAGTCGAAATCGGGCCATGTGACCTTTAGCGTGCTCCCATGGTACGTTGCAAAAACACCGCGACTGAATCGGAGCACCCTGATGGCACTGGATGAACCCCAGTCTCAATACGTTGAGGCGCTTCGGGTACTTCGTACCTGGCTCTTGCACCCACGAGAAGGAATAACACCCAAGGTCATTCTAGTAACCAGTTCCATCGCGGCCGAGGGTAAGACCACACTCTCTCTGAATCTGGCTATCATCCTTGCTCTGCAAGGAAAGAAAGTTCTATTAGTTGATGCCGACTTGCGCCAGCCTGTGCTACACCAGAAGCTGAATATCAGCACGGAGACGGGACTTAGTTCACTTCTCTCGGGTGAGGCTAGTGCAGGATTGCTTCCTGGTATAGTCCCGATTGATAGACTCCCCACTCTGAGAGCCCTGGTCGCCGGTCCGGTTCCCGCCTATCCGTCTGAACTGCTCGGATCTGCGCCAATGCGGTCCTCCATTGAGGCTTGGCGGGAGCAGTTCGATTTCATAATTCTGGATGCACCTCCTGTTTTGCCTGTGACGGATTCACTCATTCTCAGCTCAATGGTGGACTTCACGCTATTGGTCGCAAGGTTTAATGTGACGGAGCGTCAGCCCCTGGAGCGCAGCTACAGTTTGCTTCAAATGGAGGCTCGCCCTGATCAGGAGATCGGCGTCGTGATGAATGCAGTCAAGCAAATGCATAAGGCATATTCCAGTCACTACGCCTCATCGGCATCGACATCATCAGCTGAAGGACGTGTTGCGTGATTGCAAACAGGGACTTCTCGGTTTCTTTAATCTACGCCTGTCCCCTAACGGCAGACTTCTCATTCTCTTATCTGTGGATAAGAGCGCTCGTATAAACGAGAATGGAGCTTTCTATGCGTAAGTTAATTTGCTCTTTATTTATCATCTGCATGGCCGGTATTGCTTCCGCGGCCACCACTGAATCGCTTTTGATCGGCCCTGGCGACCGGCTATTTATCCACGTAACCGACACGCCGGAAGTGGACCAGCATCCCACCGTAACGGATGCAGGCGAAATTCCGCTCATCGGAGTGGGCAACGTCAAAGTCAACGGACTCACTCCTGCCGGCGCTGCAACCATTATCCATGACAGTCTCATTGCCGCGCATTATATGAATCATCCTGAGGTGAGTGTTTCCATCGAGCAGTATGCAACTCAGAATGTATCGGTATTAGGCGAAGTAAAGACATCAGGCGCATACCCAATTGCGACGCCCCGCTCCATACTTGACATCTTGGCACTGGCCGGCGGACTCAACGATGTTGCCGATCGCAATATCCTCATCGAGCGGCACGGCGACCCAGAGCACAACGTCCACTATCTCTTCTCCAATAATGCCGAGCGCGCTGTCTCAGATCAAACGATGGTGAATCCTGGAGACACGGTAATTGTATCGAGGGCCGGAATTGTCTATGTACTCGGCAATGTCAATCATCCCGGAGGCTACGTGATGACGAACAACGAGTCAAAGATGACCATACTCCAGGCACTAGCTATTGCTGGGGGTGTAACGAATTCGGCAAAGCTCAGCCACGCGCGCTTGATGCGAACAGAGCCAGACGGAAGTCACTCCGATCGGCAATTATCGGTCGGGGACCTTCAGAAGGGAAAGACTCCAGACATAGCCATGTTGCCCGGAGATGTGCTCTATGTTCCATTTAGCTTTGCCAGAAACACTGCTACCATGGGCGCAGCAGGCATCGCGTCAGCTGCAGCCTCGGCGGCGGTCTTTACATTGCCATAGATAAGCATCCCAATGCTGGATACTTGATTGGGGCAAGGGCATGGATGGCTGGCAACTCTCAGTTCTCGAGCTCACATCCAGCCTTTCGAGAGCGGCGGAATAGCTTAACGACGTCAACCGCCAAGTACAAAATCCAACCAATATAAGGATCGGGGCCCGTGAATCGCCGGAAGAATGATAGCGAGTCAATGCCGGCCAACCTATATTGGCGCCAGAAACACTACGCTGGTCCAGTACCCGCAATCGGAAGCATCGAAGAACGGTAAGCATTCGCTGCTGTCCGCTTTTCCATGCCCCTCAATTGCTCCTGTCAGATGTGCCGTCGGTCCCGGTCCCTTGTATCCCAGCAACGAGCCCGGCCTGATGGTGTTGTAGTAGATTCGCCATCGTTCAGCCAGGGCCATCCATATGTGTCTTCCCTTACCTCTCATGGCTCCGGCATTGACAAATGGCAGTGAACCAAGAGCACGACGACCGCAGACTGCCGTCACACATTTCAGGGTTTGCGAACGTCTCGTGCCACCTGCAGGATTGCCCGCTTCAATACTTTCCAGTTTTAGTGAGGAGATGACAGATTCGTAAGCTACTCATATGCTCAAAGCCCCGCGTCCATACTGGACGCGGGGCTTTGGATTTTCGCGAGGGCGCTGACTATTTAACTGTCAAAGGACCTTTGTACCCGTGGAAGATGCGACTGAGACCATTGCGGAAATCCAGAGTGGGTTTATATCCGAGCACTCTTCATGCCAGCGAATGCCTACCAGGGAGTGCGCGATGTCTCCCATGCGAGTGGCTTCGTGCTTGACCGGCCCATCGTGTCCGGTCAATTCGCGCAGACAAGTGACGGCATCGTTAAGAGTGCTGTGATCACGAACCGCACACTCAGCGCCTAGCAGCGGAAGATGTTAGCGGCGGTAATACCTTTAGTGGCGTTGCGAGTATCCACAACGATCCTTGATTCGGCAACGATGCGTGGATAGTCGTAGTTGGTGTGGTCCGTGACGATGATTACGGCGTCGTATTGGGCGAGGTCATCAAGCGGACAGCAGGTCATGTTTAGCTCGTAGTGGCGCCCGCGTCCGACTTTCGGGAAGAACGGGTCGTTGTACTCAACATGGACTCCTGCTTTGCGCAGCAGTTCAATGATGGTAATGGAGGGAGACTCGCGAAGATCGTCAATATCGCGCTTGTATGCCACGCCGAGGACGAGAACGCGAGACCCTTTAAGGCACTTTCCAAATTCGTTGAGGGCAGAAGCGGTCTTTTCGATGACGTAGTAAGGCATAGCCAGGTTGACTTCGCCCGCAAGCTCGATGAAGCGAGTACGGAAGTCGAACTGCTTGGCCTTCCATGAGAGATAGAAGGGATCGATGGGGATGCAGTGGCCGCCCAGTCCAGGGCCGGGATAGAAGGCCTGGAAGCCGAAAGGCTTGGTCTTTGCGGCGTCGATCACCTCAAAGATGTCGATTCCCATCCGTTGGCAGAGCTGCTTCAGTTCATTCACTAAAGCGATATTTACGCAGCGGTATATGTTCTCAAGCAGCTTAGTCATCTCCGCGGTAGCCGGCGAGGAGACCGGAACCGTGCGGTTGAATACGCTGCCATATAAGGTTGACGCGAGATCAGTGGCAGTTCGCTCAAGGCCGCCGATGACCTTTGGAATATCGTGGCGTGCGACCGAGTCATTACCGGGATCTTCGCGTTCGGGAGAAAATGCCACGTAAAAGCCGGGTTCGCCGTCCTGACGCACAGCGCGTAGGCCGTGACAATTGCCCGATTCGAGGATAGGGATAAGGACTTCTTCTGTGGTGCCTGGATAAGTTGTGCTTTCCAGAACCACAAGTTGGCCTTCACGCAAGTTGGGTGCGATCGCTTGAGCGGTTTTCTCGATGAAGCTGAGGTCAGGTTGATGAAAATCGTCCAGCGGGGTTGGAACACAGATGATGATGGCATCCATATCGCTAATCTCAGCGTAGTCACTGGTAGCGCGAAATCCTGTGCTGCGTGCTTGGGCGATCTCGCGGCTAGTGATACGGACGATGTAGGAACCGCCTGAATTGAGCACATCAACCTTGCTGGCGTCGACGTCAAAGCCAGTGACGCGAAATCGCTGTTCACTGAAAAGAAGCGAGAGCGGCAGGCCCACGTATCCCATGCCGATGATGCCGATACGGGCTTGGCGAGAAACGATCCGGGATTCTAGTTCCGAGGAAAGCGAGGCTGCAATCTGCATGAGACGGACTCCTTACGATGATATTGAGTCATCAGTGGCAAGCGTGAACGGTGCGAAGAGTTTGAAGCTGCAGTTCCTGTCGGCGGGAGATCATCTAAAACGTGAGCCATCCACCAGCATGGGAAGGCTTTGCGATTGACTGATCATTCATCTCGCCCCGCCTATAGAAGACGCCGATTGGACATCCGTGCAGGCGGAGAAGCCGCTTCGTACAAAGTGCTAATCGTTTTTCACTAGGCAATACGAGGCGATAAAGCGCATTCGCCCGGCCCTGGTTGACTGCTTCTTCATCCAGGCCTTGAAGTATACCTAGCTGTCGCTAACCGCCAGAATCGGAGTAACTTTGCAGTCTGGTGATACACGGCCGGCAGCATCCTGCTGAACTCCCTCTGCTCCTAACCGCAGTAGAACCGTCTCGACAGTTTGGGAGATAATCTTAAGATCGAGTAGTGGTGAGTAGTTCGCTATATACATCAAGTCCAACCTCAATTTATCCTCAGCCGATGAGCAATACTTTCCGCGCACCTGCGCAAGTCCGGTGATTCCCGGCTTTACGTTCAGTCGAAGAAGATAACCTGGGATTTCTCGTGCAAACCCTTCAATAAAGAACTGTCGTTCCGGTCTGGGTCCAACGAAACTCATATCTCCCAATATGACGTTTAGCAATTGGGGTAATTCGTCAATGCGGCAAGTCCTTAGGAACCGCCCGATCCGTGTAACCCGAGGATCATGCTCACAGGCTAGAACCGGTCCGGAGTGTTTTTCCGCATCGAGCCTCATCGTTCTAAACTTCAGCACATTAAAGATCTTTGAATTCTTCCCAACGCGCTCCTGCCTGTAAAATGCTGGGCCAGCTGAATCAATGCGGATTAGGAAGTAGACAACCACGAGAAGTGGACTGACGAGCAAGGCCAAAAACGATGAAACGAGGAGATCGACTGAGCGCTTTATTCTCTCTTGCCCACTGCTGAGGATAGGAGGAATGACGGAGAACATCATCAGATCATCGATCTGTTCTGTCCTCGAACTATACAGAAGCAACTCGCTGACACCAGGAACCAGGAGCACTTCCTTCCCAGCTTGAGCACAAGTACTGATGACTTGGTTCTTGTTCTCAAGTACTCCAGAGATAGCAACAATGTCCACGGCTGGCAACAGTGAGGGGAGGAGAGCGATTTCATCAACGGTGATAAACTTTCCCACCCGGAACCAGCTCGACAAGTCCCTGAATTTGAGCGTTAGTACAGACGCTGCCTTCACATCGCGAGCGATCACCAGCACACGCCGAAATCGAAGTTGCGACCTATGCAGATTCTGGCCTAGCAAACGGGTCCCGGCAAGAAATACGGTAAGGACCACGAAGGCGATCGGGAAAATGGTCCGTGGAACTGCGAATGCACGTTCCCAAAAACTTAGCACAATGGCAGCTAGCACAATCATCGCTGAAGCGGTACCTGCAGACTGAACGACGAAGAATTTCGACCGGCGCAACCAATTCGAATACAGGCCAGAGTAGTTGATTATGACTAGTGCGCAGCAGGAGAGCAAGGAAACTATATTGAACGTATGAACAAGGCTGGCCAGAGTTGCCCCCTCTTCATGGCCGAATCTTATATAGAAAGAAGCGATGAATGCGCAGTGCAACAGCAGCAGATCCACGCCCGCCATCGCGATGCGCCTTCCAACATATTTCGAATGCCGTTCCATATCGTATCTAATACCTCATCGTCAATTTTCTACAAGAGTTGAATTTGAACTACCGTAACCGTCTGATCGTTGCCCTGGGTGACGTTCATCTGCAACTGTCAGGGTTGTTCATGGAGCTCAATTGGTTGACGGAAGCCGTGTCGTACTGCGAGTGCCTTGTCGTACTCGTCAAGTGTCTTCGCAACCATCCGCTCCGCCGTGAACTCCGCCTCATATCTGCTCCGTGAAGCCGCTCCCATCCTCGCGCGAAGAGTGCTATCAGAGATCAGCACCTGCAGCTTGTCCTTTAACATCCGCATATCGCCACGAGGAATCAGGAAGCCGTTGTGTCCGTCTTGCACTGATTCACGTACCCCGCCCACATCACTCGCCACCACCGGCAATCCTGCTCGCATAGCTTCCACGATGCTGATTGGAAAGCCTTCATATTTCGACGCCAGCACGAACACGTGCGCTTCAGAAAGAAGTTCCTCTACATCTCCGCGTAGTCCTAGGAACTCCACGCGCTTATCCATTCCCAGCGCCCTGGACAAACGCATCGCAGCATCGAGAAGAGGGCCATCCCCGACGAGTTGCAGCCGAAAATCCTCTTCTACTCCCGCCAGTGCATTCAGCAGGAGCGAATGGTCTTTCGGGTGGGCGAAGCGCGCCACCATTACCAGCTTCGGAATGCAGCTATGGCCTGGCTTTGCGCGGTAGTTCCCATCAGGCATCCCGTTGTGGATCGCCGTCATACGCTCCGCATTCCCAATGCCAAACCTTTGCGCCCTTTCACAATCGCTTCGAGAAACTGTGATAATCCTGTTCCCGAATCGTGAACTTAACCACTCGCTCGGTACCCCGACCACCTTCCGCAACAGGCTGGCGCCGTCCGTAAATGCCCATCCGTGCGCCGTGAAAACACTGGGCACCCCCGTGATCCTTGCGGCTAGTCTGCCCAGTATCCCGGCTTTCGAGGAGTGAAGGTGAACCAGGTCTGGCCTCAGTTCACTTAACAGACGCTGGATCTGCCAAACGGCCTTCGCGTCCTTGCGCCAACAGATCGGCACCGTCAGGTCCTCAATCAAGTACACCGGTATTCCTATTTCGCGGGCACGGTCTGTTAGAAAGCCTTCTTCTCCTGTAGCGAGTGCAACATCTGCAAGGTGTCGAACTGCCTTCAGCAGTTCAAGCACGTGCACTTGTGCACCCCCAGCTTCAGCGCGAGTAATAATGTAGAGGATTTTCAAAGTCATTTCCTATAAGTTCGATATATTGAGCGATATGGCGGTCAGCGCATCTCAAATTGCGCCAGGGCCGTGACAACATGCAAGTCTCGTTACTGTCTACGGGACTACGAAGCGGAAGGTGGATCGACATGTAGAAGGCTGCGGTACAGGTGCTCCCACTGGGAGATAACGTTCTCCATGCTGAAGTGGCGCACGGTGTAATCCCGGGCTGCAGCGCCGCTTGCAATCCGTACTTCATCGGATTGAGCCATGACATCGCACATGGCCTGACCAAGTGCACTAGGGCATGCTGGGGGCACCAGTTTGCCGGATTTCACCACCTCGGCGTTTCCCCCGACGTCGGTTGCAACTATTGGCAGGGCACAAGCTGAAGCCTCGAGCAACACCATGGGCATCCCTTCATAACACGATGACATCACGTAGCCGTCGGCGGCATTCATCAGGGCTGCTGTGTCAGTTCGAAATCCAAGAAAGCGCGTACGCTTTGCGATGCCAAGAGTGACAGCGAGGGCGCGCAGTTCAGCGAGTCCTGGACCATCTCCCGCGATCAACAGCATCGCCTTGCTATCAGCAGTCGTGGCAAAAGCGTGTAACAAAGTTATATAGTCTTTCGCCGCGCAAATTCGCCCCACCGCTAGCCAGATGAAATTCGCATCCAGAGCTAGCGCCGCTCGAGCATTTCTTCGCAATTCGCTATCCGGACGAAATCTCGCGGTATCCACACCGTTTGGGATGACACACATGTTGCGAAGTCGTGTAGCTCCGACCTCAACATAACGGCGCGCTGCCGCTTCGCTAATTGCAGTCGTTTTGTCTGCCCAGTGATCTGTGAGTCGATAAGCCACTTCCCGCAGTCGGCCGCCCTCCTGAATGCTATGTACAGTAGAGATCTGAATTGGAACGCGAACCACTGCCCTCGTGATTCGCGCCAGAAGGTTAGCGTGGACCATGTGACTGTGCAAAATACTCGGCCGGTATTCCCTAATCAGCTTCCCTAACCGCAGAATTGCGCGAGGATCTGTTGTGCCCTTGGTCATGCCAAGCGAGTGCACGGGTATGCCGAGCCTGGTCAACTCGGATGGAATCTGCCCAGCCGCTGGCAACATGCTCACGACACGTACATGCCAGCCACAGCTATGCAACGCTTTCGCAAGTTCACCAACTTGCATCTCCGCGCCACCGACCGGGTCAAGGCCAGTGCTTAGAATGCAAATAGATCTCATCCACTCAATCGAGCTGGAGTCTTTCATGTTTGAGGCAAGCATCATCAACCTTCACGGTCTTTCGGGGTGTTTCTAATTCGCAGTTCCGAAGTTTCTTACGTTTGGCGAGTGCAACAATGACAGCGCCAAACTAGCTGGCCAGCAGATTCTCATAGGCGCGAAGCGCGTAGGGTAAGGCAGTCTGGTTGAAGGAGGAGTCCGGGGTAGCTCCCGCAGTTTGCCGTCCACTCCGCAGAGAAGTGACAATCGCATCAGCCATTGATGCGGAGTCCCCCGCGCGTGCTAGACGGCAATTTGGCCAGCCCTTCACGATCTCTCTTACCCCGCCAGGACAGTCGGTTGCAACCAGGGGAGTGCCGATCGCCATTGCCTCCAGCATTACGTTCGGAAGTCCTTCGTACCTTGAGGAGAGCACGAATAGATCTGCATTTAAATAATAAGAAAAAGGGTCGCTGTGGAAACCTGCGAACTTGACTGTCGCGGCTAATCCTAGCCTCGCGCACTGGTCTCGAAGTTCCTTCTCGAGCGTACCCGATCCAACAATCGTCAACTGTGCCTGTGGGAAATGCTGCCGCACTTCCCACATGGCCTCAATCAGAAGATCGAAGCCTTTCGCGTGCTCCAGTCGCCCACTCGCCACCAGGTGCGGGCCCGAACCGACAAAAGGATTTGAGCCGTGGTTTGCGATATCCCGAATCCGATCCCAATCGACTGGATTGTAAATGCGAACCATTTTTCTGCGCGGCACTTGAAACTGCTCGTAGAGATCATTGAGCATTACATCAGACTGGCAAATCACTGTGTCGGCCGTGGGATACAGCCAGCGATGTAGCCGAGCCCATATGGGCGATTGCTTCTCCGTGCGAAAAGATGCGCTCAGAATCGTACTCTCGCGAACGCAAAGCCGAACATCTGGCGGCAGCAGTGGCCGTAGCGCAAGCAATGCAAGATTCAGATGACCAAGCGTCGAGAGTATCGTCTGCGGCCGTATCGTCCAGACCAGACGTACCATGGCCAGAAGGCTGTGCCGCACTCTATCAGTCATTAAATCGTGCAGGGTCACATCTTCTGGCACTTGCTCCCGCAACGGCCCGGTCGCGTTCACGACACCTAGGTGGAGATCAAAGAGTCGTCTATCCAGATGCTTCAGCAAGGTGATCATGACACGCTCCGACCCGCCTCCTCCTAGCGATGGCAGAAGAATCAGCACGCGCCGCTTATCGTGGCATGGAGCGCAGAGGCTTCTCTCCGGGATCGCAGCTGCGTTCTGATGGATTGATGACTTGGTCACTCCGCGCATCTGACTTCACCTTGTTTGTAAGTGGAGGCTTGAGTGACGCAGAGTCGCCCGAATAACTCATCCCAACGTTGAAGAACGATCTTCAGGCCGTAGCGGTCCATTATTTCTGGCGCTCGTTTCGCGAGACCAGCGCGCGCACCCTCATCCGACATCAGTCGTTCCATTGCGTTCACCAGCGCCGGAACATCGTTTGGAGGCACCAGCAGGCCGTCGACTTCGTGGCGGATCATATCGCGTGGACCTGAATCGCAATCAAAACTGATGGCAGGTAATCCGCAGGCCATCGCTTCACCCAAAACACACGGGAGTCCTTCATAGTGAGATGACATCACAAAGAGATCAGCTTCCTTCATCCAGATAAAGGGGTCTTTTACGTTGCCGGGCATGCTTATCCTGCTCATAAGACCTAATGCCCGAACCTGTTGTTCGAGGTTTCGGCGTTCGGGGCCTTCGCCTAGAATCGTCAAACTCCAATCCGGAAAGCGCCGGGCGACTTGCTGAAAAGCGGACAACAGGCGGTCATATCCTTTAACCGTGGCCAGGCGTCCCACTGCGAGCATGCGCCGACTACCTTCAGGCCAGTCTGGTAAATCCTCTGAGGAGGATTCGCCGACAACTATTGGGTTTGGCATCACAGAGGCGTTCCTCAGCCATCTCCAGCGCTGAAGAACGTTTTCGGTCAGGAACGTGACGGCATCTGCAAATGGATAAGTCAGGAGGCCTAACGATGACCAAATGGGTCCGATTACGTACTGTGATGGATCATTGTGCTCACATACAATTGTCGGCACGCCTGTGCCAATGCTGGCGAGTAAAGTCAGGATGTTGCAGTGAACCATGAAGCTGATGAATACATCTGGACGCTTGTCTGTTATTTGCTTTCGCAAACATGCAACGCGACGTGCGTTTGCACCAAGGGCGGCAACGTGGGACGCGGAGTTCCCTGCCAAGCCCAGATGAATGATGCTCACCCGGCTATTCAGCTTGTAGAAACTTGGGCCGTCAGCGAACGTCAATAACGTTATCTCGTGACCTCGTTCCGCCCAAGCATTCGCCAGGGTAGAAAGCACGCGCTCTGCTCCGCCACATCCGAGGCTGTGAATTGCTAGTAGAAGGCGCATGGAATTAATGTCTCCAGAAGGTAGTCAAATTATCGATTCGCGGTACGCATCAGCCCGGTTGTTCAAATGACGCGAACACCAGGCTTTCATCATGTCGCGAATGTACAAGGCGATTCCAGGGAGGAGTCCAAGTGCTATTCGTAACTTTGGTACGCCTGCAAACGCATTGGTCTCGGATGCATGAAGTGCAAAGCGGACGAGGTGTGCAGAGTGACGAAGAGTGAACATTAACGGGAATGACCGCGGTAGGCTCAAAAGTTCCCGATTACACATTATGTATGGCTCGGGCGAACTCACAAGATTGTCATAGGCGCGATTGCTCAATCCGCCGTATTGGTATTCCTTAATCGCCCACACTTCGTTGACAAATCTTGTCCTATAGCGCGATGCAATGCGGTTCCAGACAATTCCTTCAGGAACAAATCGCCCCAAGTTCTCTGGAAATGGAAATTCAAGTAAAACACTCCGCAGTTGAAAGCCCAGTTTGTCTCCTGTGACGCCGCATTGAGCTCTGATGTCGATAGAATCCGAATCGAATTCGTTCTGTGGAAATTTGCTTCCTATGATTGATCCATCAGGTAGGGTCGCCAGAGCGGTCAGCCCCACGAACCGAGGCCGTTCCTCTTCCGAAATGAGGTTCCACTGATGCCAACAGCGATCCAACGCCCCCGGCACATACCAATCATCAGAATCGAGGATACCGACAAAGAGACCTTTGGCATGGGCCACACCACGATTTACAGCCACAACTTTTCCAGAGTTCACCTGGCTTAGCACGGTGATCGGGAAGTTCGCTCTCTGAGCCAGTTGGGCAATCAGGACAGCAGTCTCATCAGTCGACCCATCGTCGACTACTATCCACTCAAAATCGCGGAGGGTCTGCGAACACAAACTCTTGTAGACCCTTGGCAAGAGGTGCGAGCGGTTGTAGGTGGCAGTTACGATTGAGAATTTCATCTTCTGATCCCTTCGATCAACTTGTAGTGGCGGCGAAAGCTGCCACGCTATCGAACATCGCTTCGCTGTATTGAAGTGCGATGGACCGAGAGAGCAGTCGACGTGCCATAACGGAAGCGAACAACATTGAACCGATAAAGAACAAGGATGTCGCCAAGGCAATTCCTTCCACTCCAAATAACTTCATGCATATGAGGTTTAGAACTACGTCGAGTACAAGATTGATACCTGCGGAAATCATGACCAGATCGTTACGTCTCATAGCTGTCAACATTCGTACATATAGAAGGCCCGCCGCATAAAACGGGATCTGTAATGCGTACATTCCCTGGATTCTACTTACTACGGCGGTATCCTGAGCTGAGAATGCACCATGCTGAAACAGGTGATGCACGATAATATTTGACGTCAGGATCAATATCGCAGAAATCGGGATCATTGTAGCCAGAAGCAGACGAGTGTAGGTTCTGAGTGTGTGTTGGCACGCTTGCCAATTCCGGTTGGCAACCATTTCAGAGAAGTGCGGAATCACAGCGGCGGACAACGAAGTGGCCGTGAGACCAACGACTACGCTTACAACTCGATTGCCATAGGCTAGTGCGGCCACGCTTCCGGGTTGTAGCCAAGCCGCCATGCTCTGGTCGACAAATGAAACCCCGCCCGTAAGCAAAGCGCCGACAAGCAATGGCATGTACTGCGTACCAACCTGCCGAACTTCTGGGGTGAAACCATGCCAACGTGGCCAAATATGGATTCCTTTATACTTGAGCGCAACTCCCAGGAGAATGCATTCGCAAAAGCCTCCACCTATCGCACCATCTACGAGGCTCCAACTACCCCATTCCCGCGCGCGCATCAATAGCAGAATGAATGTGAGTAGAGGCGTAAGCATCGGGGATAATGCCGGAAGCCAAAAGCATTTCTTCGCGTAAAATACTGCCGAAAAAGTCGATGCAGCGCCGCTAAACACAACCAGTGGCAACATGGCATAGAAGAAGTGCGTGCACATCTGCAACTTGGCCGATGAAAAGCCTGGAGCGAGCGCACGCAATAGATAAGGAGCAATGCCAGCCAGGATGACTGAGAATGCGAACAAAAGGCTCTGGCTCCATACCATACAGCTTGAGAACAGACGCTGCGCGGCGACTTCCCCTTTTTCCTTTCGGACCTGTATGAATGTGGGAATGAATGCCGCATTTAGCGATCCAGCAACGAGCGCTACGATAAATCCGGGCACTAGATAAGCGATAAGAAACGCGTCCACCGCATCACTGCGACCAAAGTAGTTGGCAACAGCCAACTCTTTAGACATTGCGATCAACTTCACTCCGACACTGAAGACACCGACGGTCGCAGCTGCCTGGAAAATCTTGCGATTGGTTGTGGCAGGATTCCGAAAACTTCCTATCAAGGACGCGATGCTCACACCTGCACCTCAGCGGGATCTTCAACTTGTCAGACACGCGGGCCGATTACGCCGTGAACGGTAACCACAGTTTTGGGGGATGCCATCACGGAAGGACTGGCATTAACGCTTTGTGACCTCGACGCGGAAGATACCATCCGCAACAGCGTTGGATTGCAATGAACAGAAGCGGACGGCTACCGTGTTGAGCCCGCTGACAAAGGCGGAATAGAACCCATTTGGCGGGGGCGCTGGCGTTCCCAATGCTACGGCGTCGCCCGGTACGGCACCATCCACCCGCAGTGTGCTGTCCACGCAATCCAAGGCCTTCTTCGTCCGAAATGTCAGAGGAGCAGTGGCTGTGTACCGGCCAATGAAAATAGAGTTCTGCGTGCCGTTCTCCACATAGTTGTGGACAGCGGGTGTATTGACCACGTTTTGCTGAGAGCCCGCATTCATCACGAAGTCCTTTTTATTCTGCTCTAGCCGAACACCATAGAATGAATTTCTGACAGCGCGGCCGCCCAGATAGAACGCGCTACCCATGCCCTCGAAATCTCCGCCCAGGAAAGTATTCCCGTCACCATCCTCGATTTTTACCGCAATGCTCGAGCCGCCATTGCCGGCGCTACGTGCTGCCAGAACAGTAACCGCGTTGGCGCCCTGCGCCGTTCCTGCTTTCCCTGTAAACAGGATGTGAACATTTCCATTGTTGAGAAATGGCTCCTGAATAAGACCACTGGTGTAATTGCCGCTACCGTCCAACTTGATCAGCACCTGATTGTTTGCTGCAGACAGCATGCCGAAAATTGTGGGTCGGATAATGCTGATGTCCTGCGTTCGTGTGAGGCACAAGCCGCTTGCGGCCACGTTGGCAGCGGTCAGATCGATGAAAAGATCGTCGATGCGAACTCCAAGCGTGTCACTAAGCGAATCCCCCACTTGCATTGCACAACCTCTCCCGGTGTAACGAAGTCGCGTTTGACCCATCACGGTGTATCGCCCGTGCATTGCGGTTGCAACAATTGAAGTACCGTGCGTGCCAGCTCTTATCAAAATTGAGTGCTGGCCCATCTGAATGACGCCTTGCGGCAGGTAAATCGTTGTGTACGGTTTGTTAACGACTACGTCAGACGAAAGGGCCAAGTTCACTGTTAAGCCACGTGCATCACAAACACCGCCGGTCGCAGGCAGGTCAGCAATGCATCCGCTTAGTTTTGCGCCCAAGTCCGTACCGCGGTACTTGCGTACGTCGCGAGAGGACGTCGGAGCGTTGTCTGAGTCGGGTTGGACCAATGCCGATGCACTTGCTGAAAGCGTGCAAGTGACCAGCTCTACTATTACAAACATCATCAGCGCAAAGGCTCTGACTGGAGAATGACGAAGGGAACTCGCACCTTCGTACCTGTTCTTAATCCCATGGATCGATCGAACGACGGATGTCATGATTGATGAAGTACCTCTAGAACAAATTTCGATGGTGTACGAGCGATGCGAAGGATCTCGGCGAGCTAGAATCGATCACTCACTGTGCTTACGCTAGCCTGCTACGTCTCCGGGCCGCGATTCAGACCGCTGCGCATGACGCTGTTCGGCACATAAGGAACGTCCTGGTCTTGCCGAACGAGATCAGGCACACTCGAAATCGGGGTGAAGCTCAAGATCCGACACTTCTGTTTCGCGGCGCTCCGAGTACCCAATTGAAAAGATCAAGCCTAGTACGAACCAGGTTACTCGGCTCGCGGCCCAGCCCAACGTGAACACCCCGACCGCCCAACAGAGCAACAGGAAGAAGCACATCCTTCGTTCATCCCCTTTGAGAAGAGAGATGCTGTATGCAACTCCACCCAGGATGACTGAGAACACCGTGAAGCCCAACAGGCCTTGTTCCACGAGGATGGCAAGAAAGGTATTGTGAGCCGTTAGCGCGGACCTAGCCGCGGACATGAAAGCTCCCGCACCAACGCCTACCAGAAAATTATCTGAGAACGTTCGTAGACCGCTCTGCCATAACAGTTCCCTGCCGTTCAGATTTCCTGCAACAATGCTGCTGCCAATCGTCGACAAGCGATCCCAGGACTGTTGCGGCACGTAGTGCCAAGCTACGAAGCCGGCACAGGTGAGCACCAGCACCATCAGAACCTTGGCAGCGGGTGTTTGCCGCACAAAATATAACGGCAACGCAGACATCGCAATTGCCATTACCATCAGACCACCTCGTGACGACGTTAAGATAATTGCCAACGTGCCAAGAATCAGATACCCGCGTGCCAGCCATTTGGTTTTCCAATTGGTGCGCCGTGCAGCAAAGTACAGCGCAAACGGAATCGCAAGTGCCAGGGCCAGTGCGATGTCGTTTGAGTTCCAACTGTCTGGTGTGAATCGGGCTTCCTTGGCTCCGGCACTCAGGGTTGTCGTGGAAAAGCTGTGGAGCACGCTGATTGCCCCTACACAAGCACCGGCTAGATAGGCAACTGCAAGTTTGAGTAGCGCACGCCGGCTCGAACCTAGTTCCCAAATCAGCCAGACGACGACTATCGATTGTATGTATGTCCGAATCGCTTGGGCGGTGCTCAAGGGGTCCGCGGTCCAGAATATCGACATTATGACCACGCACATATAAGCGACTGATGCAATATGAAACGCTCGTAGTCGCCGTATACTTCCATTGGTACACACCAGAAAGATGCAACCGGCGACCGCAAGCAGGCCAGCTACTCGGCCAACACTGCCAATGGGATCTCCAAACTGCAGGATGTTATCCCATGGCAGCGTGAATACATAAACCCACAATAGAATGAAAGCGGCTTTGCGCACGAAGATGGCATCTCTCTAAACTTTGGATTTCAAAACAATTCAGCGATGCTGACGCTAATACCGTCGTATCGACTGCCCCAAAAGGCAGATGTACAACTCGATTTACTTAAGCCTTGGCCGTAACGGCTTCGAGAGTATCTGCGTCAACTTCGATTGCTGCGTGCTGGTTGATCAGATTCATGGTAAGGACGAACTTCAAGCAACTGTCCTTCCGCACTAAAGTGCCCTCAATGCCTTGCAGCACACCGATCTTGACGCGGACTCTCTCACCGACAACCAAGTCTTTATACGGCTCGACTTTTCTGCCATGAGAGGCCAAGCGGAGAAAGCCGATCTCAGCATCTTCCAAAGGAAGTGGCTGGCGGCTATTGCCAACAATGTGTAGTACGCCGGGAGACTGGAGTACCTTCACCCGCTCGCCGCGATTAACGTGTACGAACAAATAGTTTGGGAAGAGGGCCAGCTCGGCCTTTATGCGTTGTCGGTTCTTCCACACTCGAACGGTTTCGTATGTGGGAAGGAACGACTCAACATCTCGCAAATTCAAATGCCTGGCTACTGATTTCTCGTTCTGAGGTACGGTGAAGACCGCATACCACCGTCGCTCGCATCCCGGATCACCCAGTCCATGACCAAACTGATCCAGACTGGTGTTTTTAAGAGGATTGGTATGTGAACACACGGTAGTCTATCCCTTTCTTTCTTCCAGAGGTGTATCGGCAATCCGTGAATTACATCAGCACTTTACGGACAAGGCTTCGCCATGCTGACTTAGCAAAGCCACCTTCTAATAACCTTGGAGGTGATTTGTGAAGAGACTGGACAACAGGTGCCGAATACTCGTTTACACCATTTCCCAGGTGATTCACAGATCGCTAAGTAACTAGAAGAAACATACCCGATAAATTGGTACTCGTCAGTACCACGAATTATGTACTGAAGTCTTTGGTAATGAGCAGAAAGCAAGAGTGGCGCTCGCGAGCCGTGGGCCCTCGTGCTCAGGCCACTAAGTTCACTGTGAATCGCCTCTCAATTCGAGCTCACTTCGAAGAGACATCTCGAGGGTATTGAAACCCCAAATGACTGAGCTTGTTCGCCTTCGGACTCTAGGCGGTTCATAAGATAAGCATCCACACCTCACCCGAAAAGGAATCTCTTTACCTGGTGGTCGGTACAGGCAGGAAGAACGAGACCTCTGAGGCAAGGCGATGGAGCCAGCCACCCTGTTGGAGGTTCGCAAAGCTTGCTGATCTGCAGGGCATTCGACTGGTTCGGTGGGGGTATAGGGCAAGTTATACAGTGAGCATGATCTATATGACACTTTTTAGAGAGGACTTGGCCTTGTTTATGTGGACGCTGAATCGACAGTCCTTTCTAAGAAGCTGCATTTGACGCCGAGTTTCCATCTTCGGGCGCAGCAATCGCCGTCGCCAGAACCTCGCGGACAACGGCAAGCAGTTCAGCGCGTCGATATGGCTTGCGGAGCAGAGGACCCTCGGCGAGAGATATATTTATTTCCGCCAACGCATCGGCTTGGAAACCGGAACAATAGATGATTCGGATTCGTGGATTGATTTTAATCGCGCGCAGGGCAAGTTCCACACCGTTTTCGCTGCCAGGCATGACGATGTCCGTCAGGAGCAAGTTGATTTCATTGTGCTCCTTGAGGATCCTTCCAGCGCTCTCTCCGTCCGCCGCTGTGAGCACGGTGTAGCCGTACTCGCTCAGGCAGATCGAGGCGATTTCACGCAAGTCGGCCTCATCATCCACGATGAGAATCGTGCCGGATCTAGCGCCGGGTGAAATGGTTTCCGTTACGGGAACTGAAGAAGCCGGCGTTAAAGTTTTTTCAGCCAGGGGCAGGTAAAACGACATAGTTGTCCCGCTCCCAGGTTCGCTGTAGATTCGAACGGTGCCACCTGATTGCTTAAAGAATCCATAGACCATGGCCAGGCCCAAACCTGTTCCGCTTGGCTTGGTAGTAAAAAATGGTTCGAATACCTTTTGAGCTGTTTCCTTAGTCATGCCGTCCCCGGTATCTGAAACGGTAACGAGCGCATAACAACCGGGAGTCAGTTCGTTTGCTTTTCCGAGGAATTCGCTGTCGTCAATGGTTCGGAGTTCGCTGCTTACGGTGAGCTTGCCGCCTTTCGCCATCGCATCACGAGCATTCACAAATAGATTCAACAACGCATTCTCCAGCCCGGATGCATCTGCAAACACTTTTGGAATCGACGGAGCCAATTGAGTGATTACCTGAATGGTTGGACCCAGAGAAGGAGCCGCGAGTGCAAGCACGGTCTCAATGACTGTGTTCAGGTCGAGAGCATCCGGTTTGAGATCCTGTTGGCGGGCGAAGCCTAGAAGGCGACGGGTCAAATCCGCGCCGCGCAGTGAGGCATTGCGCGCTGTACGAACCCGCTTCACCGCTGCCTCATTGTCTTTGATCTGGCGTTCGAGAAGATCGAGATTTCCGATAATCACCCCGAGCAGATTATTAAAGTCGTGTGCGATGCCACCCGTAAGCTGGCCGACCGCCTCCATTTTCTGTGCCTGGCGGAATTGCTCCTCGAGCCTCAGCCGCCCAGTGATGTCACGGAATGTCCATATCCTTCCGTACTGCTTACCCGACTTGTCCGTGACTGGGGACGAGTATCGTTCGAGACTCGTTCCATCGATCAGTTGAAGCTCGTCCAGACTGACTTCGTCCGGGTGTGAATAGAGATAGCGGACCTTCTCTTCAAACTGATCCGGATTCTTCATTAATGATGCAACGAATTTACGCTGTTGCGCATCCTCAGGACTCTCATAGATGTCAGCCGGGATTTTCAACAGCTCATTCAAGCGCCTGTTTTGAAGTATCTTCTTTCCCTGGCTATTCACCACCAATACACCATCCAGGGAGGATTCCACTTGTGCTTCAAAAAAGAGCGTTCGCCACTGCAATTCTTCTTCCTTCTTCTTCCGATCCTCCTCACTCCGGTTGACCTCCAATGCGAACGAAATGTCCATGGCCATCTCGTCCAGCAGCGCAAGCTCGTCACCGATGAAGAATCCCGGCTCTCTTGCATACAGGTTGAGCACGCCAACTGTTCGACCATCGACGAATAGCGGCATACCCGCTGAAGATCGATAGCCATGCTGTAATGCCTTTTCTCGCCATGGAAGATAAGCAGGATCGCCCTCGATGTCGTTGCAGACACGATGCTGGCCCGAAAGAAGGCATTGCACCGCCGGTCCACTGGAGTGTCTTTCGTCCAGCAAATCAAGACTGAAATTATTAAGATAGCCGCCCACGTCGCCCCAGGATGTGACCGGTCTAAATTGCTGCGAAGCCTGATCGACCATTCCAATCCATGCCATTTGGAATTGTCCCGTTTCCACCGCAATGCGGCATGCAGTTTGCAACACTGCCGCCGAGTCTTTCTCGCGAATGATAATGCGATTGAGATTGGACAGGAGGCCGTACACCCTGTTCAGTCGCTCAAGTTCTTTTCCCTTTTTCTTCCGATCCTCTTCAATCCGATTCACTTCCAACGCGAAGGAAATGTCCTCGGCCAGTTCGTCGAGCAGCCGGGTCTCTGCTTCGTCGAAGAACGCAGTTTCGCTGGCATAGAGGCTGAAAACGCCAACAACTTCCCCTTCCCGCCGTAGCGGAAATACCCCTACTGAGCGGTAACCATTCTTTAGTGCGTCATCCTTCCACGGCCGCAGAAGCTCGTGTTCAATGTCATTGCAGATGGCATGTTCGCCGGATCGGACGCAGTGCTCTGCAGGGCCGCCTGCTGGATTCGGGGCGAGAACATCAATCTTCACCCGATCCAGATAGCCTTCGACAAAGCCGCTGGATGCGATGGGGCGCAGCGTTTGGGTTTCGGAATCTAGCATCCCGATCCAGGCCATCCGGAATCTGCCGTCTTCCACGGCAATTCGACATGCGGCCTCCATCATCGCGTGTGAGTCCTTTACGCGAACGATGGTCCCGTTGATTTCGCTGAGAACGGAATAGACCCGGTTGAGCTGCTCAATGCGTGCTTCAGCATTTGTACGTTTGGTGACGTCGTGCACGACCATCACGGATCCAATGATGGTCCCTGAAGCGTCCCTGAGCGGAGCGGCGTTGAGTTCACGATGCCGCAACTCGCCGGTCTCCAAATATCGGACCATTTCCCGCTCGTTCCTTATCACCTCTCCGCGTAGTGCGCGAAGCGGCGGGGACTCGTCGAGCGGACGCAGGCTGCCGTCAGGTCTCCTGAATTCAACTCTCTTTGTCAGTTTCTCGATGTCTGCTTTCGGTCCCAAATTGAAGTCGAAAGTACTTGCCGCAAGGTTCATTAAGGTGAGTTTCTTGTCCGTGTCGATGAACCAGACTTCGTCGCTCATGGCGCCGATCAGTACTGATAGGGTGTCTCTCTCCTGTTGAACGGCATCAATCAGCTTCTTCTTGTTCGATTCGTCCTGCTTTTGCTGTGTAATATCCCGGACGATGGCCACCACCCGGCCATCAGGCATTTGCCGCCCCGTGACTGAACCCTCAAAGATGGAGCCGCCTTTTCTCTTATGCCGCATTTCAAAGCGCACCACATCTCCAGCGGCTAAGCTCGCGACTACGCCAGGCAACCTCTCGACTTCTTCTCCGGCAACAATCTCCGGTATCGCCATGCCGCACAACTCATCACGGGTATAGCCCATCAGTTCGACGCCGGCGGAGTTGACCTCCGCAAACAGGCCTTGAAGGTCAGTGATAAAAATGCCGTCGGGAATTTGCTCGAACAGCAGCCGATACTCCTGCTCGCTTTTTCTTAGCGCCTCCTCCGCCACTTTGCGCCGGGTGACGTCTACACTCACGCCAACGAATCTATCTGTACCTCGTTCGCCCTTGGCATCGGACTGGCCGTACGTTGCAATCCAATGAATCGAACCGTCCGGCCAGATCACGCAAAATTCCGGACCCCACAGGACTTTTTCGTCTCCCCCCATCGCCTGATCGAATAGGCCACGCACCATTGCACGATCATCGGGATGGATGAAGTTCTCGAGGGTCTCACTGGCGAGGAATTCATCCTGCCTGCCCCACAGCTTGCGGCAGTTCTCATCTCCCTGATAGGTTCCCGAATCCGTGCGGAATTCCCATAGGCCCATTCCTGCAGCATCGAATGCCAACTGTCTGTATTCGGTTGCCTTCCTCAGCTCCTCTTCGCTCCGCCTGAGAACCTGCTCCTCTTTGTGGGCCGAGATGAGGCGCTGGCTGCGCCGGTAGAGCTCGGCGACGAGACTCATGAAGACACCAGTCGCCCCAAACAGCACCAACGCAAAAGCCTCCGAACGATCCCTGACAGCTAGGGATCCAACGGGCGCCATTAGAAAATAATCCGTTCCCAACATTCCCAGAACGGTGGCCAGAAGGCCAGGTCCCAGGCCAGCCAGAAGAGCAACGAGCACGATTGCGGGACTACAGACAATGAAGAGGGGAAGTTGCACGCCAAAATAACGGATTAAGGCAAACCGCAGCAGAATTGACGCGGAAACGAATACCACCGCCATCGCATAACGAGCGAATATCTTGCCGGGCGAGGTTTCGGAGATGACTGGGGAGGCCACGTGCAAGTGAGAATACACCTATTTCACATTGCTAGCTCTACCCACTAACCACCATCTGATCAAAATTGATCACAGCGATTTCGCGATTCGGGTATGCGTCGGGCTGGCCGGGCCATCCGGATGCGTATCTCTGGTCACAAGACAGACTTACGGGAACGCAGGTACACTATTGCTGGTGACAAGGACATCCTGCGGGCCCAGAAAGTGATCGGGGAGTCCTATAATGTAAACTTGAGGTGTTACCGCCCAAAAGGCGTAGGGGTTCAAGTCCCCTCCTCCGCACCACAGATTTCGCCCTGACCCATTGGGCAGACTCAGAAAGCAGTTTAGAAAATGCAGATTCTTCTTTACGCCGTTGTTACCGTGCACATTATCGTGTGCCTTTTCCTTATCGGAGTGGTTCTCTTGCAGCAGGGTCGCTCGGCTGACCTCGCAGGCGCATTCGGCGGCCAGGGTTCGCAGACCGCCTTCGGTCCCCGTGCCGCGGCCAACGTGCTCACTCGGCTCACCACCTGGTCCGCCATCATCTTTATGATCACTTCTCTCTCGCTTACCATCCTCTATGTACGCACCCAGCACGGGCGCTCCGTGCTCGACACCGTGCCCACTTCGGCGCCGGCAAAGTCGGGTAAATAAGCACTATCGCTCGAGTTCGCGAGCCACAATTCCAACACCCGTTTCCTTCCAGGGCAGACTCCGCAAGGTCTGCCCTTTTTCTTTCGTGAAGCACCTTCCCTCCGCTCACCTGCACAATTCTCACCCGGCGCCAAAACAAGCCACATTCGACTTCGAAAATTAGAGTCGGTCACTCCCGCTCTACAATGGACTCATGATCCTCGAGACCTTTCCCGTCGGCCCATTGCAATGCAACTGCACTCTTCTGGGTGACGAAGCCGCTGGCGAGGCAATCGTCATCGATCCCGGCGACGAGGTCACCCGCATCCATCGCCGCCTCACTGAACTGGGCCTCAAACTCAAGCAGATTCTCGTCACCCACGCCCACATTGATCATGTCGGCGGAGCGCTTCGCCTCAAGCGCCTCACTGGCGCACCCATCCTGCTCAATGAGAACGACCTGCCCCTGCTGGCAATGATGAAGGATCAGGCTGCGTGGATCGGTGTCCCCACCCCTGAAACCGCCCCGCCCGATGAAGGCCTCGCCGAAGGCCAGCGCGTCGGTCTTGACCAATATCCGGCCCAGGTCATCCACACCCCCGGCCACACCCAGGGCTCCGTCTGCCTCCACTTCGCCCCGCTCAAAATGCTCATCGCCGGCGACACACTCTTTGCCGGCAGCATTGGCCGCACCGACCTGCCTGGCGGTAACTCCCAGCAGATTATCGACTCGATTCATTCCCGGCTATTGGCCCTCCCGGATGAAACCAAGGTCATTCCCGGTCACGGCCCGGTTACTACCATTGCAGTCGAACGGAGTACCAACCCGTTTCTGCGAATGCGGTAACCTGAAATTTTCAAATTCCAATATCAATCTATATTTCAATTAGTTACATTGATTGCATAAAGCAACACTTTAATAAATCAATCCACACTGTTACCACCTTGATGCGTTCCAAAAGAGTCAACCATTCGCGTTACTCCCGCGCGAAATTCCCCCTCCGGTCCCAACAGGCTCACCACCAGCCAGCCTGAATCCTCCATCCCGAAGAAGTACCCCGGATGGACCCAAACCCCCCGCTCCAGCAGCTCCAGTACCGTCTGCTCGTCCGGCTTGATCGCCGGAATCCGCAGCACCGCATACCAGCCGCCCTCCGCCTCCAGCCTCTGCATAGCCTTTTGCCCGCTCAGTTGCCGGTCCAACTCGGCAAGGTTGGCCGCCACTCTTCCCCGAATCTGCTTTTGGATCGCCCCCCTCCCCTCCAGCCACGCCGGCATCGCCCACTGCACCGGCGCATTCATTGAGAGGAACGTGTCAGCAATTACTTCCAGCCGTTCAAGGGCCGGGGCAGCCTCAGGGCCGGTCGCCACAATCCATGCGGCTTTCATCTGCGGCAGCCCTGCAATCTTGCTCAACCCGCTCACCACAAACACCGGCACGCCTTCTAGGCCCGCTGCGAAGCTTTGTGGCGCTCCGTCAAAGCCGTAGTCCAAAAACACCTCATCCACGATCAGCGAAAGTCCATGCTCCCGGCACAACTGCGCCAGTTCTTTCGCCTCCCAGGGCTTGGTAAAGTGGCCGGTGGGGTTGTTCGGGTGCACCAGCACAACGGCCCGCGTCTCTGCCGTCACAGCCCGCCGAAACCCCTCCGGATCGATCTGCCAGCCGTAGTCGTACACCAGCGGAGCCGCCTTCAACCGGACATCGTCCAGCCCCGCCAGAAAATCAAACAGTGGATACCCCGGCTGCGGCACCAGTATCTCGCTCCCCGGATCGCACAGCATCCGGAACAGAAAGCTGTAGGCCTCGCTCGTACTGGTGGTCAGCACCAGTTGCTCCGGCGCAATCGTCACTCCATGCCCGCCATAGTAGGCGCACACCGCCTCCCGCGCGCGCAGCATGCCCCGCGGTTGCGGATCGTAGTCAAGCGCCCGCTCGTCGGCCAGCGCCGCCACCAGTCCGTGGTCATATTCGAATCCGCATCGCGTTGGATTTGACGCGGTCAGGTCGGCCACTGGCAGCCCCGCCTGCACGCGTCGCCGGTGCGCACGCGCCAGCTCGCTCTCCTCCGTATTCCAACCCGTCCTGCGCGAAAAACGCATCAAGCCCAGCCCATTTCCCGTCGCCGATACACGCCGTCAACCGCCCGCTCCAAACTCATCATGCACAATAAAAGCAGGCGCCAGTTCCAACCATACACGGGCGTCCCACAGGAGGAACATTGGCGCTGCGCGCGGTTGTCTTCGATTATGGAATGGTATTAACCGGCCCTCCCAACGCTGAAGCGCACGACGCCATGGTCCGTATCACCGGCCTTCCCGTTGATCGTTTTGAGAGCCTTTACTGGGCCGACCGTCACGCCTACGACGAAGGCAAACTCACCGGCATCGCCTTCTGGCAAAAGCTTCTCCGCGAGGCCGGGCTCGCCTTGCAGCCCGCTGTCGTCGAAGAGCTCAACCGCCATGATGCCCGCATGTGGACCACTCAAAGCCCCGCCATGCTTGCCTGGCAACTCCAGCTTAAGCAGCGCGGCCTGCTCACCGCCATTCTCTCCAACATGGGCGATTCGGTGCTCGAAAGCATCGAGCGTGAATTTGACTGGTTTCCGCGCTTCGATGTGCTGGTCTGGAGCTTCCAACTCCACATGGCCAAGCCCGACCCCGCCATCTATCGCTACACCCTTCAGCAGCTCGGTACGCGCCCTCAAGAGACTCTTTTCATCGACGACAAGCTGGTCAACGTCGAGGCCGCGCAAGCCCTCGGTATGAAAGCCATCCAGTTCTCCACCATCGAGCGCCTCCGCGCAGACCTGGTCGCCGCCGGCCTCGACTCCGAGCTCCCTCTGCCCGCCTGAGCGCTCAGTCGCTCCGATGTTCTAAACTTGCCACCGCTTGCAGGTCAATGAATTCGGCGCATAGACGCGTCTTGCGGCGTCGCTCAACCGTCGAGAACTACATAAGCAATAAGAGGAAAATCCATGCAATCATCAGGAATTTTGTGCGCGACTCGTCGGGCCGTGCTGGCGGTGTCGGTTTCGCTGCTGGGCGCAACGCTTGCCCTGGCGCAGACCGTGCCCGTAGTCACAGGCGATGCCCGGGTAGACAAGCTTCTCAGCCAGATGACGCTCAAGGAAAAGCTCGCCCTGATCCACGGCACACACGAGGATCCAGCGGTTTACCAGGCCCAGGCTGGCTTCCTCCTCGGCGTACCGCGTCTCGGCATTCCCGGCCTGCGCTTTGCCGATGGGCCGCCGGGCGTGCTCACCCGCCATCCGTCGCAGGGCGAAACCGCCACCATGGGCGTCGCCGCCACCTTCAGCCGCAAAGACGCTGAAGACAACGGCATCGTCATCGGCCGCGAAGCCCGCGCGCTGGGCATCGACGTCTCCCTCCAGCCCTTTGTGAACATTGACCGCGACCTTCAGTTTGGCCGCGGTTACAACACCTTCGGCGAGGACCCGTTCCTCACCGGCCAGATGGGCGCCGCCGAAATCACCGGCATTCAATCGCAGCACGTCATGGCCCAGGTCAAGCACTACGTGGCCTACGACTCCAACAGCGGCAACATCTTCGTCGATGACCAGGCGCTGCACGAAATCTACGTGGCCCCGTTTGACGCTGCCGTCAAGGCGGGTGTCTCGTCCATCATGTGCTCTTACAACCGCCTGAATGGAACCTTCGCCTGCGGAAACGAGTCCACGCTGACCAAAATCCTCCGCGACCAGATCGGCTTCAAGGGCTTCGTCACCTCTGACTGGGGCGCGGTCCATGCCGTCACCTTCATCAATGCCGGCCTCGATATGGAGATGCCCGGCGAGCCAGCCCCCGGCGGCGGTGGTTTTTCCATCCCCTCTTACTATGATTTGCTGCCTGTGCCACCGCCGCCTCCGCCCCATGCGATGGACGACATGATGGCAAGTTTCATGGGTGGCCACCTTCCTGAAGAACCGCCTCCAGCGCCTATGGGCATGGGCGACTTTGGCGTCAAGCTTGATCCCAAGAAGATGCCCGACGCCCTTAAGGACGGCACCGTCAACGAGGCCGCCATCACCCGCGCTGCGGGCCGTGTGCTCTACGAAATCGTCCACTTCGGCTACCTCGACGGCCAATCCAAGCACCAAGTCACTGAACAGTCCATCGATGCCAACGCCAAAATCATTGAGAAGACGGGCGAAGACGCCGCCGTGCTGCTCAAGAACGAAGGCGCCGTGCTGCCCCTCAAGGCTGGCGACCTCGCTTCTGTCGTCCTCATCGGCCCCACCGCCGGCCAGATCGACTCGATCGGCATCAACGGCGAGCGCTCGGTGGGTCTGCCCTCGCGTCAGGTCGGTCCCCTCGAAGCTATCCGGAAAATCTCCGGCAATCCGAACATCCAGTTTGCCGTAAATGACGACATGACTGGCTCCGTAGTGCCAGCCTCTGCCCTCAGTCATGACGGCCAACCCGGACTGCTGCGCAACGGTTCCGGCGTTTCGCAGACCGACGCTGAGCTCAACTTCACCGTAAAGGGCGGCAACGCTCTCCCACCCAACTCCATCGCCATCTGGACAGGCACGCTCACCCCGCCGCACGCCGGCGATTACTGGCTCTATCTCCAGGCGCTCGGCACCAACGCCCGCATCGCCATCGACGGCAAACGCCTGGCCGCGACGGGAGCCTTTCAGGGCGGAGTCCATGGCGACATCCTGCAGGCCAACCAGGACAACGCTATCCCCACCACCAATGGCCTCGACAACGTACGCCGCTCGATCGAGCTGACCGCCGGACCGCACCAGATCGAAATCGCGATCAGCCCCGACAGTTCCAACTCCCCCGTTCAGGTGCGCCTCAATTGGTACACCCCCGAGCAGCGCAAGGCCGACCACGATGCTGCCATTGCCGCCGCCAAAAGCGCCAAGGTTGCCGTAGTCTTCCTGTGGACGCGCAACGAGCCCGTCTTCGGCCTGCCCGGCGACCAGAATCAACTTGTAGACGAAGTAGCCGCCGTCAATCCCAACACCGTCGTGGTGCTCAACACCAGCCAGCCCGTAGCCCTGCCCTGGGTTCACAAGGTCAAGGCCGTCCTCCAGATGTGGTGGCCCGGCGATGAAGGCGGTTGGTCCACGGCCAACCTGCTGCTCGGCAAATCCAGCCCCGCTGGTCGCCTGCCCGTCACCTGGGGCAAGCGGCTTGAGGATTACCCCGCTACCGATCCCAATCATCCCGAACGTTCCTTCAAGGGCGTCGACGGCAAGACCACCTACAGCGAGGGCGTCAATGTGGGCTATCGCTGGTTCGATCTTGAAAAGACCGACCCGCTCTTCGCCTTCGGCCACGGCCTCAGCTACACCACCTTCGCTTACTCCGGCCTCAAAGTCGAGAAGGCATCCAATGGTGGCCTCGACGTCAGTGTCAATATCAAGAACACTGGCAGCGCGGCCTCGGACGAAGTTCCGCAAGTCTACCTCGGAGCGCCCAGTCAGGTTCCCGCCGGCGTTCAATTCCCGGTGCGCTCCCTGGCGTCATTCGACCGCATTCACTTCGACGCGGGCGAATCGAAGACCGTCACCCTCCACGTCCCACTCCGTCAGTTGCAGTACTGGTCCACGGCCGACGGCAAATGGATCACCGCAACCGGCAAGCGCACTGTCAGCGTAGGCGCATCCTCTCGCGACCTGCGCCTCGACCAAACCATCGATTAGAATATTTTCGATTCAAGTCAAAGTAGAACTTTGGGTGCCCCAGGTCTGGATTTTCAGACCTGGGAGACCACGAACCTCACCGCCAAGGCTGGCTAATCATGAGTCAGGGGTGCCCCAGGTCTGGATTTTCAGACCTGGGAGCCCCCTGCCATCAGGCACCACCCCCTTGAAACGGCACTCAAGATATCGTGTATTGGGCCAGGTTGATGGTCACACTATCGTCTGGCGTTTTGGTGGCGCCGCCGTCGCTCGCCGGATGAAATTCGATGGTCATTGTCTGGCTGTTGACTACAACCCGCAGATAGCCAAAATCCGTGTCGTCTACGCTGTTCAGGGTAAGAGTGCTGTTGATGGCGTAAGGTGTGCGTACGGTGGCGCGCATCTTTGAGAGCGGGTTGTGACCTCCGCAACCGGCCACCATATACGCAATCTGCTTGCCGTTCACCGTGCGGGTGTAGCGCTCATAATTGTGGACGTGCCCTGAGAAAACCGCGTGCGGCCAGACCCCGGCCGCTGTGCAGGCCGAGTCGATGTCGGCAAGCATCAGCGGGCTGCCGCCATGCGTGGTGTCGCCGCTATAGGGCGGGTGATGAACCGCAATGATAATTGCCCCTGTATACGCGTCGGACTTCACGCGATTGAGGGCTGCGGTCAGGAACGCAATCTGACGCGAGTCGAGAATCGTGTTGGGGCTCGTGCTGCCCGTCTGGCCTGAGATCACCCCAGGATCTTCTAGAACATTGCTGTACAGGCCAAAAATCCGTACGAAGGGTGCCTCGAACGTGAAGTAGACACCGGGCTGGATCATCGTTGTCCGGTTCAGAGTGCCCGCATCAGGGCTGTGAGTTGGTGCTGCGGTACAGAAATTCGCGACGAAGGCCTCCAGGCTCGCAGCGGGGTCCTGGGCGTATACCACGCCGTCGTGATTGCCGGGAATTGCAAGGATCGGCGCCGGATACTCCCGATAAGGCTCAAAGAACTGGTCGTAATAGTATGTGGCCTCTCCGAAGTAGTAGACGACATCGCCAAGGTGAAAAAAGAAACTCGGGACATCCGCCGGATTGGCCTCATTGAAGTCGGTCACCATCTTGTCCGCCACCAGGGATTGGGTCGCCGGTCCGGTAACGCTGCCCGTGTCGCCGACAGAGTGGAAAACGATCTGACCGGCTTTGAGGAGGGCTGCCTCCTTCGCCGCACCGGCGTCGCCGTACACCTGCGCGAGCGTCAAAACCGGTTCGACAGGCGCACCGGCAGCGTTCGCCGGGAGCGCTATCAATTGGGTCAGTTCGCTCAGGCTTTGGTCGGTCACCGGGTGAGTAAACGTTGTGGGGTCGGGCGATTGGGTGGGCTCGCCGAAGATGGGCTGCCCAGCGGGTGTCGCATGGACTGCTTTCGCTTTTCCCCCTCCGGGAGGCGGCGTGCCAGGGCCCTTGTGCTTGCGCGCTGGCTCCATACCTTCCGAGTGCGTGGAGTGTTTCGCGTGCTTCGAGTGGTCGTCGCGTTTCCTGCCCGTTGCCATGGTCTGCTCTCCTTCTCTGCTGGCGAAACCAACCAAGGAAGAATACCGCCTGACTCAACTGCAAAGATGAATATTTGGTGATACCCGGCAGGTGCCCCATCCTTGTCGCAGTCCCATCGCATTGACAGGGTGGAAGCGCACGAACCTCAAAGATTCAATTGGCAGTTGGCCCACCCAAATCCCACCACAAATCGGGGCACCCCGTCCTTGCTCCGCTAGTCACTATGGAGTGATCGGTTCCAGCGCGCAGATCGTGGGTTAGTCTGTGAACCGCTGAGGAACGCAGATCAGAGCAGCAAGCGGAGAGGAACCGGCCGGGGCCGACCGGGCAGTTCTCAACGGTCCTCCGGCTTCAGCCATTCAGTTCCCATGTTGTCATCGGTGATCAGCCGGAAATTCTTGTACCGCTGGAGCAGGCTGCTTCGCGATTCGAGCTGCCCGTTTGGAACATCCAACTCATCTGCCAGATGGAGGACCGCCTCAAGCCGATTTCGTTGCAGCGGATTGGCAAGATCCAAAATCGGATGCCCGTCGATTTGATAGCTGGCAAGGGCTTTCCTCCAGCGACTCTTGTCGAGAACGAAGGGACTGTCACTGACAGCCAGAAAATTCAGGACGCGCAGTGCATAGGGAAACGCAGTCGCGCCCGTGCCCAGCACATCCCCCGACGAAGTGGTGTTGTAATACGCTATTCCGCCCTGCTTCATGTGTGCGCGGAGCAGGTCCATGAACTCCATGGAAAGCAAATTCGTGGTGTTGGCGCGCCAATTGAACGTGGTGTTCATCAAAATGAAGTCGAAACGGCGATTGGGATGACTAACGAGCCAGCGCCGGCCATCGTCGATGACCATATGCACCTTGGGATTGCGAAGCAGGCTCTCGACTGCAGTGTATTTGCGGATAATGGGTAAAAAGCCAGGATTGATTTCCACGATGGTAACGTCCTGGACTTCTGGATCGTTAACGAGGATCTGTGCCCAGGCTCCCGTCGCGAGGCCGATGATGAGAACACTTTGGGGATGGGGGTGAAGTCCGGAGATCGCATATGCGCGAATGAGCCCGTTCGAGTCGTGCATGATATCGGTGTTGATCTGCCCGTCGTAGGCGCCGCCGCTATAAACAATCCTGCTGGGATAGCCGTTGATTTGAGTGTCCGGGTAAACGGCGATCACGCCACTCCGATTCTCCACCAGGTCGGAGAACTTCATCCCGGAGTTATAAAGTTGCTTGAAAAGCAGTCGTTCGTAGAGACCAGAGAAGAGTGGTCCTGATCCCAATGCGAGAACTGCGCAAATGAAGCCTCCCGTAATAAGAACGCCTTTCGACGCTTTCGGCCAGGAGAGGAAGGCAAGTAAAGTAGCCGCCGTAAAACCCAGACCTAACAGTAAAAGCGAGGTAGCTTGAGTTGACCAATGATCGAGGACCACAAAGCCTATCAGAAAGCTGCCCAGGGTTGATCCGACAATATTGCTCATGTAGAGAAAACTGATCTGCTTACCCGACCCTTGCGAGGGATCAATGGCTGCATGTGCGAGCAGCGGGAATGCCGATCCAAGCAACGCTGCTGCAATGAACACAAGGACAAAGCTCAGATTGTAATTAATGTGAACGACCCAGCGACCTAGTACTGGCCCAAGCAAAAAGGCGACGATCGTTCCGAGCATGACGACACTAGCGCCGGCTCCGAGCGTCCGCCGGACATCGTTACCGAGATTCTTGCGACAGGCATCGCGAACCGCGAACGAGCCATAAGCAATTCCTAATAAATAGAAGGCGATCAGCACGGCAAAGCACTGAGCTGTCCCACCTGTGACAAAGGCATAAAGGCGGTACCAGATGATTTCGTAGGCCAACGCGATAAAGCCAGTAACGGCGGCGAGGAGCACTCCCATCCAGAATGGAATGGTCTCCTGCGGCGGCGGGGGCACAGCGTCTTGTTTCCGTATGGGCGGTGCTCCATGTCTCGCCTGGAGGGTCAATGCGGAGAGACCGACAAAAAGATTGAAGCAGGCCGCGAGCCTCACCGACCCCGCTTCGCCAAGGAGCCGCATGAGCAGGAATGCAGCAGCAAAACAAGCCGCGCTGGAGCCCAGGGTGTTGACCGAATAGAGCAAGCCTACCGATTCTCCCACATTCCCGGTCCTGCGGACGAAATGCTCAACCAGCAGAGGCAGGGTGCTTCCCATGAGCATGGTCGGAACAAGCAACAGGGCAAATGCAATGAGGCCGGTTGCGGTAGTCGATGCGCCCGCGGTGATTGAGCCAATGCGATGAAAGATCCACATTGAGGCTGCGCCAAATGTTCCCACTGAAAACTCGACAATGCCAAAAGCGAGAAGCAGGCGAATGCCCGGACGAGTCGAAAGCCAGCCACCAGCAAGGCTGCCCATTCCAAGGCCAAGCATGAAAACGGTAACGATCATCGTCACCGATTCAATGTTGACTCCATACAGGGTGAACAAGGCTCGCTGCCAGACGATTTGGTAGAGAAGTGCTGGGAAACCTGAAAGGAAGAAGAGCAAATAATAGACCCGGCTCGTTTCCGGTCTCATGTTCCGGTTCGGAGATTCTGACATTCCGGACACTCTATCACGCCCGTGGCTGCAGTGAGAACCCGCTGCCGCGGTTGGCCCGCCCGGATGTGGGGCTTTTCCGTTTCGGGTCAACGGTCGTTCCCAATCAATTCGTGTCGGGGGGATTACACCAACACGACGTTGTCACTCTCGAAGGTTCCTCCCCTCGTCGTCGAAAAGTGCGACGGCCTCGGACGCATCAAGTCAAGCTGATTTACTGCTCGACTGATGTTTCAACTGAACCCGACGCTGAAAGATTCCTGGCTGTTTTGTTCGAAATTCCGCACTCATCAGCAATAGGGTGAAACCTCTCTGCGAGGTCACCGACGTTGAAAGTAATCGTGGTTTCTCTCTTCTCGAACGGTGTGACCTCAATCCGAAACACCTTGGCCATCAACAGATGATTGATTAGATTCCCAGCATTCGGGGCGAATGCTGCCTCGTTATTTGTTGATTCATCCCAACTCTGTCTTATTGGGGCGGCAGCATCAAACTTAATCCTCACACTGGTGCCTTCAAGTTCACCGTAGTTTGACTGAAACGGCTCTCCAATATTTACAAAGACCTCCGGTTTATGTTTTGAACATCGAATGAACAACGTCGGCGTACTCGCCCCAACAATACCTTGTATTTGGTCTTGAGCATCGAGGCTAAGGGTCACTTCGCGCGTTCCATCCATTTCGCTTTTCTTCTCACTAAAGGACCAACCGCTCGTGTTTGTTGAAGGGACACTCGCTGGTGCGCTCTGCGTGGCTGGGGTGGAGTCGGCGGTCTGTTTCGCCGTGGAAGTGTTCGATGTTGATCCGATCACCTGAATCGCAATCACGGCAATCACCGAAGCCCCAATAATTCCGACCCAGCCGGACAAGGCAGATCTCCGTGATTCGGAATTGACCATTGGTCCGGTCGGACCGGTTTCAATCAGGGAGTTCTTTTTAAGGAAGAATCCTAAGATAGCCGCCCCTGCCGTTGGGAAGAACCAAATCGCTCCAAGCGCAGCGATTACGACTGTAATGCCCAGTCCAGCCCCAGCCCTTGCCCATTCGTCATCGAGGTTCGATGTTCCTTTAACAGCTGCGTTCAGTATTCCTATGCTCACCACGGCCATAACAATCGTCCAAAAGACCGCGAAGTTTTTGAGCAAATTCCAAGCGGTTCCACCCTCTCTGACCTCTCCCACTTTTAGCGGACGTTTCGCAAGATAGATTGGAACGACAATGGGACCAAATAGAACGGAGCAGATTGCCCAAACAACGGCGATCCCCCTCAAGTTTCTAGAAAGACCATCGATTAGTACCCAAAATGCAAGAACGCTGAAGAGGACGAAATATGCCATGGTTTTCCTTCCTATGCTCAACTGTCGTAACTGCAACCGAGCTAAAGGCTGCGTTGCAACAGATCAAAAGACCTTTGCGATTGAACGGAGAAGTCTAGCACGATAATGGTGAACGTTGGCATTTGGCCCACCCTAACTCCCTCCACAAATCGGGGTGCCCTGTCCTTGCTCCGCTAGGGCGGGATAGATGTCATCCCCAACACAGACACTCCCCCTCGCCGGTGCACCACCCATTCCACAGTTTCATCGTGGAATGGGTGGGCGGCCACGTCCGCCCACCGGCCGTTCCAATCCAGTTTGCAGAAAATAACCCGCCGATGCCGCACAATCGAAATGAGGGAATGAGCGGTCAGCCCACAGCCGCGGTCAATACCGTGACAGGTACCCACCCCCTCCCCCCACACTCCGCCAAATTTAAGGTATGTGGGTTCGCATAACCTTTGTATAGTCAGCTACTTGCAGTTTTCTTATAGGTCCAGATCAGTACTCATGAGTAACTGGAAGACCCCGTTTTTCGGGCAGAAACCGGCCCTTTTGCTCTCTTTTCGGGCTCTTTAGAGACCCGCTGAGGCGTATTCCGGGAGGCATTCGAACCGCCTCGCCTTGTGCCCGTCATCACCCCTTCAGCCGATTTCGATCCACTAGAATCGAGTCGAGGAATCCTGAAAAATGTCTCGTAAAGCTCTTATCGCCGCCAATTGGAAGATGTTCAAGACGCCCGCGGAAGCCAAGGCGTTTGTCGATGCCTTTTTGCCCCTCGTTGCCGGCCACACCCGCGACGAGATCGCCCTCTTTCCGTCCCCGGTGCTCCTGCCCACCGTGATAGCCGCTGCTAAAGGCTCAAACGTCGCCGTCGGCGCGCAGAATATCCACTTCGCCGAAGAAGGCGCCTTCACAGGTGAAACCTCGATCGGCCAGCTTCTCGCCGTCGGTGGAACGCACACTCTCATCGGCCACTCTGAGCGCCGTCAATACTTCGCCGAGACTGACGAGATCGTGAACAAGAAGCTCCACACCGCCCTCAAGCACGGCGTCATTCCCGTCGTCTGCGTGGGAGAGGTGCTCGCCGAGCGCGAGGCTGGCAAGACTGCCCAGGTACTCAAGACCCAGATCACCGGCGCATTCGTGGGCATCACGCCTGAAGCCGCAGCGCCCATCGTCATTGCCTATGAGCCGGTATGGGCCATCGGTACCGGCAAGACCGCTACCCCCGAGATCGCCGTCGACGCCCACAAGATCATCCGCGCCGAGGTAGCCAAGCTTCTGGGCGCTTTAGTCGCCGCCAATGTCCGCATCCTTTACGGCGGCAGCGTCAAGCCCGACAACGCCACCGCCCTTATTGGCCAGGAAGAGATTGACGGCGCATTGGTGGGCGGCGCCAGTCTCAAGCCAGACTCCTTCGCGGCCATCGTCAAGTATTAATTCGCCTTGCATCACGCCGAGCCGCGAACTTCCCTTCGCGGCTCGACGTATCATGCGTCATGGCCCAACGCGACCTGTACATTGATCGACTGCGCACAGTGATGACCGCCCTGGTCATCCTGCACCACACAGCCATCACCTACGGCGGCTCCGGCGGCTGGTTCTACCATGAGGTCAAGGCCTCGACTTCGCTCTCCAGTACGCTTCTCACCCTTTTTTGCGGAACCAACCAAGCCTACTTCATGGGATTCTTCTTCCTGCTGGCAGGCTATTTCACGCCGACATCCCTTGAGCGCAAGGGCTACGCCCGCTTTATTGGCGACCGCTTTCTCCGTCTCGGCCTACCCCTCCTCGCATTCGGACTGCTTCTCGGCCCACTGACTGCCGCGATGGTCACGGCCGCCGATGGCCGCGGCTTCTGGCCCACAATCGTCTCTCTGTGGCGGCACAAGGAGTTCATCAACGGTCCGCTCTGGTTTACGCAGGCATTGCTCATCTTCAGCCTCGCCTACTGCGCCTGGCGCGCAATGCTTGGTAGCCCCCTCGCGGCAGCCGAACGCACATCGAAGTCGATTCCGAGTTACAGCTGGTGGCTGCTGAGCGCGGTCGCGGTGGGTGCTGGTGCTCTGGCCATCCGGCAGCTTGTGCCTACCGGCCAGAATGTTATCGGCCTGCAGCTTGGTTACTTCTCGAGTTATGTCTTTCTCTTCGCCCTGGGCATCGCGGCGTGGCGCTATGACTGGCTGCGACAGCTTGGATGGCGGCACGCGCGGCCATGGATCAACACTCTTGCCTTCGTATGGCCCTGCCTGCCCATTGGTATTGTTGTCGCTCGCGCAGTCCTCGGCGATGCGAAATCCAACTTCTCCGGCGGCCTGTCCTGGCCCGCTATCCTTTATGCCTTCTGGGAGCCGTTCGTCGCCTGGGGTTTGATCGCAGCGTGGTTGCTCATCTTCCGCGCGCTCATGAACCAACCCTCGCCTCTTTGGTCGTGGCTCAACCGCCGCGCCTACACCGTCTACATCGTTCATCCACCAGTTCTGGTGGGCGTGAGTATCTTGCTGCGCGGCTGGGTGGCGCCTGCGCTGCTGAAATGGGGCATCGTCGGCCTGCTGGCCTCTGTCTGCTGCTGGCTGGTCGCCGATCCGCTGGTGCGATTGCCGGGAGTGCGCCGTATTGTCTAGTGCATTGACACCTGAAACCGATATGGGGAGACCTCAAGCCTGATCTCTTTGTGGCCAAAGTCAGGGATTCATTGCTCTCGCATGACCAAGTGGGTGAACTTTACGCCCGAGCACGGTGTGATCCACGTCACTGCATAGAACGCGGACTTAATTTGTCGTATATATAAGACAGACCACATTGGTCGGGATTTAAGGCTCTTGCTGGAAACAGGCCTCCTCCGCCACAACCGAAATCCTTGAACTTATGTTAGGAATTGCCATGAGATTCTCTATCGTTTTTATCGCATATCTCTTTTCATTCTTACTATTTGCCACGGCCACGATGTCTGCTGAACCCTACCAGTCCAGCGGGATCGTCCGTGACCCGACAGGCGACATGATTCCAGGAGCCGCAGTAACGCTTCGCGAACCTGGAACCAGGCTCACTTGGTCGTCCCAGACAGATGAGCAAGGCGCGTTTTCCATCGAGCTTCCGGCTGCCGGGACGTATCAACTCGAGATCAGGGCCACCGGCTTTACGCTCTACCAGACTCAGATCACACTGACATCCGGTGCGCCGTCGGCGAATCTGACTATTGGCCTCGTCGTGGAGTCTAACTCTGAGACGATCGAGGTGACTGCCGACGCGCTGGCCGCCGAGACAACGAGCACACAATTGGGTGAATCGTTGGACACAAAAAGGATCGAAGCCGTGCCCCTGAACGGGCGCAGCTTTACGGACCTGATGGCGGTGCAGCCTGGTATTGTTCCGCAGAACACGGCACAGCCCGGCGCGGTGATCATGACCGGTGTTGCGTCGACGCCGCCATCGGGCGACGCGAATCCCGGTAACCTCTCGATCAGTGGACAGCGTGAGTCTTCAAACGGCTTTCGTGTGAACGGCAGCGATGTGGAAGAGGACGTGAACATGGGCACCTCCATCCTGCCCAATCTCGACGCTATCGACAGTTTTCGCGTGCTCACGTCGAACTTCGACGCGGAGTACGGCAACTCGAGCGGCGGCCAGGTGCTAGTAACCACCAAGACCGGAACTGCACAGACGCATGGATCGGCATTTGAGTTCCTGCGCAACACAGCCCTTGATGCACGCAATTATTTCTCGCAGGACCGCGCCGCTTACAGACAAAACCAGTTTGGCGGCACGCTGGGTGGCACACCGTTCTCTGCGAAAAGTCTGACGCTCTTCGCCGACTACCAGGGAACGCGGCTGACAGATGGCATCGACACTGGAAATATTGCGGTTCCTTCGGCGGCGGAACGCGGAGGTGACTTTAGCAAAAACCCGCTGACCGGCAGCGTCAACGGCGACAACTGGGCAACGCTGCTGAGCGAGCGGCTGGGCCGAACTGTGACCGCGGGCGAGTCGTACTCCGCCGTCTTCCCTGACGGCGAGATTCCGCAGGCTGCATGGTCGGGACCGGCGAAGAATCTGCTGAGCTACATTCCGCAGCCGAACGCAGGGTTGGCGTTATTTGCTACATCGGCGGAGGCCGAAACGCTGACTGACAACAAAGGCGCTCTGCGCGCAGACTGGACTCACGGCAAGGAAACACTGACGGCCTACTACTTTCTGGATGATTACTCGCTGGACAATCCCTATCCGACGGGAACGGGTGGGGCGACCGTGCCGGGCTTCGATGCGACTTCGAATGGGCAAGCGCAGTTGGCCAGCATGACACACACAGCGACATTCGGCGCGTCGACGCTAAACGAACTTCACCTGAGCTTTATGCGCAACTCCAACGCGGAGGGTCAGCCACGTGGCGGAGTGGGGCCGTCGCTTGCGTCACAAGGATTTTCAGGTATCGTGGCGCTGAAGCCTTCCAGCGAGGGGATCGAGAACATCGCATTCAACGATTTCACGTTGGGCGTAGATACCACGGCACTGGTGCAGGCTGAAAACATCTACGAGGCCAGTGAGACCTTCTCCCACATCGTGGGTAAACACGGTGTGAAGATCGGCGGAGAAGTTCACGCGAACCAGATCAACACCCATCCCGACGTAATCTTCAATGGGAGCTTCGCCTTCAATGGTTCGGAGACCGGGCTGGACTTCGCGGACTTTCTGCTCGGCGTGCCCTCAAGTTATACGCAGGGGCAAGCGCGCGATTTCTACAACCGCAATCTTTACGCGGCCGCGTTTGTTCAGGACAGTTGGAAAGCTACCAGCCAGCTCACAGTGAACTATGGCGTGCGTTGGGACCGCATCCGCCCGTGGCAGGAGAAGTTTAACCAGTTGCAGACATTGGTGAAAGGTGAGCAATCGCAGGTGTATCCGGGAGCGCCGCAGGGGTTGGTGTTTCCCGGGGATCCTGGCGTGCCGGATTCGCTGGCCCCGGCGCGCAACAATTTTTCACCGCGCATTGGCGTAGCGTGGACACCCTCGCTTTCAACGCCATGGCTGCACGGGCTCACTGGGCCGATGGGGCAAACGAGCGTTCGGCTCGGATATGGCACTTTCTACACCGCATACGAGGGGCTCTCCGCCGGCATCATGAGCGCCAACCCGCCCTACGGCTATACCTACACCTCAGCGGCGCCGCCATTGTTCGAGTCGCCCTTCACAGTTGCGGCAACGGGCGCGAATGCCGGACAGCGCTTTCCGCTGCAAAAGGTGGCTTACGGGGTCAGTCGCGCGCGCCCAAATTCGAGCGTGGACTGGAGCCAGTTTGAGCCTCTTGTCGGCATTCCTGCTGTCGATCCGAATGATGTCACTCCGTACGCAGAACATTGGATGGCAAGCGTGGAGCGGCAATTCGGAACCGGCTCACTGGTCACGCTCAGCTACGTCGGAGCTTCGTCGCATCATCTATTGGCGCTGGAAGAGGCTAACCCAGCAAATCCGAATCTCTGCCTGAGTCTTGGGTCTGCATGCGGACCATTCAATGAGCAGGCCGCACGCACTGAATTCGGCCCGGCGTTCGGCAGCGTCGAGTTGCAGCGCACCATTGCCAATGGGAGCTACAATGCGCTTGAAGCCACAGTCAATCATCGGTCGCACGGGTTGGAGATGCTGGCAAGTTACACGTGGTCGAAATCCATCGACCAATCTGCCGGGCTGCCAGAACCCGTCAATCCAGTGGACCCGTCGCTCAGCCGAGGGCTCTCAGCCTTCGACATGCGGCACAATCTGGTCGGCAGCTTTCACTATCAATTACCGACGATGATTGCGACAGGGCCGTTGCACACAGGGGCCTCCGGTTGGTCGGTGGCCGGCATTGCGCGCTTTACGTCGGGGCTGCCGGTGACCTTGCTCAACAACAACGACACGTCGCTGCTTGGCACCATTCCAAACGGGATTAACAACAATGGTGTAGATACTCCTGAGTGGAGTGGAAAATCGCTAAACATACACACGAATCCTCGCGGCGGAGTGCCCTTGTTTGAGGCCTCACAGCTCACGTTGCCTTTGCTCGGCACAATGGGCAACGCGCGGCGTCGGTTTTTCTCAGGACCCGGTATTGAGAATTTCGACGCCACGCTCTCGCGCAGCTTCCTGGTGAAAGACGATCGCTCAATCGAATTTCGCGTCGAGGCCTTCAACCTGTTTAATCACGCACAGTTTTTCGGAGCCTCTGCCATAGACGGGAACATTTCAAGTGGGAGCTTCGGTCAGGCTGTAAGCGCCATGCCCCCGCGACTTACGCAATTGGCTCTGCGCTATAGATTTTGATGCTTCGGAATCAGGTTCTTCCCGCGATTCCTTAATTCGTCTCTATCGCGCAACCTCTGGCGTTCCAAGCCGATTCGGCTGCTCATCGCATTGAACAATGGCTTTTTGCAGCCAGATCGAGTCTTCACAAGTACATGCCGGAAGCTCTATCTAACGCAATCTTCAGCTAACTGACGCAACACTCGGACCTCACCCGCCGGACAACTTCCCGCGCCGATTCCGAATCTTACCACTCATTCCTGCTCACGCAGGTGCTCGAGCCTTCGGGAGAGCACGAGGGAGAAGATTGCTTGGTGGTCTGCCCGATGTTCTATACCAGCATGAGCGTTAGTGTAGCGCGGCGGGATTCATCGATCTGCTGACAAGCGAGAATGCAGAATACCAATCGAAGTTAGAAGGCGGATTGAAATGGCTTGACTCCGCGTGTACGAGCCGGTATGGAAGATCCTGCTTAGACTGCACGCCGCAGCAACAGAAAGAGACTCTTGATCTGGTTGCGTATCGCAAAAATGCCGAATCGGACGGGAGCATGAGTCAGGCCGTCGAATTCTTCTCGCTGTTGAGGAACTTGATCGCGGCTGGATTCCTCACCAGCAAGATAGGCATCAAGTACCTTGGTTACAACTGAAACAGGTATTTGACGGAGTTTCCGGGATGCCCGCCGGTCCCGGAGGTATAACTCGATTGCGGCTGAGAGTCTTTGCGAACGCTTAGTGTAGCATTGGTCACTAGCTTCAGATCGCACGGGGCAGTGTACGGGCACAGAGCACCGTCTCTTCTCATCTAGATTGATGTTACCTGGCAGCCTGCATCTTTTTGCGTCGCTTGTCTTGGTACATCTTCTCGTCCGCCTTGACGACCAATTCTTTGAGGGTTTCCTCAGAGTAGTATTCACAGGTGACATAGCCGATGCTGAAACTCAAGGGAAGCCGACGGCCATCGCTGGCAGTCCGCTGTGCCGCGGCTTCAGCAAGCCGATGTGCCGCAAGCTCGATCCCAAGAACGCTGAACTGGCCCGCGACGACGAACTCATCTCCGCCGAACCGCCCCTTTACGTCTCCGGCGCGAAAGGATGCGTTCAAGAGCTCGGCTGTCTCTGCAAGATAGGCAGATCCCGTGCTGTGTCCCATCTTGTCATTGATCTGCTTGAGGTTATCAAGATCAATGAATAGGACTGAGAACGGCAATTGCGCTCGTTGCGCCAGACGGAGGGTCTGTTCGGCAAGCAGGTTGAATCCTCGCATGTTGTAAAGGCCGGTCAAGTCGTCGCGAATCGTTAGGTCATGAATCTCCTGTTCCATGTCGTTGATTTGCCAGACAAGAAATACCAGTAGAACAATCGACAACGCGGCAACTAGCGAGATTAGAGCAGAGGTGGCGTAGTGCGGGGGAATCAGCCGTGCGAAGACCGTCTCTCTACCCACTTCCCACAGAAACGGCAGCAGAAAGAGAATCGGAGCGAATCCCCGGGCGATTCTACTACCGATGCCACGTCCCAAAAAGATCGAGAACACGCCATCTGGCGCGTGGCGAAGCGCCACCACGACCGTGAGCAGCACCAATGAAGCGAGAGTATGGGCTGGAACTGGATCTGTGTTAGACACGCCGAACAGTTGCCAAGCACCAAAGAGGCTCTCAGAGACCAGAATCATCGCCAGAAGGCAAAGACACGAAACAGACAGGTCGGCAGCGCGTTTGAAGAATGGGCCGGTCTCCTGAATAAGAATCATGACCAGGGCCAGAAAGATGAATGCGGCAGGCACATGTAGGGGCAAGTTGTCGGGAGTTGAAGACCCTTGTTCCAGGCCCAGAAACGCGTTTGTCGCTTGGGAAAGGTGAAAGATCCGGTCTACAAGGACAGCCGTAGCAACCACCACCGCGAGCGTCTCAAGGAGCCGGCTGAGGCGGAGTATAGGCCCGGGAAGCCCCCGCTCGGAGAGTGCAAGGCCGAGTGTGCAAATGAGCGTAGTTACTTCCATGGGAATGCTCAAGTGCATCGCAATGGCGGGCAAGGGCGTACCCTGCGGATTGAAGATCCCAACGGCCAACGCAGAGGTTGCGATGAGCCCAACCAGCACAAGACACACGCGCTGAAAGATGAGCAGACCGCGCACGAGTTCCGGGTCCGGCTGACCGGGCGGCAACGATGGAGCTAAATCGCGCATGGCTTGTGTGCAGCCGAATCATGCCGATGGTCGGCAAATTGGCATTTAGTCCGGAACCCCCATTTTGCTTTATTGGCCACGAAATAAATATACGCGCTAGTGACAGGTTCTCAATTCCTGAAGACAATCGGTTCGAGACTATAGTTCAGAGCGTGACCGGCAAGGCCAATCCGGGGGTTCCAGGAGAAAGGATTTGAACTAACTCCTTCCACCCTATGGAACACTTTCCATCATCGTCACGATTGGCTTTGCCCGGCATGTTCCCCTATACCAGGTCACTGACCGCTTGATTTCATGCTTACCCACCTTACAGCAGAATCAAGAACGCCGCTAAGGATCAGTGGCCCGGTCGTGCAATGGCATACATCTCTGCCGCAATGGTATCGAAGAGCGCATACCGGTCGTTACCAGTCTGGTACAGATCAAAGTGGGTTTTGCCAGGCAGGAAGATAACATGCGATTCCGCACCCAGTTTATCTAGGACTTGCGCCATGCGATGAGCAGCGCCGTCGAGATAGAATGTGTCCTCGGTGCCGACTATCAGGTGAATCTTCCCTCTGAGGTCAGAACCGAGAGAGGGCCAATTCTCTTCGATGCGATGAGCGATGTCGTAGTGACTTTGCCAGTAGGCCGCAACTGCTGGGTCCACCTCGCCCGTGCCTCGATCGAATATCGGCATTGGAGTTCCATCAGCGCCGCGGGGTGAGAAGACCCACTCGAATGAGCGGAGTTGGCCGCCATAGCTTCCTGTAACCTGTTCAAGTTTTGCCAACTGCTCCATTGTGGCTCTAACCTGCCCATGGTCGCGGATGATCGGAACAGCCGCGCCACTTGGGCTGCGATAGAAGTTGGCATGCGGGGCGTAAAGATCGACTGTCGAGAATGCGTGAAAGTCGCTGGGATCGGGAGACGTGGACCAAGTTCCGCCAAAGATCTTCGGATATGTAACCTGGAGCCAGAGCGTTGCCCAGCCGCCCGAAGAATGGCCCTGGAGAAATCGGCCAGACACGCGGGCATCCATGCGATATTGCGATTCAAGGGAAGGTATCAGTTCATTAGTAAGTGCGACGCCCCACGGACCGTTGTTCACCGAGTCGGCAAACTCGTGTGTCCCAGTTGGGCTGCTTTCATCGAGCAACACCCAGATCATTTCCGGCATTTGCTTATGAATCATCCGGTCGTAAAACACTGGCGCAAATCGATCACGCAGACCATTCAACGTGCCCCCGAATCCATGCGTAAAGTAGACGGTCGGGTAGTGTGCCTGGCCGCTCGAACCGTAACCCGGAGGCGTTAGGACCCAACCCTTCATATGGATCTGTCTGCCCCAGAATGCCGTCAGGACAGGGCTAACAAAGTCGACAGAGTGAAGGGACGTATCGAAGCCCGTCTTCTCCTCCGCCGCCAGATTCGATACAGACGAAACATCAGGCTGCGTTTCGCTCAGGCTCATCGTTGGGCCGCTGTCCCGGCGAGGGTTCCAGGCTGCCAATCGCACGACCTCGCTGACGAGATCACCAGGGGCCCTTCCTACATAGTTATACGTGTGATCCACATCCAAAACTGCCTGCGCCTCATAGTCTCCTATTGGCGCAGTGGAGAGCGGCTCAGGGAAAGCCATATTGTCAACATCGATGTCAACCGTTGCACCGGGCGTCCAAGCCTCCACATCCCTTGCCGCAATGTAGACAGAGGTTGGGTCCATCTGATTCATGTCCACTTGTTTCGCGCCCGTTGCATGTTGCACAAAGACCATGAGCCGCCCTGACGCCGGGCGGTCAAAGTTCGCGGAGAGCTTAACGTGAAAAAATAGATGCTCCGGAGGCGTGGCCTTCTGGGCAAGTCCAGTTATCGCAAGTAGAAGAGCAGTTAGAACGCCAAGTCCAAACCTGCCGGAAAAAGCTGTCATCGAGTCTGCCTCATTATGGATGTTAAATCCGACTTACCCTGCCCATGGCCTTTGTCTGCCATTCACTGTACGCAGCGGTGAAGGGTCTTAGTAGGAACTGAGAGATAGATCGGCTCAAGAGTTGGTCTTCCGATGACTGTATATTGTTTTCGGTGAGTCGGACCCTGGGTATCAATGTTCAAACGAGTCGGCGTCGTTTCCAGGGACTGCCACCGGCCTGAGATTGAGCAGGCCTTGAGAGGTCAATCCGAATGCATTCGCCACACGATTGAAGAAAGCAAACATGGCAGCAACATGAACAGCCTCCGCGATCTGGTCGTCACTCCATCCCGCATCTCGAAGCGCCATCACATCCTGAATTGCAATGAGGTTTGATGCGCAGTTCACTTTCGACACAAACTCGAGAAGCAGCCGCTCCGCAGAGTTGATTTCGACTGAATCCAGGCGATCGTCGAGAATGGGTTGCACCGTCGTGCCACCACCATGCACACAAAGGAAGAACGCATGGCTGTCGAAACAGTAAGGGCAGTCGTTCAGTTTCGACACATAGGTGGCAATCATCTCCTTCCGCCGCCGGCCCAGGTGGCCGTCAGAAAAGAGGAGGGTGGATGACATCGCCATGATCTCTCTGAGCAGTGTTGGCGACGAACTGAAGCACTTGAGAATCCCGGGAACATGCGGCCGCCCAAAGTTCTTGCGGAAGGACTCGTATGCCTCCAGCAGCGCGCCCTCAGCCTCGCCTTCCTCCACAACCGGAATGTTTGTGCAAATCTGCTCGTGGTTGGGCCGCGCTAGTTGGGCAAGGAGCTCGTATTCGGGGCTAGTCATACATACTCCGATGTTGAATAAGAAGGAGGAGCCGAATCGGCAAATCCTTCGGCTGGCGCGAAGGGAGCTTAGAACGCAAGCCGCGCGGCAAACTGAAATGCCCTGGGACCGCCCGAGCCGAAGAATCCACCTGCTGTGCTGACGGCTGAATAGAAAGGCGCGACATTCGAACCGATCGCAATGTTGCGTCCGGAGTAGTTGGCGTTGTTCGATCCGCGAATGTTGGTCTCGTTGAACAGGTTGAAACCTTCGCCAACCATGCTCAGGGTCATGCGTTCGCGAATTGGAATGTCCTTTTTCAGGCGGAAGTCAAGTGAGCTGAATGGGCTGAAGAAGTTGATGCCGTCTGGAACATGCGGCAATGCACCGCCCGCAAGACATGGAAACGCTGTCGGGCACGCAGGCAGAGCATTCCAACGATCGATCACCGCGTTCAACTGGCTGCTGCTTTTCACCTCGCGGGCGAGCGCGTTACGAGGCAGCAAAGGCAAACGTGAGCCACTCGCTCCGGTTTGCTGGTTTGCGGTTCCGGGCAGGAATGTGTCTCCGGGAACGCCTGAACCGAATGTGTAAATAGGAGCGACCGAGAACTTCCATGGCAACTGCGCTTCTCCGTAAAGCGTGAGACGATGCCGCTCGTCGGTCACCGCATAGCCTTTCTCCAGGCGCAGGTTGTTGATGCCTTCCACGAGGTCTACTTGTTCACCATTGGCCTCAAGCTGATCATCATCGGAGTAGTCGAAAGTCTTTGAAAGCGTATAGCTGATGTTGTATTGGTAGGCGATGCGTCCCATCTTGGCAGCGCTGTGCTCGACACTGGCAATTAACCCGTCGTACCATGATTTGGCCTGAGATTGCAGAAGCGTGATGTTATCCGAGATACCGCTCATCGGATCAGTAATCGAACACGGAATATTGTCTCCTGGGCAATTTACGTAGGGCGAGGTGGAGTCGGTGCTGCGAAGAAAATGACCCGTGATCTGGCGATTGGCAAACACATGTAGGGCATCGGCCGAGATCAGCCAGTTATCGCCGACTTGCTTTTGCACTCCCAACGAGAACTGCTGAAAGAGCGGGTGATGAGCATCTGGGCCCATGGCCAGAATACCGACGCCACCGACACCACTTGGTCCGCTGAACGGGCTGGCAAGCGTCGGGCTTCCGGGAGCAAATGTTGCCTGCGGCGCAAAACATGCATCGAGGCTTGGCCCACCAGGCACGTAGGGAGAGGTGCAGGAAGAGCCAGCGAATTGAGAGACCGTCAGCGCGCGGTCGTTCTGAACAAGCTCTTCCGCGCCGGCTTCAAGAATAATCCGGTCGTAGTAGATCCCGTATCCGCCACGAATCACGGATCGTCCCTTGCCCATCGGGTCGTATACAAAGCCAATGCGCGGACCAAAATCTTTCTTATCTGGATACTTCTTGAGATTGATAACATTTGCCATCCATGTGCATGGCTGCGTTGGTTCCTGCGTGAGGCTGGGGCATGGATCGTGGGCGCTGGAGTTCCCGGTCAGGTTCGAATCGTACTCCCAGCGCAAGCCGAGGTTGACCGTGAAGCGCGGATTGACGCGCCAGTCGTCCTGAACGTACACGCTCACATAGCTATCAAATACCGTCGGTATGGGTACGGGCGTGACAGGTGCGCTGCTCTTGAGGGCCACTGCGATGGGAATGTCGAGATCATTGACCTCGCCGTCGCCGTTCAAGTCGGCAAAACCAAAGTCTGAAGTCAAGATCACTGTTCCGGAGCCGAAGACATTGATCAAGCCGTGCGCAGTATAGTGCTGGAGCTCACCCCCTAACCGCAGAGTGTGTTTGCCGATTGTCCAGGAGAACGCATCGCGAAGCTGGTTCCGGCTAAGGAATGTTGCCTGAGGAAGGTTGAAGTTTGCTCCATCGGCCAGATCGGGAAAAATCAGTTCATTGGTCAGATTCAGCTTGGGGTTGGTCGTTGGCGCATCCTGCCCAAAGGGCGGAATGTCGTTGTAGAAGTTATCGTAATGATAGGAGAAGTTATTCACCTTGGTCGCGGAGAACACCGTCGTCAAACCTGCGATCACGGAGTTGAAGCGGTTAAGGGAGTTCTGCCGTTCTGCGGCCGTAAAGGAAGGCGTGTTCTGTGAAGGTGTGGCCTCGGCCGTGTCGGTGGAGCGGTTGAAAGAATACCGCGCCATCACACTGTTGTGCGGCCCAATCTGCTCGTCGTAACGGGTGGACCACAACGCGTCTCGGAGGGGTGAAGGGGCCGCTGTATGAAGAATTTGTGGGGGATTGGACGAGAAGTCGCGAGTGCCTGTTTGTAGTGACGCATTCTGATCCCGATACTCGGCGGAGGAAAACCACCATGCCTTGTCTTTAAGCACCGGCCCACCGATCGAAGCGCCATACTGCTCCCGATCGAACGGTGGCGTAGGAAGGCTGCGGTTGAAGGTGGCTGGGAGAGCCTGCAGGTTGCGGTTGCGCTCAAACAAGAACGCCGATCCATGGTAGCTGTTCGTACCACCCTTGCTCACGATATTGATGATGCTGTTGCCAGATCGACCTACCTCGGCTGTGAATCGTCCGGTAGCAATCTGGAATTCCTGGACCGAATCCTCAGGGAAGTTGGCGAGTGTACCGCCAACCACTTCATCATTGTTGTCGCCGCCGTCTACCGTGATGTTGCCACCGCGCCCGAATCCGCCCGCTGAGCTTACCTCGAGCGTGTTCGTCTTGGTTGGATCAAACGTTGGTGCTGGACGATTGCCCGGCACAAGATATGCGAGTTCCAGAAAGTTCCTGCCGTTGAGGGGAATGCTGTCAATGGTTGTGGACGTAATTTCTCCCTGGAGCATCGACTGCGTCATCTCGATACTCTGCGAAGTAGTACCGACATTTACCGTCGTGCCTTGGCTTGCCACACTTAACTTTGCATCCAGCGTCGTAATCCGGCCAGTCTCAAGTTGAATATCCTTGCGCTCGGAAGGCGCAAATCCAGTCTTTTCGATGCGCAGATTGTATGAGCCCGGGAGCAGATTGGAAAAAACATATACGCCGCTTGCGTTTGTTTCGGCTTCACGAGAAATGCCCTGAGCCTGAGACACGGCGGTCACAAGGGCTCCTGCGATTACAGCGTCTTGAGGATCCGTGACAATCCCATTGAGCGTACTTGTCGGGACCTGTGCATGAATCAGACCCAATATTGTCAAGAGCATGAATACAACCGCCCAGTTTGGGCGGGAAGAGAACTTACACACCAGAAGACCTCCGAAAAGTTCGACATGCAGTTCGCCGCTGAGCGACTCCCAGGGAATGATGAGCGCTCTCCTTAGCCTTGTAAGTTGTGGAAAAGGCTGCCGTCTTCGGCATACGAATGCTATTGGAGCAATCTGCCAGCGTCTTCGACTGGAAGGTGGATGAGATTCTCCATCTTCAGGTGGAGGCCCCCAAGCTGTGTCAATTGATGGGAGCCGGGCCCATCGAGTGTTGCCGTGGCTACTTATCAGGGTCCGTCCGAATTGCCGAGCAAATATCTTCTACCGGTGGGATTTGTGAGATCAGATTCGCAGAGACCTGCCGAAGGCCGTGTAATTATGTGAACCTAAGAGAATGAGCCAAGTCACGGACTGCGTTCTTGCAGTCACTATTTCGAGCAGCATACCCCTTGGCCAAGAGGCCCGATTCGTAAGCGAAATTGAGGGCGACTAACCAATCGAATGGTCGGTCGCCCTCATTAATAATTTGAGCTACATACTGGTTACTGAGATACGTAGGTCCAGGAAGTAACATCCTGCGCTGCTGTGTAAGACCCGGTGCCTCCGGTGAATCCAACGTAAGCCGTGCCGCTTCCTACCACGGTTGGAATATTCACTGTGAATTGCTCTGTGACGGTGGCTCCGGTCTTCGTGTCAGTGAGCGTTACGGCCAGCGTTGATCCGCTGTAGACCAAATGCGCATGGATTAGATCGCCGCTCGTCAGGGTTATACCAGTCGAACTCAGATTTGTCGCTGGCATGGTTGGTGCTGCACCATCTGTGTACACCCCAGTGGAATCCGTGCCTTCACCTGCATCGTTATAGATGTCGAACTTCAGAGCCACACTATTCTGAATCCCTTGATAGCCAAGTCCGCCGCCACCATTTCCAAGAGCCCATATCCCTTTGGGGTCGTTTTGAATTGTGAAAGTAAATCCATCAGCGACCCCATTCAGAATTTGGAAGGTGAAATCGGTAGTAAAGGAGCTTACGGGAACCTTCGTTGTGAACCACGCGCTGCGATCTTCGCTAGCCCCCCCGTCGGTAACTTGCAGTACCCCACCGACTACAGATGCACCGTTGTTCATGGAGAGGTTTGTAGTTGTGAATCCATTGCTGGGGTAGTTGATGTAGTAGGTCGAGCTTACTGCGTTGACGGTCTGCGTCAACACACTCGAGTTAGCTGGATAGTAGTTAGTTCCGCCGACAAATGACGCCAAGATTGAGTGTGATCCGGACGCCAGGGCCGTGGTGGTAAGCTTCGCGACTCCACCGCTTGGAGTTACCGTGCCTAGCGGAGTCGTCCCGTCCATGAAAGTCACAGCAGCAGCGGGCGCAGCGCCGGAACCGCTCAATGTGGCCGTAAAGGTGACTGATGCGCCGATGGTGGATGGATTGAGGCTGGACGTTAGCGCAACCGTAGGCGTTGTCTTGTTCACGGTCTGTGTCAGCACGCTGGACTTTGCTGTGTTGTAGTTTGAGTTGCCACCATACGATGCTGTGATTGAGTGCGATCCTCCCCCCAGCGAACTAGTAATGAACTTCGCACTTCCGCCACTCAGTGTACCGGTACCTAGAGTGGTGGTCCCGTCAAGGAAAGTCACCGATCCCGTTAGCTTTCCGGCGGAACCCGTTACGACAGCCGTGAAGGTCACAGAGTTGCCAAAGGCGGACGGGTTAAGGCTTGACGCGATGCTCACCACAGGCGTCGCCTTGGTGGTTGAGGATATGGTATAAGCTGCCGATGCTGCGGCGCTCGTGGTATAGCTGCTGCCTGTCGCGATGGCTTGCAGCGTTTCTGTTGCACTCACCGTGATCGGGCCGCTGTAGACGGTCGACGAAGTGGTTGGCGTTGTACCGTTGGTGGTGTAGTAGATGGTCGTGCCTGCCGTTGCATCGCTGATGCTTACCGTCTGTGACGCAGTGTAGGTTCCACCCGCTGGCGAGAAAGCCGGCGCGGGCAATGTTGGCTTGATCGTGAAAGCCGCTACGGCTGCAGGGCTGGGGTTGCAACCCGTCATTGCCGCGATGGCCTTTACAGTGACCGACGAATTGACAGTGACCGGTCCGCTATAGACGGGCGAGGACGTGGTCGGGGTGGTGCCGTCAGTGGTGTAGTGGATGGAACTGCCGGACATGGCCTCGCCGATAGTTACCGACTGGGCGGTGGTGTAGGTGCCGCCGGCCGGGGTGATGGTTGGTGCAGGTATATTCGTGTTGATGGTGTAAGCTGCCGTGGCTACCGCACTGTTGGCATAGCCTGTCTCGACAGCGATGGCCTCTAGTGTTTCTGTCGCGCTCACCGTGATCGGGCCGCTGTAGACAGCCGAGGAGGTGGTCGGCGTGCTGCCGTTGGTGGTGTAGTAGATGGTTGTGCCCGCGGTTGCGTCACTGATGCTCACCGTCTGTGGCGCAGTGTAAGTCCCACCGGCTGGCGAGAACGTCGGCGCAGGTAATGCCCCTGAACTGACGGTGTAAACTGCCGTGGCGACTGCACTGTTGGCGTAGCCTGTCTCGACAGCAATCGCGTTCAGCGTTTCTGTCGCGCTCACCGTGATCGGGCTGCTGTAGACGGCTGAAGAAGTGGTCGGAGTGCTGCCGTCGGTGGTGTAGTGGATGGCGGCGCCGCTGGTCGCGCTGCTCAGAGTGACGGTCTGCGCGCTGGCGTAGGTGCCGCCTGCCGGGGTGAACGTGGGCTCCGCAGCGGCCGCCTGGCCTCCCGTGGTGTAGTCCAGGGCTGTGACCGAGTACGGAGGCAGGGTGATGGAGCTGGGGCTGGAAAGCGAACTGGTTTCGATCGCAACCGTGGCCGCAGTCTGGTTCGATGCCGTGCCGGTATGCGCTTCGTTCAGGTCATCCAGCGAGGACGGCGCATATTGCCGCTGGGTAACTGCTCCGGCGGGAGTGTTGGTTCCCGCGAAGCTGATGGTGTGGCTGGCGGTAATGTCGGTGTTGATCAGTACCACCGAGCGCGCGTTGCCGTTCTCGAAGCAGAAGGCATAGAGCGACGGCACATTGCTGAATGCCGGAATGGGGTTGCTGCCGTTAACCGACCCGGCGAAGTTGTACGTTGCGTTGTTGTTGATGGGGCAGGAGTACATGGGCCCTATGATCGACTGGTTGACCAGCGACACGCCCAGAAATGCCGGACGCATGTTGTTGGTCGCCCCACCCATGTCCACTACGGCGCCCCACAGCTTGGCCTTGTTGCCATTGCTCGCGCCTTGGAACTGGTACTGCGCCAGGGAGAACAGCGACTGAGGCAGGATTCCGTAGTACTGCAGGTTCAAGAGCGGCTCCAGGGCCATGATCACTCCCTGGCCCGCTCCGGCATTGATGATGTCCAGGTGCGTCTGGTCGATGCTGCCGACCAGCGTGTTCTGGCCCCACTCGTAGATGCCTACGTTGCAGGTCGCAGTTCCCGATGCACCGCAAGTGGTTTGCGACTGGTAGTCGTGCACCGATTGATAGAAGTTGTACGGATCGCTGGCGTCGGTGACCCGCTCCCAAGGCTCCACCATTGCCGGCTGCCACAGCGCCGCGTCGGTGCTGAAGCTGTTCACCGTCCCGTACATGTAGCCGTTAATCTCGATTGAATCCGGGCGCGCCTTCTGGATGGTCGTATCCATCGACCAGCTGACGGCTGTCTGCGCATTCATTATCAGGTCAAATGAAGACGCCACGTAGTAGCTGTCGGCATGCATCGCGGCAAAGATGT
>CAYNGB010000019.1:0-74235 GCA_964396795.1 uncultured Occallatibacter sp. | reverse complement strand
CCAGCCTTCTCATGGTAGGCCAAGCGACTCATCGAGATGGCATTTGGCCATGCTTGGGCGGTAGGAAATATATGGTTGACCACGAGAGACTGCGGGGCTTTGGGTTGCTAGTTGAGGAACATGGTGCGGTAGAGGGTGTCACGCTGGACAGGCTTAAAGCCGGCGTCGCGGATGATGCGGCGTAACTCTTCCTCGGTGGTGCAGTTGCTGGTGCCTGCGGCTTTCACTACGTTCTCTTCTAACATCACAGAACCCACATCGTTGCCGCCGAAGTGGAGGCCTAATTCCAGCACCTTCAAGCCCTGAGTTACCCAGCTAGCTTGCACGTTCTCGATGTTATCGAGATAGAGGCGCGAGATAGCCAGTACTTTAAGATATTCAACGCTTGTCGCTTCGTCCCAACCGCGACCGCCTAGGGCGGTGTTCTTAGGCTGGAAGCTCCAGGGGATGAAGGCCGTGAATCCGCCGGTCTCTTCCTGGAGGCGGCGCACTACTTCGAAGTGGTTGATGCGCTGGTCGACGGTCTCGCCCACGCCGAACATCATGGTGGCGGTGGTGCGCATGCCGAGCTGGTGGGCGGTGCGGTGCACGTCGACCCAGTCCTCGGTATTGCACTTGAGGCGGGCGATGCGATGGCGCACGTCGTCGTCGAGAATTTCAGCGCCGCCGCCGGGGATGGAATCAAGACCGGCATCGCGGAGGCGGGCGATAGTGTCGCGCAGGTTCAGTTGGCTGTACTCGGCGATGGCCAGGACCTCGGAGGCGGAGAGGCAGTGGAGCCAGATTTGGGGGAAGCGCTGCTTGATGCCGGTGAACAAGCGCTCAAACCAGTCGATCTTGAGGTCGGGATGAATGCCGCCCTGCATGAGCACGCCGGTGCCGCCCATCTCCAGCGTTTCGGCAATCTTCTCGTAGATCTTCTCGAAGTCGAGGATGTAGCCCTCGTCGGAACGCGGGTCGTTCTTTCCGGGCTTTGGGAGCGGGCGGTAGAAGGCGCAGAAGGTGCAGTACTCGGTGCAGAAGTTGGTGTAGTTGATGTTGCGATCGATGATGTAGGTGACCACCCCTTCGGGGTGCAGGCGGCGGCGCACGGCGTCGGCCTCAAAGCCCAGCCCGATCAGGTCAGGAGAGCGGAAGTAGTCGAGGGCCTGTGGACGGGCAAGGGGCATAGCTTGATTCTACCAACTTGCGGGTTCAGGGGAGGAACGGGCGGCGTTACTTGCCTTTGCTCTTGCGAAAAAGGAAGAGTCCGCGGGTCTGCACAGGGTCTGGGCGGGTGCGCGACAGGTTGGACGCCGTAGAGATGCCGCTGAACAGGACGAAAAAATCCCAGAACGCGCGGAGAAAGTTTTTCCGGATTACTGTTGCCATTGGGGGAAGCACCTTACCCGGCCAAAGACCGGCTGACCTATTCAGCTATTCGAGCTGGAAACGCTGTCAACGGTTGCATGTTTTTTCCGGTTTGGCACTTGAGGCGGCGATGCGCTACTTGGCACCGCCGGGCTTTGCGGGCGGTTTCTTTGCAGGCTGCGGCTTCTTTGCCGGGCTGGAGACGCCCATGCTCATCAGGAAGTAACCGAGACCCTTGCGCAGGGAGTCGAGTACGCTCATGATTCCGATCCTTTCCAAGTCCTTGAAGGCTCAGTGATCTGCATCGCGCCTATTTGCCGGCGGCCGGGGCGTCGTGAGCGGCAACCACAGGCGCGGCTGAGGCCGTGGAACCGCGAAGGATGCCAAGTGCGGTGGGTGGCAGGGGCTTGTCGGCGTTGGCCAGCAGCAGGCTCACCTGCCACATTTCGGTATCGGTCAGCTGGCTTTTGAAGGCCGGCATGCCGGTGAGCCGGATCCCATTGGCTACTTTCCAGTAGGTTTCTCCAGGCGGGTCGTCGCTCACGCCCACCACGTCGCCGTGGGGATGCTTTTCCCAGAGCTGGGGAGCATCGGGGTACATGCTGGCACCCATGGCGGCCGGCTTTTGGTGAAGGCCGTGGCAGAAGGCGCATTTCTCAGCGTAAATGTGGGCTCCGGCGAGGAGATTTCGCTCATCGGCCTGGATGGGAGCGTTGCCGATCATTTCGTGGTCGATGCGCGCGCGGAGCGGAACGGAGACGATCTGGCCTTCGAACGGAAAGGGCTTGTCGGCGACAGCCACGGGTATTTTGCCGTACATAAGCCAGGCCGCCAGGGCGAAAGGAGCGAGTACGACAGCAAGGATCATCCCAAACAGGACACGAGACATAGGGAACATGGCCTCCAATGCTTTTAATCGTAGTGCATTCAACCTAAAACCAGCTGAAAGACGGTTTACTTCTTACACAACACGAAGGATTTGCTTTACAACGGGACGCGGAATTTGACACAGTTTGCCCATGCCGCCACACCCGGCGCGGCAATTCCCCATCTTGATGCAAGGAGTTCCCCCATGGCAGATCACTCGAAGATGAAACTGGGCCGCAAGGCCATCAAGACCGATTCGCGCACACTGGCGCTTGGCGACTACCTGACACCGTCGCTGCCGCCCCCGCCACCCGCAGCCGACTGGACCAAGGGCATCACCGGCTGGGGCATGATGCTGAACGACCAACTGGGCGACTGCACTATTGCCGGCGTAGGTCACGCCGTGCAGGTGTGGAGCGCCAATGCGGGCGGCATTGTCACGGTGCCCGATCCCACCATTGAGAGCTACTACGAACAGTGGGACGGCTATGTCCCCGGGAATCCGAGCACCGACAGCGGCGGCATCGAGCTGGACGTGCTGAACGACTGGCAGAAGCAGGGATTCGCTGGCCACGCACTGCTGGCATTTGCCGATCCCAAGGTGGGCAACCTGGTGGAGATTCGGCAATCCATTGCGTTGTTTGGCGGCGTCTACATCGGGCTGGCTTTGCCCGTGACGGCGCAGACCCAGGATGTGTGGGACGTGGTGGCCGGGGGCGGCGCCAAAACCAAAAAAGGCAGTTGGGGCGGACACTGCGTGTTCGTGCCCAAGTATGACGAGCATGGATTCACCTGCATTACATGGGGTCAGCCAAAGACCATGACGCTGGCCTTCTGGAAGAAGTATTGCGACGAGGCCCACACCCTGCTGGGTCAGGATTGGCTCAGCGCCAAGGGGTCTCCCGCAGGCTTTGACCAGACGCAACTGGAGACCGATTTGCACGCGATCAAATAGAGCGGCGCGGGACGAATTCGCTCGGTGCGGGTCAAAGGGAATGCGGCTCGCCCACAAATGCTCCCCCAAGATGGTTTAATACCTATTGGGGGAGCGCTTCAATCAGGGTGCTTCCGTAAAGTCGTGGAGGTATCCCGAAAGCGATGCATTTCTTTCGCCGTCTTGCCCTTCTGCTGGCGCTCACTTTGCCAGCCGCGCACGTCGTTCTGGCCCAGAGCACCGATTCCAGCAGCAATCCCCCCGCAGCGCCAGACCAGGCGCAGCAGCCCGCAGCCCCGGAGAACCAGGGACAGATGAGCGTGCAAGCCCGCATCCGGGCGCGACGGGAACAGCGCCGTGCCCAGGCCATTCACGACACGTATGCGAATCTTTACGAGGCGTTTGTGGGCGGCGGGTATCTGCGGTTCAAGCCCGGCCCGGGCCTGCAGAAGCTTACGTACTACTCGTGGGACACAGCCCTGACCCGCTACATGAATGAGCGGCTGGGCATCACCGGAGACGTTCGCGGCTACTACGGCACGGCCTATGTCGGGCTGAACGAGGCCGCCATTACGCGGCCCTCCATCAGCCAGTACCAGTTCATGGCCGGACCGACGTACCGCTTCTACCTGCGGCCGCGATACTCGGTGGCCGCCCGCGTGATGGGCGGATTGGCGATGAGCAACTTCTCCAGCGACACCAACGGTTTTGGCTCTACGGCATTGGGGCTCTATCCCGATTCTTCGACGTTTGCCATCAACGGCAGCTTGATTGGCGAACTGAATGTGACCCCAGGCTTGTCGCTGCGGCTGGCGCCGGAGTACATGGCCACCGGCTTTGGCTCGAAGATGCAGAACAGCGTGGGCTTTCAATACGGGTTCGTTTACCGGTTCGGGAAGCTGTGAGAAGGCAATAGCGCACAGTGAACAGTGAACAGTGAACAGTGAACAGTGAACAGTGCACAGAGGCCCCTTTTCCGGGCGATGGCTACGGGAGGTTGAGGGAAACGGCCTCAACTGCACCGTTTTCCCAGATTTCAGGGCGATTTGAGGCCGAAAACGGGGGAAAATCGGGGCTTTCTGTTTACCGATGAGTACATAGGGTGAATTCTCAAGCTGTTCAATCTATTCATGTTATTCAGAATATCGCGCCTCCCGGTGCGGGTTTTTGGGGGGAGGGGGGTGGGTACCGGTCCCCTTATTGACCGCGGCTGTGGGTTGACCGCTCATTCCCTCATTTCGATTGTGCGACTTCGGTGGGTTATTTTCTGCAATCTGGATTGGCACAGCGGGTAAGCGGGCGTGGCTGCCTACCCGCTCCGCGATCAAATTGTGGAAAAGACGGGCACGCGCCGAAGAGCGGTGTCAGTGATGGTGACGACAAATATCCCCCAAGCGGAGCCAAGGACGGGGTAACTGCCCCGATTTGTGGTGCGGTTAGGTTGGGCCACCCGCCCTGTTGGTGGATTAGGGGTATGCCACCCGCCTCAGCCAACGTTTCAGCGCACGCTTTTCACTGTTGATCGCGTTTGTGCTTCGACCTGCCGATCGCGATCAGCTTTCAGGGCGGGGTCGTCCAGCAACTTCGCCAATTCCGGTCCGGGCACCACCATCGACACACCACTGTTCGCGGCGATGTTCCCTGAAAGTGATGTAGTTACGCTCAAGGTCAAGTCTGAGTTCTCGAACATCTCTCCGCTAATCACGCCCAATAGTTTGTAGGTCGGCCCGGAGATTATTCCTGCGAACCTGTTTGGATCAACGAACATGGGAGAACCGCTGTTCCCGGCGAATGCATGAGCATCCGCCAGATAAATGTGCCCCATTTTGCTGCTAAGGGTGGTGGGGAGCGTTCCTTCTGGAATCATTGCGACCGTACCTGACCGTACAATTGGTTCAAGTGTGTGGACCCTATCAAACGTCTGGATGAATAAGCCTGCGAACAGAACCGGATCACCTTCAACTACGCGTCGGCTCTTAACCTCTCCATCGGTTACAAACTGGTCGGTTGAAACTACAACTTCATCGTACAGTTTGTCGTCGATGCTGAGCGCGGTCACAGCAAGGTCAACCGAATCGTCCTGCGGGGTGGTCCACTTGAATATTTTGTCGGTGCGATCGACTTCTGTGTAGGTTTCCGTATGCCTTGCGTCAGGATTGTGGTTCAAAAAAATGTACGAACTGACAACCTTGCACGGGGTTCCGCTTTCGATGCCCGGCTGAATTACGTGGCGATTCGTCACTAGGTACCTAAATCCTCGCGGCCCGACATCTTCGGGCAGCGTTTTCAGCCGAGCATCCGGATAGCCGACTAAGAAACCAGTACCGCGATGCTGGTCCAAAGGGATGATACTAAGGTCCATTTGGGTAAGTCCTGCAATCTCGCCCTCTGTGAACGTGGTCATCTTGATAAGTTCATGTAGCATCCAGTCGATCTGATCAGGAATTTCATTGGGCCCCACGTTAGCAGCAGGACCATTCGGGAAAAGACGTGCAGTCTCCTCTGGGCTCAGCTTGTCCATGCTCGGCTTAACCAATCGCAAGCGTGCTGTCAAAATCCTCAGTTGGTTCAGAATCTTTGCCTGTTGAGCTAGTGGCATCTGTCGGACCTTGTCACTCGTCAAGCTGATCGCATCCTGCTTGAAATCATGCTGGCAGTCTGACTCCAGAAACACAATTGTCTTTTTAATCAGGGTCGTGACAGGCAACGGTGGAGGCTGAACGGTCTGTTGGGGAGGACCACCTGAAACCTGAGGAGTCGCTTCGGGAATTGGTTTGTTTGTTGAACTCTGAGCGCCACTTCGCAAGGATGTGAAGAGCAAGATGGCTGATCCCAATAAGACTGTCGTGCGTTTCATTTCATCTCCAAACTGCGGATGACCGTCGGATTACTCGCTATGAGTCAGCTCTGGGTAAGGGTCTGAGATTCCCTCACCTTACCACTTATCCAAGGAACGTGTTCTGTGCTCAGAAGGGGCGGGTGTCACCCTCGATTCAGAGGCGGGTCAAGGGTGGGCCACCTGCCTGGAACGAAAAGAACAACCGCCGGTCCCATTCGACTTCGCTCAGGGCAGGCTTTCGACTACGCCTCTTGCGATGAAGCAGCGAGGGGCTCCGCTCAGGATGACAATCATTCTATTTATCAATCACCTACATTGAGGCTCATATGTCGTCGATACGGCCTAGTACTTTGACTTGATTGCGTAGGTCATGCCCATGGTGAACTGGAAGGAGTTTCGCTTGGTGGGGGGCAGTGAGGTTGGAGGATCGTTCAGGTAGCTGTCCATGGTTCCCAGTGAGAAGCTGAGCCGCTTATAGGCGGGGAACGAAAAGGTGTTGGTCTCGTTGACTGAATATGCCTGCATGTCGTTGTAGGCAGGAATATAGGCAACACCCTGAGTAAACGCGAGCAGTTTCAGGTGAAGCACATAGGTAGCCGCGAAGGTTGATCCGACCAGGTTCGGATTACTGGTGGAAGCGCCGCTAATGAATGCCTGCTTCTCGTACTGAATGGTCCCTTTCAGGTCCGCTTCCTGCTTCGGGGTTTTCATTGCCGTCCAGCCGAAGCCGCCGCCGTAGATCTGCTGCAGTTGCAAATCCTGGCCGTAGTTGTGGTCGAAAGCCGTCTGGCCCAGGGCGAAGAAGCGAGGCGAGAAATACTGGTCGCGCTCGGCATCGGCGTGGAAGATAGCCGATTTGGTGACCACCGCAGGCACCAATGCATCACCGGAAAGATAGGCGGGCTGGGTGATCTTTCCATAGGAGGCGGTGAAGTCCGCCGAGGTGCGGTTGCGGGGATCGAGCCAGCTTACGGTGGGCACAAGCCTGACCAGGCCGATGCCTCCAGTGAAGGTGTACTGGTTCTGGGTCGCAGTCACCACTGAGGCTCCGGCCGTGGCTGCGCCATTCCAGCCTTCAAAGAAGCCCGGGGTGTGAAACACATCTTTGTTTAGCGTGGCCTCATCTGTGATCAGTTGCACGTCTTTCACCGGAATTGGCGCTGGAGCCGGGGAACTCTGAGGATGCACCGAGACGGTTTGGTTTTCGACTTCGAGCGGCCCAATCGGAATTTGCGCCGCACTCTTTTTGCCGCTCAGTTTCACACTTTTGTCGAGCACCGCGAATCGCTGGCTGGCGTGCAGCTCCTTGATCTTGTCCCAGCCGAGGGAAATGTCACCCAGGGGATCGCTGTGGAATGTGACTTTTCCCTGCATCTCGTTGACAAGTTTTCCGTGCAGCGTGTCGCCATTGCTCAGCACCAGTACGTCGGGCGCAGGGTCGGAGGCGGGCTTGCTTTGCGCAGCGCAGGCTAGAGCGCCGCACACTGCAGCGGCGAACACAACGAGGTGAACCGCGCGATGCGGGACGGAATTTGCGGTGCGAGCAGGGGGACCGTTCACTGGGAAGCGCAGGGTCATGGGGATGATCCTTTCCGATGAAAGCGGGAAGAGTTCGACGGATCCTGAAGTGGAGGCTCCCGCCCATCTCTTGCAAAGATATTAAATTAGCGCTGCGCGACGCGCTGAGCGGAGGGGGCTGAAAAGTTTCAGGAATTCTTCAGAAGCCGGAAAAGCGGTGGGCGCGAAACTCTTACGGAGGTGTCTGCGATGTCCAACGCTGCATCCTATGCCCGGTGGTCGCTTGAACCGTATTGCATCGGCATGAAGTTGCGCACCCTGCGCACCCGGAAGCGGCTGACGCTGGCACGGCTGGCCGCGGAGACCGGGCTATCGACGGCGCTGCTTTCAAAGTTGGAGACGGACCGGATGATTCCCACGCTGCCGACGCTGGCCATTATCAGCCGCGTGTACGGAGTGGGCCTGAGCTACTTTTTTGCCGAACCGGCCCGGCATACGCTCTCGATCACGCGCAAGGCCCACCTGATGAATGGCAATGGCCGTAGTGCGGACGCGGTGAAACATACGCCATTGAACTCGGCAGAGGACTCGCAGCTGGTGGCGCAGATGATAGAGCTCGCTCCCGGAGGAACTTCCGGCATGCTGGAGGGCTCGCCAAAACTGTGCAGGTTTGTGTATGTGCTGGAAGGACGAGTGCAATTGGACGCGGGAGGCATGCACGAGGTGATGGAGGCGGGCGACTGTTTTTACATCGAGAGCCAGATGGCCATTGCATGGTGCGCGATGGGGAAAAGCCGCTGCAGGCTACTGGCCGTGATGCCGGCCGGGTCTGGGCAGGATTGATCAACTGGAGCTGTGAGCCTTTTTTTGCCGGTTCTATATGCGGGATGCGGCGTTTGCGGAGGTCCGTTCGAATCTGTAGGATAAATCCGGACTTCCGGGATTTCTGATCGATGCGACCGAACCTGAACCTGATGAAGGCGACCCTGACCGGGGCGCTTGGAGGCCTGCTCTTCGGCTTCGACACGGTCGTAATTTCAGGCGCCATTGATGCGCTGGTAAAGCTCTACCACCTAAGCCCGCAAGGCAAGGGGCTGACGGTAGCCATTGGGCTGGTGGGCACGGTGGTGGGAGCGCTGAGCGCGGGGGTGGCGGGACAAAAGCTGGGCGGACGCGAAACCCTGCGCATCACCGCGGTGCTCTACCTGGTTTCGGCCATTGGCTGCGGCCTGGCCTGGGATTGGCACTCGTTCATGGTCTTCCGCTTCATCGGCGGATTGGGCATTGGCGCCTCGTCGGTGCTGGGACCGGTTTACATTGCGGAACTGGCTCCGGCCAAGTGGCGCGGCCGCCTGGTGAGCACTTTCCAGTTCAACGTGGTGTTCGGCATCCTGGTGGCCTACACGTCAAATTACGCCATCCGGCTGCTGCAACTGGGCGCGGCAGAGTGGCGCTGGCAGGTGGGGATTGCGGCGATCCCGGCGACAGCGTTTCTGGTGCTTCTGTTCTTTATTCCGCGCAGCCCGCGCTGGTCGGCCTCGCGCAACCGCATCGATGAGGCGCTGGCGGTGCTGAAGCTGATGGGCGAGCAAGACCCGGAGGGCGAGCTGGCGGATATCCGCGAAGCCCTGGCGCAGGAACATGCCTCGGCGCATGAGTCGGTGTTCCGCTGGAAGTACCACTACCCGCTGTTTCTGGCCATTTCGACCGGAGCGTTCAACCAACTGGCGGGCATCAACGCCATCCTCTACTACCTGAACAACATTTTTGCTTCGGCTGGATTCAGCCAGATCTCCAGCGACCAGCAGGCCATTGCGATCGGGGCTACCAACTTTGTGTTCGCCATGGTGGGCATGTCGCTGATCGACAAGGCGGGGCGGAAGACTCTGCTGCTGATTGGCGCGGCGGGGACGGCCACCTGCCTGGCCGGGGTGTCGTGGCTCTTCAAGACGCATTCGCATCCGGGAGCGCTGGTGTGGCTGCTGGTGACCTATATTGCCTTCTTCTCGATGTCGCAGGGGGCGGTGATCTGGGTCTACATCGGCGAGGTTTTCCCCACCTCGGTGCGCTCGAAAGGCCAGGGTGTGGGCAGCGCCAGCCATTGGATTTTCAACGCCGCGATCGCCCTGGAGTTTCCCGTAGCGGCGCAAACCATGCACACGGAGACGCCTTTTATCTTCTTCGCCGTGATGACCGTGATCCAGTTCTTCGTGGTGCTGTTTGTCTTTCCTGAAACGAAGGGGCAGACGCTGGAGGCGCTGCAGAGGAAATTGATTGGGGCGAAGGGAGACTGAGGAAGCGGGCGGCTGAGTGGAAATGTGCGCGCAAGGGCTTAAATCGCGATCATGGTACACTGATGGTGCGCTCAGTGATTTGGTCGTGAGCGGCGGATTGGCCCTAAAAGGCACGTTTGCCTGGCACAGATTCCCCCAAGCCCCTACAGCGTATCCACATAGTCTCCCACCCGGAGATTTTGTCCTTGGACCGTACCCAGGTCTGGACACAGCGCTTGTGCATCCTTGAGTTGGATCGGCGCGAATCCGGGAGATAGGGGAGCGTGGAGCCAGCCGGCCGTGTGCCGTCTGGCGTAATAGTCGCGTGCGGCAGCCCCGGGCTGCGAGTGCTTCCTGAGAAGGATGCTCGCCAGCCAGTCCAAGGGACCTTACGGTTCTCCCTTACGCATATTTTGAAAGCAGGCCTGCGCCCGAACAGCGTTCGTGTGCGCGCCTCCAGGTCCGATTCCGTTTGCAGGCTGCAGGACGACTTGCGGCTCCCGGAATCCAACAGGAATAGATCTGATTTTGACGACACAATTTTCGCAGTTCACTCTTTCGGCCGCCCTGATGGCGCGGATCGACGACAACAAATTTGAAATCCCCACCCCGGTGCAGATAGCCGCGATTCCTCCGGCGCTGGAAGGCCGCGACGTGCTGGCGACGGCGCAAACCGGCACCGGCAAGACACTCAGCTTCCTGATTCCGATTGTGGAAATGCTGCAGAAGACCAAAGACATGAATGCTGCACAGGCGCTCATCCTGCTGCCCACGCGCGAACTGGCGATGCAGGTGGAGAAGGCCTTCATCGCCATCCGTTCAAGCTCTCAGCAGACTGTGGCCCTGGTGGTTGGCGGGCTGGCCGAGCGCTCGCAACTGGATGCCATCCGCCGCGGCGCGCGGGTGATTGTCTCCACTCCCGGACGGCTCGAGGACTACATCAAGCGCAGGCTGGTGCGGCTGGACCAGGTAAAGATCCTGGTGCTGGACGAAGTGGACCGCATGCTCGATATGGGCTTTCAGCCGGCTATCGCGCGCATTGCCGGTACGCTGCCCGCAGTGCGGCAGACGCTTTGCTACTCCGCCACGCTGGAAGGCACGGTGAAGGACGTGGCACGCAAATATCTGAACAACCCCGCGCGCATCGAGATCGGCTCGGTTCTAAAGCCCGCGGAAAACGTGGAACTGCGCACCTTTGAAGTGGAGCCGGACAAGAAGCAGGAGCTTTTGGAACACCTGCTGGGAGTTGAGGAAGGCAGTTTCCTGGTTTTTGTGCGCACCAAGCACGGCGCTGACCGCGTGGCGCGGAGGCTTACCCGCTCCGGCTGGTCGGCGACGCAGATTCACGGGGACCGGTCGCAGGCGCAGCGCAACTCGGCTTTGCGGAGCTTTACCGAGGGCCGCCACCGCGTGCTGGTGGCGACGGACGTGGCCGCGCGCGGAATCGACGTGGCAAACGTGGCCCATGTGGTCAACTTCGACTTGCCGAAAGTGGCTGAGGATTTTGTCCACCGCGTGGGCCGCACCGGCAGGGCCTCGGCGCACGGCGTTGCCTCCACCTTTGCAGGACCGGCGGAGCGTGGCGACCTGGCGCGCATCGAGCGGGCACTTTCGATCCGCATGAAGCACTTCAAGGTGCGTTCAATGAGCGAGCAGGCGGCCTGAGGACAAACGTTCCCGAAGCTGCATCCCCATTGAGATGGGCCGGCGAATCATTCGTACCGTGACCGTGTGGATGGGTGGTCTCCCAGGTCCCAAAATCGGGACCTGGGGCACCCTCATTTTTAAGGGATGCCGGCCGTATCGATATGATGATGCGTGGTACTTCGAAAGGTGACGATGCGCTCTCTAAGTATTTTTCTGTCTGCCTTCTTTCTGCTTCTGCCCTGCAGCGTGGCACAAAACTCCTCTACATCTTCCAGTTCAGCAGCGACAGCAGTGTCGACGACTCCCACGGCCCGCGCCGTTCCCATGACAGACGCGAAAAAGGCGGAGATGGCCAGCCGGGTACGGGCCGAGGCGTTGCATGCGTGGGAAGGCTACAAGAAATATGCATGGGGGCACGATGAGTACAAGCCCCTGAGCCATACGGCGTTCGACTGGTACGGTCACTCGCTGCTGATGACGCCGGTGGACGCGCTGGACACGCTCACACTGATGGGCCTGAAGCCGCAGGCAGACGAGGCGCGCACGCTGATCGATACCGATCTCAATCTGGACCAGGACATTTATGTAAAGGACTTCGAGATCACGATCCGCCTGCTGGGCAGCCTGATCTCAGGCTACGAACTGACGGGCGACAAGCGGCTGCTGGAGCTGGCCGACGACCTGGGCCGCCGCATGCTGCCGATGTTCGATTCGCCGACCGGCATGCCCTATGAGTATGTGAACCTGCACACGGGCAAGGTGCGCGGGAAAGAAAGCAATCCGGCTGAGATTGGAAGCCTGCTGATCGAGTACGGGATGCTGGCAAAGCACACCGGCAAGCAGGAGTACTACGACAAACCCAAACGCGCGCTGGTGGAACTCTACAAGAGGCGTTCGGCGATTGGACTGGTCGGCTCAGTGATTGACGTGGAGACCGGCGCGTGGATCGACAAGACTTCAGGCATCATGGGCGGAATCGATTCCTACGATGAGTACCTGCTGAAGGCGTCGATTTTGTTTGGAGACCAGGACTGCGCACGGATGTGGCAGGAGAGTGTGGCTGCCATTAACAAATATCTGGCCGACCAGCAACCTAACGGCCTGTGGTATGGGCAGGCGGACATGAATACAGGAGGGCGTACGACCACGGACTATGGCGCGCTGGATGCGTTTTTCCCTGCGGTGCTGGCGCTGGGGGGCGACGTGAAACGTGCGGCGGCGCTGCAGGAATCGAGCTACCGGATGTGGAACCTGGCGGGGATCGAGCCGGAGCAACTGGACTATCGCACAATGAAGATTGGTGCGCCCGGATATCCGTTGCGTCCGGAGATTATCGAGTCTACGTACTATCTCTACCACTACACGCACGATGCGAAGTATTTGGCCATGGGGCAGACTTACTTCAATTCGCTGGTGAAATACTGCCGCACCGACGAGGGCTACGCGGCGATGGCCGATGTGCGCAGCAAAAAGAAGGCAGACTCGATGGAGAGCTTCTTTTTTGCGGAGACGCTGAAGTATCTCTACCTGCTCTATGCGCCGGAGTCCACACTGGACTTCAATGCGGTCATCTTCAATACTGAAGCGCATCCCATGCTGCGGAGCGTGGGGCAGAAGTAGGCGGGGATGTAGCGCATGGCCAGGACGTTTTCGGCTTGACTATTTGCGGTTGAAATGGAGATCTGTGGTCTTGCACCCTTTCCGCAATAGATCACCCCACGGACGAATACCTGTCCGCGGTGGCCGCGAGAAAGCGCGGGGCACCCATTTTCGTGCTGCGTTGGGAGCGGATGGTTGAGGGAATTGGTTTCCCACCCATGCGGCAAAGACAAATACGCCGCATGGAGCACCCAGAGTTCTACTCGCACTCGATGCTATTGCGGAGCTGCGGATGCGTCTTTGCTCCAGGTGGCGTAGAGATACCAGGCAAGCCATGCGGGTACGGTCCACATATAAAGGGGGCCGATCAGCTTGACCTGGGTCATGACCTCGACCAGCGCGACCGCGGCCACGATGCCGTAGGGCACCAGGGAGCGGCCGGAGTTGGCGGCACGATAGATGCCGGCAAGCACGGCCGGAAGCAGCATTACTTCGTCAGTGAACCAGGCGTAAGGCGCGCATGCTTCAGAGATGAGAAGGACCAACAAACCCTGGTTCATCCAATTCCAGATCTTGCGGCGTGTCCAGAAGTACCAGAGAGCCCAAACGCTTGCGAGCACCTGGGGCACAGCCTGCAGCCAAACCGCGTTGCGATCCACAAGAACGCGGAACACGATGCTCCAGGTAGGGATGAACTCGTCCTGAATTCCCGCGGCTCGGACCATGCGGAAATACTGCGACCACGCGTGCGGATCGACGCAAAAAGACAGCCCGCAACTGGCGGCGACTGCGGCGGCGGCTCCAGCGAGAATGCGATATTCCTTTTTGTACAAGCTCCAAGCCAGCAGGACCAGGCCGAAGGGGACGAACAAGTGCGGCTTGATGGAACACAACAGCAATCCCGCGCCGGCCAGATAGGGATGCGAATCACGAAGGAAGAGAAAGAGTACGACACCGAGAAGCAACAAGATTCCGACTTGTCCGGCCATTAGACAGGCGAGTACAGGCGCAAATACATAGCTGAGCAGGTGCAGCCGGTCGCCGGGACGCCCATTCAGGATCCAGAGCATCCTGACCGATAGCATGAGGCTGGCGATAAGGAGTACCAGCCACAGGACCATGCCGGTTCTTGCACTCACGAATCCGAAGGGCAGATTCAGGAAAAAGGTGATGGGTGGATTGCGTTGCACGTAGGGGATGTCGCCGGTCAGTCCGCCCCTGCGTTCGTATTCGAAGCTGATGGCTCGATCATAAGGATTTACGCCATGCACCAGCTCCTGGCCGACCGCCCAATACTGGACAAAGTCCCGATCGCCAACACTATCGGTGCTCATGGCAGTGGCCACAAAAGCGATCACAACACCCGCTACGGCGAGCAGGCAAAGAGCGGCAAAAACGCGCCAGGGGTTGGTCTTCATCGGTCTACTCCGAACCCATAGCCGATAGCGCCTTCCATTTCCCCTGAGCGGAGCAGGCCGGAAATGCAGGGATCCATAGGGGCTGGCTGGATTTTCATTGTCTTCAAATGTATATGGAAGCGGGGCGACAATCCAACGCCATGGAAGGCAGAAGCAGGGAGTTTGGAGCTGGGCGGGTGCCAAGGTGGCCAAGCTGCGGATGTGCCTGGCTTTCGTTGACTCTGAGGCTGGATTCGGGTATTCTGGAATCCTTGCGCGGTGTTGCGCCTGGGGTCTGTGTGTGCTCACCCGGACTCGGCTGGTAAACCCCTTCGAAAGAGGATTTACTGGGACAGGCCACCGGCTGTTGGACGCGGGATTTGGCCGAGTCCAGTGGAGCCAGAGCCCTTCAGGGGCCAGCCCTCGCAGTCCTCACCCGAACAGGTTTGTTTGGAAGTGGGTGGAATCTGGCCCGTGCGTTTTGCCCGGGCACAAGCGCTTTGCGCTGCAGTTTTGTTGAGACGGCCGGCGCCGGTTAAGGCAGGCCGGGCAAGTCTTAGAGGGTAGGAGAGAGATGTCGACCTTTGTTCCGAGCGGCAAGAATATTGTCCGCAAATGGTATGTGGTGGATGCCAGCGGCCAGACGCTGGGCAGGCTGGCGACCAAGGCCGCCAGTGTCCTGAGCGGCAAGCTGAATCCCCAGTATGTGCCGTACATCGACGTGGGCGACCACGTGATCGTGATCAATGCGGAGAAGATACGTTTGACGGGGCTGAAGGCTCAGAACAAGCTTTATCGCCGCTACACCGGGTTCCCCGGCGGCCTGCGCGAGGAGTCGTTTACGCGGCTGCTCAACCGCAAGCCGGAACAGATTTTGGAGCAGGCCATTAAGGGCATGCTGCCCAAGACCAAGATGGGCCGCGCAATGGGTTCGAAGTTGAAGGTCTATCGCGGCGACAAGCATCCCCACCAGGCGCAAGAGCCGGTGGCTTTGGAAATTGCATAAAGACGACTGCTAGCTTCAAGCTGCTAGCGTGACAATCGAGATTGTGGATTTTGAGGCTTTTGGCGAGCGACAAGAAGCTGAGAGCTGGAAGCTTAAGAGGAAAAGAATGGCTGATCTGGTTCAATACTACGGGACGGGGCGCCGGAAGTCGGCGATTGCCCGCGTCTATCTGCGTCCGGGAACTGGCGAGTGGAAGGTGAACGGCAAGGCTTTCGAGGAGTACTTCGTCACCGAGCAGCAGCGGGTGGCCGCCAAGCGCACCCTGGTGGTGGCTGAGCTGGCCTCAAGCTTCGACGTGTTAACCACCGTAAGCAGCGGCGGAGTTGCCGCGCAGGCCGACGCCGTCAAGATGGGCATTGCCCGGGCATTGGTCCTGTTCAACCCGGAGCTGCGCAAGCTGCTGAAGGCCGAGGGCTTGATGACTCGCGACGCACGGCAAAAAGAGCGCAAGAAGTACGGGCAGAAGGGTGCTCGCAAGCGGTTCCAGTTCAGCAAGCGGTAGTTGTCAGTGGACAGTGAACAGTTTTCAGTACCGGGTTTCTCGGAATTGCTGATCGCTGTGAACTGTTAGCCAGGTTTTAAATTCCCGCATTAGCGGGTTCAATCCGGGCCAGACGAAGGTTAGTCCGGATGCAATCCACGAAGGAGGCCAATGGCCACGATCACAATGAAGGAGCTGCTCGAAGCGGGTGTTCACTTCGGGCATCAGACGAAGCGCTGGAATCCCAAGATGAAAGAGTACATCTTCGGCGAGCGCAACGGGATTTACATCATCGATCTGCAGAAGACGCTGAAGCTGTTCAAGGATGCGTCGAAGTTCGTCACCGAACTGTGCGCGGGAGGCAAGACGATACTTTTCGTCGGCACCAAGCGCCAGGCGCAGGATGCCGTGGCCGAGGAGGCCAACCGCGCGGGAATGCCGTACATCAACCAGCGCTGGCTGGGCGGCCTGCTGACCAACTGGGTGACGGTGCAGAAGAGTGTGAAGCGCCTTCAGGAACTGGATGAGATGGCTGTGGATGGCCGCTACGAGCTGCTGACCAAGAAGGAAGTAATCAAGCTGGAGCGGGAGCGCAAGCATCTGCAGGCAAACCTGGCCGGCATCAAGACCATGAAGCGCCTGCCGGACGCATTGTTCATCGTCGACTCGAACAACGAGGCGATCGCGGTGAAGGAAGCGCGGAAGCTGGGCATCCCGGTGGTTGCAGTTGTAGATACGAACTGCGATCCGACTGTGGTGGACTACGTGATCCCAGGCAACGACGACGCCCTGCGCGCCATCCGCCTGTTCACATCCAAGATCGCCGACTCGGCGGCCGAGGGCGTGAACATGGTAGGCGACAAGGCATTTGCCGAGGAACTGCCGGGGCCGATCGCGGCTGAGGCAGAGGCCGTGGCAGAAGAGGCTGCGCCGGTGGAGGAAGTAGACCTGGAAGCGGTTTTGGGCGCGGGTATTCGCAAGGCGCCTGCCGCAGTGGCGGCGGTGGATGAGTCGGACCTGGCCGAGGGCGGTTTGTAGGTTTCTGATTAAGCTGCAGTGCGAACCAAGACAAGCGTGACTGCGAGCAGACAGAGTCACGCTTTTCTTATGCCGGGAATCGTCCGGCTAGAAACAATAAGAAGACGGGAAAAAGAGAGATGACGACTGTGACTGAGAAAATCGATGCAAAGCTAGTGAAGGAATTACGGGAAAAGTCGGGCGCGCCGATGGGGGATTGCCTGAAGGCATTGCAGGAGGCGAAGGGCAACATCGAGGATGCGTTTGTGGTGCTTCGCAAGCGGGGCATGGCCTCAGCGCAAAAGAAGGCGGCACGCACCACTAACGAGGGCTCGGTGGGGACCTATATTCACGCCGGGGGCAAGATCGGGGTGCTGCTGGAATTGAACTGCGAGAGCGACTTTGTGGCCCGCACGGAGGATTTCCAGGAGCTGCTGAAGGATGTTGCGATGCATATCGCGGCCAGCGATCCACGCTATGTGAAGCCTGAGGATGTGACGACAGAAGACCTGGAGCGCGAGAAGGAGATTTTCCGCGCGCAGGCCGCCGCCACGGGCAAGCCGGCTGCAGTGATCGAGCGGATCGTGGACGGGAAGATGGCGAAGTTCTACGAAGAGGTTTGCCTGCTGGAGCAACCCTTTATCAAGGACCAGGCGGTGAGCATCAAGGAACTGATCGCCCAGAAGGTGGGCAAGCTGGGCGAGAACATCACCGTCCGGCGCTTTGCCCGCTTCAAGGTGGGCGCATCCGAATGGACCGTGGCCCAGACCAAGCCCGCGGAACACGCCGCGGAGTAACAGACAGCGATCGAGAGCACGCAGGCGAAGGCCCGGAGCATATGCTCCGGGCCTTCGCTGTTGGAGGGGACGCGGCGAGCCGACACGCGGGGGATTGTAGCTCCAGGTACAGCGTTATGGGCTTGCGCGGGCCTTCAGTGTTTCGTCCAGCCATGCATTCCTGCTTCGAAACTGCGGCGGTCGATCCGGGGCAGTGCGCGCGCCACTTTGTCGGGAACGAGCGGGTAGTGCCTCGCCGCGATGAGGTACTCTGGAACGCACCAGACGTTTTCCTCGGAGGTCATCCAGTGCCGATTGTCCAAGCGCTCCAGGCTCACGGGTCTCGAGTAGGAACGCAAGGTGCGTTCGCCGCGCAGGTTGTAGTACTGGTCAAAGTAGCTGAGCGCCAACTCGCGCAGCGTACGGTAGATGGGCGCGCGGAAGCGCAGCCCTGCGAAGTTCGACTTGGCAATGCTTCCCCACAAGCCACATTCGCGGTAGAGGGCCACAACGTGGTCGTCGTCCTGCACGGCCTCCAGATCCATAAGCAGCGGCGGATGGCCGTTGACACGCAATGCGGCAGCGGCCAGCAGCGCTCCCTCCAAGCAGTGTCCCTTGCGCTCACGCAGCACGCGCTGCGGAGACCACGCGGTGTTCGCGTACTGATACTGCAGCGCGTCAATGAACTTCTGGATTTGCGCCGGCGTCTTGAGCGCGCGCAACGTACGCAAATCATCCAGCGATAAGCCGAAGTTCTCGTTCCTGACTTGCCGGATTCCGTTTCTCGACAGTGTCGCACCCTTCAAAGGCAAATCCGTAACTCTCCTGGAAAGTTGCGTGAATTATACAGAAGTGAGTTCTGGAGCATTTTCGGAATACACGTAGACTTCTTGAGAGCCGATAATGGTGGCTTCTTCTTAAGGAAAAAGCCACTTGAGTGTGTGCTTTCGGTCTACACCAATTCTGAAAATGCTATAAGGCCAGCGCCCGAGTTCCGGTCGGATAGTCGTCAGACCGGAAGCAGACGCGCATCCAGCGAGTGAGCTAGAAGCCGTCAGGATAAGTCGGTAGGTGGAAGACCTTGGTTCCCTAGAGGGCGGGCCAGGTCGCATCCATCCGAGGACCGCTCGCCAGCATTCAAGATGGGAACACTAAGGGGATTCTCTAAAGCGGGGAGAGTTGTGCTCAGCGTTGATTGCGAGGGCGTTGATTGTCACGTGACAAATGAATTTATCCGCACTTTCACCAAGACTCCAGTGTGTTGTTTCCATGGCCCGAATCCAACGATCACCAGCCTTTTGGGGATCTTCGCCTGGCGCAACTTCAGCAATGGCCTGCAAAAAGGCACATAATCCACGCTCAGCTATAGATTGCAAACTGGTTGAGGCCAAATCGGAAGAACCCATATTCCCCCTTTGATCAGAGTGCTCGATCACCGGTTCGGCCAGCGCTCCGGGCGGTGACGAATCAGGCGTCGGTGGATTACGTGCCACGGCAGCGCGGGCAAGGCTCGAATTCTCATCGCGGGTTCTCATAAGCCATCGTTCATTCAGGGTTTACACGCTCATCAGCCTGACGAGCGCCGTTGCGCGCTTCCTGAGCCCTCCCTCAATGTCCGCTATGCCCCTCCCCGAACTTCGGATCGTTTGACTTGAGAAAAAATGAAAGGAGGAACATGGCTACCGACCCAAGTCCTAAAATCACGTAAGCATCCAGGAACGACAACGCAGCCGCCTGCATCATGAATGATTGGTAAATTTGGGCCGCTACGGCTGCTTGCGTTCCAATTGCTCCCAACCCAGCGCTGCGGGCGTGCAGCATCATAGCTTGAGAATTGAACGCCATACCGGGGTCTGCGAGGCTCAAATGGTCGGCCAGCCGGGCAAGATGGAATTGCTGACGCCGGGCCAAAACCGTTTGCACCACCGCGGCACCGAAGCTCATTCCAATGTTGCGCATGAAGTTGGTCAGGCCCGAGACAGAATCGCTCTTGTCCTGTGGAACTCCTACAAAAGAGGCAGTCATTGTAGGAATGAAGATAAAGGCCATGGGAGCGAACTGCACCAGCATGATGACCGCGGCTCCGCCAAAACTGATGTTCAGCGACAACAGCTTTGTCGATAGATACATCCCGCCCGCAGAGAGAAGCCAGCCAAAGGCGATCATGTACTTGGCGGGGAATTTGGAACCGAAAAATCCTACGATGGGCATGACCACCATCACAAGAGCGGCGCCGATGGAAACGATCACGCCGGCATCCTCCGCGGTGTATCCCATAAGCATCTGGAGGAACTCCGGCATGAGAATCATGGAGGAGAACATCACGACGCCGGCCAGAAACATCATCAGGCACGAGCCGGAGAAATTAACAATTTTGAATAACTTGACATCGACGATCGGCTGCTTTTCCCGCCATTCCCACACGATGAGAGCGCTGAGGCAAACGACGGCGATAATCACCAGCGAACTGATGAAATGAGAGGCCAGCCAGTCGTCTTCCTGCCCCTTGTCCAGCAGAATCTGAAGGGCCACGACTCCAAGCGCCAGCAGCGAGAATCCCACCCTGTCGAAGTGCATCTCGCCGGGTTTGAATCGCCGCAGGAACGGAGGATCTTCTACGAATTTGAAGACCAGCCCCAATGCCAGAAGTCCAAGCGGCAGATTGATGAAATAGATCCAGCGCCAGGTATAGTTGTCGGTGATCCAGCCGCCCAGGATGGGACCCAGTGCTGGAGCCACGACGACCGTCATGCCGAACAGCGCAAAGGCGGCTCCGCGCAGCTGGGGCGGGAAACTGTCGGCCATGATGGACTGCGCCATGGGCTGCAAACCGCCGCCGCCAGCGCCCTGCATCGCCAGGGAGCACAACAGCGCCGGCAGGGTCGGCGCCATCCCGCAGAACATTGAGGCCCCGGTGAACAGCACAATACAGGTCATGAAGAACCGCTTACGGCCCATCAAGCTCGACAGCCACCCGGTGATGGGCAAAACGACGGCGTTGGCCACCAGGTAAGTGGTCAGCACCCACGTGCTCTCATCCCGGCTGGAGCCCAGATCACCAGCAATGTGGGGAAGCGCCACATTGGCGATGCTGGTGTCGAGTACCTCCATGAAAGCGGCAATCGCCACTATGACTGCGATCAGCCAGGGGTTGTACCTCGGTTTCCAGATCTGGTTCGCTTGGCTGCTGGTCAAGATGTTTCCTCGAACGCTCATATTATAAAACGAAATGAGCCGTTTCGAATATAATTACAATAATACACTTGGAGGGGGTGATGTGTGTGCACCAATTGGACGCTGAAACCGGCCTGAAATCCATGCGCTCAGCCGGCAGGCCCCGCAGTGAAGAATCACGTGCATCAATTTTGGATGCGGCCTACCGCTTCCTGCAGAGAGGTCCCGTCTCGGAAATATCAACGGTTCATATCGCCCGCGATGCTGGTGTAAGCACTGCCACTGTGTATCGCTGGTGGCCTACGAAGGAAGCATTATTGCTGGATGCCTTTCTGCATGCAACGGATCACGAACTCATACTGCAGTGCGAAGGATCTCCAATGGAGCGCCTCAAGGAGTACACACTCCAGATTGGGCGGTTTTTTACCGGTGAAGACGGCATCGTCGTTGCCCGCTTGCTTACGGCCATTCAGGACAACTCAACCCTCCGCAATGAATTCTTGAAGCGCGTCTACTTTCCGCGCGATAAGGAAATTCGTGCAATCGTGAAGGAAGCGATCAAGCGAGGCGACCTTCCAGCCGAGTTGAAGATCAGCGTATTCCTCGATTCGATCATCGGTCCTTTGCTGGCACGCTTGCTGTTTCACCATGAACGGATTGATGAGTCGTTTGTGGCTGCTGTGTTCGAGCATGTTGTGGCGGGCACAAGAGCCCAGCGCGTAACGGAATAGCGAATCTCCAAATCTCAGTGAGCGAACTCCAGTTTCAAGCAACGGATCGCTTCAAAAGCAGGCCTTCAGGTGGTTTTCCCATGACCGGCACAGGAAATTGATCTTAGCTGGAGATTGCAGCCATTGCGCTCGGCGACAGGTGCGCGGGCGAGCTACAGGGTTCCGGGAAGATTGTTATCACATAGGGAACTGTCCCACTTTCAGCAGGTGAGATGGGAACCGCCCGAGCGACTTACGTCACAACAAGGAAATTTAGGACACTAAGTTTTCTTGCATCCCAGACCGGGGTCACTTGGTCTTTTGATTGCGAGTTCCGGTGGGGTAGAATCAGGGCTGAGAATGGAACTGCTGCTCAACCTCGCAGGGATGCTGGTGGCCGTGGCGATGGTCTGCCTGTGGCTGAGGTGGGCGCCGCGCGCGGGCGTGGACCGGCGGACGCAACTTGTCGCCCTGGCACTGCTGATCTTCATCCTGTTCCCTGTCATCTCAGTAACCGACGATCTGCTGGCGGCGCAGAATCCCGCGGAGACCGACTCGTGTGTACGCCGGGATTACGTGACGCAGGTGTTGCAGCAAATCTCCCCATTTGCTGCCGGGCTGCCTGAACCCGCGGCGGCGGAGCTTCCATTTGGGTTCCTGGGCTTTGCGCCGGCAAGCGCGGTTCCAGTTCTAATTGTGAATTCTCCGGCCTTGGCGCCGATCGAGAACCGGCCTCCTCCTACAGCCTGATCTCCCGCTTCCTCCCTTCCTGAAAAAATTCAGCTTCTTCGCTCCCCGGGTGAGCCGTGTATGTAACGGCGCAATGGCCGCGTATGAAGCGACTTTTCCTTCTTCTTCCGCTCGCGTACCGGCAGTGGTGTCAGCTCCTGCTATGGGACGCGTGGCAATCCGATGAGGCCATCCTCGATGTGGACCAAGTCCTCACCGACGGACTCATTCTCGAGACCGGAGGCGATCTTTAAATGATTCGCACACTTGTTGATTTCGCACTGAAGAACCGGTGGCTGATTCTGGGCGGGATGGTGGTGCTCACTGCGTGGGGCATCGTTTCATTCCGCAACCTGCCCGTGGAAGCGTACCCAGATGTGGCCAACAATTATGTGCAGATCATTACCCAGTGGCCGGGACGGAGCGCGGAGGAGATCGAGCGGCAGGTCACGGTGCCAGTGGAGATCCAGATGGCCGGCATTCCGCACCTCACGCATCTGCGTTCGACCACGCTGGCCGGTCTTTCAAGCCTGATGCTGATTTTCGACGACGAATCCACCAGCGACGTGAATCGCGAGCACGTGCTGGAAAGGCTGAGCCAGGTGAACCTGCCCGCCAACCTGGTTCCGCAGATGGGCACGGACTGGAGCCCGGTGGGGCAGATTTACTGGTACACCCTGGAAAGCACCAACCCAGCGTACGACGTGATGGAGAAGAAGTCGCTGGAAGACTGGACGCTGGAAAAGTCATTCAAGGGCGTCAAGGGGGTGGTGGACGTTTCCAGTTTCGGTGGGCCGACCAAGGAATACCAGATCAAGCTTGATCCGGAGAAGCTGGTTTCCTATGGCCTTTCGATTGCCCAGGTCGAGCAGCAACTGACCAACAACAACACCAACGGCGGCGGCAGCTTTATCGAGCAAGGTGCGCAACAGATCAACGTGCAGTCAGTTGGCCTTTACACCAGCGTGCAGGACATTGAAAAGACGGTGGTGAAAACTCAGAACGGCGCCGCCATTCGCATCAGAGACATCGCCACTGTGACCCAGGGTCCGAAGATACGCCTGGGGCAGATTGGAAGAGCCACACACCGTCCGGACGGCGTGATTGTCGATAACCCCGACACCGTGGAGGGCATCGTGCTGCTGCAGAAGGGCGACGACTCCGACCCGGTGCTGGAGGGCATCCACGAAGAGGTGAAGAAGCTCAACACGGGCATCCTGCCGAAGGGCGTGCGGATCGTTCCCTTTCTCGATCGCTCCGACCTGGTGTCGTTCACGGTGGAGACCGTGGAGCACAACCTGACCGAGGGCGTGATCCTGGTCTCGATTATCCTCTTCCTCTTTTTGGGCAACGTACGCGGCGCGATCATTGTTGCCCTTACTATTCCCTTTGCCTTGCTATTCGCCTCAATTTGTCTCGACCTGAGCCATATTCCGGCCAACCTGCTGTCACTCGGAGCACTGGATTTCGGCATGGTGGTGGATGGAGCGGTGGTGATGATCGAGAATATCGTGCGCCATCTCTCGCACGAGGACGACACGCGCACACCGGGACAGAAGATTCGCGAGGCGGCGCATGAAGTGCAGCGGCCGGTGTTCTACGCAATCGGGATCATTATCAGCGCGTATCTGCCTATCTTTACCTTGCAGGCGGTGGAGGGACGGCTCTTCAAGCCGATGGCGTGGACGGTTGCGTTTGCGCTGCTGGGGGCGCTAACTTTCTCGATCATCATCGCGCCGGTTCTGGCGAGCGTGGCGTTCCACAAGGGCGCCAAGGAATGGCAGAATCCGATCCTGCAATGGCTTATCCGGCGTTATCGCGTTGCGGTTCGGGCAGCCATTGAGCATCGATATGTCACGGTGGGCATTGCCGGTGCTTTGTTCGCAGCTGCGCTTTACCTGACGTTGGGCGGCGCAATCGGGTCGGAGTTCCTGCCGCACCTGGACGAAGGCGCCATCTGGGTGCGCGGCACGCTGCCGCCCAGCGAAGGCCCCACAGCGAGCATCGACTTCACCAACAAGGCGCGCATTGTGATGGCTTCGTTTCCCGAAGTGACCCAGGTAGTGAGCCAGACCGGACGCCCCGACGACGGCACCGACACTACCGGCTTCTTCAATACCGAGTACTTTGTGGATCTGAAGCGCAAGGAACAATGGCGACCGCTGTTCCACCAGGACAAGGAAGCGCTGATTGCAGCGATGAACAAGGAACTGGAGAAGTTTCCCGGCGTGATCTGGAATTTTTCACAGCCCATCTCAGACAACATGGAGGAAGCAGTATCCGGCGTGAAGGGCGAATTAGCCGTGAAACTCTACGGCGACAACCTTCGGACATTGGAAGAGAAAGCCGGAGAGATTCAGGCGCAGATGGCAACGGTGAAGGGCATCGAGGACCTGGGCATCTTCCGCATCATCGGCCAACCCAACCTGAACTACACCGTGGATCGCGATGCGGCGGCTCGGTGGGGCATCAACGTCGCGGACATCCAGGATGCCGTACAGACAGCAGTTGGCGCCAACGCTCTGACCCAGGTTCAACAGGGCGAGGCCCGCTACGACGTGACACTGCGTTATGAGAAGCAATACCGCGACACGCGCGAAGCGATCGAAGATGTGCGGCTGCTTTCACCCTCCGGAGAGCGGGTTTCACTGGCGCAGTTGACCAAGATCTCAGCCGACGACGGCGCGGAGGAAATTTACCGGGAGGGCGGCCAGCGCTATATCGCCATCAAGTACTCCGTGCGCGGGCGCGACCTGGGCTCGACCGTGCAGGAAGCCATCGCCAAGGTGAGCAAGAGCGTCGCGCTTCCTGCCGGCTACCACACCGAGTGGGCGGGTGAGTACGAGAGCCAGAAGCGCGCCGACAAGCGGATGGCGCTGGTGATTCCCATAACCGTGCTGGTGATTTTTCTCATTCTCTACACCATGTTCCGATCGTTCAAGTGGGCCACACTGATTCTGGTGAGTGTGGTGATGGCCTCGATAGGCGGGCCGCTGGCACTGTTTATCACGCACACCAATTTCTCGGTTTCTTCGGCGGTGGGATTCCTGGCCTTGTTCGGCGTGTCAGTGCAGACGGGCGTGATCATGCTGGAGTACATCAACCAGTTGCGGGCACGGCGCAAGGGTCTGGAGGAGGCGACTCAGGAGCACATTGTGGAAGCCGCCATCGAGGGCGCGGTTTTGCGCCTGCGGCCGATCATGATGACCATGCTCGTGGCTACGCTGGGACTGCTGCCGGCGGCGCTTTCCCATGCCATTGGGTCCGACTCGCAACGGCCATTCGCGATTGTGATCGTCGGCGGACTGCTGGCCAACCTGGTGATCGGCGTCTTCCTGCTGCCCACGCTGTATGTCTGGGTAGCCAGGGACCACGATATATTGCCCGCCGCGGAAAACAGCGAGGACTTCTAAGACTCTTATTGGAGGTCAATGTTGGTGCGATCCCAGATCTCAAAATCGAGATCTGGGGCGCCCAGCTCTATGTGAGCCGCACGGCTGCTTATGCGACGAGAGAAGAAATCGGCGCTAGTCCGAGGCGTTTGCGGCATTCTTCCAGCATGGCTTGAGTGCGCGTGGCACCCACGCGGCTGACGCCGATGGCCCGCACCTGCAGCAGCGTATCGAGATCGCGAATGCCGCCCGCTGCTTTCACCTGCACGCTGGCCGGGGAATGCTGGCGCATCAGTTCAAGGTCGGGAATCGTGGCTCCGGTGGGCGCGTAGCCGGTGGAGGTCTTTACCCAATCAGCGCCAATCTCAGCGCATATGCCGCACAGGCGAATCTTGGCGGCATCGTCATGATAGGCATTCTCGAAGATGACTTTGATTTTTGCTCCACCGGCGTGAATCGTGTCGGCAAGCGCGGAGAGCTCATCGCGCATATAGTCCCACTCGCCGCTGCGGGCCTTGCTAATGTTGATGACCACGTCCAGCTCTTGCCCGCCGTCCTGCAGGGCCTGCCGGGCCTCAGCAAGTTTGATCGCAGTGGTATGTCCTCCGTGGGGAAAGCCAATGGTGGTGCTGGCGTGGACCGTGGTGCCGGTAAGCAACTGGGCGCAGCGGGCCAGGTAGAAAGGCATGATGCAGACACTGGCCACATCATATCGAACCGCCAGCGCGCATCCGGCTTCAAGCTCCCGAGTGGTCAGAGAAGGGTTGAGCAGCGAGTGGTCGATCATTTTGGCGATTGCCTGGTAATCAAATGAGTTGGTCACGATTCATCTCCGAGATCATGCTAGGGTGTTGCTGGTTACCCGGTTGTATTCCTCGACGGCCAGGGCGACGCCGCCCAACGCGCCGCTTTTTTCTGCAAGAGTGGAGCAGCTTATCTGCACCACTTCTGATGGGAACATCCGCACGCGTTCTTTGACGACCTTGCGCACGGGTTCGAGCAATAAATCGCCGAGAACAGACAGGCCGCCGCCAATGACCACGGTGCGCACCGCTGTGATGCTGACGGCGTTGGCGATGCCCACGCCAAGATACTCCGCCGCCACACGAATGGCGTCGGCTACCGCATGATCGCCTTCGCGCGCCGCAGCAGCCATGCGGGTGGCAGTCACTTTAGCAGGATCGCCGGCCACCAGTTCTCTCAAGTGGGGCGCGCGGCCGGCACGCATCAAGTCTCTTCCTGCGGCGGCCAGGGCTGGTCCGCTGACCAGGGTCTCAAGACATCCGCGACTGCCGCAACTGCAAGGTGCTCCGTCGGGGAGAATGGTGTGGTGGCCGACTTCGCCTGCCGCACCAAAGGCTCCCAGGCGCAAATGGCCATCGAGCACCAGACCTCCGCCGATGCCGGTGCCGACGGTCACGAACAACATGTCCTGCGAGCCGCCGGCATTGCCGAACGTGTACTCACCAAGGGCCGCCATGCGGGCGTCGTTCAGCAACGAGACGGGCCGGTGAGAATGCGAAGCAAACGCCTCGGCGATGCGGAAGCCGGACCATTGCGGGGGAAGGTTGGGCAGGAAAACAATGGTGCCCGCGTCGCGATCGACGAGCCCGGGCAAGCCGATGCCGATGGCCAGGATTTCGCAACAGTGCTCACAGCACAGATCGTCAAGCAGGAGGCAGGTTCTCTCCGCAGCTTGGGCCGGCCCGTCCTCGGCAAGGGTGGGGATCACTGCTTCGGCGACGATGTTGCCGTGCGCATCGGCGATGACCACCGCGACCTTGGTGCCGCCGAAATCGATGCCCGCAAACAAGCTCGAAGCTGCGTTCTCCACGAAGTAGATCCTCCCCGGCGTTCCAATACTTTGGGACCTACCACGATATCAGGTGATACGGAGGTTGGTGCACTTCTCGATCCACGACAGGGATTGGTTGGCGCAGAAGCGAGCGTTCTCACACGCCGGGCAATGGCTGCGCGCATGTGAAAGCAGGAGCTATAGAGCACAGTCCGCCGCGGAGGGAGTGTGGTATCCTTCCGCTGCTTTCGTTCCAAGGGCGACCCTACCGATGCTGACGGGAAGTGGACCCTTACAAAGAGGCGAACGATGCGCACGATCCGAATTTGTTTCGGGCTGATTCTGGTGCTTGTTGCAAGCGGCAGAATGCTCGGACAAGCGGGAGCGACAGGCTCGATTCTGGGAACCATCACGGACGACGCGGGCGCCATCCTGCCCAATGTGCAAGTGACGGTGACCAACACCGCAACTGGGGGCGCCTTTCAGACGGTTACGAGTTCCGCGGGCGATTATCTTGCGCCGGCACTGAGTCCTGGAACCTACTCGGTTTCAGCCCAGGCGCAGGGGTTTAAAAAATCAGTCACAACCTGGTTCACACTGACGGTGGATCAGGTGGTGCGCGTGGACCTGAGGCTGAAGCCGGGCGCGGCGACGGAGACCGAGGTAGCGATGGCGCGAGCTGTGGCGCTGGACACCGATAGCGCGGCGCTGTCGCAACTGGTGAGCCAGCAACAGGTGGAAGAGCTGCCGCTGAACGGGCGGAACTTCATGCAGTTGTTGCTGGTGGGCGCGGGCGCGGTGACCGTAGGTGGGGAACAGGGCACGCTGCGGCAAGGCGAAGGCGACGCCGTGAGCGTGAACGGCGGACGGCCGGAAGGAAACAACTACACCTTGGACGGACTGGTGAATACCGATCCGGCGCTGGTGACGCCGGCGGTGGTTCTGTCGCAGGATGCGATTCAGGAATTCAAAGTGGAGAGCGGCACCTACCCGGCGGAGTACGGATTCAGCGCTAGCCAGGTAAACATTGTGAGCAAGAGCGGCAGCAATGAAATCCACGGGGCGCTATTCGAGTCAAACCGCAACGACGCATTCGATGCACTACCGTTTGCAACCGTGCTGAATCTGAATTCGGGCGTGGCAACGACGAACCCAATTCTGCGCCAGAACCAGTTCGGATTTGTGATGGACGGGCCGGTGGCGATCCCTAAGCTCTACGACGGGCATGGCAAGACTTTCTGGATGGCCAACTACGAGGGCTGGCGCATCAATAACGGCAGCATTGCGTACGAGACAGTTCCCAATCCGGCGGTGCTGAGCGGCGATTTCTCGGCGGAGACGTATGCGTCCGGCGTGGGCGGGCTGCCTGGCGGACTGTTGCCGGCTTATGGGACATCGGATTGCGCGACGCTTCTGGCCAACGGCTTCAACTGCATGCCGGTGGACCCAACAACGGGGCAGGCATTCCAAGGCAATCAGATTCTATCGACGGCATTCACGAGCCGGATCGGGCAAGTCGCTGCGGCGAACAAATTCTGGGGGACGCCGACGCTGGCGAACCAGCCGGAGGGCGTTACCAACCTGATCAAGCAGGTTCCCGGGCCATTGAGCACCAACCAACAGACCTACCGCGGCGACCAGGTGCTGGGCAAGCTAGGAACGATCTTCTTCCGCATCACCTTTGCGAACCACACCAACAGCTCACTCTACAACTCCGGATCGTTCGACTACGGGATGGAGAAGACGCTCGAGAACGAGAAGAGCTGGGAAGTGTCGCACACAGTGAAGATCGGGCGGGCCATGGTAAACAACTTCCGCTTTGGCTATCTTTACGCGGAAGCGCCGCAAGGTTCGGCGGCTCCGCCTGCAGTGGTAGTCAGCGCGCTGGCGGAGAAGGGCGTGTTTACCAAGTTTGGGCCGCTGCAGGAAACCTGGCCGAACGTAAGCTTATCGACCTACGCCAGCGGGGGGGGGCCGGTGAACTCCTACAGCGGTTCCTCAAGCCCGGCGTGGGAGTGGGCCGACTCGTTCACCACGGTGCACGGGAAACACACGCTGGGATTTGGGCTGGATTATCGCGCGTATACGCTGACCCGGAACGCGGATGACGACTTCTACGGCGACTTCGGTTTTTCGTCGGGAACCATTACGAACAATAATCTTCCGATCACGGCGGGCGGAGCCAGCAGCTGCGGCAACGTACCGGTTTCAGTGGGTGGGGCAGCGCCCACATCTCTGTGCGGAACAGGTAACGCAGTGGCCGATATGATGCTGGGGTACTACAGCGACGCCAGCGGATTTGTGCCCGGGCCGTTGAGCACCACAACACAGGCGGGCAACCCGCAGACACACGTGTTTCGCTATTTCGCGCCCTACGGGAAAGACGACTGGAAAGTAACAAGGAAGTTGAGCCTGAACCTTGGCCTTCGCTGGGACTTTCGCGCCGCAACCTACGAAGCATCGAATCACTTTTTCTGGCTGGACACCAAGAATGCAGAAGGCGGGCTATGCTATGCCGACCCCCAACTATCCACCGACGGAGTGGCTCCGGGAGTGGGCTTGGATGGCGGTCCGATCCTGCGCTATTGCGGCCCGGTGCCGCACCCCGGCCCCAAGACGCCGTTCGCGCCGCGGTTTGGTTTTGCCTACCGCTTCAACGACAAGACGGTGCTGCGCGGCGGCTATGGGATCTTCTACGACTCGTATGAAGGACACGAGATCGGCGACTCGGCAGACATCTACCCTTACAGTATTCGCAACAATCTTGTTCCCACTGCGGTTCCCACGCTGCCCAAGTTGACCAACCAGTTGTTTCCCAGTTACATCACGCTGGGGCCGCTTCCGGAAACGGCGCTGTCGTTCATCGCGGTGATCGAGTCGGAGAATCCGCTGAATCCCTATGTGCAATCGTGGACGGCGTCGATGGAACGCGAACTGGGCAGAAGCACATCGCTCGAAGTGAACTACATCGGGACCCATGCCGTCCATCTGCTGGACCGGCGCGATATTTCACAGCCCTACTCAGTTGCGGCGGCGAGCGTGGCGTATTGCCAGCAGACGGATGCGGCAGGCAACTATATCAACCTGGGAGTTGCCCCGTGCACGATATCGAGCCGGCTGCCGTATCCCAACTTCAACGGGTACTACATCGACAGCGACTTTCACGGCTATTCGCACTACAACGCAATGAACGTGAAGGCAGAGCATCGCACCGGAGACTTGTCGTTTACATCGGTCTATTCATGGGCTCACAGCACGGATGACAAATCGGCGGCGGCGGGGGTGGGCGCTTCAAACACCGGCTACCAGGGCTTTATGGATAACCACAACGCGAACCGGGATTTCGGACCGTCGGACTTCGACGTGAGCCAGCGGTTTGTGGCCAGCTACGTGTACAACCTACCCATTGGGCGAGGCAAAAAATTCGGCAGAGGAGTTAGCCGGGCAGCCGACCTCGTGATCGGCGGCTGGGAAGTTACGGGCATCACCACGTTTCAGGCGGGATTTCCGTTCAGCATCGGGGCGAGCGATATTCATGGAGTGCAGGGAACCTTTGGGCAGCGCGCGAATCTTGTTCCGGGTTGCAGCGTTCATGGCGGACTGACGCAGCCGTTCCAACGGCTCAATATGGCGTGCTTTGCGCAACCGGCGCTGGCGACGTATGGCAACTCACCGCGTAACTTCCTGCGCCAACCGGGGATCGACAACTGGAATATGGGTTTCGCGAAAAGCGTGCACTTGACCGAACGGATCAACTTCCAGATCAATGTGGACACGTTCAACACCTTCAACCATCATCAGTATTCCGGGGACGTGGGCGGGTTAATTGTGAGCGGATCGGGAGGCAACGACACCGTCGACAATGAGGTAAATGATTCGGCGGCCACGGCGGGAAAGATCACAGGAGCGTCGTCGCCGCGGATTCTGCAATTGGCGGGAAAGATTAGCTTCTGAGGCTGAGAAGCGAGTCTTTCCAGCGCGTCAGACAGTCCATAGAGCAAGGCAACCAAGATTCTGGGGAATTGTTGCGTCCGCCTAGTTCGCGGATCTGGGGGCATATTGTGGCAAGATCATCGACGGTGAAGCTGTTCGCAGCATCTGCAATTTCGTTGGCCGTTTTGGCTTGGGGACAAGACAGTAAGACGCACAGCGCAAATCAATCCCAATGGACCACGTTCAATCCGGTCACGGCACTGAGCGCGGAAACTTTTGCCAAACCTCCCGCGAACGATCGGCCGTGGGTGCGGTTGAATATGCCTGCGAGTGCCGATCCAGCGGAGATCAAGGCGGAAGTTCAGGACCTGTACGACAAAGGCATTGCCGGCGTCGAAGTGGGACAGGGAGCGTTTCCCAATAATGAGCAACTGGTGGCGCTGCTCACGAAGGCGAACGAGCTTGATATCAAGGTGAGCCTTAGCCATGGCCCGACACAGTTTCCGCCCGAATATTCGATGGACGAGGACAACGCCCGGAAGACGCTGGCCTTTGGCAATGTTGCAGTGGATGCAGGCGGGACATTCGAGGGGCCCATCCCGCCGGCTCATCCTCCGGTTCGGCCGCAGTTCGGCGGGCCACCACCACCTGCGCAGGCACCGGAACATCATCGGACCACTCTCATCGCGGTGCTGGCATTTCGATGCACTGCTTTACCCTGCGCGACAAACGGCCCTGTAGAGTTGGACCGCTCCTCGGTCATCGACCTGACCCCGACCGTGAGTGAAAAGAACACTGAGGGTGTGCTGGGGGGCACGACCGGAGGAAATGTCCGCTGGACCGCACCCGCATCACCTGCGGGGGCTCAATGGCAGGTGATCTCATTTTGGTCACGCGGCGTGTTTGCCCAGCCCGATCCGTTCAGCGATGAGGGACTCAAGGACTTGATCCAAAGCATGGAGACCGGCTTGAGCCCAGAGGTCAAGGAGTTGATGAAGGCGAACGGCGGCGACATTTTCTATGACTCGCACAGCGTGGACCGCGGAAGTCCCGATGAGTTGTGGACGAATAAGATGCCCGAGGAGTTCCGCAGCCGGCGGAGTTACGATTTGATTCCGGCTCTGCCGGCGCTGTTTCAAGATAACTTCAGCTTCAGCGACGGCAGCGCGGCGCGTGTTCGCGATGATCTCTACGCAGTGCGAGGCGACATCTGGATTGAGAAACAGGTTACGCCGCTAAACGCCTGGGCGCGAAAGTACAACTACAAGGTGCGCATCCAGCCCGAGGGCGAGATGTCGTTGAAGGCACCGATCAATGAGCAGGTACAGGCCGCGGCGTCGCTCGACCGGCCGGAGCATGAGTCGCTGTTTACGAACGACGAAGTGGACAACTATCTGCCAATTGCATCCGCGAATCACATGACGGGGAACTCGTGGTATTCAACCGAATGCTGTGCAGCGCTCAACATGAACTACGCGCAGACGTTTCAGGATGTGACCATCCGGATGCACAAGAGCTTTGCCGGCGGCATTACGAAACTGGTGTATCACGTGTATGCCTACAGAGACAGCGCAACCGCAAAGTGGCCGGGATATCACAACTTTCCGCAGGCAGGTTTTTCGAATGCATGGGGACCACGCAACCCAATCTGGGAGGATGCGCGCACCTACAACGACTACTTTGCCCGCATTGGCCAGGTGCTAACCCAGGGCGAGGCAAAGACCGATGTCGCGGTTTACATGCAGAACTACCTGTATCCGCTTCCGCAGATGGTCAAAGGCGGGGCAGGGTTCCGGATGTGGCGCGATACCGGGCTGCAAGAGGCCGGCTTTACGCGGGACTACCTTGACCCGAGCCTGCTGAATCTTCCCAACGCGACGGTGACTGGGAAACGCCTTGCCGTGGATGGGCCGGACTACAAGGTGCTGATTATCGATAGCGAACAGGAGCCCGCGACCGATCCAGTGAAGACTTCAATGCCAACGGAAGTGGCACGAAAGATACTGGGCTATGCGCGAGCGGGATTGCCGATCCTGGTTGTGGGGACACCTCCCGATCGTACGCCGGGATTTTCGCCAGGATCTGACGCGGAGCTGCAGACGATCATCCATGAACTGCTTGGTGACCCGAATGTTTACAGGGTGGTGCACGAATCCGATGTGCCCGGAAAGCTCAGGTCTCTGGGAATTCATCCTGCGGCGGAGCCCGGGTCGCCCTCCGCTATGCTGAGCGTACACCGCAGGGATTTGGCTACTAAAACGGATTATTACTTCCTTTATAACCAGGGGGTCGTCAGTCCCAAGGGCGAGCCAGCCAATCTTTTTGAACCGGCAACGGGGACGCCGCTTGATATCGAGGTCAGCCTTGAAGGGCGGGGCAGCCCCTATCTGCTGAATGCATGGTCGGGGAAGATCACGCCAGTTGCTCAGTACACTTCGACTGACGGCCGTGTCACGGTTCGGGTGCGGTTGTCGCCGGATAATGCCCAACTAATTGCGCTGAGCGATGAGCCGCAGCGGTTCGGCGTGACGGTCCCGACGGTGCACGTGACTGCCACTACGGCGGACGACGCAGTTGCGGATGGGAATGCGGTTGTGGTTCGCGCAAAAAGAGCCGGGATGCATACAACCACGCTCAGCAACGGCAAGACGGTGAGCAGCGCGGTCGGCGAAGTTCCTGCGGCGATCGATCTGACAGATGCTAAATGGGAGTTGAGCACAGAAGACTGGCAGCCGGCGAATCCTTATGCGACTACATCAGGGACCGCCGCGGCTGAGACACGAAAGACTCCGTTGACTGTGGAACTGGACGGATTGAAGCCCTGGCCGGAGATTCCCGCGCTGCAACATGTGTCGGGGATTGGTACGTATGTCACATCGTTTGACCTACCGGCAGGATGGACCACACGCGATGTCGCCACTCTCAGCCTGGGCGAGGTCTTTGATTCCTTTACGCTGACTGTGAACGGGAAACCGGTTCCGGTAGATCAACTGAGCGCAGAAGCCGAGATAGGGCGATATTTGACGGCAGGACGGAACACGATTGGCGTGCGCGTGGCGACAACTCTGAATAACCGATTGGCGAGTCTCGACGACAGCGTGGCGAAACGCGGGTTGGTGCAACATTACGGGCTGGTGGGACCGGTGGTTCTTACGCCGTATGTACAGGCCGTCCTTGCGAGTCAGGGCACCGGGATACCGCACTCCAAGGCGAAGTAAACAGAGAGCTCGTTTCTGGGCTACTGCACGGTGAGGGTGAGAGTGTTCTGTGCCGTAGTGGCGCCCGACGTGCCGGTTACCGTCACGGTGTAGGTTCCCGCCGTGGTGCCGGTGGTTGAGATGTCGGGGCAGGCCGTGCCGCCTCCTCCGCCGCAGGACACCACACCGCTGACGAGCACTGCGAGCAACATAATGCTCAGCAGGGTGCGACCCTTGCGACCTCGCGCCGGAATGACGAAGAACAGGAAGCACGCCAGAATCGCTCCGCCTTTGCCATACCAAGGAATCGATGGGCGCTGTTCCAGGGTTGCGGAGCATGGCGCTGCGCCGCCTGCGGTGGTGGAGATGGTGAGCGTGGCAGTGGCTGCGTTGGCGCCGGTGAGGTTGACCGGGCTGGTAGCGCCGAAGCTGAAAGTGGGCGGAAATTGTGCGCCGGTGGGGCCGGAGGTGACGGCGGCAGTGAGCGCGACGCTGCCGGTGAAGCCGCCGGAGGGAGTCACGGTGACGGTAGAAGTGTTCGCCGTGGTTGCGCCCGGCGAGACGGAAACGGAAGTGCCGGTCAGGGTGAAGGTGGTGGGAGGGGGCGTGTCGACGGTGATGGTGGTGGAACTTGAAGAGGCAAAGAAGATGGCCATGCTGATGGCGTCGGGTGTATAGCTGGCGGTCAGCGTGTCAGTGCCCACGGCGAGCGATCCGGCGGGGATGGTAAAGGTGGCGCTGTTGGCGACGAGTGGAGTTGCCGCGGAGGTATAGCCGCCGCCGCTGAGTATGACAGAGCCGGTGGTGATGGGATACCCGACGCCGCTGGAGACTGTGACCGTCATCTGGAGTGACTGCGCTGTAGTGACAGTAGACGAAGAGGGGAAGAATGTGATGACCGGTGTTGAGATCGCCGGGTTGTAGACGGTGACCTGCGCCGATCCCGAAGTGTTGTTATAGGTGGAGAGGCTGGCCGCATCGGGTGCATAGATGGCAGTGAGGGAGTCAGCTCCGACAGCCAACGTCTGGGCGGGGATGGTGATGGAGGCGATACCGCCGACCAGCGGGCTAGACGGGGAAGAATAGCCGCCGGTGATGAGCGTGACCGAGCCAGTGGGGGTGGGATTGGCGCCGCCGTTGACCGTGATCGTCACCTGGAGCGGATTCGCTTTGACTGTCGTCGTTGCCGAGGGCGTGACCGTCACAAGAGGCGTGAACTGCGCCGTGGGTGTCACGGTGACTGGGGTAGAAATCGCTGCGTTGGAATAGATGTCGTAACCCTGGGTCGACGGGACGTAGTTGGCCTGCAGCGAATCGGTGCCGGCGGTCAACAATCCAGCGGCGATGTTGAAGATGGCGCTGCCGCCGTTTAGTGTGGCGGATGCACCATAGCCGCCGCCGTTGAGATATACGGTTCCTGTAGGCGTGGGGTTGCCGCTGCCTCCGCTCACAACAACAGTGTCTGTAAGCGCTTGCGCGGTGGTGATGGTGGGGGATGAGAGAGTTTGTGTGACTGCAGGAGGGAGCAGAGTGACAATGAGGGTGGCCCAATCCGTTGATGGGTAGTATGTGGAGGCGCCGGGGGTATCGGGCGTGTAGTTTGCGGTGATCGAGTATGTTCCGCTGGGCAGGGTTTTGGCGGGGATCTGGAAGGTGACGACACCGGCGACGAGCGGGGTTGATGCGAAACTGTAACTGCCGACAGAGATGCCTACCGATCCGGTAGGGGTGGGGCTACCGCTGGGACCGCTGACGGTGACGGTCACTGTGGATGCCTGGACAGTCGTCACGCTGAAGGCAGACAGTGTCACAGTCATGTAAGGTGCGCTCTTGAGTGCGTAATAGCTGGTGAGAAATGCGCTCACGTCGAGAGAACCCAAGCCCGTCACCTCATCGAACCCAGCGGTCAGCGGATATCCCGCCTGACCACCGGTGAGTCCTGTGCTGCTGGGAATGCTGTTGTTGCACATGCTGGGAGTATTGATGCTACAGGCCGCGACACCGCTGGTGGAGGGGGTCACATCGTGGAAAACGGAGGGCGCTTTAGCTGCTACCTGGTAAATTCCCGGGTTGAGATTGCCTTGCGCCGCCCCAAAAACACCTGTTGCGGACCCGATTTTTGAATCGAGGAGCGCGGTTACACCGGCCATGCTGGGCGCAGCGGCTGAGGTTCCGCAGAACGCCAGGAAGTTATAGCCGCCGTTGTTGACGACGCAACTGGCTCCCTCCGCAGCCATGCAACCGAAATAACCATCGTGGCAGGACGCGGAAAAGGAGACGTCGGGAGTGTAGCGTCCGGACCTGGCCGCAGGCACACCGGCTCCTGTTTGCCACGCAGGGGTGGGGATGACGGTGCTGACTCCGCCACCGGAGGCTGCAACCTGGGGGCTGGATTTGGAGTTGAGGGGCTCGTTCCATCCACCCTCGGGAATGTAGCTCTGCGCGGTGATCGTCCCTTGGCTTGTACCCCAGTAGGTTGCGGGGTTGCTCACGTCGTTGAACTCGGTGCCACCTACGCATGTGGCATAGCTCGAGGAGCAGATGTAGTTGGGGCTGTTGGCCAAGGGAGTGAAGGGCGGTGTAGCAAAGTCCGGGTCGCAGCCGGACGCGCCGGAGTCCCCTGAGGAGACGAAGGATGAGATTCCCTCCGCAGCAGCCTGCTGAAAGAGCGCGTCCCAGAAGGCAACTCCAGCCGGGCCGGCCGCCGACTCGCACGCTCCGAAGCTGATGGTCATGATCTGCGCGGGAAGAGGCGTGGTTTGCACCAGGTATTGCGCATCCACCTCGATGCCGCCGCTTGAATCGGAGGCAACCACCAGCAGGAGATTGGCATTGTCAGCGATGGTGCCCGCACGGGTTACATCCAGGGTGGCCTCGCTCTGGTCTCCAGTGGAGACGTTCCCCGTTGGCGGAGCTGTCAGTGCGGGGCCGGGATCAACTCCCCCGAACGCTTTGGGAACAACTTCAGTGGGAGATTGAAAAAAGGTCGAAGTCAGATTACGGAAGTTGGCATAGTCATCGAAATCGGTGCGCGACCGGGCCACGATGCCGATGGTCTGCCCGCCGCCGTTGTAGGTATATGGGACATCGTAAATGGTCTGAAAATCTCCTGGTGCGATGAAGTGGTAGGTTTGGCCACCGCTGGTAATCGTCATTTGCGGCGAAGCCGATTGCACCGCAGTCAGGTGGTGTGTGGGACGGTCTTCGATGGTGTAGAGGCCATGAACGGCTTTGAGGGCAGGGGCCACCGCACGGGGGACCATCGGATCCGAAGCGATGGACATACGCTGAACACCATCGATGGTGTAAGTGTGCATCTCGCTCTGGAAGGCGCGGCCCACATCGGCCGCCGTGCCACCAAAGCCGATGAACATGCGACTGGGCGAGACCCAGTTGACATGCAAACCCTGCGATTGCAGCCACCCGGTGAGGGATGCGAGGTCGGAATCCGAGAGCCCAAAGCGCTGGCCGACCTGGGCGGGAGTGAGCCAGTGATGGTAGGCGGGCGAAGCGGGGTCTTGCTGGTCAGCCAGAAAGGTCTCAAAGGCCAACTGCTGCTGGGGCGATCGCGCCAGCACCAGGGTCAGGTGCTCCAGGGGCAGAGACGGGGATACCAAGCCTGCATCGTTGGCGGAGTTAGCCCACTGAGGGTGATGATGGGGCAGGGCGATGCTCTGTGCGAGATCGGCTTCCTGGATAATTCGATCGGTGGTCTGGGCACGGAGTGCGCCACAAGCGAAACCGGCCAGGATAAGCAGAATGAAGATGTTCAGCGATCGCATGCAGCGGAAAACCAGGCCCCGAAGGGCGCCGGGCCCCACAACGGCACAAGAAGAGCCGCTTGATAGGTGGCGCATCGAATGACCTTTCCCTTTGTGTGGATTCACGTGATGGAATTGATGACATTGTCGGTCCTGGGGGGTGGATAGTTCAAGGTAAGGAAGCGGATAAGGCACACATTGGTAAGGGCGGCGAGACTGCTGACCGAGCGGCGGGAGAGTTGCTGGTGACAGTTGCGGCTGCAGACGAGGCTGTCGGCTGATAGCGAAGCGGTTTTCTTCGTTGGATTTTGATGATCCGCTGTTGCGCGAGGCGTAGGAGCGAAATTGAACCGGCTTTGCATTGCGGGCGGTGGAAAACTCCGAGCGAGCCGCCCTTATGCGATACTCAAAAAGGCATGTACAAACGTATTGTTCTGAAGCTTTCGGGTGAGGCGCTGGCCGGCGAACGGGGGTTCGGCCTGGACGCTGGAAAAGTGGCGGAAATCACCTCTGAAATCGCGGAAGTGCACGCCCTGGGTGTCGAAGTGGGCATCGTGGTGGGAGGCGGCAACTTCTTTCGCGGTGTGACCGAACAGGCCAAGGAGATGGACCGGGTGGCCGCCGACAACATGGGCATGCTGTCCACGGTGATCAACGCAATCGCCCTGCAGGATGCGCTGGAGCAACGCGATGTGCAGTGTCGTGTGATGTCCGCCGTATTTATGAACCAGATTGCGGAGCCCTACATCCGCCGCCGGGCCGTGCGGCACCTGGAAAAGGGGCGGGTGGTGATCTTTGCAGCGGGTATTGGGAATCCGTTTTTCTCCACCGACACGGCAGCCAGCCTGCGCGCCATGGAGATCAAGGCGGACGTGTTGCTGAAGGGCACCAAGGTAGAGGGCGTGTTCAGTGCCGACCCTGTGCTGGTGAAAGATGCAGTGAAGTACGACGAGATTACTTACATGGAGATCCTGCGCCTGGGGCTGAAGGTGATGGACCTGACTGCGGTGAGCCTGTGCAAGGACAACAACCTGCCCATGGTCATCTTCAACATGAACCAGCAGGGAAACATTCGGCGCGTGGTGCTGGGCGAAAAGGTGGGTTCGCTGGTAACGGCGTAAAGGCAGCTAACAGTGAACAGCTAACAGCTAGCTCTTGCCGGTTGCAGATCGTGACGTTCATTTTTACTGTCTATTGTCTGCTGTGAGCTGTCCTTATTTCACTTTCCGGGTTGGGGCTTTGGCTTACCCGGCTTGTTCGCTGGCTGGCCGGAGACGTCTAATCGAGAGTGGAAGTTCGCAAGCCAGCCCGTTTAAACGCATTGACAGGTCTGCGCAGTTTTGCGGCTGTCAACATTGTCTTATTTCATTTCTCCAATCCCTTGTGGTTTGGCTGGCTGGCGCCGGTGGTCAACGCCGGCTACGCCTCGGTGAGCTTTTTCATTCTGCTCTCGGGGTTCGTGCTGGGTTACAACTACAACGCGCGGGCGCGGGCAGGAGAGCTGGATAAGTTTCGCTTTTATAAGGCGCGCTTCACACGGCTCTATCCTATCTACTTTCTGAGCCTGATACTGGCCTGGCGCATGATTCCGCGGGAGTGGGGCGCGCATACGCACGGCATGTTCTGGGCCGGTATGGTGCTGTCGCCGCTGCTGCTGCAGGGCTGGATTCCGCCCATTGCGACGTTTCTGAATACCCCGGCATGGACCATGTCGGCGGAGTCTTTCTACTACCTTCTATTTCCGTGGATGGCTCGCTGGAAGAAGCCCGAAGGGCTTGCACCTCACCTTTGGAAGATGGGCGGGGTGTGGATGCTGGGGCTGCTTCCGGGCACCCTCTACGTCCTATTCAACCCTGACGGCATAGCCCACCCCGACCGCTGGAGCTATGGCCCATGGCTGCAGGCGCTGAAGTATACGCCACTGCCGCATATGGCCAGCTTTGTTTTCGGCGTGCTGCTGGCAGAGCTGGACGAGATTGTGCCGCGGCCAGGCCGGCTGCGCCTGATTCTGGGCATTAGCGGCTTTGCCGGCATCTTCACACTTCTGACGCTGGCGCCGAAAATCCCGTATGCGATTCTTCACGACGGGCTGCTGATGCCGCTGTTTGGCTGCGTGATTCTGGGGCTGGCCGGGGTCAACCCGCTCTCGCGCGCACTGGGCGTACGGCCGCTGGTGTTTGTAGGCCAGGCCAGTTACTGCCTTTATCTGCTCCACTTCAACATGTGGAACCTGATTCACGACTCGCATGTGCTGAACTGGCTGAGACTGAACAAGCTGGACCCGTGGATCAGCTATGTGCTGTTGGTAGGACTGGCGCTGGCAGCGCTGCACCTTGTGGAAAAGCCGGCCCAGCAGCAACTGCGCAAGTTGATGAAGTTGTGGACCTAGGCGAGGGCCAGAGATCAGAGATCAGAAGGGCAGGCTCGTTGGAGATGAAGTTCTATTGGTGAGGATGAAGCCTCATGAAACGGCATATGCGGCGACTTACGATGCCTAAGAGCGTAACGGACAACAAAACAGCCCAGCCGGGTGGCTGGGCTGTTTGCACTTTCTCTACTTTTGGCGCTACGGCGTAATGGACTGAATGGCGTGGTTGCCGTGGGGAACAATCACAAGCGCGGTGGGTTTTTGGGCCGAGGGGTATGGGGTGGCCTGGGCCAGCTTCAATACGCCCGTGGTGGGGGTGAGCTGGAAGCCGGAGACGGTATTGTCCAGGTAGTTGGCGGTGTAGACAAACCGGCCCAATGCGGGGTCGACTGCAACGGAAACCGGTTCTGTACCGGTTGTGTTGCCGGGAGTTTGCGAGGAGCTGACGGTGGCCGTTGGGGTACCCGTAGAGAGGGTAATTTGGTAGCTTGAGACTGTTTCGTCCAGAAAGTTGGTTACATAAATATAGATGCCGCGCGGGTCAATGGCCAATGCGGAGGGCTGGTTGCCGGTCTTAAAGGGCCCGTTGACCAGGAAGTTCAACGAGCTGCCCGACGTAATCGAGTAGCCGATGAGCTCGTTGGAGGCGAAGTCGGTGACGTAGATAAAGCGGTTTGTGGGTTCGGCGGCCACGGCGCTGGGCTTTACGCCGGAGAGGTAAGGGCTGCCCTGGGACGGGGCGAGCGCACCGCCTGAACCGACGGCATAACCGAACACCCAGCCTGGATTTGCGGTACTGGTGGTCGATCCTCCGCCGGGGTTGTAGGCCGACTGGTCATAAGCAGTTACGTACACTGCATTATTGTTGGGAATCACCGTCACTCCCGTGGGAATGATCACATCGCTGGTGTATCCGGGGACGACGAGGTTCTCCTGCTGGGTTACGGCGCCGATGGTTCCAGACGACAAGGCGAACTCAGAGAGTGTGGCGGAGTTGGAGCCGGAGACCACATACAGGTAAGTCCCGGCGGCATTCACGGCCAGAGCGGTGGGAGGGGCACTCAGAGTGACTGAATCCTTCTTGGTGAGCACGCCTGTGGAACCGACGGCGAAATGGACTACAGAGTTGTCACCCTGATGGGCGACATAAAGATCGGTGTACTGGGCCGAGACCGCCATGGCAATGGGGGCAACGCCGCCGGAGTCGACGTCTGGCTGACCGGTGCGCAGAGCGCCGGACTGGGAATCCACCGCGAAGGTCTGAATGGAGCCATCAGTGCTGGTTCCCACGCCAGCGGTGGCAGCCAGAAAGACATAATCGACACTGACAAGCTGGCAGGCAGTCAAGAGAGAGGCCACTAGAAGGCCGATGGCAGAGACCAGAAAGAGCTGGCTCAATTTGCTGAACTTCATTCGTTTCCTTCGTCGTGGGCCGTGAGTGGATAGCCCCAGAAAAACTGTTTTCGTTGCCCCGTAAGCATTGTAAAAGGCGAATACGGAGTGTTGCTACTTCTTCTGACTGCCGTGCGGGATGGCGGCGACAGCCGTGGGCTGAGCATTGGCGGTGAAGGGAGAACCCTGCGAGATGAGCAGCGAGCCATCCGTGGCGCTCAGCTGAAAACCGGACACAGTGTTGCCGAGAAAATTGGCTGTATAAAGATACTGATTCAAGGACGGATCGATGCCGATAGCCACCGGCTGGGTTCCCGTGGCGTACGTGACAGGAGTGGGGGAACTGCCCAGAATACTAAGCACTCCGTTTGAGATTGAGTAGGCGGTGATGTTTGAGTCGAGCGAATTGGCCACATAGGCGTACTTGCCTGTGGCATCGACGACCACGGCTGCAGGTGCGAGGCCGGTCGCGATTGGGCTCCCATTCAGGGGCGTGAGCAGGCCGCTATTGATCTGGAATTCGATAATCTCGTTCTGCGCGGCATCCGCAACATAGAGGTAACCGCCGCCGGAGGGGCTGGCGACGGCAGAGGGCTGCACTCCAGCCGCGAAGGGGACGCCGCCGTTGAGCGGTGCCAGGGTTCCGTCAGAATTAACGGCGAAGGCGAAGATATAGCCGGCGCCCGCTTTGGCGTCATACGCAGACACGTATGCGTACGCGCCGGAGTCCGCAAGCGTGATCGCGGTGGGCCTCAGCACGTCGCTGCTACCAGGCAGATTTAGCGGCCAGTAGTTCAAATTTCCATTTGCGAGGGGCGATTGCGGCGCATCGGTGGAACTGAGGGGAAAGACTGCTACCGAGCCGGAGCAGGGCGCGACCGTTGAGCAGGAGGGCAGGGGCTGGTAGGTGTCGACTACGTACAGGTCGGTCTTGGTGACCGCGACCGCGAGGGGAAATATGCCGGGGGTGTTGACGGTGTTCTGGGGATAGAGCTTACCGTCGTTGCCGATCACGAACTGGACGATGGTGTTGTCGTCCTGATTGATCACATAGAGGTTTGTGTTGTCGATGGAAACAGCTTCGGCAACAGGATTGCGCCCGGCGGAGGGAAAAGGCGAGGTCGGGATCTGGCGCATGTGACCGGACTCCGAGTTGACCTCGAAGACATCGACTTCGCCGTAATTATTAGGTCCAGCGGCCTTGGCGCAGGTTACATAGACAAAATCCACAGTGAGTGTGCCGCAGGCAGTCACGAGGGAGGCCGCCAGCAGGCTGACCGCAGAGACCAGCACCAGCTGTCTCGATCTGTTGAACTTCATGCGCATCTTTCGTCAGCGGGCCGGAAAGCAAGCCCTGAAAACTCAGGTTTTGGAATCGAATCGCGGGCGCGCAGGCAACCATCACGTCCGCGATTCGGCTACGTTTGCAGGAGTCCGAAGCTTCCGGAACCTGGGGTGGGGACTGCGCAAGAGCCAGTGCCCACCCGCCCAAATCGACTTCCAGGTGTTTTATCCTGTGCGCCCCGTTACCATGCACCAGGTAGCCGGGCCATTCAGCGGGTAGCTCTTATTGGCCGATCCGGGAAGCGGGTTGAGGTAGCCGTCATTCTGATCGATGGAATGGCCGGTTACCGTCGAGTCATTGAAGTTGGCCGTATAGATGTATTGATTGGAGGGATCCTCGATCATGCACTGCGGACCGGCCCCACTGCCGAACGGGCTGCCTGCCTGCTCGGTTAGCTGAAAGGGTGTGTTGATGATGTATCCCGCGATGCCGCTTTGGGCATTGTTGGGATCGGCGTTATTCCCCTGGTTGGCTACGTAAAGTACGCTTCCCTTGGACACGGTCACCGTGAGCGCAAAAATTGGGTTGGACAGAGTCGGATCGTCGGGTATCCTTCCACCCGTCTCAGCCTGCAGCGCGCCGTTGGTTCCCACGGTAAAGGGGAGAATCTGGCTGGGCGCGGTCACCTCTGCGGATTGGCCCGTCGGGATGTAGGTGATGGGATCGTTGTCGAGCACGTAAACGACATTTGCTCCTCCACCGGAGCCGGTCACAAGGCCTGTTCCGTTGAGGATATTGAGCGGCTGCGAGCTGTTCTGGTTCAAAGTCAATTGCCCGCCGACCTGGGCCCAGTTGTAAGGGAAGACCGAATCGCCGGTGGTGGGGGTTCCGCTCATGGTCAGAATGTAGGACGAAACAAGAAGGAAATCGATGGGATTGGCCGGAACCGGGAAGTAGGCCAGCGCTTGGCCACCAGAAGAGGTCGCCTGGGCATTCACTACCAGGGTGAGACGGCCTGTGGTCTGGTTCACGGAGAAGGCCGTGATGTCGCCGCAGGAGTTTACGCCAGTGCCGAGCACCAGAGAGCACGACGCACTCGAGGGCGAATCATGATCCAGCACATAAATATAGTTGCCCGAGCCGTCGCTGATCATGCGGAATGGGTTGATCCCCTGGGTGTAGAAGGTCTCCTGCGGGGTAAGAATGCCGTTGCCGCCCACGGCGAACTGGGTAATGTTTGCGCCCACGCAAGGGTCTGCGGTGGTGGTGCAGTCGGCGGTGCCTTCAGCGTTCTTGCCGCGGTTGAGTACGTACACAAACCGCCCGCCGGGGAGGAGAATCGACCGTCCAGGATTCACTCCGCCGCTGCTGACGGGCAGGCCGTTAATGGGGATCAACTTGCCCGTATTGTGGTCAATCTTGAAGCCGCTGATAATGCCGTTACCGGTTGATTCGGCCGTTGTGGTTCCTACCACAAACAAATATCCAACCGAATAAGACCTGATGCAAGACGTAATGCCGAGTACAGCTACCGCTGAGAGCGCGCTCAACAGAAGGGCCTTGCCGAATTTCTTGAACTTCATGCGATTCCTTCATCCTGGTCCGGCGTGTGCCGCCAAGTTTGCTAGTTCCGCAGCAGAGCTGGGTTGGGATGGGTCCCTGCTGCATTGTAAAAGCCGAGGGTAGGTTATGCCTAGTTTCTATCCCGCATGGGCCAAAATCGTGCATTGACTTGCGTCGAATCCGGCCTGGGCAATGGATCACCCTGCTTACTCCAGGTTGGTGATTGAACTTCTAGCTCGGTTAAAGTTTTGACGCAGGAACGGCAGTAAATGTCATCGCAGACCAGCCGGGAACTGCGTCAGGTGGCCCGGGCCACGGGGCGTTTATCCGCCACCGGGGCCAAGCCTGCGCTGCGGAGCCCGGACGCTGAAGCGGACCAAGCTCACGAGCGGCAGGGAACGGCTACCAGACCCGGCAGGAGTTGACTGGGACCATGGGCTTACCCGCGGTGCAGCCAAAGGCCTTGCCGAACTGGTCGAAGTTCTGCACCGTGCCATTCACACGCCAGCGGCCGGGCGAGTGGGGATCAGTCAACGCCATCTGCCGAGCTACCTGCTCGGTCTGGTTCTGGCACCATACCTGGGCAAAACCGAGGAAGTAGCGCTGCGCCTCGGTGTAGTCATCGACCTTGTCGTCGATGGATTTGCCTTCGGCTGCCAGGGTGTCAAGCAGAGCCATGTAGGCGATGCGGAGGCCGCCGTTGTCGGCCGTGTTTTCACCCAGGGTGAGCTTGCCGTTCAGATTCTGCGCAGGTATACCGTCATGTGCCGGGGCGGCCTCAAAACCGCTGTATTCAGCCGCTTCACAGTCAGTCCGCTCGACGAATTTCTTACGGTCTTCGGCGGTTTGCCACTCGCGCAGGTTGCCTTTGCCGTCGTACTTTGAACCTTCGTCGTCGAATCCGTGGGTCATCTCGTGACCGATCACGACGCCGATACCGCCAAAGTTGACTGCAGGGTCGATGGTGAAGTCGAAGAAGGGCGGCTGCAGGATGCCGGCAGGAAAGTTGATGTCATTAAAGGATGGGTCATAGTAGGCATTGACGGTAGGCGGCGTCATGCCCCACTCCTTCTCGTCGACCGGCTTGCCCAGGTGATTCAGTTCCCAGTTGCGCTCGAAGATCGCGCTACGGTGGGTGTTGCCGATCAGGTCGTCGCGTTGGACTGTGAGCCCGGAGTAGTCGCGCCACTTCTCGGGATAGCCGATCTTGTTGCGGATCATGGCCAGTTTTTCCTCTGCGGCTTTCTTGGTGTCGTCACTCATCCACGGCAGAGTCTTGATGTCGTCGCCGAGAGACTTTTCCAGGGCGGCCACCAGCTTGTCCATGCTGGCCTTGGCGGCGGGCGGGAAGTTCTTTTTGACCCAGTCCTGACCTACCGCCTCGCCCAGCGCGCGGTCGGTCATCGAGGTGCACTGCTTCCAGCGCGGCGGGGGTTCTTTCTGTCCGGCAAGTGTCTTGCCGAAGAAAGCGAAGTTCTCGTCGAAGAAGGCCTTGGGCAAATCGGCGGCTGCGGCGTGCAGCGTGTGCCAGCGGAAGTAGGATTTCCAGGCGTCGGCCGGCTCGGTGGCGATGAGACCGTTGAGGGCCTTGAAGAACTCGGGCGTGGCCACGTTGAGGGTATCGAAATGGCCCACCTTGACGGCCTTGAAATAGACGGTGAAATCAAAGTCCGGGGCCAGCTTCTGGAAGTCGGCGACGGTATAGATGTGATAACGGTTCTCCGGCTGGCGCAGATCGGTGCGGCTGGTGGAGGCCTTGGCCAAAGCGGTCTCGATTTCGAGCACCGAGGCGGCTTCTTTGGCGGCCAGTTCCGGAGTGTCGCCTGCCAGGGTGAACATCCGTGTTACGTGCTCCACATACTGTTTGCGGATCTCCTGGAAGCGCTTGCTGTCCACGATGTAGTAGTCGCGGTCGGGCAGCGAGAGGCCGCCTTGTCCGATGCCGGCAATCTGCTTGGAGGAGTCCTTGTCGTCTTGCTCCACGCCGAACCGGAACAGCGCCGTGGGGCTGCCTTCTGTGGCCAGTTCACCGACCAGGACGGCCAGTTGGTGTGCGTCGTTGAGGGCGGCGATGCGCTTGAGTGCGGGCTCAAGCGGAGCCAGGCCCTTTTGTTCGATCAGGCCGGTGTTCATGCAGGCGGCAAAGTAGTCGCCATATTGCTTTTCAAGCCGGCTGGTGGGGTGGGTGGCAGCAGCGTCCAGTTCCTGCCACAGCAGGTAGCGGTTACGCTCCTGGAGCAACGAAAACGATCGAACCCAGCGTGTCTGGTCGGCGGGAATGGGGTTGCTCTTGAGCCAGTTGCCGCAGGCGTACTGGTAGAAGTCGGTGCAGGGATCGGCGGTCTTGTCGATGGCCGAGAGGTCGAAGCTCTTGACGACGGTAGGCGGGGTAGGCGCTGCGTCGGCGCTCGGTGAAGACGCGGGCGTCTGCGCAAGGACGGTTCCAGCCGCGAGCAACAGGAGAGAAAGAAGGCAGAAACGGTTCATCGAATGTCCTTTGGATGATTGGCCCAGCGGGCGCGTCCATCGGCAAAAGAGCGCCCCAGGATGGAGGCCTGGAATGAGCTTGAGGCAGCCTTTTTGGCTTCGGCTGCGCTGCAAGAAGGCTACCACGCACGAGGTAGCGCAGGCGGTTTACGGGATTGCGGCGAGGAAGTGGGCGCCGGGTGGCACGGCACCGTCGTTACCTGGAGGTCGGTGGGTCGCTGTGTCATCTGGGTCTCCATTGGTAAATGGGATTTACCAATGCTATATTGGTAAACGTAGTTTACTGGCGACGTCAATGCCTTTATCCGAAAAAAGTTCGCGGCACAAAACGAAGGATATTCTCATCGGCGCATTGCTGCGCGTTCCGGCCCAGGCAATCCATCGCCGCATTATCAAGGAGCTGAATGAGGCCGGATTCGACGATCTGCGCCTGCCGCATATCGCGGTACTGCAGTTTCCGGGTCCGGATGGGGTTCGCCCCGGCACTCTTGCGGAGCGCGCCGGTATGAGCAAGCAGGCCATGAACCAACTTCTGCGGAGCCTTGAAGGTCTCGGATACATCGTTCGCTTGGATGCGCCCGAAGAGGGCCGCACGCGGATTGTGCGCTTTACCGACCGCGGCCACGCCGCATACGCCAGGATTTACGAGATACTCCTCGACATCGAACGCGAATGGCGCGCGGAACTTGGACCGAAGCGTTTTACCGAGTTCAAGGATCTGCTGGCGCAAATCTGGGAAAGCCCGCTGATTCGCTAGCGGAAAAAAGTCATGGTGGCTGGGTCCGTGGATGCTCAGTTCCAAAAAAGCGACCTGCGAATCCGGCTTATTGAACCATCAATTAAGGACGGCCCGGCTGCTTTCCTAGAACCCGCTGCTGCCATTCCGCGGGAGTATGCGCAAACTCCCGGTGATTCCATCGGCTAGTTATTCCAATGTCGTACCCATAGAAAAGCCGAATGCTCAATTCATCGTAGTCAATGGCATTTCGATCACCCTGAAGAACAGTTCTCGCAACTTCGTCGGCGAAGCCCTCTTCACTTAGGGGCTTTGATTTTCGAATAATGCTGACGTACAAGATCTTTTTCACCACTCCGCCTGCAGGGTCATGGGACAACCGTTCCCCAAACCGCGCTCGCTGTACCCCGTCCATTACCTCAATCGGCTGTGCATCACGACGAAATTCGAGATGGAGCGGTAACTTCTCATACCAGTTATTAATTGCCGCAGCGGAGCCGGTAACGACTAAGAGCAGGACTACGATGAGTTGCCGATGCAATTGGAGGATGGGCTTTGCAATTACTGGACCCGAATGGTCGTAGTAGAGGACATAGCTTCCAACGGCCAAGTCATGGAGCCCTTGCCGGGCGTGGTCATTGAATGTGATTAGATACAGGGTCAAGCCGCCGACCCACAGCACGATCACGAATATGAGCGAAGAAACAATCCACGGCGTTCGAGTTTCAGGAAGTGTTAATCCAAACAGGAACGAAGGAACTGCGAAGACTGTGAAGCGTGCCAGGGACTTCCAAAAGGGGACAAAGTTCCCCTGTGCGTCGACCACCCGCAGTTTCATCAACCGCTTTCCCAGGGTCTGCCCTCCCCCAATCCCACAATCCAATGATGCAAAGTAAAGTGAGGCGACAAAAAATCCAACGAGTCTACCCCACAGCCCTAGCTCCCAAAGCTTGTTGAAGAAAATGGCGCCGATTCCGGTTCCAACCAAACTGACGAGAAAGTCGTCCACAATATATGCAACAAAGCGACGCCAAGCAGAACCGAACGGGAGGATATTCGGCGATTGGTCGTTGGTCTGTATCGGACGGGTCGGGGCAAATGGCGAGAGATTAGTACTCAAGGAATTCCTCCGCGATAGTGCAGCACGGATAAATTGGAGAGACCCAGTATAGGCGAATTCAGCAAGCCCACTCTGTAATTGTTCCTACCAACTGCACCAGATCGCCTCGACGCGCAGATGGTCAACCTCGCCGTCCCCTGTCGGTGGGTCGTCCTAGATCCGGATCAACGCGTGCGAGCGGTTACACCAACGCGGCATCTATCGCGGCGGCCAGGGTCTTTAATCCTGCGGCTACGTCGGCGCCCAGGTGAACGCGGAGGGCACGGCGGCCGCGGGATTCCAGCACCGCCAGGTCACCGGCGGCCTGGGCGGCGATGACTACTCCAAAGCTGTACTTCTGGCCGGGAATCTCGACATCGACGGCGGAGTCCGCGGTGATTTGCAGAAAGACTCCGGTGTTGGGACCGCCCTTGTAGTCCTGCCCCGTGGAGTGGAGAAAGCGCGGGCCGAAGCCCAGGCAGGTGGCCACGTGTTTGGCATCGCGCACCTTGTGGCGCAGGCCCTGGATCGCGGCCTCGTGCGCAGGAAACATGGGCAGGAAGGCCAGTGAAGCGAAATAGTCACCGGGATGAATCTGATCAAGATGCGCGCGCAGGTAGCCGGCCAGGTTCTGGGTTGGCGCGGCGGCTTTGAGTTTGGCGGCGTAGGCCGGAGTGGCGTAGATCTCGAGGCCGCCGTCGACCAGCACGGGCGAGCGCTCCGGCAGCTTGCCGGTCTGCTCATAGGCTGAAGTCAGAGCGCGGGTCTCAATCTTGGCCGACTCCACGTCAGGCTGGTTGAAAGGGTTGATGCCCATCACCGACCCGGCCACGGCAGTGGCGATTTCCCAGGTGAAGAACTGGCCGAAGATCTCGTAGAGGTTTTCGATTTCAAAGTGGATGACGGGATGACCAGCGGCTTCGAGGGCCGCTACCTTGGCGTCGAGGCTGGGGTCGGACGTGCCCGCGAGGCGTACGTAGGCGAAGATGCGGTCGTTGCCGTAGACGGCGGGGGCGGCGATGGTTTCGCGGTCCACGGGGGTGATGCCCTTGCCCAGCTTGCCGGTGGATTCGGCAATCAACTGCTCCATCCACGCACCCAGGTCGTAAATCTCCGGCGAAGTGAAGATGGTGATCTTGTCGCGTCCGGCGTTGGCGGCGGAGCCGAGGATGAGGCCGAGTTCGACGGCGGGATTCTCAGAGGGCGCGAGCTTGGCCGATGCCACAGCTTTGGTCGCTTCGGCGAGCAGCCTGGTGGTGTCGAGCCCGGCGACAGCGGCGGCAACCACACCAAAGTTAGAGAGCGCGGAGTAGCGTCCACCAATCTGCGGGTCGCCGTAAAAAATGTGACGGAAGCCGTCGGACGTGGCCACCTGCTCCATTTTGGAGCCGGGGTCGGTGATGGCCAGGAAGTTGCCACCAGCTTTGCCTGTACCGAGGACTTTTTCCATCTCCGCGAAGAAATATTGTTTGAGGACGTTCGGTTCCAGGGTTGAGCCCGACTTGCTGGCGACGACGACGAGTGTCTCGCCCAGGTTGACTTCGTCGCGAGCGGTCTTCACCTGCTCGGGACTAGTGGAGTCAACGATGCGCAGCTCGGGAAAGCCGGGCTGCTGGCCGAAAGTAGCAGCCAAAACCTCAGGACATAGGCTGGAGCCACCCATTCCCAACAAGAGCACCGACTTGAAGCCGGCAGCCTTGACATCGCCGGACAGCGCGGCAAAGGCTGCCAGATCCTGGTGCTGGCGCTCGACAATGTCAATCCAGCCCAGCCAGGCTTCCTCGCCATCCCGGGTCCAAAGCGAGGGGTCCTTCTCCCAGAAGCGCTCGACCTTGTTGTTGGCTTGCCAGTCGGCGGAGGCCGCATCCACGGCGCCGCGAAGATCTTGGGGTATTACGAATCGAGAACTCATAGCGTTATTGATTGTGCCTCAAAGGGGTTGGATGCGAAAAGCAGGATACTCGTGGCGGCTTGTCCATTTTGAACCCTCGTATGCATCCATATACGAGCAGGATGGTATTGAAGACCCGGCGCTCTAATGAAGAGAATCGCCTGCTTCCTCTTCAATTGAGGCGATGAGAGTGCGAAGCAGCGCAACACGCGGCTCGGCCAGGCTCCTGGCACGACTTAGACGCAGCCTGCCAGGTAACTGATCCACGGCGCGACGGAGAACGGGGAGAACGGAAGAGAAAGTGGGGTAGCGGGTATCGCGGCCGATTTTGGCCAGTGCTCGCAGTGCGCCCATGGCGCCAAGCTGCTCCAGAATATCGGCGTCACGCAGCAGAATGGCCTCGATCAATACCGGCTCGTCCTGGGGCTGGTGGGTCCGGATGACCTCAGCGACAGCGTCCAGTTTGGCTGCGGGAAAACCCCACGCGGGCAGCAGATCCCGGGAGCGGGCAATGGTATAGGGAACGTGGTCCCAGCGAGCCAGGCGGTCCACATCCTGGGGGCGGTGTCCGAGAAAGACTCCCAGGTCATGCATCCAGGCGGCCGCAAACAGGATGTCGTCATCGTGGTCCACGTCCCGGCCTAGTTGCACAGCCAAGGCGTAGAGCCGCGGCATGTGGCCGAACTTGTCAACCGGCTGCGCTTCGGCGCGGATAAATTCCACCACGGATGCGCGCCAACCGGCCTCGGTCACGACTTCTCCGGCCAGCGCGGACTAATGCGGATCAGTTCCAGTCCGCCGAGATCGTGGACGGCAAACATCGGTGACGAGGCGGGTACGGCGACGATGCTACGTGGGGCCAGCTCGATGGAACCGAAGCTGGGGCTGACCAACCTGCCGTGCCCTGAGGCAACAAATAGGAACGACAATCCAGGGGAGCGCTCGCCTTCGCCGGGCAGGGTGGAACTAGCCCGGCTGGCCTCGACAGGAATGCGTTCCACGCAGAAGTAGTCCTCCAGAGCGAGAATGGTCCTGTCGGGCAGCACACGGGGCTGGACCTTGCCCGCGCGAGTCTTGAGCCTGGTGGCCTCAAGAGACTTCTCGACGTGCAACTCGCGCCCGCGGCCGTAGTCGTACATGCGGTAGGTCAAGTCGCTGTACTGCTGTGTCTCCAGCAGTACCGACCCCGGCCAGATGGCGTGCACCGTTCCGGTATCCACAAAGAGCAAGTCTCCGGCGGCCACCGGCAGGATTTTCAGGCTCTCTTCCAGGGTGCCGTTGAGCATGCCGTCCCGAACCTGATCGAGGGTGACGCCGCGCTTGAGTCCGAGGGCCACCTTCGCGTCGCGCTGGGCCGCCAGCGTGTACCAGCATTCCGATTTGCCGTTGGGCTCACCGTATTTGCGGGCGATCCGATCGTCTGGGTGTACCTGAACGCTCAGCTTTTCCTGGGCAAAGAGAACTTTAATCAGCAGAGGCGAGCCGGAATGGGGAACTTTCTTGCCCAGCAATTCATGCGGGGCCTCGCGAAATAGAGCGGCCAAGGTCTTGCCGGTGTGCCTGCCGGTAGCCACATGGCACTCGTCGCCGGTGAGCCAAACCTCCCCGATGGGATCCTTGGTCGCAACCTTGTCAAACCAGGGATGGAGGTCAGTGTAACCCCACACTTTGCCGACAAACTCGGGCTCAATGAGGAAGGGAGAGAGCTCCACAAAAACGGAGGGCCGGCCGACACCGGTCAGTATTGCCTCAGCTTTTTGGAACAATCGAGTGACTCCCATTCTTTCAGCCGTCCTACGCTGGAACTGAACAGCGCCCGTACAACGCCCACATCTTCAACTGTAGCAGAGAGCTACCCACGCCATAAGATTGATGCGCGAGCACACGAAAAGGCTTCGCTGTTCTTTGTCTGGAACTGAGATTCCCGGTGTGGCCGGATGGACGCGTTTCGACATCAATACTTGGACAAACGCGAACGAGTAGGCGCGGTGTGCGCTGCCGAGATGTCGACGCAGTCTGGGAAGGCGGCTCCTCGTGATGGTCGGGTCGCGCATTTTTCCGGCGATTAGGTTCGATCACGCTGGAAAAGCGGAACCCCGTCCAAATATCCTCGATTGCATGCCGCATTCGCTCGTCTTCGACCATATGTTTCAGTTGCCGCTTCCCGTCCTGGAGAAGCTGCTGCGTCCAGTCATTGTTTACCTGGTGCTGGTGCTGCTGTTGCGCCTCTTTGGCAAGCGGGAACTGGCGCAGTTGAACCCCTTTGACCTGGTGGTTCTGCTGTCGCTGTCGAACACCGTGCAAAACGCCATCATCGGCGACGATAACTCGGTGACCGGCGGCATTATCGGAGCGTTCAGCCTGCTGGCCATCAACTGGCTGGTGGTGCGCGTCCTGTTCCGCTCCAGCCGCCTCACCAAGATCGTGGAGGGCCGCTCCACCCTGCTTGTTCGCAACGGGCAAGTCGACCGCAAGGCGCTGCAACGCGAGTCGCTGACCCGTGAGGAGCTGCTGGAGGTGATCCATCGCCAGGGCTTTGAAGCTTTCGACCAGGTGCGCCGGTGCGAGCTGGAACCGAACGGCACGTTTTACGTGGAGGCATTTGACCCCTCAGTGGCTGACAAGCGGCACGCAGAACTGCTGGCGCGGTTGGATGCGCTCAGCCGCGACGTGTCTGCACTGCGTTCGCAGCCGGCAGGGGACTAGGGGTCGATGAATGGACGAAGTCGCGCCGAATTTGCACTCAGGCACCCAACTTTTCGTGGCTCGAAGCAGGTAAGCACTGGGTACATCAAGCTACCGCTTGACCACTAAGAGTCTGCCTGGGTTGTCGCCTACGACAACACCTTCTCCCTGCTCGCCCAGGTCAAGAAGGAGCTGGCGCAGGGCGCCATCGTGCAGGACATTGTCGCGGATTACACAGTTCTGAAGCCCCTTGTAGACGATCCCATAGGAGGGGCTGAGTGTGCCGCCACCTCCGTCGTCGCGACCCGACTGGAGGCTGTTCCCGATGCATGTCACGCCCTGCGATCCCTCGAGCAGTATTTGAGCGGAGTCGTGACTTTCCGGGTCGGCCAGCTTGCCGCTGCGCTTGATGAAATTTCCGGTAATGGTGAACTGCGCGCACGGCCCGCGGCCTTTTCGCAGCGCAATTCCGCAGGTGCCCGCGCGGTCGAAGAAATTGCCGGTGATCTGATAGCCGTCGCCGCCTACGACGACCATATTCTCCTCGCCATTCCACTCGATGCGGTTGCCCGTGAAGGTAATGGATGCGTTCTCATGGCGCGCCGCAAAACCTGCTCGTTCATTGCCTGAAAACCAGTTATCCAGAATGAACCCGTCCCATCCCCGCAGGTTGAGACCATCGCCCCGGTTGTAGGCCAGCATCGAATGGCGGATGTTGAAGCACCAAACGCAGGCCAGGTGCGCACCATCTCCGCTGAAACGTGCTACCTGGCAATGATCGATTCGAAACCCGTCTTCGTGCTGGGGATATTCCGTCCGGTTGACGAAGATTCCATGAATGCCCGTGCCCAGGTTGCGACCATCGAGCGCCAGGCCCTCGATGGAGGTCCCTCGTGCGTCGGTGAGATTCAATAAACAACTGGAATCCGCACTCGCCAGGCGCAGCACCGTTCCACCTGGGCCGCTGTAATTCCATGCCGGAATGCCGATGAGAGCCGTGCCCGGCCGCATATGGAGTTCGCGAGAGAGGTAGGTGCCCGGCGGCACAAAAACGCCGCCACTGGTCTTTCCCGCGGCGTCGAGCGCCCGTTGAAGGGCGGCGGTGTCATCGGTTCTGCCGTCGCCAGTGGCGCCGAGTTGGCGGGCATTGATGAATTCGCGAGGAGCAGATGCATCGGACGCAGCCAGCGCTTGAGCCCCAAAGAACATGGAGGCACTGCCGATCATCGCGCTTTTTGCAAACCCGCGGCGATTCATTACTCCCACTCGATGGTGCCGGGTGGCTTGGAGGTGATGTCGTAGACCACGCGGTTGATGCCGCGCACCTCGTTGACGATGCGGCTGGAGATGCGCTTGAGCACCTCGTGAGGCAACGGCGTCCAGTCGGCGGTCATGCCGTCTTCAGAGTGCACGGCGCGCACAGCGGCGGTGTAGGCGTAGGTGCGCTGGTCTCCCATTACGCCCACGCTCATCACCGGGAGCAGCACGGCGAAGCTCTGCCAGATTTTGGAATAGAGCCCGGCAGCCTTGATTTCAGTCACTACGATGTCGTCGGCCTCCTGCAGCAGGGCCACGCGCTCCGGCGTGACTTCGCCCAGGATGCGCACGGCCAGGCCCGGGCCGGGAAACGGCTGGCGGCCGAGAATGTCTTCAGGCATGCCCATGTCGCGGCCGATGCGTCGAACCTCATCCTTGAAAAGATCGCGCAGGGGCTCGATGAGCTTGAGCTTCATGTGCAGCGGCAAGCCGCCGACGTTGTGGTGGCTCTTGATGGTCTGGCTGGGGCCTTTTACGCTGCTGGACTCGATGACGTCGGGGTAGAGCGTGCCCTGCACCAGCCAGTCCACGCCGCCGGTTTGCCGGGCAATGCGCGTGGCTTCGTCGTCGAATACGGCGATAAACTCCGCGCCGATGCGCTTGCGCTTGGTCTCGGGATCGGTGACGCCGGCCAGTTGCGCCAGGAAGCGCTGGCTGGCATCCACGGCCACGATGTGCAGGCCCAGCTTGTCGCGAAGATTCTTCTGCACGCTGGCGAATTCGTTCTTGCGCAGGACGCCGTTGTTGACAAAGATGCAGGTGAGCTGGGCGCCGATGGCTTTGTGGACCAGCACCGCGGCGACCGACGAGTCGACGCCGCCGGAGAGCCCGCAGATAACGTGGCCGGCGCCAACCTTCTGGCGGATGGAGGCGACCGTGCTCTCGATGAAGTGGGCCGGGGTCCAGTCGCCGCGGGCACCGCAGATGTTGAAGATGAAGTTCTTGATGAGCTGCGGACCGAGGGGCGTGTGGTGCACCTCGGGGTGGAACTGCACGGCCCAGATGCGGCGTTGTTCATTGGCGATGGCGGCCAGGGCATTGGAGGTGACGGCGGTGCGGTGAAAGCCGGGAGGCAGTTCGAGGGCCTCGTCGCCGTGACTCATCCAAACCTGCAAGGTGGGCGGGAGGCCCGCAAACAATGGGGTTGCAGCGTCTTCAATGGAAACTTCAGCGTGGCCATATTCGCGCTTGGGCGCGGTGCGCACCTTGCCGCCCAGATGGTGCACGATGAAGTGGAGGCCATAGCAGATGCCCAGTATGGGCGCATCCAAGGTAAGCAGACAGGGGTCGGCATCGGGCGCGTCCACATCGTACACTGACGAGGGTCCGCCGGAGAGGATGATGCCGATGGGGTGGCAGGCCTGAATCTCTGCCAGCGGGGCGGTGCAGGGCAATACCACTGAAAAGACGTTCTGCTCGCGTATACGCCGGGCGATCAGCTGAGTATATTGCGAGCCGAAATCGAGGATTACGATTGTCTGGGTGTCCACGTTCCAGTGTGGCAGGGGGCAGGGCGGGCTGTAAAGAAGCGGGGGGCAAAGAAGGAATCTTCGCCAATACCGGTCATAGAGAATCATTCGTTGACTTTGGAGAAAGGTCGCGTAGTATCCTCGGAGAGACCGGTCCCGGCAATTTATTGTCCTGCCGCTCGCTCGGCAAACCGCCCTGCGCGGAGGAAGAAACTTCGGGAGGATGGTTCCATGGCACGGGGCAAGAAACGCGCAATCACACGCCACGTCCTCCGCATCGTTCTTGCGGTTCTTGTGGTGCTGGCGGGCTTTCTGCCGCGGCAGATCCTGCAAGTGTATTTCGGCGTGACGCTTCCGCCGTTCGTCACTCTTCTTCCCGCCATCATGATTGACGCGCTGTTTTTCGGCTTTTGGGCCGGAATGCTGGCTACGGTATTGGCCACCGTGCTGGCGGCGGTTTGGATTATCCCGTACAACGGGAAACCAAGAATAGAGAATCCCGCAAACGCCGTTGCCCTGGTTCTCTTTCTGGGTATGGGCCTGTTGATCTGCATGATCGCCGCGCAGTACCGCCGCAATCAGCGACGTATTGCCGCACTTGAGAGAGAAGAGGCGCTGCGCAAAACCAGAACGAGTCTGGAAGCGGCGCTGTCGAGCATGACGGATGCGGTGTTCATCTCAGATGCGACAGGGAACTTTGTTGAATTCAACGACGCATTTGCCACGTTTCACAAGTTGTCGAGCAAGGAAGAGTGCGCAAGGAATCTGGCGGACTACCCGGGTTTCATTGAATTGCTGACGGCCAATGGCGAGCCGGTGCCGTTGGAAAAGTGGTCAGTGCCGCGGGCTCTGCGAGGCGAAACGGCCAGCAACGTCGAATACACCCTGCGGCGCAAAGACACCGGAGAGACCTGGGTGGGCAGCTATAACTTCAGTCCAATTCGCGACGAAGACGGCGCCATCGTCGGGGCGGTAGTGGCAGCGCGCGACATCACTGAAGAGAAGCGGACGGGGGATGAGCTGCGCGCGAGCGAAATGCGCTACCGCACCGCATTCCAGACCAGCTTTGATGCAATCTTCATCGCCCGATCGCGCGATGAGAAGTATATCGAGGTAAATAAGGCATTTCTCGATGTGACAGGATACGAACGCGAGGAGGTCATTGCGCACACTTCGCGGGAACTGGGTCTGTGGACAGATCGCCGCGATTGGGAGAACCTGATCGCATTTCTGCGCCTGAGACCTATTTACCGGGATCTGCAGACCCAGTTCACAAAGAAGAACGGGGAAGTTTTCTGGGGAGTGATGTCGGCGTCGGCAATCACGGTTGAAGGCGAATTGTGCTTTCTTTGCGTACTGCGGGATATCTCCGACGCCAAGCTGGCCGAGGATGAGATCAGGACCCTGGCGTTTTACGATCCGTTGACCAAGCTGCCCAATCGCCGCCTGCTGCAGGAGCAGTTACGCACCAGCATGGCCATCAGCGCCGAAAGCCGATGCAAGCTGGCACTGTTGTTTGTGGATCTGGATAATTTCAAGATTCTGAACGACACCCTTGGCCATCACACCGGCGATCAGTTGTTGCAGGATGTAGCGCAACGGCTCATCGAGTGCGCTCGTAAAGTGGGCACGGTAGGCCGCTTGGGCGGCGATGAATTCGTGGTGCTGCTGGAGGACCTGAGCGAGAGTACGGAAGAAGCTGCGGCGCAGGCCAAGGTGGTCGCCGAAAAGGTGCTGGCAAGGATTGAGGAGCCATACCAGATCGATGGCCGCGAAACCATCAGCACTTGCAGTATCGGGATTACCGTCTTCGGGGAAAACAACGGGAATATCAACGAGGTTCTGCAGCAGGCCGACATTGCCATGTACCAGGCGAAAGCGGCTGGGCGCAACGGAATAAGCTTCTTTGCTCCGGCGCTGCAAGCTGCCGTCAATGCGCGTGCGCTGTTGGAGGAGGACCTTCGACAAGGGATCAAGGCGCAGCAGTTCCTGCTGTACTACCAGGCACAGGTCGAAGACGGGCGAGTGATCGGCGCCGAGGTTCTTTTGCGTTGGCAACATCCCCGGCGCGGAATACTTTTCCCGGGCGAGTTCATCTCCCTGGCCGAGGAGACGCGGCAAATTCTTCCATTGGGAAACTGGGTGCTGGAATCCGCATGCAAACAATTGGCCGTGTGGGCGGGCGATGAAAAGACAGCAAACATCAAGGTCGCGGTGAATATCAGCGCCATGCAGTGGCGCCAGCCGGATTTTGTTGAGGCAGTATTGGCCGTAGTGACCCGGACCGGCGCCAACCCGCGAAGCCTCCAACTGGAATTGACCGAAAGCACGCTGGTAGAAAACGTAGAAGATATGATCGCCAAGATGACCGCGCTGAAGTCGCACGGTCTCAGCTTCTCTGTAGACGATTTTGGCACTGGTTATTCCTCACTCGCCTACCTGAAACGATTGCCCTTGAACCAGTTAAAGATCGACCGTTCCTTTGTGCGCGACTTACTGGTGGATGCAAGCAGCACCACCATTGCGCAGGCCATCATCTCACTCAGCCATGCATTGGGTCTGTCGGTCATCGCCGAGGGAGTGGAGTCCGAGCGGCAGCGTGAGATACTCGCCGATCTAGGTTGCCATGCTTACCAGGGTTATCTCTTCAGCCGGCCCGTTCCGTTGGATGAGTTTGAGAAGTTATTGTGAGCTGTTGTCGAGTGGCTCGACCGGCAACGCGGACTCAGTTTCCCTTGACGCACAAGATTTCCTGATCACTGCGGCGGCAGCCGCGGCGACGGCCTTTGTGCCATTTGGTTCAAGTGCCGGAGATCGGCCCCGGGGGTCCCATTACCTTTGGGCGAAAATCGGGGCACGATCGAGCCATGGTGCCTAACACAAAAGCTATATTGCCCGATAAGTCAAGTGAGCTTAGTGTCTGAGGTGCAAGCGCAAGACCACACCCCGGATCTGCTGTTTGAATTGCCCCATAACTTACCGGTTTCAGTGCCGGCGTGTTATGGGGCTTCTCCTTCGCTGAATCCGGAACATCCCATGCGGGTAACCGGGTGTCGAGGGTAACCAACTATGTCAGCCAGTTTGCCGGATTTTAACCTGTATGCTTCGTGGGGCCACTTGCCTCTCTATGCTTGCCTGCTGGTGGGACTTCCTCTGCTTGTCATGCTGCTGATGAACTTCTGGTTGGCAGCGAGGTCGGTTTCGAGGGTGAGGGTTGCGGAACAGCGGCCTCTTTCAGAGAGGCGAGACGCAAACGGGATACCCCTCTTCTATGATCAGGACACTCACGACAACGATGAGCCGAAGCAAACCACACGCAAGATGAGGGACCGAATGCGCCGCGCCGCACAAATCAGCACCTCAAGACCAAAGCGCGCGGCCTAGCCCGGACGAACGGCATTGCTGCTTTCGCTGCGATTGAGCCGACGCTCTCCAGTCGAATTTTCCGGGAAATCGCGGCTTCCTCGTTTCATGCCAATTGAAATCGACATAACTTTAGAATTTAGAATTGGCCGCTGGGGGAGTGTATTTTCAACCACCTGCGGGTATACTGACTCGCAGTCGGAGGTCCCCTCATTCCGGCGATGGAACGAATATGAACGAGCCCTCAAGCCAGCACAAGTTTCGCGGCACGTCGACAGACTGGATCGTGCGCGCGATAATCGCACTCGCCTTTCTCTTTTTCGGATCACAGAAGCTCTCGGCCGCGCCACGATCGCAGATAGTCGATTTCTTCGGCCAGATTGGCGCAGGCCGGTGGCTGCGGTACTTCACCGGCGGATTAGAAGTGCTCGGCGCCGCGTTGACGCTGTATCCGCGGACGGTATCCGCCGGGCTGGTGGTGCTGGGCTGCGTGCTGGTGGGCGCGACCGGTATCGAGGCGGTAGTGCTTCACGACCCCATCAATGCCTTTGTTCCCTTCGCTATTCTCTGCGCTTTCGCGGCATTCTGGCTGCATCGGGAGCAGTAACTTGGTGGATCACCGGCGTGGGAGCAGGCGCCAGCATCAGAACAGCTTTAAACTCCGGGGCCGGAAGAACGCAGCCGGGTCGGGGCCTGCCTGGCTAGTCGCAGCGTGCGGCATGCAATGGCGCCCGGGCCCGAATGGAGCCGCATAGGATCGTGTGACGTGCAGTCGATCCATCACAATGTAGCGGGTGCGGAGCCCGTCGACGATCTGGGGCAGCACGGCGGGAATGGCTTTGCGGTCCACGTAAATCACCAGTGCGGCTTCGCGGGGATTGTCCAGGCTCTGGCCAACCCCGACGCCGAAGAATGCCGGATTCTGGCGCATCAAGCTGTTCGCAACCTGGCGCTTGAGAGTTACCGCCTGGCTAAGAACGTTGGCCGCCAGAGCAGGAGCGCCGGCAATGGAAATGACCAGCGGCGCGGCTCCAAATGCCACGGCATGCGCATTGGTGGGGATGACCATGGTGCGTACGCCGTCCACCGTTGAGGGCACAGCCGCCGCTGCATTCTCATCCACGTAAACAATGACCGCCGCTTCGCCGGGATGGTCGGTGCTTTTGCCCATCGCCACGCCCAGGATGCCGGCCGAAGGGTTGACCAACATGCGGGCCACGGCTAGAGCCTGTTGTACGCGCGCAATCTCTGCATCGCTGAGGGCGCGTGCCTGCGATGCGGCCACTGTGCTGTCGCCATAGCTGAGGCAACTGACGGCGTGATCGGCGCCGCCCACAAAGGTGTAGTTAGTACCGCCGCCCGCCTGCGTGCTGAGTTCGCTCAGCACGTCGCTCGCCGGGTTAGCCATGCCCTGGCTTACGCCTGAGGTGTCAGTGCCGCCGGCAAAGTAGAGCCCCACCGGCTCGGCGTTGGCCACATCCACGATAAGCGCCCCGGAGTCGCCCGCATCGCTGAAGCGGTCGCCGCTGATGGCCAATTGATTGGTAAAGGTCTTGGTCAGGTAGTGCCGGGTCTCAGCGCAATCGCGATAGTAGTCGACGTGCAGGTCCACGTCGATGGCTGAAACACTGCCGCAGGTCAGGCCCGTAGTGCGCCCGCTCTTGGCCACGCGCAGCGCCAGCCCGGCAGCCTCGCCTTTGCCACTGGTGGAGGAAATGCCCGGAGGCGCGGCGGCCAGCGTGCCGTCAGCCTGGCGCGCACCCAGTTCCAGAATCGAGCCCGCCCCATCGACGCTGCGCGAAGCCACCTGCGCAATGGCGGCGTCGGCGTTGGTCTGCGCCGAGGTGAGCGGCAGCCACCCGGTGAGTGCACCCACTGGCAGCGTCCCCGCGCCGTCTCCGTTGGGCGTGCAGTTGTTGTCAATCAATCCCGGCTGCACCACGGCGTCGCCCACGCCGGCGTGGTCGCTGCGCGCCAGCACGTGGTTGTTGCTCAGCAGGTACTGGCGTCCGCTTGAGTCCTGGATCATCGCGCCGAGCGTCCCGCTGCAGCAGTCCACTATGGCGTTGCCGTTTAAATCGAAGTCGTTGTTGTTGCCGCCGGAACTGCCCAGCAGCATGGGCGCTGCCAACTGTCCCTGGTGGACGGCGGGATTGCTCGTCACCGCCGCAGTGTTCAGCAGCACCGCGGCCTCTGTTTTGGCCGGGGAGTCGCCCGCCGTGGCTACCACGTAGGTGACCCCGGTGGACGCAACCGTGGCCGGCGCAGTGTAGGTAACGGCACACGCGGTGAACGCCTGTCGGGAGCGCTGGCAACTGGTGGCGCCGAGAGAGCCCTGCCCGCTGCTCGATCCCGTGGGCGTATCGGCCAGCGCAAAGCGAATGGTGCTGCCGCCGCCCGCTTCGGCCAGATAGCCGGTGACGGTTACGGTGCCGCCGGCGCCCAGGGCAACATTCTCTGGGGTGAGCGGCCGCAGAAAGCCCGGCGTCAATGTCAGCACGGAGGTTGCTTTGATGCTGGGGTTGGCGGCGAGGGCTGCCGTGACCACCACCTCCACCCGGTCTGCGGTGAGGTAACTGGGCGGCGCGTACTGGCCGGACGGAGTCATCGAACCCGCTCCCGCGCTGGCGTCGCCGCCTGAGACTGACCAGAGAACGGCCGCCGCGCCTCCGCTATTGAGGGTTGCGGCAAACTGCTCCGTGGGGCTGCCGTGTGCAGCGATCCCATTGCAACCGGTGCAGTTGGTGTCAATTTGGGCCGTACCGGGAAAGATGGAAAATGTGGAGTTTGCAGGGTTGGCGGTGATCGGTCCACCGGCGCAACCGGCCAGCGCAATCAGCACAGGAGCCAGCAGTGCAGCAATCACCTGGGGAACCAAGCCACAGGCCCGCCCGCTCACGGGCCTAGGGCCCTTAAGTGGCGCGAATTCCCTGATTTGCTCAACAAGCGGCAATGCTCGCCCGGCTTTCCTCAGCTTGTGTGTGGTCCAGCTTGCAAGATACGTCCCAGTTTCAAGGGTAACCCAATGGCTGGGTAAGAATCGTGAAAAGCCTGTGGTTTCAGCAGCGCGCTCAATCCGCAGTAACTTTCCGGGGCAGCTTTGCCTAAATAGGCGTTCCTACCGAAAATTGAGGACTTGGCTGAAAACAAGTGACAGCTCTAGTCCCGAGCGAGTTATCTTATGCCGGACTACTTCTCCTCAGGTGTGAATCCGGTCAAAATGCGAGATTCGGACCGGAACATGTGGTAACGATCGAAGCTGATGTCATTCAGCATCGTTGCATACGGTCCGTAGGTCCTGAAGGATTCGTCCCACTCCGAAAGAATGCCTACAGATCGCGATCGCATGATCGAGACGCTTCTGAGCGGGCAATCATAGGTCTTGCCTCCGATTTCGACCGGCCCGTATTCGATCATGATGTCGGACCTGGTGAGCGGGGATGTGGACTTCAGATCGAACTGGAACGACAGGCGAAGGATCGCGCCATTGTCAGGATCAATGGCAATCTCGATGTGATAGCCCGCATACCGCTGGTAGGCTTGCGTCCCGTCCCCGTCCGGGAGACAGCATGCCCACACGTAGTGGAGCGATTGATCCGACGGAATGGCAGAACGGAACACGGCGAGGGGGCCGGCCGTTGCCTTTTCCCAGCGGATCCAGGTCAACCGGCCATGCTTCTCGATCGCATCAAATACATCTTCGAGGGCCGGACCGAACTCCCCGAGCGTGATCATCTCAGGATTTCCGAGTCGCAATCCGCGAGATTTCGTGTCACTTTCCTCGCGGCCGTGCTGATAGCGCACGGTGGTTGTGGAACTGTCCGTCTGGTGAAGCGGCTGGTAATTCACCCCCGCCTTCAGGAACATCGGCGCTTCCTGGTCGCGGGTGGTGATTCTCCTGGCGAAGAAATCGGGGAGTTTATGGATCGTGCTCGTCAGATAGGACGATGCCATTGAAATCATGTGCTGCTGCTCGTCCGGGCTTGGTGGTGGCGTGGCGAGAATCTCGTCGGCGGGCGGATCCAGAAACGACGATGCATCGGCGAGGATGCGTAGTTGCTGGCGTGTCCGCTTCCCGTGCACGATGGCATACAGCGACGCAAGCCTGCGCTCGCTGAGCCGCGCCGTGAGCTCAAGCCCGATCAGTTGGTGGGCTTTCATGGCGTCCGATTCATCCAGTTCCAAGATCTTCTGCAGTTCTTCGAGCGACACGCGCTTCAACTGAGGGATCTGGTCAGTGGAGTAATAGGGCTGATCGTAGAAGCCGGTGCTGGTGCGTGCGTTCAGTCCCGGTTCGTCTACTTCCACCTTCAGATCGTGATATTCATCCGGGTGTTCCGCGGCGAAGGGATCGAATGAGATCCTGTAATACCGGCCGCTTTCGCGAACGCAGTTCTCAATCTGGTCCACGATATCCAGGCCGGCGTCGATAACTCGCCCGCCGCTCTGAAGGGCCAGCACTTTTCGATCTAGGTTCATGATGCTGGCTCGATGCGAAGTCACACCGGCCAGGTAGTCCTTGTATAAGTTAGTGCGTGGATCCGTTTCTTCCTCTCCGACTGAGAAGCTGTAGAGCGCCAGGCGGGCTTCGCGAAGCAAGGCGGAGAACCAGCAGATCGTGTCGAACAGATCGGAATGGATTCTCATACCATCGATCCCGCCGGTGCCGATACCCCAACCGGGCCCGACCCATATCAGCAGCTTTCTGCCTGGCTGGCGCCGCTCACCAGCCGCAATATGTCCGAGCGCGTGCAGTGCAAATTCGATGGGATCGACTGAGTACCCCGGGACCACTGGTCCTCTTGGCCCGGCCGCACCTTGGGGAACTAGGGCGAAATCGTTGTGTTCAATCTCTCGTGCCAGTGCGTTTCCATCCGTGGAGGATTTCGGCACCGTCCACAGGCCGGTTTCCGACAGCAGAAACACTGAGGTGGGATGGGCAAGTTGGCCGCCATTCTTTCGCAGGTAGAAGGTAACGGCGTAGCGCTCATCGCGCGCGAGTCCGGGCGGGATATCGAGAGTGTCGATCAGAAGGATGACTTTGACCGGAGGCTCAGTCCCTGCCCCTTGGCCTGTGAACGCTTGGGATGAAAGAATCTTCTGCTCGCGTCCGTTTTCGAAAAGGCGGAAATCCGATGCCATGAGACCGGCAGCCGGTGTACCCGTTCCGTCGGTAACCATCACGTCGAGCTTGGTGAGGCCTTCCGGCCTATCCCTCAGGTCCCCGGAGACTGCTACGCGGGGAGCCCCGGGCTGAACGTCCGGCTGAGTCTGGGCGGCGGCGTGCAACACGCCGAAGTACAACGCAATGCAGGTGAAGAACACGCTGGTTCATCCCCGGACCCGCTCTTATTGAGCAAAGCCGTCGTGAGGAGAGTATATAGCTAGTTCCCGAGTCAGTCCGCCATCTCGGCGCTTTGGCAGATTCTCTATATTTGAATGATGTGTCCTCCGCCGCGATACCCGATTCGCGGTAGTATCGCGGCTAATCCGGACCCCCAAACGGGATTACTTCCGAGTTGGCGGTTAACCAACCGGAACTTGAAAAGCAGGGTTGGGATTCGGCGGCGATGCGAAATGTGGAATGGACCGAAACAGTAATGCGCGGACTCAATGAATGAGTTCGCGCATCGTTGTTTAAGAAGATGTGGATCTAGCGGAGACTGCCTGTTGTCGTATTGACGGAGGTTCCGATGATGTCGCCGGAGACTACGAGTTCAACTCTGCGATTCTGCTGACGGCCTGTAGAGTTATCGTTCGTAGCCACGGGCTGGCTGTTGCCAAAGCCCTGGGCGGTAACTGCATTGGAATTGACGCCGGATTCGACGAGGTAATCGCGCACCGAGCCGGCGCGATGTTCTGACAGTGTCTGATTCATTTCGTCGTTGCCAACGTTATCGGTGTAGCCGCCAACCTGGACATTGATGCCAGGGTAGGCAAGCAGAATGCCGGCAACCTTGGCGAGCTTCTCGCGAGCTCCGGGCTTCAATGAGTATCGCCCTGTATCGAACAGAACGTCAGACATGTTGACAATAAGGCCGCGTGCGCTGTCGCGAGTCTGGAGGATGAGATTGAGTTGCGCGGAAAGGCGGGTGCGCATTTCAGCTTTGTCGCTGTCGGCTTGCTGCGCATGGCGATTGGCCTTGGCAGCATCTTCTTCCGCGTCTGACACGGCGTGGGCTGAAGACGCCTCACTTGCCGCCATGTCGATCCTGGTCTGGGCCGATTCAGATTGCGCACGGGTAGCATCTAACTGCGCGCTCGCCTGGTCAGCTTGTGCCTTGTCTCGTTGGCGATTGGCGTCGTCGGCTTGTGCTTGTGTTTGGGCTTGCGCGTCTGCGGACGCCAGGCGCTCCTTGTCTCTCTGTGCAAGCAAGGCTGTCTTGTCGGCTTCAGATTGTTGCGCGTTATTGTTGGCGAGCGTGGCGTCGGCCTGTGCGCGAGCGGCGTCGGATTGCGCATTGGCTGCGTCAGCCTGGGCGCGTTCAGAGCGGCGCGTTGCATCGTCCGTTTGCGCTTGCGAATTGGCCAGCGCATCGGCGGAGTTCTGGCGCTCCTCGTGGTTGCGAGCCTCGTCCATCTTCTTGATAGCGATTGCCCTCGCGTCTTCGGCGGTTTGAACCACTTCACGAGAGACGGCGATCAACTGCTTTGTCTGGTGATGCCTGTCGATCGCGTATTGATCGGCGTTGTCCATCAGCTTGAGGGCATGGCCGTAGCTTTCGCCAGCGTACTGCTCGGCTCCCTCGGATTTAGCGATGCGCATCGCGTTGCGCGCCTCGTAGAACTCGAGAGGCAACCCGGCATTCAAAACAATAGGATCGAACTTGTATCCGGTGGGAAGATAGCCGCCGCGTTCCATTAGTTCATACTTTGCGTGAACCTCTTCTGTAGTTCCGCGGGTGTCGTCGCGAACGACGTTCTCAAGCACCACCACATTGCTGGGCTGCTGAACAGCGTAATATGGCTCCGCAGTCACGATGAGAGCGAATGCCTGTAGGTCTGTGGTCACGTTGAGTTTGCTGCGGCCGTTGCCGCCAACGAGAACTTCACCAAGATTGACGGCGCGACCCTCAGGTGAGATTGCCCACAGGACATACGTCAAATACTCGCTGCCAAAGCTGGTCGGCCTGTCGAGATTGTTGAATTCCGCTTCAATCGCAATGGATCCGCGCTTGCTCTCCACTTTGGCTTCGCCACTGGCAGAGGACATCAGGTCAGTGCCGGCAAAATCAAGCTTTGTGCCTCTGCCGCGGTGCTGGTAATTAACTGCCTCAACCGTGCGGCTAATTGTACGGACGCGATATGCGGGAGTGCTGTCTTCAGGGCGATTAGATGCCTGGGTTTGCGAGTTGACCTGAGCAAGCCCAGCCACGCTGATTACCCCGGTTAAAGCTAACGACAATGCGATGTTCACTCGTTTTCCTTGGGCAGTTGCCCGCCGTGTTGCTGTTTTGTTCCGTGTTAGGACCGATGCGCCTGCTCGGGGCATCGGTTCATGGTCTCCCCACGCGAAAGCGCGTAAGTGACTGCCACAGCCTGAATGCTTTCAGGAGTCAGCAGCGACCACGATGGCAGAATTGTTCTGGATCCCTTACGGTGTGTTGCACTGGAACGAAGACGATCACCAACTAAGGCAGAAAGTCCACCGTAATGAAAATCCCTCGTGTCGATCACCTTTCCGGTTCGGCTTATTCCATAGCCTGCACACAATCTTCCATTCCAACTTTCCCATGTGCGTGGGAGCGCAGTCTGGTCTCTTATATACATGTCATCTCGATTGGCAAAACCATCGGACATCGCGAGTGCAAAGTACCGGTCTGGGGAATGGTGGCCATATGGCTACCCCATATCGCGCCCAATCTGCAGCCTCTGTTGGAGTTCTGGCTGGATTGTGGGCTACTCGGACCTTTGACGGACTTTCGCCTTGGCAGCGTGAAAATCAAGTAAAGGAAGGGTGGACGGTGATTCGCCCGGAACACAACGTTGGGTTAGCAAAGAACTCCGTCGAGCGCGTGCGACGGTGAATTGATTCGAGGCACCGACAGTGAGGACGGCAAAGCAGCCTACGACTGACCCTTGCGCGATAGATTCTTTTCGATGTACATCGCTTTGTCGGCATTCGCGAGGACTTGCTGGATAGTCTCTCCGGGATGCCACTCTGCCAGGCCCAGAGACGCATCAATTCTGATCTCAAAGAACTCTGAGTTTGGTCCGCTTTGAATTTTATACTTGCCAAACACCCAGTGTTGAATGCGATCAATATGCGTCTGCGCACCGAGTGTATCGCAGGAAAGAACTATAACGAACTCATCTCCGCCCCAACGCCCAACCAGATCACTCGTCCGAGTATTTGATTGCAATTCCTTCGCGAACTGTTTGAGCAAGTCATCTCCCGCGAAATGGCCATATTTGTCATTTACATGTTTGAAATGGTTCAGGTCGAGCATCACAACGCAAAAAGTCTGCCTGTTTTCGATGCTCCCGCGCACGCGTTCTTCAACGCTACGTCGATTGGCAACCAAGGTTAGTTCATCTCGAAAAGCCAGTTGCTCCGTTGACCTTAGCCTCGTCTCGTAGATTGAGACCTCGGACTTCAGGTGAGCGACCAACTCCTCACTCTCCCGCGCCATTTGCCTGACGTTGTTTTTCAGCTCGGTGACTCGCTCAACGAGAGAAGATCGAATCTCGGTCAAGTTATTAAGGTCAGCGATTCGTTCGAGCCTGTTAGTGAATTCTTTGAATTGGCTGGAATATCCCTGATCCCTCGTTCCGACAGATTCGGCGGCTTTTGCCAACGCAATGAGGAGTTGCTTTACCTCGTCTGTCTGGCTCTTGAAATGATCTGAGGTCCGCTCTCCCCATTCATCCAGAAAGACGTTGACCTGGGTAGATGTCTTCCCCAGCGCTTCTGCGGTTGGTTCCATCGAAAGACGGCGCCCAAGTCCGCGCAGGTTTGCTTCGAGGTCCGACCCAACCCCAGGAACAATTCGAATCGCGTTCTTCCCGATGCTTGAGAGAACGGCGCAATAGCATTCAACCGCTTCGAGATCGATGTGATCTTGTGCCATATGGAGGTCTAGTGCGTCCATATCGAGATATTTCTTAATAGAGATCATTGGAAGAAGGTCCGGCGAAACCTTTCTCGCTCCCCGAGCGGATTCAGCTGCAAGACTCCCATACGCGTCGAATGCTCGACTGACTTCCGGCATCGCGCACGCAGCAGGTTATTGAGGCGACGCTGAAGTTGCTCATGCGGAGGTGTCTTACCATCGGTAAAGTGCCGTACAAATTCTAGGGATGCAGTACGTTACCCGCAATGCTGTCGCTCCGGGCGGTTGGTGGCCAATAGGGAAATTACCGTATAGCCATCTCTGCAAGAATGGCAAAATTCTGTCAAATCCTGGAAGTTCGAGCTCTTGCCCAAAAAGTCAGTAATCTGCCGGGTAGGAGAGCACGAACCTCCGCTCTGCGTGCTTTTCGGCCAAACCTGTCGTCGTCGCACGAGCCGCGTCACGAATCCCCGTCAGTTCGCTACACGCGCTTTTGCAGAGGATTATGCCCCACGGGCGCACAATCTAGGTAAGGCGAACCTCCAGGTTATCGATCCGGAACCCGAAAAAGAAGGACACCCCTACCCCCCTCCCCCCTGAGATGGGCGTTTTCTGGGGGTCCTCTCGGCCCGTCCGAAGAGATAAGTAATTTTGAATCAGTACTATGAGGGATGTGCCTGTCAGCTACCCCATTATCTTAATGGTAAACAGAAACCCCTGAAAAACGCCATTTTTCGTTGCTCTTGAGGGGTTTTTGGGCGAGTTTGACGAGAAAGTGAGGAGTTCTTGGCCAGCGCCACAGCGGAACCAGAGCTGGTGCACTTCGAATGCACACCTCTCAAGTCGACACGCTGCCGTCTAGGTCTAGGACATGCTCTATGACAGCACGCGGCCCAGAAATCCCTTGAGTCCCCAGCGGCCCAGTGCGGCCAGGAAGAATACCAGCGCGGTGAGAATAGCCCACCATGGCATGTGCGCGATGCTGGGTGTGACGGCGGCGCGAAGTCCCTCGCTCATATAGACAATCGGGTTGAAAAGCACCGCTATCTTGAGCCACTTGATCTTGTCGAGCCAGGCCCACGGATAGTACACGCAGCCCAGAAACGTAATCGGCACTACGATGATGCTGAAGACCAGCCCAATCTGCTTGGGGTTGACCGTGGAGCCGATGACCAGGCCCAGTGACCCGGCGAGCAGACTGGCCAGCACCAGTACCAGGGCCAGCAGGAACCAGTTGGAGATGTCTGCGCGCACCGGCACGGCAGGAATATAGATGGCCATGGGAATCACCAGCAGGGCCGCAATGATGCTCTGCATGGCGCTGAAGCAGACCTTCTCAAGAGCCACCGCCCACAGCGGCAGCGGGCACATGACGCGGTCATCGATCTCGCGGGTGATGCCGAACTCCGACGACAGCGGCAGAGCCACCGCGGCGATGCCTGAGAACATGATGGCTACTGCCATCAGTCCAGGCAGGATGATAGTGCCGAAATCGGTCTTGCCACCGCCGGCCGCTAAAGGGTTGCCTCCGCCCATCCGGGGCAGAATGAAGGTAAACACAAACAAGAAGAGCAGCGGCTGCATTCCCACGCGCAAAAGAAAAGGCAGAAACTCACGCGTAAGCACTCGCAGATCGCGCAACAACAGTCCCAGAAAAGCCTTGAAAAATATCCCCGAGTCGAGGACACCTGCCTGGGAATTGCTGCGCTGCAGATTAGGGGCGCTATTCACGCAAATCCCTCCCGGTGAGATGAATGAAGACGGTTTCCAGGCTGGGCTCGGCTATAGTCAGGTCGCGCAGCCCAAAGCGCGCCGCCTCCTGCACCAGTTCCGGGAGCAGGCCATCCTGTGCTACAGCCATCACGCGCAGTCCGTCGGCGGTGGCCTCGGCGCCGCGCACGTCGGGCCGCGCCTTCAGCGTAGCCACGGCCGCCTCCAACCCCTCGCGGGATTTCAATTTCAGATCGAAAACGGTTTCCGCGCCATAGGTCTGCTTCAGCTTCTCCGGCGTCCCCAGGGCCAGCACGCGTCCATGATCGATAATCGCCACGCGGTCTGAGAGCGAGTCGGCCTCTTCCATATAGTGGGTGGTCAGGAGAACGGTAATGCCCTCTTTGCGCAGCCCCTCCACCGCGGACCACATGGCCATGCGGCTCTGGGGGTCGAGACCGGCGCTGGGTTCGTCCAGAAAAAGCACGGTGGGCCGGTGCGCGATGGCACGCGCAATCTGCACGCGCTGGCCGAGGCCGCCGGAAAGCTGCGCGGGGTACACGGCTTGGCGCTCGGTCAGCAAGAACTGCTCCAGCAACTCCAGGCTTCGCGCCTTGGCGTGCCCGTGGCTGAATCCGAAGTAGCGGCAGTGGTAATAGAGGTTCTCATAGACGGTCAAGGAGCGGTCAAGGGTGTTGAACTGCGGCACGACACCGATGTGCCGCCGCGCATGAGCAGGATGGCGCACCACATCCACCCCGGCAATGCGCACAGTGCCGCTGGTGGGCAAAGTGCGCGTGGTGGCGATGGAGATCGTGGTCGTTTTGCCGGCCCCGTTCGGCCCCAGGAGGCCGAAGATCTCGCCCTGCTCTAACTCCAGATCAATTCCATCGACAGCCACGACGCGCAGCTTGGACTCGTAGATCTTTGTCAGGTGCTGAATTTCGACAATCAATCCGATTCACCCACAAGACGGAGGGAAGTACGTATGCTAATCCAGTCTAACCCAATGAGAGCAAAGGTTGAGCCGTGTCGGCGAAGATGCAGCGATGCGATTTGGGATTGAACAATGTGATCGCTGTCACGCATATTATTTCTTCACCTAAGAAATCTATCTAACTCATTCCAATACCTTATCTAGCTTTCTTGAACGGCTCCCTACTTTCTCCGGACAAAAGTCGCATTGACCGTCAGAAACGATGCCCGTAACGTCTAACCATGACCAAAAGCAACATAGCGGTCATGTTGATTACAAAATAGTGGATAACCTGCAATTGCATTTGATGATAAGCAGGTTAAGCCCAGTTCGATTAAGACTCGACGTCGCATTGGAAGGTTATATAAGTTGACCGCCTAACTTCAACTCATGTTTTGGCGGCCGCAATATATACAAACGGAAGTGGCATGGGAGCCGGTGGTAATAGTAGACCGGCCACATATCTTAGAGGTTCTTATGAAATATACAAGAATATTATTGTGTCTACTGGTCGTGTTGTTTGGGTTGTCTGGTTGTGGTGCTAACCCCTCCTTTAAGTCACCAGCGGAAGTGAATGCTGTTGAATCGAACCCACAGGATTGGTATCTGCTCTACGGATCCGGTACTCCTGTTCACCCAGAGGCCTTGCCTGCAGGAGCGTGGTCCTTTGACTTTCCCGGTACTGACGGCTCCGTGCATTACATTGAGGTTCCTTACGCAGCAACCGAGGACCTGATTGGAAGAACGTTGACCATGACGTTTCAGGTTGTCTCAAGGGGCGCGATTTACGATGCCAATGTGGAGCCGAATGAAGGTGGTCATGCCTCCATTCACCTGTTCATCGAGCACCAAGACGATGACTTTACAAATGACTCATATCGCTGGTGGTGCGCGGCGAGCGAATACCCACTTGGCTCGCAAGATAACCAAGTTCACACTGTTTCTTGCCCACTGGATTACACTGCATGGAGCTGACCTGCCCCCATTTTCTCAACCACTGATAACTGGAGCTTCCCGATTTTGGTTTAGCTCCGAGATTATCTCGCAGCCGCCGTCGTCGTGGCTGTGTAAATGTGGGAGGCGTTCTTTGCTTTCCACATTTGCATAGCCTGCTTGCCGGAACTCCTCCGGCGTCCTGTAGGCGAGCGAACTGTGCGGACGTTCGCAGTTGTATTCCTGCCGCCAGGTTGCAAGAGTGCTCCTTACATCATTCAACGTGCGGAACCAACTGGTGTTCAGGCACTCGTCGCGCAGCCTTCCGTGGAAACTCTCCACATGGCCATTTTGCATCGGCCGGCCCGGCTGGATGTGCACCAGCCCCACTTTCCAGTCCTCCGCCCAGCCCAGCATGCGGCGCGAGGTGAACTCCGGGCCGTTATCCGAGCGCAGGTTCTCCGGCCGCCCACGTTCTCCGATCAGCCGCTCCAACACCCTGGTCACGCGCCCCGAGCCCAGGCTGGTGTCGGCCTCCAGCGCCAGACACTCGCGCGTGTACGCATCGACCACGCTCAGGATGCGCACCATCCTTCCGGTCGCCAGGCCGTCGACGATGAAGTCCATCGCCCACTCCTGGTTGGGCCGGATCAGTCGCGGCGCCAGGGCACGATCCCGCACCAGACGCTTGCGCTTCTTGCGCCGAACCGCCAGCCCCTCCTCCAGATACAGCCGGTAAACACGCTTCACGTTGACCTCGTGGCCTCTACGTTCGAGCAACACGTGCAACCTTCGGTAGCCGTAACGCGGCTTCTGCCGCGCCAGCTTCACCAGTTCGCCTCGTAGCTCCGCGTTGCGATCCGGCCTCGGCTCATACCGATAGCTCGACCGCTCCACGCCCAGCAGCTTGCAGGCCGTGCGTTCGCTCAGCCGGAACTCGACCGAGACGAACGCAACTTCCTCTCTTAGACCGGCAAGCTCCACCCGTTTTTTCTTATGACTGCCTTCAGCGCCTCGCCGTGCAGGCTCAGCTCCGCCACCAGCAGCTTCAGTCGACGGTTCTCGTCCTCCATCGCCTTCAGCCGCTGCGCCTCGCTGACCTCCATGCCGCCGAACTTCGACTTCCAGCCATAGAACGTCGCCGCGCTGATCCCATGCTCCCGGCACACATCTGCCGTCTTCACCCCAGCCTCATGCTGTTTCAAGATCCCGATGATCTGCTCTTCCGTGTACCGGCTCTTCTTCATGCTCCATCCTCCCGCTTAGATTACGAGAGAACTCCAGTTTCCACTGGTAGAGTTTTGCGGGGGCAGGTCAGAGCGATGTTTTGGGACGTCACAGTGAGAGTGATTTTGCGGAAACCATGGCGCACATTGGTGCGGTGGGTATGACTTGTGGTGGCACAAATGGATTGGGCCACGGATGTAGGGTTCTAGACGGTGCTGCGCAGTTCCAGTCGATTAACTATCAGATTCAATAAGTGAGATTCATTGGCAGGTTGCTCTATGGCAGA
>CAYNGB010000018.1:0-75190 GCA_964396795.1 uncultured Occallatibacter sp. | reverse complement strand
CCTTCGTAGTCTGCCCGTTGCCGAGCCCGCCTTAAGTAACGTGAACCTTCCCTAGGCCAGCATGCGCTGGATTTTTTCTTCAATTACGTTCTGGGGCACATAGCCCACCACCTGATCCGCAACCTTGCCACCCTTGAAGAACAACAGCGTAGGTATCCCGCGGACGCCGTAACGCGAGGGTGTCGCGCCATTTTCATCCACGTTCACCTTGGCCACCTTCACCTTGCCTGCGTACGCAGCGGCGAGTCCATCCACAATGGGTGCAATAGCCTTGCATGGGCCGCACCACACAGCCCAGAAATCCACCAGGACCGGCTGCTCGCTGCGCAGTACCTCCTGATCAAACGTTGCATCGCTTACTTCCACTACTCCCAATCCAGCCATGACTCTCCTTGTGGCATTTGCCTCTACCCAGTGTAGCGGCAAGTGCGCTTGTATGAGATGCGACAGTGTGAAAGAAAGTCGCAGCCGGTCCCGGCTTGTCACCCCTCAGCCGTTGCGCAATCCTGCCCGCAGAGAGGCGCTATTCACTTCGATTCTCTGTCGCGAAGAGTCGCGCAAAGCCACTTGACACAAAGAGAAGCGCCCGGATCCCATACGGGACCACGGGCGCTAGAGCAGCCCTCCCCCAGAACTGCCCACGCAGCGAATTTATGGGTTCCTTGTCCGAATAGCAAGCAAACTTAGGTAATCGTTACAGTAACCACAACAGGAAATCTGACCCGGGATAACCACTGTGGGCAGACCCACTTGGCTCTCGGGCAAAAAAGTCCCAATGTGAAATGGAGCCAGAATAGGCAGGAGTGCGTACCGCATCAATTCCGGTTTTCGCCGAACATCTGACTGGCTCCTGCAATTTCAAACCGGCAGTCTCGGATCTCCGATTCCGGAAAATCCACCAGCGCTTCACGGATTGCCCGCGTGGCCGGCCCCAGGTCTTTTTCTTCCACAATCACCAGAACTGAAGGCCCCGCACCGCTCAGTGCCGCGCCGAGAATGCCATGACCGCCCGCCAAGGGTAGCAGCCGTGGCAGCAGGGGACAGATCGCCGCGCGGTAGGGTTGGTGCAGGCGGTCGCTCATGGCAACGCGCAGCAGATCGCCGCGGCCCTGCGCGAACGCGAGCCCCAGCAGCGATGCTGCTTGGATATTCGCCACCGCGTCGGAGCGCGAATAGTTCTCCGGCAGGATGCCGCGTGCCTCTGTGGTGGCTAGTGGATGGGCCGGAGAAACGACAATCGCCCGCCATGCGGCTGGCGGCACCACGCGGGCTGCGTGCACCTTTCTTCCCTCGCATGCTGCAATCACGAAGCCGCCAAGCCAGCAAGCGGCAGCGTTGTCAGGATGCCCCTCCAGCGCGCTTGCCTCTTCAAGAATTTCGTCGCTGTTCCAGCCCAGCTCGCCAAAGTGCACTGCCAGAGCGATGGCCGCCAAACGGCCCGCCGCCGATGACCCGTATCCCATCCCCAGCGGAATGCCGTTAACCATCCGAATAGCCAACGGCGCAACCCGTCTGCCGCTTTCTGTCAGCAGGCGTTTATAAATCTCCAGGATCAAGTTGTCTTCGATCCGACCGCAGCGCTCGCGGTCGCGCCCGCTCGCGGCAATTGAGAACTTGTCGGCAGGGTCGGCTTCAATCTCCAGGAAGAAGCTCAGAGCCACTGCCGCGGCATCAAAGCCCGCGCCCAGATTGGCGGAAGTTGCCGGCAGGCGAAGCCTGAACGTAGCGCTCATCCCGCGCGTTCCTTCAAAGCAGCCAAAACTGCGGCCGGAGTGGCATCCACAGCCACAGCGTCACGCCGCAACCCTTCGATCTCCGCTTCGTGTCCAGCCAGCTCCTGCTCATTCAGCAGGGTTCCACGATGAAAGTCTATGGTGTAGTCGGCATCTTTGAGCGTGTGGCCCGTGAGCACCAGAACCACGGTTTCGCTCGATGCCACTTTGCCCTGCGCACGTAGTTTCTTCAACCCCGCAAGCGTCACCGCCGATGCCGGCTCACAGCCCAGTCCCTCGGCGCCTAATTCCGCTTTGGCAATGGCAATCTCTGTCTCGGTCACATCGAGGCACCAGCCTCCAGTGTCCTGAATAACCCGCACCGCCTTTCGCCACGAGGCAGGATTGCCAATGCGAATCGCGGTAGCGCGGGTGTGCGCCTCCACCGGCTCCAGCGCCTCTCCCCGGTTGTGGGCGATGCTGCGAACCAGCGGGTTGGCCCCTTCCGCCTGGATGACCGAAATGCGCGGCTGGCGCGCAACCAGGCCCAGCTCATGCAACTCTCGAAAGCCTTTGCCCAGCGCCGAACTGTTGGCCAAGTTGCCGCCGGGGACAATCAGGTGATCCGGCACAATCCAGTCGAAAGCCTCGGCAATCTCGAATGCCGGCGTCTTTTGTCCTTCCAGCCGGTAAGGGTTCACTGAGTTGAGCAGGTAGATCGGCGCCTCGCGCACAATCTCGGTCAACACCCTGACGCAACCGTCAAAATCAGTCTTGAGCTGGCACGTTACAGCGCCATAGTCCATGGCCTGCGACAACTTGCCCCAGGCGATCTTGCCCTCGGGAATCAGAACCAGGCTGCGCATACCCGCGCGCGCGGCATACGCCGAAACGGCCGCCGAAGTGTTCCCCGTCGAGGCGCATGCAACCCACTCGAAGCCACGTTCTTTGGCCACGCTGATCGCCGCCGTCATGCCAGTGTCTTTGAACGATCCGCTCGGATTCATTCCCTGGTGCTTGGCGAAGAGCTGGTCAATGCCCAGGACCTTGGCCGCGCGGGTCAGCGAATACAGTGGCGTATTGCCTTCACGGAGGGTGACCGCGTTCCCAAAGCTATCCAGAATGGGGAGCAGCTCGCGGAAGCGCCACACGCCGGACTGGTCAAGCGTTTCTGAGGAGCAGCGGCGCTCTCGCCACAGCCACTTCAGTGCTCCGGGATTGGGCCGGTCAGGTCCGCGGCGCTGGCTCCAGCCCGGGTATTCCACCTCAAAAAGATCGCCGCATTGGGCGCAGCGAAAATCTGGCCGGGCCTCGGCGCCTGAGATGCGCTCTCCGCATCCGAAACAGCGTAACTGGTGCAGATTGTCGTTCATCGCTGGTGTTAGCCTACCAGCGTGGGGAGGTTTTTGCTCGCCTCGGAGGTCCGAATCGTATGATGCCGAACCGAATTGCCGTTGCATTGCTCGGATTGATGTGCTTCCCCACGGCCATGGCCCAAGCCCCGCTGCGAATAGCTGCGGCTGCAGACCTGGGTCCGGTGCTCCCGCCGATTCTGGAACAGTTTCGCCAGTCCACCGGTATCCGCGCTGAAGCCACTTTCGAGGCCTCAGCCGCCCTCACTGCGCAAATCCAGAACGGTGCGCCCTTCGACGTTTTCTTGTCGGCGGATCTCAGCTACCCCAAGCGCCTTATCGACGCCGGCCTGGCCGATGCCGCGGGTTCGGCTGATTCCTCTACGCCGATCACCTACGCCAAGGGCACTCTGGTTCTGTGGGCGCACAAGGATTCCAAGCTGCCCCCGCCATCGCTCGATCTGTTGCGCAGCCCAGATCTGAAGCGGCTGGCCATTGCCAACCCCGATCGCGCACCCTACGGCAGAGCCGCAGTAGCCGCCCTCACCAGCCTCAAACTCTACGACACCCTTAAGCCGCGTCTGGTCACGGCGGAGAATATCTCGCAGACCGCACAGTTTGTCGATTCGGGTAACGCCGACGCTGGATTGATTTCGCTCACGTCTGCGCTCACGCCTCGCCTTGCGGCCAGTGGAAACTACTTCGTGATTCCGCGCGGCCTCTATCCGCCCATCGAACAGGGCGCGGTCATTGTGAGCCGCACCACGCAGCGTGCAGCTGCGCACAAACTGCTCGACTTTCTGCTTTCCACTCCTGTGCAGGCTCAGTTCGCCAAGAGCGGCCTCACCCCGGTTCACTGAGAAAAAATGGACTGGCAAGCGCTCACCCTCACTCTCAAGCTGGCCTCGATCACTACGCTGATCCTGCTCGCCGTGGCCGTGCCGCTGGCCGCGCTTTTGGTGCTGGGGCGCTGGCGCTGGCTCTCGGCGCTTGAAGCATTGGCTGCTCTGCCCTTGGTGCTGCCGCCCACAGTGCTCGGATTCTTCCTGCTCGTCCTGCTGGGACCTCGCACAGCCTTCGGGCGCGGAATCATTGCCCTACTCGGTCATCCGCTGGCCTTTTCGTTCTCCGGTCTCGTGGTTGGCTCCGTCATCTATAGCCTTCCCTTTGCGGTGCAGCCCATCGTTGCCGGTTTCGCTGCTGTGGAGACGTCTCTGGTGGACGCGGCGCGCCTGCTCGGCGCAAGTTCTTCGCGGCTGGTGCTCAGCCTCATGGTCCCGCTTGCCCGCCGTTCCATCCTGGCCGCGGCCGTCCTATGTTTTCTGCATACGGTAGGGGAGTTCGGTGTTGTGCTCATGTTGGGCGGCGACATACCCGGCGCCACGCGGACTCTCTCCATCGTCCTCTACAACCAGGTTGAGAACTTCGATTACGCCGCGGCCAATCGCACTGCGGCCATTCTGCTGGCGCTCAGCGTAACGGCCCTGGCGGCAATCTACATTGGCAACCGCCCGCACGGAGGCCGCCGTGCTTGAATTGGCGCTCGATGCGAGTCGCGGCAGCTTTCACCTCCGCGTGGAGTGCCGCTTCACGTCGGAGTGGACAGTAATCTTCGGCCCCTCTGGCTCGGGCAAAAGCACGCTGCTGCGCCAGCTTGCAGGCCTCGACCGGCCGCTTCGTGGGCGTATCGCGCTCGATGAGCATTTGTTGACCGATACCAACCGCGGTATTTACGTCCAACCCGGACGCCGGCACACTGCGCTCGTTGCACAGCAGCCCGCACTCTTCCCACACCTCAGTGTCACCGCCAATGTCGCGTATGGCCTGGCTGCCCTTGACAAACAAAGCCGTACGGCGCGAGTTGAGCAGATGCTGGAACTGGTAGACGCTCGGGATCTGGCCAAGCGCCGCCCACAGAGCCTTTCCGGCGGCGAAGCGCAGCGTGTTGCACTGGCACGCGCGCTGGCGCCTCTGCCTCGGCTCTTATTACTCGATGAGCCCTTCGCCGCCTTGGACGGCGCCGCCAGCGACGCGCTGCTGCAGCGGTTGCAGAATTGGGTCAGCGGAAACCGCATTCAAACGGTTCTGGCAACTCACGACGCTACCGACGCGTTTGCAACCGGCGCAGAGGTCTCCCTGCTGCGCGAAGGATGCCTTGTTGCACAGGGACCAGCCGATGAAGCGCTCGCCTCAGAGCGCGCTCGCCTATTGGGCCGCATTGGAAGCACTTAGTTTGCAGCTATCACCAGCAGCGTTGCATCGTCCCTGAAATGCGCGTCGCAGAAAGTGCTGACATCCGCTAGCAGCCGCCCGTTCAGATCGCGTGCGGAAAGCTTCCTGTTGGCCAGCGCAAATGCTGCTATTTTTGCTTCACCAAATTCCTGTTCGTCTGCGCCCGAAGCTTCTGTAATGCCGTCCGTAAAAAGCAGCAATCGATCCCCTGGGCGCAAATCGATCGCCGTGTCCTCGTAGGTCCATTCTGGAAAAACGCCGAGCACCGCGCCGCTCTCTTCCAGCATCTGCGAATTTTCATTCGAGACAAGAATTGGATAAGGATGTCCGGCGTTGCAATACTGGATCGTGCTCACTTCTGAATCGAGTACACAATAAAGAAAGGTCACGAACTTTCCGGTAGCAATGTTCTCGCACAACAGGCGGTTGACTTTGCCGCATAAGCAGGCCGCGCTCTCCACATCGCTCGCAAACGCGCGCACGGCAGCCTGAACATTGGCCATCAGCAAGGCCGCGGATACGCCTTTTCCCACCACATCCGCGATGCAAATGCCCAATCTGTGCCCGCTCAACTTCACCACGTCGAAGTAGTCGCCGCTCACCGTGCTTGCCGGACGCCACACTGCTGCGACCTCGAAGCCCGGAAGCTGAGGAATCTCCTTTGGCAGCAGCGACTGCTGAATATCCAGGGCGCGCTGCAACTCCTGCTCCTGCGCCTCTATCTGCGAATGGCCGAGTTCTACCGACCGTTGCAGTTCGACATTCCGCCGCCTAGATTGGTGCAGAAAAGCAACCACGCTAAAAACGAACGTGATGAGGAGTGGAAGTTTCCATCCCGTCTTTAGCAAATGAACAAGCGTCTGCGGCGTGGGTGGAGCAAGCCACCAAACAATCACTGACGAGACTACATAAACAGGAAACAGAAGCAGAAGCAGGATCGAAAGAAAGAACAACGAGCTGTAAGGGAATGGCCGCTCTGCATAGAAGCCATGCAAACTCTCCAAAGCCGGCATGGTGAGGTTGCCGATCAGCAGCGAGTACAACAGCACCGTAAGCGGGTTGATCTGCTGCCCATTGGCCCAGAAAATGGCTACGAAGATAGCCGAAAGAGCAAGATACGAGCCTTGTTTTCTTACGAAGTCAACCAATGCCGGAAGGTTTGCCCGCATGCCGTCGCTCTTTCTGAACTTCGTGGAGAACAACAACCCATTCTATCCCGCATTCTCTTTTGCGTGTGTAGCCAGCGGTATTCCACCTGCATTCATTCGAACCCCACCAGCACAGGCTCCATCTCTAGCTGAATACCGAACTGCGCTTCAACGGCTTCCATAATCTGCGCGGCCAGGGCCATGATCGCTGCGGCCGTTGCACCGCCTCGATTGATCAGCGCCAGCGTGTGCCGCGACGATACACCAGCCGCGCCCAGCGCGTAGCCCTTGGCGAAACCAGACTGCTCGATGAGCCACGCCGCCGGGATCTTCGATCGGCCCACGTTTTCCGGGTCCGGCCCCGCAGGAAAGCGCGGCGGCTGGACTCCGATTCCGGCCTCAATCTCTTGTAAGCGTTCATTTGTTACCACGGGGTTTTTGAAGAAGCTTCCCACGCTGCGGCAATTCGGGTCGCCTTCGACCAGCAGCATCCCCTTCGATTGGCGAATGCGGCGCACGGCGCCGGCCACATCGGCGAGGCTTGCGGCCTTTGAACTATCTGCAAATGCCCTTTGCAGGTCCGCATAGCGAAGCGTGGGCGCGCCGCCTGCGGTTAGTCGGTAGTCCACGCGCGTCACGATAAAACGCCCACGGTCCGTCGAGTTGAAGCGGCTGCTGCGATAGGCGAAGCCGCATTCTGCGGCATCGAGTTCTACAAAGGCGCGCTCCCGCAGATCATAGGCCCGCACTCGCTCAATGGACGACGCCACCTCCTGCCCATACGCGCCCACATTCTGCACCGGTGTTCCACCCACGGTCCCCGGAATTCCCGCCAGGCATTCGATGCCCGCACATTTATCCTGCACCGCGCGCTCTACAAACCCGTCCCAGTCCTCTCCTGCCGCTACTGAGTAAATCTTCTGCTCCGCGTCATCAGCCGCGGCAATGCCGCGCAGTGCCACGCGCAGAACCAATCCACTGAATCCGGCGTCAGAGATCAGCAGGTTGCTTCCCCCGCCGAGCACAAAGAGCGGAGCGCCGTGTTCACGCGTCCACGTCTCCGCCTCCGTAATGTCGTCCTCGCTCCCCGCCTCCGCAAACCAGCGCGCGGGACCGCCAATGCCAAAGGTGGTAAACGGGGCGAGCGGCTTGTTCTCTTCCATGAGCATTGCGTCAAGGCTACACCAGAGCGGCTCCCGCTTCATAAGCCCTGCTCGCCCAGTTCTGGCTTCAAAGCCGTAATTGAAAGACCGCTCACTTGAATTTCCAGTAGAATGAATGCAGGCAACTTCCCAGCCGGAGGCGAAAATGTATCCAGAACTAATGGTCATTCCCATGCGCGAGGAATTGGTGCGCGCTGGAATCAAGGAAACTCGAACTGCCGAAGAGGTGGACGCTGCGCTGGCTGAGCCGGGCACATCCATGGTGGTGGTCAACTCGATCTGCGGTTGCGCTGCGGGCAAGATGCGCCCCGGTGTTCGGCTGGCGCTGGCCAATTCCAGTAATCTCCCCGACCACAAGATCACTGTCTTTGCCGGGCAGGACCGCGAAGCCACCGAGCGCGCCCGCGGATACTTCGAAGGCAACCCGCCCAGTTCCCCATCCGTTGCCATCCTGCGAGACGGCAAGCTGGTCTACCTGATGCAGCGCTCGCTCATCGAACAAGCCTCCGCGCAGCAGATTGCCGGCGAGCTGATCCGCGCCTTCGACGAATTCTGCGCCAAGACCACCGCGTAAGACAATCCTTGACCAACAGCAAAACGGCCTCCTGCATGGGAGGCCGTTTTGCTGTTGGCAATTTACATGCAGAAATCAGTCGCCCTCGGTTCCGACAGGCAGCGCTTGCACCTTGCTGTGGTGAATCGAATAGCCAAAGTAAATGACGAGCCCGATCAACAGCCACCCAAGCATTACCGCCCACGTAATAAGCGCCAGCCGGCTCATGAGATAAAGCGCTGTAATGATACCGAGAATTGGCACCAGCGGTACCAGCGGCGTCTTGAACGGCCGGTGCATTTCCGGCTGCCGCACACGCAGCACCCAGACTCCCGCACACACAATAGTGAATGCGAGTAACGTGCCAATATTCACCAACTGCGAAAGGTTTTCGATAGGCAGGAATGCCGGCATAATTGCGGCAAACGAGCCAAAGACGATAGTCGTAATCCAGGGCGTGCGGAATTTTGGATGAATCGCGGAAGCCCATTTCGGTAACAGTCCGTCACGCGACATCGAGAAGAAGACGCGCGTTTGCCCCAGCAGCATCACGAGCATTACCGTAGCCAGCCCGAACACAGCACCGATCTTCACCAGCATCGAGCCCCAGCTCACTCCTGTTCTATCGATGGCCAGGGCCACCGGCGCCGCTACATTCAGAGTCTTGTAGCTGACCAGACCGGTAAGTACCAGCGAGACCAGGATATACAGAATGGTGCAAACAACCAGTGATCCGAGAATGCCGATAGGCATATCTCGTTGCGGATTCTTTGCCTCCTGAGCCGCAGTGGAGACGGCGTCGAATCCGATGTAAGCAAAAAAGATCGATGCGGCCGCCGTGGGAATGCCACCCCAGCCAAAGTTGCCGTGTCCATCTGCTGGCGGAATAAACGGATGCCAGTTCAGTTTGGCAACTTCGGGGTGACGGAAAAGGAAGTAGCCCCCGACTATCAGGAAGATGCCCACGATGCCGAGCTTGATGATCACTATTACCGAGTTGAAGTTGGCTGACTCCTTGATGCCGACGACGAGGATGGCGGTGATCGCCATGACAATTAACATCGCGACCAGATTGAAGAAGCCTGTTGCATGTGGCAGGCCCACGCTGCTCACGCCCGGAGGAAGAGACATCAACGGCAGCCACTGCTGCTGATAGAAAACCAGCGTTGTGCCGGTCGTAGCAGTGAGCTGCGGCGGAATGTAAATATGCAGCTGCTGCAGGAGGCTGTTGAAGTACCCTGACCAGCCCGACGCAACCGTGGCCGCTCCAAAGGCATACTCCAGACACAGGTCCCAGCCGATAATCCAGGCCACAAGCTCACCAAGCGTCGCGTAGCCATAGGTATATGCAGATCCGGCAATCGGAATGATGGAGGCAAACTCCGCATAGCACAGTCCGGCAAATGCGCAAGTGAATCCGGCAAGCACAAAGCTTAGAGCCACGGCAGGTCCGGCGTGCAAAGCCGCGGCCTGTCCCGTCAGCACAAAGATGCCAGCGCCAATCACCGCGCCAATCCCCAGGGTGATCAGGTTCAGCGCGCCCAGCGAACGTTTGAGCGTGTGTTCCCCCTGCTCACCAGCTTCTTTCGTCAGCATCGACATCGGTTTAATACGCAGCAACCTGGGCATGGACGAGGGAGTTCCTCCTCAATAATTAAGATCAGAGCCTGTTTGCAATTGGCTCGCGGTCCGCCGCGACCAAAAGAGATAGACCGGAATGCCGAGCAAGACGAGCACAAGACCCGGCCAAGTGTACTGGGGCTTATAACGCAATAATACGATACAGATCCACGTCGCCATCACTACATACACTGCTGGAAGGACGGGATAGCCCAGTGCTTTATAGGGTCGCGGCACATTCGGCCGCTTCCTGCGCAGCACAAATAAGCCCACGATAGTGAGGATGTAAAACACCAGCACCGCGAAGATAATGTAGTCCAGCAACTGGCTGTACGAGCCCGAGACGCACAGCAGCGCCGTCCAGCATGCCTGCACCAGTAAGCCGGCCGCCGGTGTGCGGTAGCGTGGATGCAGCTTGCCGACGGACTTGAAAAACAACCCATCCTGGCTCATGGCGTAATACACGCGCGCCCCGGCCAGCGTCATGCCGTTCGCGCAGCCAAACGTTGAAATCAATATGGCCGCAGCCATCAGGTACGCCCCACCGGAGTGAAAGATCACTTCCAGCGCCGCTGTAGCCACGCGATCCTCCGATGCATACTGCAACCCGCGCGCCAGTGCCGTGCTTCCGTTGGGATCGCCGTGCATGGGCAGCACCAGCAAGTAGCCCAACGACACCAGAAAATACACGGTCAGAACAAATCCCACTCCCAGAGTCAGCGACAGCGGAATGTTGCGCCGGGGATTCTTTACCTCGCCGGCCGTGAACGTGATGTTGTTCCATGCATCGGCCGAGAACAGCGATCCCACCTGGACCACCGCCAGAATCACAACCAGGTTCACCAATATGGTCGGACCGCCAACGCCCACCTGCACCGGGTGCAGCGAACTCCATCCCGCGTTTTTCCAGAACTGGCTCCAGCCCGCGCCAAAGTTCGCGTTCCACGCCGTCTCGTTGCGTCCCACCGTGAAGGCGAACAGCACCAGAGCCGCCAACGACAGTGCCTTCGCAGTGGTGAAAATATTCTGGATCAGCGCGCCAAGCTTAACTCCGAAGACGTTCACAATAGCCAACAGAATCGCAATGAAGATGCCCGTAAGATTGGCCGTATTGACGCCGATCTCCATGTTACCCAGCACCATGGGCCCCACCTTCAGCGCAGGCACGTGCGCAATATGCCACAGCCAGTGGGTGGTAGAGATGGTGGGAAAGAACACGCCTAGGAATTTGCCGAAGGCCACGCACACCGCAGCGATGGTTCCGGTTTGAATCACCAGAAACAGCGTCCAGCCATACAGAAAGCCCCACAGGGGCCCCAGCGATTCGCGCAGATACACGTATTGCCCGCCGGCCTTGGGCATCATCGCCGCCAGTTCGCCGTAACTGAGCGCGCCGATCATGGTCAGGACTGCTGTGACCACCCACGCACCCAGCAGAAGCGCCGGTGAATTGGCAACGCGCGCAATGTCCGCATCCACAAGAAAAACGCCGGACCCAATCATGGATCCGGCGACAATAGCGGTGGAACTGAACAGTCCGAGAGTTTGCACCAGCCCCGGAGTACTGAGCGCTGCTGCGGTTCCTTCGATTGGAGTAGCGTTTGGGGTCGTCACTTTGCTCGGTTTTACTTGAATTGACAAAGATTGTCTTCTGTTTTTTAACGTCGGCGCGGGCCTTTGCTATGTCCAATCAATCGCGACTGAGTTCCTGCATCCAACGGCGAAATTCAGCCGCGGGGTCTGCGGCGCGAAAGATGGCGGCGGAAACAGCCACGGCACTCGCGCCCGCTGCCAGGACCATCGGCGCGGTGGCCAGCGTAATGCCCGCGGCAGCCGTTAGCACCACATCTGGTCCGGCCTCCTCGCGCAACTTGCGTACGCCTTCCGGCCCGATCGGCGGCTTTGAAGTCTGCTTGGTTGTAGTGGAGTACACGGGGCCGACGGCCAGGTAATCCACCGGCGCGGCGAGAATGCCCGGCAAGAGCGCGTCGCTGCCGCCGAACGTGCCCACGATGCGATCCGGACCAAGCAGGCGCCGTGCTTCCGCGGGTGTTGCGTCTCCGGCATCTACGTGCACGCCGTCAAACTTCATCGCAGCCACCAGGTCGGCTCGGTCATCCAGAATCAGCTTCACCTGTCCCGCGGGCATCGCAGTGCGCAGGACAGCTGCGTCCGCCAGCAATTCGGCGTCGGAGCCTGACTTGTTCCGGTATTCCAGCAGCGTTACGCCGGCCTCAGCCAGCGAGCCGCCCAGCCTGCGTAGAAACTCGTCGCGTCCAGACGATGGAATGATCGAGGAATCAAGAATGGGATACACACGCGGAATCTTGAACGCCATGCATTCAAGTTAGACTGAAGGGCCTGCGTCTGTCTGTGATAGTGGACCAGGGAACAGAGAACGATTCATTCAGAGTGACGGCGAACCTACAATTGAACACACACCCTCTTGTTCCCTGTTCCCTTCTCCCTGTCTTCCCTACATCTCGTCCGCGGAAGGCCCGTAACATCCCGGTATCTTCTGGTCAAGCATGCGCAGATACACCCCCAACTGGGCCCGGTGATGAATCATGTGGTCCAGAACCCAATTCCGGAAGACTTGGTACTTCGACTCATCGATCCACGTCTGGCCCCCGGCCACGAACTTCCAATTCTCATCCCACTTCTTCGGCGCAAAGTTGGCCAGTTCGTCTTTGGCCTTGGCCACCTGGCGGTCATATTGCTCCAGAAGCGCCGCCTTCGACGCGGGGACGTACGGCTCGAATTTGTGGTCCGCCGGAAATTCCAGCTTGTCCGTGGTCAGAGTGTGCGAAGCCCAATCACCGGCGCAGTCAGACACGTGTCCAGCCAGCCGGCCCAGGCTCATGGATTTGGGGTGGGGTTTGTAGTTGAAATCGACATCGGCCGGAATAGCATCCAGCACCTTGCGCGTCGAGGTGGTTTCACGGTCGTATTCGGCGATGAGTTCCTTTTGAAAATCCATCCTTGCAACCTCCATTGTTGCGAAGAAAGGATAGCCGATCTCGCTCTCGAAAGGCGAATAAAAAGCGATAAATTTACTTGCCTTAACCCTGCGTCTATCGCGGCAGGGCAAATGCGATATACGCTCCGCCAACCGGCCCATTCCGATCCCGGCCGCCGATCAGCCTTCACGCCGGTCCCTCTACGCACCAGGCCATCCCCGCGCCCCGTATTGGGCTATTGCTGCAGGCGACGATTGTTACACGCTGCAGCAAACGCTGGAAAAGCGCTTCCGCGTCTTCTGGACCAATGAAATCAATTGAGGTCTACTCGGCTCTTGCGGCCAGAAACCGCTCCATGAACTTGGTATCGAATTCCCCTGCGCGAAAGCCCTCATCGGCAAAAATTGCCTGGTGCAGCGAAATCGACGTGTCGATTCCCTGCACGACAAACTGGCTCAGCGCGCGTTCCATCCGTGCGATAGCCTCGGGGCGGTCGTGGCCGTAGCTAATGAGCTTCGCAATCAGCGAGTCGTAATACGGCGGCACCACTCCTTCGGCGTATTGCGCGGTGTCCACGCGCACGCCGTTGCCTCCCGGCACATTGAACGCCGTAATCTTCCCCGCCGAAGGGGTGAACTTCTGCGGGTGCTCGGCATTGATGCGGCACTCGATGGCGTGGCCACGCATCTCCAGCTTGGCGGGCAAAATGGCGTCCAACCGCTCGCCGTCGGCAATCCGCAATTGCGCCTTCACCATGTCCACTCCGGTAACGGCCTCGGTGATCGGGTGCTCCACCTGGATACGGGTATTCATTTCGATAAAGTGCAACTGCCGGTCTTCGTCCATCAGGAATTCGACTGTTCCTGCGTTCTGGTAGCCGATGTCTTTCAGGCAGCGACACAGAGTGCGGCCCAATTCTTCGCGCATCTTCGGCGTCACCTGCAACGACGGCGCCTCCTCGATCAGCTTTTGATGACGGCGCTGGATTGAGCACTCCCGCTCAAACAGTGAGGCGACATTGCCGTGCTCGTCGGCCAGCATTTGGAACTCGATGTGGCGCGGCTGCTCGATGAATTTCTCCATGTACAATTCGCCATTGCCAAAGGCGTTCGCGGCTTCGGTAAAAGCCGCGTGGAACAGGTTGGGCAGCTCCTCCGCGGCACGCACAATTCTCATGCCGCGTCCTCCGCCCCCGGCCTTCGCTTTCAGGATCACCGGGAAGCCGACCCTTCTCGCCCATTCCCCCGCTTCTTCCACGGTCGCGATCACTCCATCCGAGCCGGGCAGTATCGGCACTTTCGCCTTCTTCATAGCCTGGCGAGCTTTTTCTTTCTCACCCATCAGACGCGTAACCTCGGGCGGCGGGCCAATGAACTTGATGTTGGAGGCACGGCAAACCTCGGCGAAATTGGCGTTCTCGCTCAGCAGCCCATAGCCCGGGTGAATCGCATCCACATTGGCGATTTCGGCGGCAGAGATCACTGCCGGTACATTCAGATAGCTGTCGGCGGCGCGTGGCGGGCCAATGCAGATCGCCTCGTCGGCGAAGCGAACATGGAGCGAGTCGCGGTCAGCCTCGCTGTAGACGGCGACCGTGCGGATGCCGAGTTCCCGGCAGGCGTTCAGAACGCGCAGCGCAATCTCGCCGCGGTTGGCAACCAATACCTTACGAAACATTCAAGACCCTTTAAGAGCGGATTTGTAAATCATCGCTCGCACAGCCAAAACACTTTAGGAAATGGTGGGCGACCACCGATGTCGATCTCGACCGTAAACGGTTAAACCAAATACGCTCTCGGTCTCTGACCGCTTGAAGTTGTATCAATGTTGGGTGCCCCAGGTCTCGACTTTGAGACCTGGGAAATCACCAATCTCAGGAACGAATTCATACGGTCAGCGACCTAGCTGAGCCGGATGGAAAACAGAGGCTGTCCGAATTCGATTGGCTGACCGTTGGTAACGAAGCACTTCACCACTTCTCCGCTGGCGTCGGCTTCAATTTCGTTCATCAGCTTCATGGCCTCAATAATGCAGATCACCTGCCCTTTCTCCACGTGGTCGCCCGGAGAGACAAAGGGTCCCGAACCCGGAGAAGGCGAGCCATAGTAAGTGCCGACGATCGGCGACTTCACCAGGTGCAATCCCTCCTCAGGGTCCACCGCTGGGACCGAAGCAGGCGGTGTCGCGGCGGCCGGGGGTGCGGATGCCGCAGGGACAGCAGCCACGGCCGGAGCACTGGCCAGCAAGCGGGCCAGGTCTGACAATCCTGCTGCCGAAGTCTCCGGTTGGCTGAATTTGAGCCGGATCTTGATGTCGCCCCGGTCCAGATCGAATTCCGCAACCTGGTAGTGTTTCAGGAACTCAATCAGTTCTTTCAGATCTTCGATATCCTGTGGTTTCATTCTTTCCTTATCGCTCTCTCACTTGGGTGAGATGGGATGGATCAAAGCTCAATCAGGGCCTTTGGCGCCGGGGTAAGCACCTGCCCTCCGGTTCGGGTAACGACCACCATGTCTTCAATGCGAATTCCGAATCGCCCCTGCAGGTACACTCCGGGCTCGATGGTAATTATCATGCCGGGCAGCAAGCGGTTTGCAGCCCCGGCCCCAATCCGCGGAGGCTCGTGAATTTCCAGCCCCACGCCGTGCCCGGTCGAGTGGGTGAAAGCCTCGGCCAGACCCGCCCGTCGCAGCACGGCGCGCGCCGCCTCATCCACCTCTCCGCAACTGACGCCGGCACTTACCGCGGCCACCGCTGCCTCCTGGGCTTCGAGCACCGCTTCGTACGCTTTCCGTTCTTCTGCCTTGGGTTTGCCAAAGTAGACAGTACGGGTCATATCCGAGCAGTAGCCCTCACGGATTATACCGAAGTCGAGTGTCACGAACCCGCGCCTTGGCAGCCGGGCACGCGTCGCTCGCCCATGGGGAAGCGCCGAACGCACCCCCGAAGCGACGATGGTTTCAAACGACATGCCTTCGGCGCCGCGCATGCGAGCCTCGTGTTCCAGGGCCGCGGCCACCTCAAACTCCGCCAGCCCAGGCCGCATCTCTCCCAGGATGTAGTCGAAGAGTTGGCAGCCCAGTTGCGCCGCCTCAATCATGATGGTTAGCTCATCCTCATCCTTCACCATGCGCAGCGGTTCCACCAGGGGCGCAGCGAGAGCGGCAAGAAAGGTGCGGCGCAGGTGTGAAGGTAGGGCGGCTCTCCAGCGGGTCAGTTCGGCCACCGTAGTGCGCGTCGGATCGAAGCCCGCGCACTCCACACCGGGCTGCGCCGCCAGCCATTCAATGGCGGCCACCGTGGGAGAACTGGTCACAATCTTTACTTGCGCGGCGGTCACCTCTTCGGCAGCCTGCGCAATGTAGCGCCCGTCAGTAAACAGCCGCGCCGAGCGGCGAGTGATCGCCAGCGCGGCACTGGAACCCGTGAAGCCCGAGAGGTAGCGGAGATCGGGAAGGTAGTTAACCAGCAATCCGGGCAACCCGGAGCGGGTCAAGCGGCGGCGCAATTGGCCAATGCGGCGTAAGTGGTCCACCGCCCAGTTTTATCATGTTAAGGCAGCTTTCTGATGCCAGCCATCAGATGTCAGCACACACCCACTTAAAGGCACTCCGAAGAAGACAAGCCGGTCCAGGCTAGGCAACCTCGTCAAAAAGTCGCAACCGCCCGCCATCAACTGACAACTGACCACTGTTCCCTGACCACTGTCCTTACATCGCCGGACGGACGGGCTTCTTCTGGTGCGGGTCAAGCTCGGCGTCTGCGGCCTGCAGGTCAGACTGGCGGTCCATCCACTCGTCCAGCCGCGAGCGCTTAAAGCGCCACCGGTTGCCCAGCTTGAATGCGGGCACAAAACCTTCCGAGGCGTACTTGTACAGGGTGTCTGGCGAAATGCCGAGATAGTCGGAGGCCTGGCGGATATCCATGACCTCGCGGACCTCGGGGACAAGCAGATTAGAGCGGACCGCAACGTTGCGCATGATTCCCCTCCTGAAAGGCGCGCCGCCCCCAGGCAAGATTCCGGCAGAGCTGCCGGTAGTCTTGTATATATCGCGGTTTCACCCATCAGTTCAAGGATTTTCAGGAAGTTACAGGAAATTCATGGGCTTTCCCCATCCCCTTCCAACGGTCCAAAACCCGACTGCAGAGGCCCGTACCCATCCCCTTGGGGCGCCTCGCCAGCCACCCGCAATCCCTTGGGTAGTTAGAGCAAATGGTGCAGCGGCGCAGCAGTTGGCTGATTCTGCTCGGATTGCGGCATGGCGGAGACCGCGACGATTAAGAGCAACGAAGAGCCATCACGAATCCTCCAGCTGGTTCGCAAACCACCGACGAATGCTGGGCATCTCACGACTGCTCCCACTGCGACATCACCTTGGCTCAAGATGAGAATCCCGCCAAAAGCCCCATTTTGCTTGCACAGTCGATCACAGAGTCTTCAGCATTCCGCCATCGACAAAATAGGTTGACCCCACGCTATAAGCTGCTCTCTCGGAGCAAAGAAAGACGAAGAAGTCAGCTAATTCGGTCACCTTTGCAAAGCGCTTGATCGGGGCATGTTCATCAGCTACCGACTGAAGGTAGGCCTCCCAATCACCATCCCCTTCGGCGGTGAGTTGCTTTGCGGTCTTGATCCAGTCCGGTGTCAGAATCAGCCCGGGGTTTACGCAGTTTACGCGAATGTTCTGCTTGATAAGTTCTGTCGACAGGCATTTTGAAAACATCATCAACGCAGCTTTGGTGGTGTTGTAAATTGGCTCGTACCACAGTGGTTGGACAGCGCAGATTGATGCGTTGTGGAGAATCACACCCCCACTCTTTGCAATCATCTGTGGCGCCACCCCACGAGCCAGGCGCACCGCAGCCATCACGTGCAGTTCCCAATAGTACTGCCACTTCGCGTCATCGGCCTCCATCACCGTCTCGTTGGATCCGGTGCCGGCATTGTTGATCAGGATGTCTGCACCACCCGCCTCTCTCGCAGCTTCGATCACGGAATTAACGCCTGATATTGTTGCCACGTCACATGCGACGGGAATTGCATTCGTGCCAAAGTTCTCGGCTATGCGCGCAGCCTCAGCACGGAGGCGCTCGCCGTTGCGGGCGGCCAGCACTAGGTGTACACCTTCTGCTGCCAATCCCTCTGCGATCGCGAGTCCAATACCAGAACTGCCGCCAGTGACCACAGCGATCTTGTCTTTCAGCCCGAGATTCATCTGCTCCCTCTTCCTCTAACCAGAATTTAGGCCTTGCCTTTTTGGATGGCATCGATTCTACATCCGGCCATCCTCGCAGCATTTAGATCTTCGACGCGATGGGACACCGCGCTAGAAACTCCCCACAAGCCGCAGTGCAAAGCTCCGAGACGGCCCAATCGCGTTCCCAGAGAACAGCCCCCCAAAATCCAGGACGTCGAGGACATCCGTCAGGTTCTGCCCATCGGCCTGCAGATGAATCTCTGTCCGGTCGGCCCGGTGGAGACTCACGCCCGCCGAGGCATTCACCAGCAACGACGGCCGAATGCGGCTGCGGCTGAAGTTGACCCGATTCAAAACCGCCTGCCCATATTCGTCCAGCACCGTTGACGGGTCGCCGTCGAACTCGAATGGCAGCCCGGAATCATATTGAGCGCCGCCGGCGAGCCACAGGCGCGGCGACACTTGGTAGCGAAGGCGTCCCCGCACCGTGTTTCGCTGATCCTGCGAGTCCGGGAAGTGTCCCGTGATCTGCGTTGCCGCGGCACTGGCGTCTGCGCCCAGAAATAGCCCGCCGGTAACCGGGAACCACGCGTTACCTAGGGTGTAGGAGTAGCTCAGGAGGCCCGAGAAGCGCCGCCAGTCCGCCAGATCGAGCTTGGCTTCCGCGCCGTAGATAATCGACTTGCGGAAGGCGATGGGAAAGCTGATGGTGGTGTTCTCGATCTGGTCGTCGTCGGCGTAATTGTCTACCACGCGACGAAAGTAGTTGGCGTCCAGCTTCACCTTTCCCGGCAGGACCTTGGTCAGCCCGGCTTCAAAGTAGTCACCTTGCGAGGGCTCGACTGACAGGCGGAGAAAGTTATTCGGAGCAAGCGACTGAATGGCGTTGGAGTTCGAGAGCAGGATGTTCTCAAACGAAGGAGTCTGAAAAACCCGGTCGTACGAGAAATGCATCACCAGATTTGCGGTCTGGAAATAGCGCGCCACAGACAACCGTGGTGAGAATGCCTGGCGATTGAGCAGCAGTTGATAGTGGTCCCAGCGAACCCCCGCGCTCAGGGTCCAATCGCGCACCCGCAGTTGGTCCTGCACATACGCGGACTGCTCCAGGTCAGGACGGCTCTCCGCAAATGCGAACGCCAACGGCGAGCCGCTGTCGAACTGCGTCGGATCGGTGATGAGATAACGGAAGTTCTCGTTCAGAAATGTATTGTCCGATTCGGCCCCGGCAGTCGCTTCCTGGCGCCCATGGTCGAGGGTGATCGAGGCCTTAAAATATCCCTCGCGAAACTCGTTGTGCTGGAACACCTGAATCGGGATCGATTGCGGATTGGAAGTGAAATCATTGGCGTTGTCGCGCACCATGCCGTGCAGATCGGCAAATAAATGCGGTGAAAAAATGTGCTGATAAGAGGCCATCCCCATGGTTTCAACGTTGTCCGCGGTCTGCCGCTGCCCCGCCATTTGCTGCACCAGTTCATTAGGCAGATCGTAGCGCGAGAGCTCGTGGCGCACGACAAGGCTTACCCGATCGCGTGCCGTCAGGTCCGCGTCATCACGCAATGAAAAATCGCCGATGGTCCCGGTATTGGAGTAGTTCTGCGGAACCACGGGATTCAAATAATGGTCGGTCCTATTGCCGCTGCCGCTGCCGCTCACGGTGTTCCGGCCCCGGCTGTACTGGCCTTCGGCGAAGATTCCGGTGGTGTCGAAACTGCCTCCCGACGCGGCTGTCTGGCCGTGGAATCCCGTCTGCGCATCCTGGCGGGTATTCACTTCAACCACTCCGCCCATCTTGCGCCCATATTCAGCCGGAATGCCCGCGGTGTAGATGCTCATCGACTGCACATCGTCGGCCTCAATTTCTGGGCCGAAGCTGGGCGAGCGATTGTCGGTGAGCGGAATGCCATCGACCACGAACTGGGTCTGGTATTCCGAACCGCGCGGATGAGGAACGGCGTTGCCCTCGTAGAGCCAGCCCGGCTGAGAGTTGAGCAGGTCCTGCAGCGACCTGCCGGGCAACGCGGTCAGCCGCGTCTGGATGGGCTCAAGGCCGATTTGACTGACGGCACCGGCCTGGTCGGGGTCGATCAGTGTGTTGTCGGCGCTCACCCGCACGGATTGTCGTGCCGCCGAAACCGCCAGACGCAGTTTGAGTTCAGCAGGGATGGAGGACCGAACATCCACCGTCTCAGACAGCGGTGCAAACCCCGCCAATTCGATCCCGATCTGGTAGATGCCAAAGGGCAGTCGCCGCAGGTTGAGCGACCCCTGCCGGTTAGTGACTAAGCTGGCGTGGTACTGATTGGCCTCGCAGACAATGGATACGCTGGTCCGAACGCCGAGCCCGGACGGATCCGTCACCGCCAGGCGCAGTTCCCCGCTATTGCTTTGGCACAGCGCTGGCCAGGCAAAGAGGCAAAAAAAAGCGACAAAAACCGCGCAACCGGCATGCCGGCTGATGTACATAGCCAGATGATATTGGAACTTGATGCGCAGATCGAGCTCTTCGCGGCCTGAGGATCAATTCTGGTCGTCGCGCCGGTGCAGCGTGGGCCTGTCGTCGCCGTTGGAACTGGATGTGCTGTCGCCCGCCTGTCCGTTGGGGTCATCCTTGCCGGTGCTTGCGCGGCGCAACGACGGCTTGGCGCCGCCTTTGGTATCGGTGAGGCGGCGCTTGTTCTCGATGCGGGCCAGCCTGGCCTTCACGTCGTCAAACTCCGAAGTAGTGACCGTGTACTCGTCCTTGGCCGGAAGAATGCGCGCAATCTCTTCCTGGGTGTGCACGATGCGGTCTGGCGTTTGCGGATGGTCAGAGAAGGCCTTGGCTACCATGCCCGGCTTGCGTTTTTCGAGAGCCTGAACCTTCTCAAAGAAGCTGATAAAGGCCTGCGGATCGTACCCAGCGCGGTACATGTATTGCACCCCGAGGTAGTCGGCCTGCGCTTCGAAATCGCGGGAGAACTTCAGGAACGTGATGGGCACCGCAAATTGGGCGGCCTCGTAGATGCCGTAGCCGGTCCAACTGTACCCGGTCATCATGATCAGCGGAATTGTGCTCAGTTGGGCGTAGTTCATCCGCGTCATTTCGCGCGCGGCGTGATGGGCGCAGACGTGCGCAGTCTCATGGGCCATCACCCCGGCCAGTTCAGCTTCCTCGTCTGCGTTCAGGATCAGCCCCGAATTGACATAAAAGAAGCCGCCGGGCAGGGCCATGGCGTTAATCTCGTCGGAGTCGATGACCTTGATGGTGAACGGCACCTTGCAGTCGGAGTTCTTCACGATATTCTGGCCGATGCGGTTCACGTATTCCGTAACCACCGGGTCGGTGATGAAATGTGTGCTCTTCTCGATCTCATCGGCATAGGTCTTGCCCATTTTGATCTCGGAGTCGGTGGAGTACCAGTTTCCCATTCCGCGCCCGCCGATATCGCGGTTGCCCACCGCATTCACATCCTCGATGCTGCCGGGTTTCACTTTCACTGCCTTGCTGCCGGGCTCAACCACCTTGTCGGGATTGACGTCGGCGGCCGGCACATCGCCTGCCACCGGGGTAGTGCCCGGGGCCGGATCTTTCTTCGATTGCGGCGTGGACTTGTCCTTGGCCGGCGGCGCTGTAGTGTCGCCGGCGACCGGGGCGGTACCGGGCGCCGACTGCGCGCTGGGCGTGGTCGGCGGAGTGGTAGTGGAAGAAGTCTGCCCGTTGTCCGTCGTACTTGTCTGGGCGCTCGGTGTACTGGCCTGCGGCGCGGACGAACCTGGCTGGGAGCCGGATTGGGCCCACACTGCCGCGGCTGCCATGGCCAGCGCGCATGCTGCCAGCAGTCCTGCTCTGGATCCCGGGAAGATTGTCCTCATGACCCCTACCTCCAGCCTGGACGAACCAGCGCCAGGCTTATGCCGCTTCGCTCTAGTCATTAGACGCTAGTATCCCCCCGCGGGGCAGCGCCGGGGCATAAAAATTTGGACAAGCACGCACCGAATGCTGCAGGGAAGCCGAGCAATTTGCCCCGTCTCGCTTCCGATTACCCCCGAACGCGAAGCCCTTGGAGGAGTCGGCCTTCTGAATTACAGTGGTGAACACGCATCGGCAGGAGGATTCTTGCGACGTTTGGCTCTGATTCCAACGGTCTTGGCAGCATTCGCGCTGGTATTGTGCGCGGCGACACCCGGGGTGGCACAGGCGTCACATCCCTTGTCGCCCCTATCCGGCGCGTTTCGACCGCACAAGCACTTGCAACCGGCGCCTGCCAACGCGCCTTCCACTCCCACCGTCATCTTTGACGCTACCCACCTCGGCTCGCCGGTCACTTTGAAGACAGGCTGGCGGGTGGGTGTCACCTCGAACCCGGCCGCCGCACAGCCGGAGTTTAACGATTCCGCCTGGGTCGTCCGCAACGTCGGCGATTCACTCGACGACCTGAACGACGAAGATCGGTCAGGCGACGCCCCGCCCACCGGGGGAAAGTCGCCGCGTCCGCCCGGCCATTCCCGACCCTTCGTCTGGTTCCGACTTCACATTCAACTGCAGCCCGGCCATGGGCCGATCGCCCTCCTGACCGAACTGCCCGTTTCGCTGAACACTTCCATGCCCTTTGGAACCGAGGGCCCAGCGCCGGATGTGTACATCAACGGCAAGCAGGTCCAACCGGAGGGGCCGAACGGATACGCATCGGGCCACTTTCAGGAAATCTCCCGAATCTATAACCTCAACCTCGCTCCAACCGACACTTCCGCGACGCTGGCGATCCGCTCGCTTTACATTCCTTTCGGGCTGGCCGCCACTACCGGATTCTTTTCGTCGCGCACATTCTGGCTGGGTAGCCCCAGGGATTTGCGAGGCGTTCTCGAACTTTGGAAGGTCCACAGCCTTTTGGAGCGGCTTCCGCGGCTGGTCAATGCCATTCTGCTGACCGTCCTCTCGCTGTTCCTGCTGAGCCTGTTTTTCACCCAGAAGGGGCATATAGAGTACCTGTGGCTGGCGCTGTTCGAACTGCTGCAGGCGCCCATCGGTTTCATCGAGCTTGCGGGGAGCACGGCACGCCTGGACGAACTCTGGTATGCGGCCATCTTGACGCAGATGCTGATGGTTTCGGCCTACCTCTACTTTGAGTTCCTTATCGCATTCCTCGCCCTTCGCAGGCGTTGGTACGTGTTGCTGCTCAGGTTTAGCGCTCTGATTCTGGCTGGAGTGGGGCCTGCGGTGGGCTTTCTCGGTCACCACAGCAGGATTCTGATGGTGGTAACGGCCGTGGTGCTGGTGGGCAGTGCGCTGTGGCTCCTGGGATGGTTGCTCTTTGTCTTCCTCACCCTGATCGTTGCTACCGTGCGGCGTAACTTTGAGGCCGGATTGCTGCTGATTCCCGTGATTCTGAATCTAATTGGCGTCGGGGAGCCGATCCTCACCGGTGAGATGAGCGACTGGGGCGGACAGCCCTATCACTCTCCGCTCACCATCCAGGCCGGACTGATCCCCATCCACTTTGCCACCATTGCCGACTTCGCAGGGCTGCTTGCGATTGTGATGATCATCTTCGGCCGTTTCCTGCGCATCCAGCACGACCAGGAGCGGGCCAGCAGCGAGTTGGCTGCGGCGCGCAGTGTACAGGAACTGATGATTCCCCATGAAAAGTTCGAGACTCCGGGCTATGACGTGGAGTCGGTTTACAACCCGGCCAACGAGGTAGGAGGCGACTTTTTCCACGTGCAGCCGACCGGCGATGGAGGGCTGCTGGTCGTCGTGGGCGACGTGGCGGGCAAGGGGCTGAAGGCGGCGATGACCGTCTCCATGCTGATGGGCGCGCTACGCGGAACCCCGGAAAAGAGCCCGGCAAAGATTCTGGAATCGCTCAACCGCGTCTTGGTGGGCAGCGACAGCCTCACCACCTGCCAGGCACTCCGCTTCGGTCCTAATGGCGAACTGGTGATGGCCAATGCAGGCCACTTGCCGCCCTATCTCAACAGCCAGGAGGTCGCGCTGCCGGGCGGCCTGCCCCTCGGAGCGATTGAGGAGGTCAGCTATGAAGAGGTGCGCCTCTACCTCCATCCCGGCGACCGATTGCTCTTGCTTTCTGACGGAGTGGTGGAAGCGCGTCAGCCTTCAGGCGAACTGTTTGGCTTTGACCGCGTTCATAACCTCAGCAACCAGACCGCGTTTTATATAGCCGATGCGGCCAGGGAATTCGGGCAGGAAGATGACATCACGGTGCTGACGGTCAAGCGGCTGGCCGCGGCCATGGCTGCGTGAACCACAGCCTCCTGTGCAGTTGTCTCAAACCCACTGCACGCTGAGGGGCTTTCTTGGCGGGATCAAGCGATATGTGTACTTGCGCTCACCCAGCATCAGTCCGCCCTGCACCACATAGCCCTCAGGGACCGACAGCATCTCGCGGATCGGAGCATGAACGCCGGCCACATGGGTAAGATATCCTGCCCAGCACACGCCCAGTCCGCGAGCCTCTGCCGCCAGCTCAAGAAAAGTCAGGGCGATGGCGCAATCTGATTTTCCCCACGCGTAGTCCTGCGGTGTACAGACCACCACAACTGCGGGTGCGCCGCGCAACACCGGGTCATTCCCTTTTTGCCATTGCTGCAGCATCGCCGAACCGAAGCCCGCACCGCGCGCCCAGCTTACTGTTTCCGCAGACAGGGCATGCACCTTTGCCGCATCGCCCACCACAATCCAGTGCAGCTTTTGTGAGTTGGACGCTGTGGGAACGCGCCGTGCCACGTCGAGCAGTGCTTCCAAAGTCTCTTTGGCCAGCGGCTCCTGCTTGAACTCGCGCACAGAGCGGCGGCTCATCAGGAATCCGTCGATCACCGACGGAGCCGGAAGCTTCTCAAGCACGGGCAGGAACGGCTCCTCCGGCAGCCCTGTATGAGTGAGAGCACCGCAGGTGCACGCGGCAACACAGTGGCCGCAAGAGATGCAATTGCTGCCCGCGACCTCTTCAGGAAATCCCTTCGCATTGAGAGCGAGAGTTCTGGATGGGCAAACCGCCACGCACACGCCGTCTTTCTTGCACAAATCCACGTTTACCGTGATTTGACTCACAATACATCTCCCGTTGTCACTCGCGGCCGACCACCGTAAGGCGTTACCCGCAGTTTACTCCGGAACTTGAATCAGCCCTAGTGATCTCAACACACGCCTGAATCGATCGTGGACTCCAAGATCTGAAAAAGCACGGCTTTAGCTCCCGCGGGAACGGCTCGAGTGTTTGCCTACACTCAAAAGCCCCACCCTTGCGGATGAGGCTCTGAGCTCTGCTTTCGTTCTTCTCTCCTACCGCGAGGCGCTTGGCCTCGGCTCAGCAGGTCAATCGTAGTACTCCAGCCCCAAGTGGGTGATCAGGTCTGCGCCCGCGATATGACGCAGCGTGTTCTTCAGCTTCATCGACTGGATAAACAGATCGTGCTCGGGATAAAGCCCCGCTGCCGTTTGCGGCGACTTGAGATAGAAGCTCAGCCACTCCTGAATTCCGATGCTCCGCAATTCGGGAGTGCGCTTGGCCAAGTCGAGGAACAGCACCAGGTCGAGCGCGATGGGCGCGGCCAGAATCGAGTCGCGACAAAGGAAGTTCACCTTGATCTGCATCGGATAGCCAAGCCAGCCGAAGATGTCGATGTTGTCCCAGGCTTCCTTGTCGTCGCCCCGCGGCGGGTAATAGTTGATGCGGATCTTGTGGTAGATGTCCTTGTAGAGGTCGGGGTAAAGCTCAGGTTGGAAGATGTAATCCAGCGAGCCCAGCTTCGACTCCTCTTTGGTCTTGAATGATTGCGGATCGTCCAGCACTTCGCCGTCGCGGTTGCCCAGAATATTGGTTGAGAACCAGCCCTTGACGCCCAGCATGCGAGCCTTCAGGGCCGGCGCCAGAATGGTCTTCATGAAAGTCTGACCGGTCTTGAAGTCCTTGCCGCAGATAGGCGCCGCATTCTTCTTTGAGAGTTCGATCAGCGCCGGGATGTCCACCGTAAGATTCGGCGCGCCGTTGGCAAAGGGAACGCCCTCACTCAGCGCCGCATAAGCATAAATCTGCGAGGGCGCGATGCCGATGTCGTTCGCCTCCAGGCCCTTCTCGAAAGCCTCAATGGACTGGTGAACGGCGGTCGGCTCCAGAAAGATTTCAGTTGAGCCGGTCCAGATCACGACCACGCGGTCCACCGTCTTCTTGAAAGCCTGAATGTCGGCCCTGAGCTGCTCGGCCAAATCGCGCTTGTTCTTGCCCGTCTTCACATGCGTGCCATGCAGCCGCTTCACATAGTACTGGTCAAAAACCGCGGGCATCGGCTTGATGGTCTCAAGGTAGGGCTTGAGCTTTGCGAGCGTTTCCTTATCCAGCACCTCTGCGTGGGCGGCGGACTCGTAGACGTTGTCCTCGAAGATGTCCCAACCGGCAAACACAATGTCATCGAGTTTGGCGAGGGGTACGAAATCCTTGATCAGAGGCGATTGATTGTCCGTGCGTTTGCCCAGCCGTATCGTGCCCATCTGGGTAAGCGAGCCGATCGGCTTGGCCAGTCCGCGGCGGACGGCCTCCACTCCAGCGATAAAAGTGGTGGCTACGGCTCCCATGCCGACCACCATCACACCCAATTTGCCCGTGGCGGGCGCAATCTTCGACGCGGCGGCAGACTGCGGACCGCCTTTCTGTTCATTACCCATTGCTTCTCCTAACCTTCATTTGATTGCAGAGCGTTCCAGCCTATTCAGGATCGCGTTCTGTAAGACGAAACAGTGTACGCCCGAGGCCAGACCTTAATCCTCTTGGGCGTCTAAGGCGGCCTGGTGGCGCTTGCCGCGGTTAATGTGGGACCACACAAACCACACGATTCCCGCCAACAGCGCAATTTCAACGCCCAGGTGGAAACGGTGGAACGCCTCGTAAAAGCGGGGATCGGTATGCCACTTCTCACCCAGCTTCATGCCCACGTAGGCGAGGCCGAAACACCACGGCCATGAACCCGCAAAGGTGTACAGGTGGAACCGAAGCTGGGGCATTTTCGCAATTCCTGCAGGGAAAGCGATAAACGTGCGCACTACGGGCAGCAGACGCGCCAACAGAACCGTAATCGAGCCATAGCGCTCAAAGAACCACGTCATGCGGTCCAAGTCGTGGTGGCTCATCAGCACCCATTTGCCGTAGCGCTCCACCAGCGGACGCCCGCCCCAGGCGCCCACGGAATATGCGACGACGGAGCCCAGGTTGCAGCCCAGCGCGCCCATCGTGGCCACCCAGAAGAGATTAAAGTGTCCGAGGTAAATGAGATAGCCCGCAAACGGCATGATGACTTCAGACGGCAGCGGAATGCACGCCGATTCGATTCCCATCAGCGCAACAATCCCGGCATAGCCGCCCAAATCGATGACATGCGTGACAAATTGGACAACGAATGCGAGGATTCTTTCGCTCATGTGCCCGTTCAGTATATAGGGCCATGGAGACCCCTGGCCGCACGCGTCCCGCGGGAAGAGACAAAGGGCTCGCAAGCACCCTGCGTTTGCTACGATGAGGGGTGTTGCACGAAAGATCGAGGTGGTTCGTTTGGCCGCATTTCCCCCTGTTCCATTGACCCTTGAAGGCTCCAGCCTGCTCCATCAGTTTTTCCGCTTCGACTGGAAGGCGTGGCGTTCCTGCGCGGAGGGCGAGCGCGCCCGCATCACCGCCGAAGCCATTGCTGCGCTGAAAGGTCTGGAACGCACCGACGTCGGCTCGCCCATCCGCTCGGCCATCTACTCCCAACTCGGCCACAAAGGCGATCTCATCCTCATCCACTTCCGTGAGTCTCTCGAAGCGCTCAATCAGGTAGAGCTTGACCTGGCACAGACCGAACTCTACGACTATCTGGAACTGCGCCACTCGTATGTGTCGGTAGTCGAACTAGGTCTGTACGAGTCCAGCCGTAAGACCTACGAAGCAGCCTCCGCAAAGGGATTCGAAACCCACTCGCCGGAGTGGAATGCTGAGGTAGCCGCATCGCTCAAGCGTGGAGCGGAGGCCATGGCGCCGCGTCTCTTCCCTGCCGTGCCGGAGGCGAAATACATGTGCTTCTATCCCATGGATCGCAAGCGCGGCGAGCAGGTGAACTGGTACAGCGTCTCCTTTGCCGAGCGCCAGCGCATGATGCACGAACACGGTCTGATCGGCCGGCGCTACGGCGACGTCGTGAAGCAGATCATCTCCGGCTCCATCGGAATGGACGACTGGGAGTGGGGCGTCGATCTTTTCGCCGAGGACCCCGTGGTCTTCAAGAAGCTGATCTACGAGATGCGCTTCGACGAAGTGAGCGCCGTATATGCGTTGTTTGGCCAGTTCTTTATCGGGGTGAGGCTGCCGGTGGAGAACCTTAGCGGGTGGCTAAGCGGGAAGCTGTAAGCGCAGCAACTTTGAATGAAACGGTCAATCAAATTGCCTACGAAGAGCGTTCCTAGAGCTATCGCGAAGAACACGTCCCGCGGCCACCTCGCCCCCGACCGCGTCGCCGCCATTCTCAAGGGCCTCGACGAGGCTTATCCCGAAGCCCATTGCGCGCTGACGCATCGCTCGCCGTGGGAACTGCTCGTGGCGACGATTCTTTCCGCGCAATGCACCGATGTGCGCGTGAACATGGTGACGCCTGAGTTGTTCCGCCGCTTCCCTACTCCGGCCGCAATGGCGAAAGCAACATTGCCGGAACTAGAACAACTCATCCGCACCACCGGCTTCTTCCGCAACAAGGCCAAGTCGATCCAGGGCGCGGCAAAGAAGATCACCGAGGAGTTTGGCGGCAAGGTGCCCGAGACACTCGAGGAGTTGATCACCATTCCTGGCGCAGCGCGCAAAACAGCCAACGTGGTGCTCGGTGTCTGCTTTGGCAAAGCCGAAGGCGTGGTGGTAGACACTCACGTCCTCCGCATCGCACGCCGCTTGGGGCTGGCCAAGGGTGACACCCCGCAAAAGGTCGAGCAGGAGTTGATGAAAATCTTACCGCGCGATCGCTGGATCGCCTTCTCCCACCAGATCATCCACCATGGCCGCCAGGTGTGCGACGCGCGCAAACCAAAATGCTCCCAGTGCAACCTCGAGCAGCTCTGCAACTCGAAGGACAAGACCTGGTGCAGTTAGCGTTCGTACTCAACGAAAGCTTTTAGTCTCCTGCCCTCAAAGACTTTCAAGAATGGGGCAACCATTTTCGTGCAATGCCATGCAGGTCAGCCGCGCAACGCGCGAAGCACAGCCGCAACCAATCCCGAAATATCCGAGGGGTTTGCTTCCGCCACCGGCGGCCACCCCGATTCGCGCAGCGTCTGGCTGGTGATGGGTCCAATAGAAATGGCAGGCACTCCAGTAAAGGGAAACGGAATTCCCGCCAGCTTGGCCACATCTTTCAAATGCGTCACGCTGGAGGAACTGGTAAACGTCGCGGCGTCGATACCCTCAGTCAGCGCATTGCGCAATTGTTCGGGCGCTACCGCGGGCACGGCGTTGCAATAAGCGTCCACGACATCGACGGTTGCACCCGCCTGCCGCAGCGCATCTGGAATCACGTCGCGTGCGACAGCGGCGCGAGCCAGCAGAATCCGCTGGCCTTGGATGTGACCAGCGAGTTCTTCCACAAGACTTTCCGCAACATACGATTCAGGAATGAGCGTGACCCGGAGCCCTGCTTTGCGCGCAGCCGCGGCAGTGGCTTCGCCAATCACGGCCACCTGCGACGGAGCATCTGTTTCGAGCGAAATTCCCAGTTGCGCGGCACGAAGTGCGAGGTGAAGCACGGTGTTGGCGCTGGTCAGGATAAGCCAATGATAGAGATGGAGATTGCGAAGAGCGCCGTCGAGTGGACCGAGATCCTCGGGAGGTCGAATCTCAAGGACTGGAACCTCAACCGGGTCGGCGCCCAGTGCGCGAAGACCTTCGCTGAGTTTGCCGGCCTGGTGCGCGGCGCGGGTGACAAGGATGCGACGGCCGGAAAGCGGCAACGCAGTCACCGGGGTTCTCCGGTTGCGGATTGAAGCAGCGGTCCTGCTCCGGCTTCGAGGAGCATGTGCGCGGCCAAGCGGCCCAGCGTCACAGGGTTGGAATCGTGTCGCGACGCGCAATGATAGATTCGCACCACAGCGCCCGTCTCAGGGTCAGCAACAACCGCGAACAACTCGATCCACTCGTCTTCGTCGTGGTTCAATGCCCGTTCGTGTTGTAGGCGGCAATGGATTCCGATGGGAACCTGGCAGCCACCGCCAAGCGCGGCGAGAGCGGCGCGCTCCGCGCTAACGGCAAAGCGTGTAGCGGCATGGTCGAGGAAGGCGACCGCGCTGATGGTGGCGGCATCGTTCTTGCGGGTTTCGATGCCAAGCGCGCCCTGCCCCGCGGCGGGACAGAAGTTGCTGGGTTCAAGGCGCTCGCGAACCCATTCGGTTTTTGCAAGACGATCTAGCCCGGCAGCCGCAAGCAGAATTGCATCAACCTGCCCCTCGGCGAGTTTGCGCAGGCGCGTGTCGACATTACCGCGAAACTCCAGTGTTTCAATGTCGGGCCGTAGCGCCTTCAATTGCGCACGCCGGCGCTGGCTGCTGGTGCCAACTTTTGCGCCCTGGGGCAGCGAGCCGAGATTCGGGTATTTGACTGAGACCAGCACATCGCGAGGATCGACCCGCACGGGTGTAGCGGCCAGCGCAAATGGCTCAGGTAGCTCGGTAGGCATATCCTTGAGCGAGTGCACGGCAAGATCGATCCTGCCCGCAGCCAAAGCCTCTTCAATTTCCTTGGTGAACATACCCTTGGAGCCGACCTGGGCAAATGTGACTTCCTGCAGCTTGTCGCCAGTGGTCTTGATGATTTCAATCTCAACCGTATGGCCCTGGGCACGAAGAAGTGCGGCGATATGATTGGCCTGCCACAGGGCCAATTGTGAACCGCGACTGCCGATGCGCATGTTCATTGGCGGCCTGCAATGCTGGTTTCACTCGCCGAGGCTTTTTCTGGCTTACCGGCTTCGGCCGCGGAAGCAGCCTGTGGTGGTTTGGGCTCCTCTTCGCGATGATTGGCGCTGGGCAGCGACCATGCATCGCAGAGCGCTTCAAGGCGTGTTTCATCGTTCTCGCGGGCGGCCTGCTTCAGAGCCTGCATCGGCGGATGAAGAAACTTGTTCACCAGTCCACGAGTAAGAGCCTCCACCGCTGCAAGCTGCTCCGCGGTCAAGGAACCGAGGCGGGCATGGATGCGGCGCAGTTCGCCCTGGCGAATCTCTTCGGCCTGCTGTTGCAGCGTGACGATAGCCGGAGCCACGTTGACAGTGCGGCGGCGCTGGTGGAAGCGCTCGACCTCTGCGGCAATCAGGGCCTCGGCGTCGCCGGCCTCGCGGCTGCGCTCGGCCATGTGGGCCGCGGCCACCTGCTGCAGGTCGTCGATGTCGTAAACAAAGATGCCTTCGATCTGGTTGACGGCGGGGTCCACGTCCCGCGGTACGGCGATGTCGATAAAGAACATCGGGCGATTGCGCCGCTTGTGCATGAAGGCTTGGCCGTGTTCGCGGCGGAAAATGGGATGCGGCGCGCCGGTGGAACTGATGACAATGTCGGCCTGGGTTGCGGTCTCGTAAAGTTCTTCGAAGGGAATGACGCGGCCGTTGAAAGGCTCGGCCAGCTGCCGCGCCCTTTCCAGGGTACGGTTGGTCACCAGAATGGCGCCTGCTCCCTGCTGCACCAGATGGCGGGCGGCCAATTCGCTCATTTTGCCCGCGCCTACCAGGAAGACGGTGCGGCCATTAAGGGACCCAAATATCTTGCGCGCCAGTTCTACGGCCACTGAGGCGATGGAGACGGAGTTGGAGCCGATTTCAGTCTCGGAGCGAACTCTTTTCGCAGCGGCAAATGCGCTTTGCAACAGGTGTTCAAGCTCGCCGCCCACAGTGCCGCTGGCGCGGGCCACGGCGAAAGCTTCCTTAACCTGACCGAGAATTTGCGGCTCACCTACCACCATGGAGTCCAGGCTGGCGGCGACGCGAAACAGGTGACTCACGGCCTCCTGATCCCGATGCTGGTAGAGATGCGGGGCGAGCATGGCCGGGTCCAGGCCGAAGTGGCGAGAAAGGAATGTGACGAGGTCGACGTCGGGTGAGTCAAGCGAAGCAAGAATCTCCACGCGGTTACAGGTGGAGACGATCATGCACTCGGTAACACCGGGCTCGGCGGCAAGCGCGCGTGTCGTTTCGGGCAGCTCCTCGCGGGAGATGGCGATGCGCTCGCGCACCTCGATGGGCGCGGTCTTGTGGTTGACTCCAATGAGCGCCAGGGTCATTGGGGACCATACCTGTGGACGTGGCTGAAAAGGTTCGCGGCCCAGACGGCGATCATCACGACAAAGACTGCGCCCGAGAGATAAGCGGCCTTTCGACCGCGCAGGCCGGCATTGCGGCGGACCAGCAGAAGCACCACATAGACGGCCCAGCTCACAAAGGAGGCCATGATTTTGGGGTCGAGGAAGTAGGACGCCCCGAGAGGCGTCTCCTGGGCCAGCACGGAGCCGATGACCAGGCCGACGGTCATGCAGGGAAAGCCGAACTCCAGGGTGGCGTGGGCGATGCGCTCTAGTGTGTCGAGGGGCGGTAGCCAGTCCAGTGGCACCCACTGGAAATGCTGGCCGGGGCGGGGTTTGCTCTTGATGCGGCGCTCCTGAAGCAGATAGAGCACCGAGGCCAACATGCTGAAGGCCAGGGCCGCGTAAGAAATGAGGAGCGCTGCAATATGGGCCACCAGCCAGCTCACACGCACGCCTTCAGACGGGAAGGTGTAGCGGTCCGGCCCCAGCGCGGGAACAAATACCAGAAAAAATGTGGCTGGAAAGGCGAAAATTCCCAGGGAGATGGCGTCGTACAGCCACCAGACAAGGAAGAATAGCCCCGCCACCGCAAAGCCCAGGAGCGACTCGACTTCACGAACTCCAACAGGCATCCAGCGATGCGCCTGGATAAGCATCTCGACCGCGGAAACGAAGTGAAAAAAGAAGGCTAGGCCGCCCAGATGGACGCAGGTTTTGCGCCAGCGAACGAGGCCATAGAGCACGGCGGGAAAGACGGCGACACTTGCCGCCGCGTAGAGGATAGCCGCGAGTCGTAGCCAAAGGAGATACATCTCGATGTTCAATCTAAAGCCTTAATGACCAGTATACTGTGACGCAAATCACCAATCGGGACCCTTGAAGGGTACGAAGGCTGAGATAAGCCTCGCAGAATGAGTTGAGGCATGGGAAAAGGGCTGTGCAGCCTGGGATGCTGTAAAGCTGGCCGGACGAGCTGTCCGAAGGTGCGTAGAGCGGACAAAGGTGGTCTCCCAGGTCTCAGCGGCGAGACCTGGGAGACCCGGCAAACTGCCTACTTCTTTTCCGCGATGTAGGTCGATGTGCGGTCGGTGAGCTTGTTGGTCTCGACCACTGTCATCTTCTTTCCATCGGGCGAAACGGTCATTTTGGAGACTTCCACGACAGTGCCATCCCGCTTATCGGTTTCCTCAATGGTGTGGGCGTCTATGCGCTTGAGAGAAACCGCATTGTAGGTATACGCACCCTTGACGGGATAATCGGCGCCGTCGAACTTGGCGGTGTAACTCTCTCCGGTGGGGGTGGACATGGTCAAGTCTTCGGCGGTGCTCTTGTAGGTCGTGGTAAGTCCGTTTTCACTCTCCTGCAACTTGCTGATCTTCCACGAGCCTGAGGTGGCATGCACGCCGGAAGGCGCGATGCCGACGCGTGTGGCCGTCACTTCAGCCGTTACCGCTTGATCGCTGTTAATGGGATGCGAGGTGGTCTTTACGATCAGAGTCTTGCCGTCGGCCGAGACGGCCCGCGTCTGCTCGAAGTCGACCTTGCCTCCCTTTTTGGTGGTGATTGAGATCGATTTGGGGTCCGTCGCGTCGACACTGATCGTGTCATACGACTGACCGCTAACGGCATGATCCTGACCGTCTGCTTTGGCGTCGAAGGTCGGGTTGCAACTGACGCAGTGATACCACCCCTGGCTCAGGAAAAAGACGTTGGGCTTGGGTGAGATCTTGGCCTGAGCCATGTTGGTGCGCCAAGTGCCGTCGAATGGGCTTTGCGCGAACGATTGTGCAGGAGCCCACAACGCCAACATCAAAAACAGGGCGCAGGCAAAGAACCGCTCCATTTTGTACATGGGAAATTTCCTCCAAGGGGAATCGGATTTTGGCGCTCCGGCCGGCGGACCTTGCCCGGCCTGATTGGCCGCAGCGATTGTACACGGGGCCACCCACGTCTGGGCGATCTTCTTTTGCCCTGGCTTGCTGTGGGCCGGAAACACCCCTTTCAGGGGCCGGCGGCTCATTCTGCGAGGGATGAAGCTACCCCTTCACCTTCTGGGCGCGATAGTCTAAGAACCAACGTGATCAGAGGCGAATCTCAGCCCGCGGGTGCTCCGCACTCCCTACCTTTGGAAGACGCTCCGGGCGGTCCGCCGCCGATGCCCCCCCTGGATAGCGACTCAGCCGCGGCCTCGCCATCTTCCCCTTTGAAGAAGAATTCTGCAGAACTAACGCCCTTCATGCGGCAATGGACGGCGGCAAAGAGGGAGAACCCCGACGCTCTGCTGTTTTTCAGGATGGGCGATTTCTACGAACTGTTCTACGACGACGCGGCGGTGGCCAGCCGGGAGTTGGAATTGACGTTGACGGCGCGGGACCGGGAGCGGCAGATGCCGATGTGTGGCGTGCCGTATCACGCGGTAGAAAGCTACCTGGCACGCCTACTACGGAAGGGCTATCGCATCGCCATCTGCGACCAGATGGAAGACCCCAAGCTCACCAAGAAGATCGTGCGCCGCGAGGTGACGCGCGTGCTCTCGCCAGGGACAGCGCTGGACGCGATGGTGGGGCCGGAGCAGAACAACTTTCTGGCAGCATATTTTGAAGCGGCGCCCGAGGCTGGGCAAAAGGCTCCGGACAAAGCTCGCCCAAGGGCGAAGCCGAACGATCACTCTGCGGCCGACGCGGCGGTGTGCGCGGTGGCGCTGCTGGACGTTTCGACCGGTGAGTTCCGGACCGCAGAGTTCTCAGGACGCGGAGCGCGGCAGCAGGCGTTGGAACTGCTGTCAATGGCCGCTCCCAGTGAGGTGCTCCTTAAGAACAGTGCGGACTTGCCCGCAGCGCTGGAGCGGGTTCCAGCGCGAACACGGGTTGAGGACTGGGTTTGGACGCAGGAATTTGCGGTGCCGCTGGTGGAGCGGCAACTGAATGTGCGGTCGTTGGAGGGCTTCGGGCTGACGGGGCACCCGGCGGCAGCGATTGCGGCTGGAGCGCTGGTGCATTATGTGCGCTCGACGCAGAAGAACGACGCGCTGCACATTGACAGTCTGAAGTTTCAGGAACATTCCACGGCGCTGGAACTGGACCAGGTCACGGTGCGAAATCTCGAACTGGTGGAACCGCTCTTTATGGGCCAGGACAGCAGGGCCACGCTGTTTCACACCCTCGATGCCTGCCAGACGCCGATGGGCAAACGCCTGCTCCGGGCGACGATCCTGCGCCCGCTGGCCGATGCGGAGGCGCTCGAGGCGCGGTATGAGGCTGTAGCTGAGGCGCACGGGAACGTGATGAGGCGGGAAGAGGTACGGCGCGCATTCTCTGGCCTCCTGGATCTAGAGCGCCTGCTGGCCCGGCTCTCGCTGGATTCAGCGGGACCACGGGACGTACGCACTTTGGCGGCGAGCCTGGCGCGGCTTCCGGGGTTGAAGACGGCGCTTGAAGCGATGACGTCGGGGCTTTGGCGCGCCCTGGTGGAGCGACTGGACCCGCTCGTGGATGTGACGGCGCGGATTGCAACAACCCTGGTTGCGGAGCCTCCACTAACCCTGGTGGATGGCGGCGCCATTGCGGCAGGCGTTGACGTGGAGTTGGATGAGCTGCGCACGATTTCGACCACGGGCCGGGAGCAGATTGCCGCCATCGAGGAGCGTGAGCGGACGCGAACGGGGATCGGATCGCTGAAAGTGCGCTACAACTCCGTGTTCGGCTATTACATCGAGATCACAAAGGCCAACATGGCCCTGGCTCCAGCCGATTACGAACGCAAGCAGACATTGGTGAATGCTGAGCGGTTTACTACCCCGGAGCTGAAGGATTATGAGCGCAAGATTCTGACTGCGCACGACCGCTCGATCGAGATTGAGAAGCAAATCTTTGCCCAGTTGCGCCGCGAGGTGCTGGAGGCGGCAGGTCGGATTCGGCAGAGTTCGGCAGCGGTGGCAGAGGCGGACTTGCTGGCGAGCTTCGCCCATCTGGCAGCGCTGCGGCGCTATGCGCGGCCGAGGCTGACTGAAGAGCCGGTGTTGGAGGCCGTGGCGGCGCGGCATCCGGTGATTGAGCAGTGGATGGAGGAAACGCGTGAAGGGCGGTTCATCGCCAACGACCTGTACTTGAGCGCCGCAGACGAGGGGCCGAGCCTGCTGCTGATTACGGGGCCGAATATGGGGGGCAAGAGCACCTATCTGCGACAGGCGGCAATGTTGGTGTTGATGGCGCAGATGGGCAGCTTTGTGCCGGCAGAGAGTCTGCGGCTGGGACTGGTGGATCGCATCTACACGCGCATCGGGGCCAGCGACAACGTGGCCCGGGGCCGGTCAACCTTCATGGTTGAGATGACGGAGACGGCAACGATTCTGAATACGGCTACACGGCGGTCGCTGATTCTGCTGGACGAAATGGGGCGTGGGACCGCGACGTTCGACGGGCTGAGCCTGGCGTGGGCGACGGTGGAGTATCTGCAAAAGGAGACGGGGGCGAGAACGCTGTTTGCCACGCATTATCACGAACTGACCATGCTGGCGGAAAAGTTGCCTCGGATGCGGAACCTGCGCGTTGGCGTGAAGGAGGCAGCGAGCGGGATTGTGTTTCTGCACAACATCGAGCCGGGCGCGGCAAGCAAAAGTTACGGCATTGAGGTAGCGCGGCTGGCGGGACTGCCCGCAGCCGTGATTGAACGGGCCAAGCATGTGCTGCGCCAGCACGAGAAGCAGGAGCGGCAGAGCGTACAGGTCGAAACGACAGAGGAACCGTTGCAGTTGACGATCTTTACGCCGCTGTCACAGCGCATTGTGGACCGCATCGAGGCTGTGGATGTAAACGCGCTTACACCGCTGCAGGCGTTGAATCTGCTGGAAGAGTTGCAGCAGGAATTGAAGGAGAAGGGATGAACGCAAGTTTGCGCCAGGCCGCGGGCAGCCTGCTGGTGGTGGGGCTGGAAGGCACGGAGTTGACCGGTCTCGAACGCGCGTGGCTAAAGCTTGTGCAGCCGGCGGGGGTGATCCTGTTTCGGCGCAACATCGCGGATGCAAAACAGACGCGCGCGCTGCTAAGCACTGCGACTGATTTGTGCGCAACTCACGCCTTGCGCTGCGTGGACGTGGAAGGCGGCACGGTCGACCGGCTGCACGACGCGTTGGCTCCGATGCCTTCCGCACAGGCTGTGGCGATGGCTGCGCGTCAAAGCGGCAAGGCGGGGCTGGCGCGCGAACACGGCGAGCTGATTGCGCGTGGAGTGAAGGCTTTCGGCTTTAACACGACGCTCGCGCCGGTGTTGGATCTTGCGCTTCCTGCCTCCGCCGAGGTGATGGGCACGCGTGTAGTGGCGGCGACCGCTCGCGGAGTCGTGGAATACGCGCGGAGTTTTCTGGCTGGACTCAAGGTGCATGGAGTGACGGGCGCCGGAAAGCATTATCCCGGTCTGGGTGCAGGGACCCGCGATTCGCATCTTGAGACGCCAGCGATCCGGCGCGGCTGGCGTGAGTTATGGCGACAAGACCTCGAGCCCTATCGCGCGCTCCGCGATGAATTACCGATGGTGATGGTGAATCACGCGGCTTATCCCGAGACACCGGGGAAGGATCTACCGGCCAGCGTGTCGCCGTTCTGGATCACCACCGTGTTGCGCCAGCGGATCGGCTATCGCGGCATCATCTTTTCAGACGATATGGAGATGGGCGGCATTCTCAAGTTCATGCCGATGGAAGTAGCGGCGGTGACCGCGATTCGGGCGGGGATGGATCTCATGGAGATATGCCACAGCCCGGAACTGATTCTGCGCGCATATGAAGCACTGATTGCCGAGGGCGAGCGGTCGCCGGCGTTCCGCAGAATGCTATTGGCGCGTTCACGGGAGACGGCGCACAAGCGTGCACGGCTGTTTGCGGCTGCAGCTCCAACGGCATTATCAAGCCGACAGTTCCAGGCCCTGCGCGGAAGGATTCTGCGTTTCAGCGAAGCCGTGATGAAGGCGCAACCGGCAGAGACTGCGGTGGAGATGAACCCGGAATGAGGACAAAGGCAATGACGGTTGCAGGCGTGATGAGCGGGACGTCGGCCGATGGCGTAGATGTGGCCGTTGTGCGGATTGTTCCGGGAAAAGCGCGACCGCAGCTAACCCTGTTGGCGCATGAGGGATTTCCCTACCCCGCCCCGCTGCGGCGCGCAGTACTGGCAGCGATGAACGCGGCAACAACATCCACCGCCGAGTTGGCGCGCCTGAATTGGCGGTTGGGAATTGCCTATGCCGAAGCGGTGAGCGCGACGGTCAAGCGACATCGATTCAAACTGGACCTTGTGGGATGCCACGGGCAAACGCTCTATCACCAGGCGCGCCCAGCCGCGTACGCAGGGCGGAAGTTTGCTTGCACATGGCAGGCCGGCGAAGCCACAGCGATTGCGACTGCGTTGGGCGTTCCCGTGGTTTCGAATTTTCGCCCGGCGGACATGCTGGTGGGTGGACAGGGAGCGCCTCTGGTCCCGTTGCTGGACTACGTGCTGTTTGCCGACACCCTGCGCGGGCGGGTGCTGCAAAACATTGGCGGCATCGCCAACCTGACTGCGATCCCTGCCGGTGCAACGCCAGATCAAGTGATAGCCTTCGACACCGGCTCTGGAAACATGGTGATGGATGCGCTGGCGCAGGAACTTCTGGGCAAGTCCTTCGACCGCAACGGCGCATGTGCGGCACGAGGCCGAGTGATTGAGCCGGTGCTGGCGCGCATGCTGCGCCATCCGTACTTCAGCCTCAAGCCGCCCCGCACCGCGGGACGCGAACAGTTTGGGCACACCTATGCGGCGAAGTTCTTGGTCGCGTGTCAGAGGCACAGCAGAAAGCCGGAGGACGCACTGGCGACGGCGACGGCGCTGACAGCGGAAAGTATCGCGTGGAGCTATCGGAAGTTCGTTTACCCTCGCATGAAAAGGCGCGCCGTGGACTACATTGTTTCCGGCGGAGGAGCGCGTAATGCGACGCTGATGGCGATGCTGGCCCAACGGCTCGAGCCGATGGGCTGCGAATTGGCCGCAAGCGAACAGTTCGGCCTGCCCGCGCAGGCAAAGGAAGCTGCGGCCTTTGCCCTGCTGGCCTGGCAAACATGGCACCGGCTGCCGGGCAATGTACGCGCGGCCACGGGCGCAGCGCGCGCTGCGATTCTGGGCCAGGTGACATATGTATAAGGCGCTGGCGTTGGCGGCGATAGTGCTGCTCGCGGGTTGTCGCTCCACATCGCGCGATCCGCGGACCGTGGTTTTTCTCATTGAGAGCAGTCCGGCAAATCTCGATCCGCGAGTAGGAACGGACGGGCAATCGGAGCACATCGACGAACTGCTGTTTGACGGGCTGGTGGCACGCGACGCGAGTTTTCATTTCACGCCGGCACTGGCCAAGAGCTGGGATCAACCGGATGCGCGGACGTTGATATTTCATCTCCGCGAGGGCGTGCGCTTTCACGATGGACGCCCGCTGACCGCGCGCGATGTGGTGTGGACGATCGACTCGATGCGGACGGGCGCGATAATCTCGCCCAAGGCGGGGGCGTATGCGTCGGTCGACAGCATAGAAGCAGCCGATCCGCGCACGGTGATTTTCCACTTGAAGCACGCGGATAATTTTCTGCTGACCAACTTGTCGACAGGCGCGATCGGGATTGTTCCCGAGGGAAGTGGGCGCGAATTCTGGAGACATCCCGTGGGCACGGGGCCTTTTCGATTTGTAAGCCAGCAGATCGATCAGGACGTGATTGTCGATCGCAACCCGGAGAGTTGGGCCGCGACTCCGAAGATCGAGCGGGTGCGATTTGCCGTGGTTCCCGACGCAATTACCGAATCGCTGGAACTAGAGAAGGGCTCGGGCGATGTGGCCATCAATTCCCTGCCCATGGACGCAATCGAAGTGCTGGCCCAAAGACCGCATCTGAAGTTGGAAGACACGGGCGGCACGCAGATACAGTACCTGGCTTTCAATGTGCGAGACCCGTTGCTGAGTGATGCGCGGGTGCGGCAGGCCATTGCCTGCGCCATCGACAGGAAGTTGATTATCGAGGCGTTGCTTCGTGGGCACGCACGGCCGGCGCTGAGCCTGCTGCCACCAAGCCACTGGGCATGGAGCGGCGAGGTGCCGCGCTACGATTACGATCCCGCGCGCGCGGAGCGGTTGCTCGATGAGACGGGACGCCGCACAGGACCGGATGGAGTGCGCTTCCACTTGACGATGAAGACCAGCAACGACGAGGGAACGCGACTGCTCGCAGCGGTGTTGCAGCAGCAACTGGCGAGAGTGGGCATTGCGCTGGACCTGCGCAGTTACGAGTACGCGACGTTTTACTCGGATGTGACGCATGGGGCTTTTCAGATGTATTCGCTGCGCTGGATCGGCGGCAATGAGCAGCCGGACATTTTCAACTATGCGTTCTCGACTGCGCGCTTCCCGCCCAAAGGTGGCAATCGCGGACACTACTCGAATGCACGGCTCGATGCGGCGCTGGACGACGCGGCTGCCAGCGGCGACACCGAGAAGCGTCGCGCCGACTATGCAGAAGCGCAGCAAATTCTGGCGCGCGATCTACCGGCCATCAATCTTTGGTATCAGGATACGATCGTGGTGCACAACCGGCGACTGACGCACGTGATCCCGACGCCGTCGGGAAGTTATACGTTTCTTGAGACGGCGGAATTGGCTCCTTAAGGGGTGATTGACCTTAAGCTTTTCTTAAGGATTGGCTCGTCGGAAGCAACAGAAATAGATAGTTTTGCATTGATCTTCATTATTCTTCGCACTCCTCTCGCAGATTGGCTTGAGTGTCTCAACCTTTTGCCCGCCTAATTCGTCTACCAAAACGGATACCTTACAGAACATGGACGCCCGCGGAATGGGCATCTGGAGATTTGACGCATGAGCAGTAAGACACTGAAACACGGCGCAGCCGGCTTTGCGCAAACTGTTTTTTTGATCGGCATTGCGCTGGCGGCCACACATCTACATGCGCAGGCACCTGCTAACCGCTACCTGGGCACGGTCACAGCCATCAGCGGCGACACGCTCTCGGTGAAGACCGATGCGGGTGACGTGCGCCAGGTGGAAGTTCCATCCACGGCGGTACTGAAGCGTGTTGCGCCGGGGCAAAAGGATTTGTCGGCTGCCGTGGATATGCAATTCGCGGATCTTGCCACAGGGGACCGGGTGCTGGTGCGGCTGGACGCAAATGCGGCGGGACCGACGCCGCAGGCAGTTCAGATTGTGGCCATCAAACAAACTGACGTGGCCGAGAAGCAGCAGAAAGAACGCGAGGATTGGCAGCAGCGCGGCGTGGGCGGACTTGTGAAGAGCGTCGATGCGGCGCCGGGCGTCATTGTACTGACAAGTGGCGCAGGCCCGACTGCAAAGACGGTTACGGTGAAGGTCAGCAAGGCGACCATTCTCAAACGGTATGCTCCGGCATCGGTCCGCTTCGATCTGGCTCAGGCAGCGCCCATCGATGCGATCCATGCGGGCGACCAGCTGCGTGCACGGGGCCAGAAGAATGCCGACGGCACTCAAATGGACGCGGAAGAGATAGTTTCAGGCAGCTTCCGCAATATCTCGGGGACCATCACATCGCTGGATGCAACAGCTCAGACCCTGCTAGTGAAAGACCTGATCGCGAAGAAGCCGGTGACGATTCACATCACCGGCGATGTGCAGATGCGCGAATTGCCCGAGATGATGGCGCGCATGCTGGCAGCGCGTTTGAAGGGGACATCAGGTAATGGCGCAGCGGCCCCAGGCGCACAGGCGCCGGCGGGGCAAGGTGGCGCCCAGCACAGCGGAGGCGGTCCGCAAGGCGGCGGCTGGACGGGCCAGAGGAGCGGCGCAAATGGCGGCGGAGGCGGCGATATGCAACAGGTTCTGAGTCGCGCGCCGGCAATTCAGTTGGCTGACCTGAAAAAAGGTGAAGCCGTCATGCTTGTGGCCACCGAAGGCGCATCCGAAGTTACGGCCATCACACTGCTGGCAGGCGTCGAACCGCTGCTTGAAGCGCCCGCAGCCAGCCAGGACCTGCTTTCAAACTGGAGCATGGGGTCGGGCGGCGCGGCAGAGGCAGCAGCCCAATAGTCGAGCACAAGAGTTCATTGAAAAGAAGCGAGGGATACGTGTATTCAAGACTTCATTTCCTGATTCATTCTCTGGTTGCACTGGCACTTTTGTCGGCCGGAACAGTTGCGATGAAGGGACAGGCCGCACCGCCCGTGGCTGTATCGGCGGCAACGGCTTCGTTGCACGGGCACATCTCTGATCAGACCGGTGCCTTGATTCCTGGCGCAAAGATCACCGTCACCACTACGGCGGCAGCGGAGGTGGCAACGGCAACTGCGGATACGGCCGGGACCTACGAGGTACATGGCCTGGCGGCGGGAGACTACATCCTCGCAGTCGACTGCGAAGGGTTCGCGCCGTTTCAATCAAAGGCCATCACAATCGCCGCAGGCCAGGTGAAACGCGTAGACGTGGCAATGGCCATCGAGGCGGAAGAGCAGAGTGTCGTGGTCACCGACGAGTCGCCGGTAGTGAATGTGGAGGCAGGCGGCAACGCCACCGCGGTAGTGCTAAAGGGAAAGGACCTGGATGCGCTGTCTGACGATCCAGATGAGCTGTCGAACGAGTTGACGGCCCTGGCCGGACCCTCTGCGGGACCGAATGGCGGACAGATTTACATTGACGGATTCAGCGGCGGACAGCTTCCCCCGAAGTCGGCGATCCGCGAGATTCGTATCAATCAGAATCCGTTTTCTGCGGAGTTCGATAGGCTGGGTTACGGGCGCATCGAGATCCTGACCAAGCCCGGGACGGACAAGCTGCACGGCCAGTTCTTCATTCAGGGCAACGACAAGCCTTTCAATACCGGCAACCCCTTCACGAGCACAATCCCCTCGTATTACAGCTATCAATTCAACGGCACGGTGAGCGGCGCGATTTCGAAGACGGCCTCGTTCTTTGTCAGCGCGGAGCAGCGCAACACTGAGAACGTGAACGCCTGGCGGATTCCCGATGCGGTGCTGGAGAGCGCTCCGGGCGTATTTGTAAACGACTTGAACTACGGCGTGAACCTGTTGAACCGGCGCATCCGCGACAACGCTTCCGCGCGCATCGACTGGCAACTGGGCACGAAGAACACTTTCACAGTGCGTTATGGATTCTGGTCGGAGTCGGAGCACGGCGATCTGAACTCCGGATCGCTGCCCAGCGCTTCTACTCATGAGTCGAACACTGACCATACGGTGCAAGTGAGCGATGCGATCGTGATCAACGATCACGCCGTAAATGAAACGCGCTTCCAATTTGAGCGGCAAAATGAGAATCACTATCCCGACTCGTCCGACCGTACCATTAGCGTGCAAGGAGAATTCACGGGTGGCGGATTCTCCGGCCAGCAGAGCCGCGATCACACCACGCGGTTGGAGTTGCAAAATCTGACCACCCTGAGCCATGGGACGCACGCCATCAAGTTCGGTGCTCGTTTGCGCGATTCGCGGGATGCCAACCTTACCAATGCAAACTTCAATGGCTCGTTTACCTTCGACTCGTCCGACAAGTATCTGAACATGGCGAATGGGCTGGCGGCGGGTACTCCGTTCGACGACCTGGTAAGCCAATATGGCCCCACTTCAGCCAGCTATACCACGGGGACCGAATCGGCATTGGCCAATGTGTTCGACATGGCGCTGTTTGCGCAGGACGACTGGAAGGTCAACCCGCGCCTGACACTCTCTGGCGGCATGCGATGGGAAGCGCAGAATCACATTTCCGATCATGACGACTGGGCGCCGCGTGTGGCACTGGCTTATGCGTTGGATGGGGGAAAGAACAAGAAAGCGAAAACTGTAGTACGTGCCGGGTATGGATTCTTTTACGACCGCTTTGCATCGAGGAGCCTGTTGACCATCAATCACGCGACTCTGCAGCAGCAGATTGTGCTGAACGATCCGACCTGCACCTCGACGGCAACTTCGCTGAGCACGATCGACCTTGGCACCTGCACGAGCAACGGCGGTTCGTCCAACCCTTCAGTGCCGGTGCGGTATGAGGTCGCGCCCAGTTATCATTCGCCGTACACGGGCCAGGCAGGCGCTAGCGTGGAACGGCAAATCTCTAGCGGCATCAGCGCGACCCTGACCTATTTGCACTCGTTTGGTGTGCACCAGATGGTCACGCGTAATGCCGACCAGGCAATTGGCGGGACTCCGCAGGACAGCAGCGGCGGATACTTGTATGAATTCTTTCCTGAAGCCGTGTTCAAGCAGAATCAGCTGATCACCAGCGTGAATGCCAAGGTGAGCAAGAAACTAAGCCTGTCGGGCTTTTATACCGCGGGTTGGGCCAACAGCAACGGTGGGGCAGGCAGCAACGCATCCAATGCGTACGACCTCAATCAGGACTACGGGCGTGCCGGCTTCGTGTCACGTAACATGCTGTTCTTCATGGGCAGTTACAGCGCACCATGGGGTATCCGCGTCAACCCGTTCATGATTGCGCAGTCCGGACGGCCGTTCAACATCACGCTGCCTACGGACCCTGTGAACAACTTTTTCAACCAGCGGCCCAGCCTGGTGACCTCGGCTACATGCGATGGCAACTATGTGCAAACCACCACCTTTGGCTGCCTTGATACTGACCCTACCTCGGTCTCCGGCAAGCCGCCAATTCCGATCAATGTGGGCACCGGGCCTGCGGCAGTGGCCGTGAACCTGCGCATCAGCCGGTCGGTCGGGATCGGACCCAAACTGGTATCAGCGAACAACAATCAAAATGCCGGCGGACCGCCTCAAGGTGGACCGCCTCCGGGTGGCGGCGGTCCAGGTGGTGGGGGACCTGGCGGCGGTGGCAGAGGCGGACCTCCGGGAGGCGGGCTCGGACCGGGTGGACTTGGTGGTGGCGGCGGCGGACCGGGCGGACCCGGCGGCATGTTCGGCTCAACCAACACTGGGCGCAAGTACTCACTGAACTTCAGCGTTCAGGCGCTCAATCTGTTCAACGACATCGATTATGGGCAACCGAACGGAACCGTGATTCCAACGCTCGACACGACCACGGGGCTTTACGGGCCCGGAAGTCAGTTCAACCACTCGACGACCCTGGCGGGCGGCATCTTCAGTACTGGATCGGCGGCACGCCGGGTATTTGTGCAGGCGATATTTTCGTTCTGAGGGTGGTTGAGATTCCAGGCTTCCCATCCTTGCGACAAAAAAACGTTGCAGGGATGAAGCACCCGCAACTAGGCGAATAAGGAGGGCTGGGGCACGCGCTGTGCCCCAGCCCTCTGGCTTTGTTCAGATTGTGTGCACACTACTCGGCAGCCGTTACCACTGCAGGGGTGGCCGCGCTTGCAAACGCGTCAGTCAGTGAGATTATCTTCAACTGCGCCTTCAGCGCGTCAAGAGAGGCCGTTGTCTTGGCCGTAATCTCCACTGTCTCTCCTGGAAGCAGATCGAAGTAGTTATCGGAGAGCTGCACATCGAGATCGCCGAAGGATAAATAGATGCTGCGTGCCAACACAGACGATGCGATGCGGATCTTGTAAGCGCCGCCGCTGCCCGCAGTATCCACGGCGAGATGGGCCGGCTTCAGGTGAATCTCTTTCACCGGCGCCAGGTAAGTGAGATTGCGCGAGATCTGCTCACCGGCCGCCGTGAGATCGGCAACAACGAAGACGCGCGAAGTACTTGCCGCGCCCGCATCCGCAAGTTTCTTGAGCGGCCAGTCAAGATAGACCCTGCTGGTCAGCGGCTGCACGGTTACATCGTGCTTCTCTTCCAGCAAAACCTTTCCGTCGAAATCCATCAGGCGTACACGGAGCGAGGCCGTCCGCGCCTCGGTCTTGTCAGACACGATGTAAACCTTGACCGAGCCATCCTCGACGTGCGGTGAAACGAGGATCGGCGCATAGAAGCGCCGCGCATAGTATTGCAGCGCCTTCCAACGTCCGTAGTAGTCGATGGAGGACCACGAAGCTACTGGCCAGCAGTCGTTCAGCTGCCAGAAGATGGAGCCCATGGTCTCAGGACGCGCCCGGCGAAAGTGTTCTGCCCCGATCTTGATGCCCTCGGCCTGAAGCACCTGGCTCACGTAAAGAAAGCTGGCGAAGTCCTTTGGTTCCGGATAGTCCTTCAGCAAGTAGTCGTGGATGATCGCGTTGCCTTCATCGTTCTTCTGGTGCGCGAGCATCACCGGGGTAAAGATATTCGTGCGATCCTCGGGTTCGGTGAAGGCTTCGATGGTCTTCATCTCGGGGAAGGACTGGAATCCATATTCCGTAACAAAACGCGGATGATGGGTTTCGTAGGTTGAAAACGGCACACGTCCGTGCCACACGTCCCAGATGTGCGCGTCACCACTTTGATAATGGTCGCTGAGTTCCTCGTAATCGGCGCTGGGGGAGCTGGGCCAATAAGGAGTTTCCGGCGCCAGCCGCGCGACGACGCGGTTGAGGATACCGCTGAACTCGGTAAGGTAGTCCTGCCACATCTGGAACTTCACTTCGAGAGGCAGTTTGTCCCTGGGGCTCCATTCGAGAGCCTCTTCGGTTTCATTGTTCCCTGACCATAGGACGATGCTGGGGTGATTGCGCAGGCGGCGCACCTGGTCATCGGCCTCGGCTTCGATATTCAACTTGAAGGCGTAAGTTCCCGGCTGCCAGTCGTTGCCGAACTGGAAGTCCTGCCAGACCATGATGCCCAGTTCGTCGCAAATGGAGTAGAACTCATCGGTTTCATAGTAGCCGCCGCCCCAGTGGCGAACCATGTTCATGTTGGCGTCGCGGGCGGATTGGAGAATACGGCGATAGTCGGTGGTGGTCACGCGGTTGGGAAAGCTGTCGAAAGGAATCACGTCCGCGCCCTTGGCGAAGATGGGAATGCCGTTGACGTCTAGTTCGAACGAGCGGCCCCACTTGTCAAGCTGGCGGCGCAGGACAATCGAGCGCAAGCCCGCCTTGGTGGATCGTTCATCGCTGACCGCCGCGCCGGCGCTCACCTGGGCGGTGAACTGGTAGAGCGGTTGCTCTCCGTAGCCGGCGGGATACCAGAGTTTAGGCTGACGGATCTCCAAGGGAATGTCGATGACATTGCGGCCGGTATGAAGGTTGACCTTGGTGGAGAGGATTACAGGCTTGCCGTCGTCCGAGTATTGCACGGCGACTTTGGCCGGTCCCGTACTCGAGGCTTCGACCTCAACTTCGGCATCCAGGTGAGCCACTTCCCTGCTCACATCGCGCTGGCGAACAGCAAAGTCGGCGATGCGGGCCTTGTCCCAGGCCTCAATGCGCGCCGGACGCCAGATGCCGCTGGTGACGAAGCGCGGACCCCAGTCCCAACCGTATTCATAAGCGGGCTTGCGAAGGTATGTCTTGGCCTCCACCTTGGTCTTCGGCTGCCATGGGTCGGCGGCGGCCAGTTCCGCAGCGGCCTTAAGTGGCGAGGCAAAGACGACGCGGAGTTGGTTCTTCCCGGCGTGGAGCACGCCCTTGGCCGGGATGCGCCAGATACGGAAGCTGTTACCGGCGGAGAAAGGCGGCGCATCGTTCAGATAAACCGTGGACGGGCCGTCGAGGCCATCGAAGACGAGGTCCAAGTTGGAGCGCGAAAGCAGGGACGGGCTCACATCGAAGTTGAGCCGGTATTCCCAACTCTCCTTCTCGATCCATTGCAGCTTGGCTTCGTTGTCACGAACAAAAGGATCGGGGATCTTCTTGTTTGCAAGTAGGTCAAGATGCACATCACCGGGGACGGTAGCCGGCAGCCAGCCATTCTCCGCCTCTTGCACGCCGGGCAGAATCTGACGAAACTGCCAGCCGTGATCGAGAGTAAGAACCGCATTCTGAGCGGGCTTCGACTGCGCGCGCGCCATGTTGCTTCCGATGCCAACTACAGCCGCGACCAAGGCGCAGCAAATAAATCTCCCCGCAATAACTCCCCGCATCCTGTTTCCTCCCATACCCTCGCGCCGCCCAACCAAGCCGCGCAAAGGCTTTAAGAAATCCGCTGACAAGGTTATCACGCGGAAAATAGGGAGGCTTGTGACGGCTGGCTGCTGTAAAGCGCTCGGTCGGTCAACAATTCGAATCGGAGGCAAGCCAGCGCTTTGCGAGAGTGTCGGCGGCGAAAAGGCCGGGGCCAAGGACCAGAATCAGCAGGGCGGCAAACCAATAAGTGTAGGGCGTTGCTCCATAGAAGTCGCTGGGATTGGAGAGAATATGTGCAAAGTTGGTGCGGTCATCGGGCACGCTCAGGTAGGCCAAGCAAATGGTAAGAGCTCTCGAAAAATGCGAAGAACTTGTGCATTGCTTTTGTTCGGCTCAGGTGGCGGACCACTCGCGAACTCGCTCGGTGCGGCGCGACTGGGTTAGTCTGATAAGGCTGTGCAGCAAGACGAAGAAACGCTCCGATTCAATTCTCTTTCGGGCGTCTTGAATAGATTGCGTGGGCTGGGCGGCGCGAGATCAGCGCCAAAGAGAAGCGGTCGGAGCGGCTGCAGATGGCGCTGGCCATTGTGACGCTGCTTCTTGTGGGCCTGGAGACCTCGCCGCATCCGATGGTGCATCGAACCGGACCACCGCGCTCAACTCCTTCCCACGCAAACAGACCCTGAAGAGGAGCACCCCCATGGAATACTTGACCCCGGAGCTGGATGCAGCCATCAGCGAGTATTACCGCCAGACGCCCGAGGACGGACGCTTGGAGCAGGGGCCATTCTTGCTGGAGGGGTTGCGAACGCGGGAACTGATACTGCGTTACGCACCACCACCCCCGGCGGCCGTGCTGGACGTTGGAGGCGGGGCAGGAGCCTATGCCCTTTGGCTGTCGGAGCGTGGGTATTCGGTTCATCTGCTGGACCCAATTTCGCGCCATGTAGCCGAGGCCGAACGGCGTAGTGGTGAGACTTCCCATCCACTGAGCTCCTGCAGGGTTGGCGATGCCCGGAGCCTGCCTTATGCCGATCAATCCGCAGAAATAGTTCTGCTGCTGGGTCCGCTCTACCACCTGACGGAGGCTGGGGACCGGGCCCGCGTATTGCAAGAGGTGATCCGGGTGCTGAAGCCGGGCGGGTGGCTGTTTGCCGCCGCCATTTCTCGGTGGGCTTCGGCGCTGGATGGGCTGGCCCGCGATCTCTTTCGGGACTCGCAGTTTGCCGCGATAGCCGAGCAGGACCTCCGCAACGGACAGCATCGAAACCTGGCTGGGCGGGCGGACTACTTCACAACCGCATATTTTCACCGGCCGGAAGAGTTGCGGGCAGAGGTGGCAGAAGCGCAGCTGGAGATGGTGGAGTTGTTGGGGATTGAAGGTCCAGGATGGATTTTGCCCGACGTGGCGGAGCGGATGGCGGACGATCGGCGCAGGGAGGATTTGCTGCGCGTGGCGCGTGCCTTGCAGGCGGAACCCGCCATGCTGGCGGTTAGCGCGCACCTGCTGGCGGTGGCGCGCAAGCCAGAAAGATGAACCCCTCAGCTTACGCGCGCCATGGCGCCCGCCTCATCCGGCGCCGAGGCATTGCAGACCCGGTCGCGGCCGCTTCTTTTGGCTACATAGAGCGCGTCATCGGCCATCTGTATGAGAGAGGGGGCATGCTGCCCCGAACAGGGCACTAAGGTGGCGCATCCCACCGAGATAGTCACATATCCAGTTGGATTGGAAATGTGTTGCAGCTTGCGGCGGCGCAGTGCTGCGCAGATCAGTTCGGCCACCCGCACTGCACCCTGGTTCGATGTATTGGGAAGCACAATTGCAAATTCCTCGCCGCCGAAGCGCGCCACCAGGTCTGCCGGCCGGGTAACCACCTCCTGGATGGCTTCAGCAATCTGTTTGAGGCAGCTGTCTCCGCTAAGGTGCCCGTAGGTATCGTTGAAAGTCTTGAAGAGGTCCACATCGATCAGCAAGAGCGACAGATCCTGGCGCTCGCGCATGCAACGCCGCCATTCAGAAGCCAGGGACTGGTCGAGCCGGCGGCGGTTGGCTAGCCGCGTAAGGGAATCGGTGACGGCCAGCGTCTCCAAGGCGTGATACGCATTATGCAATTCCTCCTCGGCGCGTTGGCGGTCGCTGATGTCACGAAAGAACCACACGCGACCTAAATACTGTCCCCCTTCACTCCGCAGGGTGGTCGAATAGCGCTCGAGCGTCCTGCCATCTCTCAATTCAACGTGAGAGTGATCGTTCGCATTGCGATCGGCGTAGAGTTCCTCAACTCGCTTTAAAAAAGCCTCAGGATGCTTGGTTTGACCTATGCACTGAGACAGCAGTTGGTTATCCGAGAAATCGAATCTCTTGCCGAGCAGGCGTGCTGGAATCTCCGACATGGGAATCTTCCAGACTTCGGCAAATCTCCGGTTGTACGACACCACCTTGCCATCGCCGTTGACCACCAGAATTGCGTCGAGCGACACATTGTGTATGGCGTTAATTAAGGAGGATTGGAATTCGCGCTCCTGCTCGGTCCTCTTGCGTTCGCTGATATCGCGGAGGATGGCCAGGGTTCCCGAGGCCACACCCCTCGCCGGGTCCACAAAAGAGCGGAGGCTGCCTTCGACCCAGATGTATTCTCCACTCTTTGTCCGCACGCGATGTTCGATCGTTGCGCCTTCGCCTCCGGGCTGCAGGCGGGCGATCACCGATTCCAGCCCGGACAAGTCGTCGGGATGCACCATCTCGTCAAACCCCAGTCTCGCCTTCTCCTCCGCTTTCCATCCCGTCATTCTCTCAATGGCGGGGGAAGCGTAGCTGGCATGCCCGTGCACGTCGACAATCAGGATTGCATCGCGTGAGTTTTCGGTCACCAAATTATGCAGCGTGACGGTCTTCACCAGGCGCCGCTCGCTTTCCTTCTGTCGGTCCAGAACAATGGAGATGCAGTACAGCAGAAACATGCCTGAAACCGTGTAGAACTGAAGCAGAACGATGGGCGCCTCGGGTGCAATGGACTTTGCAATCAGCAACGGTCCGTGCCCATGAATCGTGAAATAGCTCCCGGTCGCCGAAAAGAAGAGATCGCAAAGGGCAGCCCATGCCAAGTCGAGGCGCAGCAAGACCAGCACCATCACGGGATAGGCCAGAAAGAGCATGGGCACACGCGACTGGCCGAAACCGCACACCGTAACCATGACCAGCAAAGCCGGGTATATCCATGCCCATCCTTCTTTGCGAAGGCTGCGGAGCCCCGTTCGAAAGATGGCTACGAAGCACGGTGTGGTCACGGCTGTTCCCAGGCCATCGCCCAACGTCCAGGAAAGAAAGCAAGTGCTGGCCTTTCCATGCAGCCACAAGACCGCAAAGGGCGTGAAGATTGCTCCCGCCGCTGCCGGCGCAACTATCAGGGCGATCCATACGAAGCGCCTCAGATACGCGCCGTCGGTAAAGTTGGGCAAACGAGTGGACCGTCGACGAAGCAGTGAGGCGCTGAACGTGACCTCAAACACGTTGAGCGCCGCCATCAAGAGGTTCACTTTCCAGGGTCCGCTAAACAGTGAGGAGACAGTCAGGTTCGCCAGAAACCCAACCCCCAGATAGGCGGGCCAACGCCACCGCGGAGCAACCAGGAGGTACGCCAGCAGGACGCCGTTTGAGAGCCAGAGCAGCAGAAAGCTCGACTCCGATTGGTCCAGCCATGAGACAAATCCCGCGGTCAAGGCAACTAAGGCGAAGCAGGACGACAAACTGAGAGCAGACCCGTACCTTCGCCTGAATAGAACAGGGCGCCGGCGATTCGTGAATGCAGGATCCCCATGCACGTTGACCTTCCCATCTTCCTTATCGGATGGATTGGCACGGAGAACAGGTACACTTCGCAGTTTGTTTCTTTCAATGTTCCGAGATTTGTGGCACAGCTCGGAAATCAGGGCTGGGGACTCAATGCTGGATGAAATTCGGCTTTGCCGCCGGGCAGCAGTACAATCTCCAGCCGACCCTCCTGGCGCTCTGAGAGCCCGGGGCCGCTAATCTGCCGGACCTCGTGGCTTGCGCGGTCGGAGTACTGCACGGTGAGCGGTCCGCTGCCGCGCACCTTCAAGCGGTAGTGAATCTCCCCGCCTGCGGCCAGACTGTCGGCGCCAAAGCTGGCGCTCGGATAATCCACTTCCACAAGGTCGATGGCTTGGCCTGTATGATTCTCGACCGTGGCGTCAATCTGGTAGGAGTGGCAACCGGCAAGTAAACCAAACAGAGGCAGCAAAACCGCAGCGAATCCCCCCGTACGCAGCCTCATCCTTGCTCCTCTTTCCCGTTCTCCACGCTGGCTGATGGCTCTTGACCCGCCAGCTTTTTTTCCACCCGGTCCAGCCGTTTCAGCAGCTCGGGGAGCCGCTGAAAGATGGCGACGGCGCGAAGCCATACGCGATTGTCGAAGCCAGGTGAACCGGAGATCATCTTGCCTGGAGGCACATCGTGAGAGACGGCGGACTGGGCCGTCAGAATTACTCCGTCGCCCACGCTGCAGTGTCCTGCGATTCCCGTTTGCCCCGCCAGAATGACGTTGTTTCCAATCACCGACGATCCCGCCAAACCGGTTTGAGCGCAGAGCAGAGTGTTGCTGCCAACGTGCGACCCGTGTCCAACCTGAACCAGGTTATCTACTTTGGTTCCCTCCCCTATTTCGGTCGCACCCACCGTAGCCCGGTCAATGCAAGCGTTGGCCTGGACATCCACCCTATCCCCCAGCCGCACTGGCCCCGATTGGGGAATCTTTTCCCACTCGCCCGCCTCGTTCTTCGAGAAACCGAAGCCGTCTGCCCCGACAATCGCACCATTTTCGAGCGTAATGTGGCTGCCCAGGATGCATCCCTCGCGCACGACCGCGTGGGCATGCGCAAACAGGTGGCTCCCGGCCTGGACGCCCGGATAAAGCACCACATGAGGCAGCAGAGTCGCATGGGGTCCCAAACGAACTCCCTGCCCCACGACCACATAGGCGCCAATGTGTGCGCCCTCTCCAATGACTGCGGTGGGGTCGATGACTGCCGTCGGATGAATGCCCGGAGGATAAATAGGGGGTTGGTAAAACATGCCCAGTGCCCGGGAAAACGCGTGGTAGGGGTTTTCAATTCGAAGAGTTGCTGCGGATATCTCGGGAAACCCCGGCTCTACCAGCACAGCAGCGGCATGGGTTTTGCGCGCCAGCCCGGAGTAGCGGGGGTTGGCCACAAAAGTGATTTCCGTGGGACCGGCCTCCTCAATCCCTTTCACGCCAGTAATTTCAAGGGTTGCGTCGCCGCGAAGCTCCGCGCCTAACCGCTTTGCCAGTTCGCCTAGATTCATCGATGCGATTGTAATGGAATCAGCTCTGCGCGGGATTTTCCCGGCCTCTAGATTCAGCCCCTAAGTCGGCGAAAACGCAAAAATCTCGCGTGCGGTGGGGTAGCGCAGAAGGCATGAAAAACCCGAGAGTCTTGCGCGCTCTAAGAGCGCATCTAGGCGTCTTCCGCGTCATCCGGGAACAAATCGGGCTGTCCCGACGGGATTTCGCGAACTCCACTTCGCCGGCGTCCTGAAGCTCCGATCAGGCTCACCACCTCGAGCTTCTGGATGGCTTGCCTGGGTACATAGATTCGCTGTGTATTGGAACGCGTATCAGGCGGGATCAGCAGCAGTCCCGCACCTTCAATCAGGGAACGGTCGTTGGCTGCCAGCCCTTCCAGTTCCTCGCCGTCCGTGAGAGTCATCCGTAGCCAAAGGCCCGCGGTGCGCGGCCTTACCGCAAATCGCTTGTGCAGCAGCCGCTCCGGGTTCGCCTGCTCGCCTGCGGGAAAGTCGCGCACATAGCAGACCCACTTGACCGCATTCCATTCGATAGTGAGCAGCTTTCCGGTCAGATCCAGAATCTCCAGAACCGCCGCATCCTGTGGAAATCCCGTCCCTGCATAGCCCGCCACCCAGTCCCGGGAGAACTTGCGTACAATCACCGGCTTGCGTAGGGATGCCATCGCTCTGGATTGTCGCATGCGGTGGCCACCACCGCGAGCGTAAAAGCTGCAAACACAGTGCAACATGTCCTAGCCAACCGGGCGCAGTTGTGTTAATGTACTGCTTTGCAACCTTAGCTTGATTGTACCGTAACAGCAACAGCATCAACCACTTGGCTAGGGTAGGGGACGGCGGAAGCAGGGAACGGAATGCCCGACTATATCTATCTGCTCGAAAACCGGCTTTCGCCGGACCAGCAAAACGCTCTGCGCCTGTTGCGCGATGTAGCCCGTGAAAGCGGCACGATTCTGTTTCTTACCGGGGACGCGGTTCGGGATCTAACCAGCGGTCACGCGGTCCGCGACCTTGAAGTGGCAGTTCATGGAAATGCCCTCAAGTTAAAGAAACCAATCGAGAAAGTTGGGGGTACGGTGTGGGGCGAGGATGAACCTTCGCGCTCCCTTTACCTCTGTTTCCCCGGCACCGTGCGGGTAGACGTGGTAAGCACCCACCGGACGGAATACCCCAAACCGGGCAAGCCTGTGTTTCATCCCGCCTCTATCCAGGAAGATCTTCGCCGCCGCGACTTCACCGTCAACGCCATGGCGATTTCGCTCAACGAGGGCTCATTCGGCCTATTGATGGACCCCCTGAATGGAGCGGCGGACATTGAGAGCCGCCACTTGCGCCTCGTTTCAAACTACGGGTTCCTTGAAGAGCCGTCTCTGCTGATTCGCGCCATCCGGTACATGGCCCGCTTGGGGTGGGAGATGGATGAAAGGACACGGACGCGCTACGAGAATGCGCGGGAAGAGGGTGTGATCGAGTTCCTTTCCGCTCACGCGCGCAGCCAGGAACTGGAACAGATTGGCCATGAGGACGACGGACTAAAGGTTCTGCGTGCGCTGGAAACGGCAGGTTGGATGAAGTTTCTGTTCCCTGCCTGGACCGCCGCCAAAGCCGACGAGGAGAAGCTGAAGGCGCTGCACTCCCTGGCGATTGAGTTGCTTGTGCAGGGCGTGCACGCTGACATGTCCGCGGCCCAGATGCAGTTGCTCACCGCCAAAGTTGCCGCCAAGGATTTAGCCGCCCTCAAAAAGCTGATGCTGCGCCCCGGATTCGTGCAGGAGTGGAACAGTCTGGACGCTTTGGCCAGCGGATTTGCGAAGGTTCTCCTGTCCAAGGAGAACGCCGCCCCGTCCGCCTGCTACAAGCTCATCACCAGCTACGATCCTGAAGCCGTTCTCTGGCTCGGCTTTACCAGCAAGGATGCTACCGTCAAAGAGCGTTTTCAGCTTTTCCTGAAGACTTGGCCGGAAATGCGCCAGCGAATCCCTCACGCCCTGATGCAGGAGATGCGGATCATTCCGGAACTCGCCGCTTACACGGAGATAGTTCACAAGGTCTTTCTGGAGCTGATCGACGGCCGTTTGAATACGCCCGAGGAGATGCGTGCATTTCTCGAACCGCACTCGCCGCCGGCTCCGCCTCCACAGGCGGTCATCAAGAGGTCGCGCGCCAAGCGTGGCGCAGAGGCCAAGGTGAAGGAGCGGTCGTTCGACGACGACGATGAGGCCGAGGACGGTCTGGACGACGAAGAGGATCTGGACGATATAGGCGGAGAAGATGAGGAGATCGATCTGGGCCTGACGGTTCCCAAGATCGACCTCGAGCCGGAGTTGGACGAAGAGGGCGAACTGGACGAAAAAGAGCCTGAAGGCGAGGAGCCGGAACCCGTTCCCGCGAAGGCAGCGAAGAAACATCCTGCCGCAGCCAAGTCAGCCAAGGGTGCTGCGCCGGTTGCAACCAAAGAAAGCCCGGTTCAGGTCAAGCCCGCAAAGGTGGAAAAGACCCAACCGAAGCCGAAGGTGGAAGCAGCTCCGGTGCCCCAACCGGTGGCAGCGAAATCCGCCGCGGGGGGTGGCAAGACAAAGCCCGTGTCAGCATCTGCGCCCCAAAAGACACCCTCTGCCCCGGCGGCAAAATCTGCGGTAAAGGCGCCGGTGAAGGTAGCAGCGAAGGCCCCTGCAAAGGCTCCCGCAAAGACTGCGGCTAAGCCCACCGTCAAGGCTCCTGTGAAGGCCGCGGCCCAGAAGCAATCCAAAACAATCAAGAAGGCCGCACCCGCCGCAAGCCCCGCAAAGAAACCGCAGCCCAAACCAGCGACGAAGAAACCCGCAGTAAAGGCCGGCAAGAAGCGCTAGAGCGTTTTCGATTTGAGTGTGAACAGAAATCTGGTCTCCCACCCTTGAATCGTTTTGTGATTCAAGGGTGGGAGACCAGAGATCCCCATCTCGACTGTTACTAGTCAAGCCGAAAACGCGCTAAAGTCTTGAATGCATCTCAGTGAGCCCGGTCATGTTCCGGCTCACGTTCCGATTCATTGTCCATCTGCTTCAGGAGGATTCCCGATGCCCTGCCCGCGTCCCCACGCCATGATCTGTTGTCTGCTATCCGCGCTGGCTTTGTTTGCCGCCACCCGGGCGCATGGGTTGGGCCAGCCACCTGATCGCGACGCGACCGTGCAGCCCGGCTATCGCTTCCAACGTGGAGGTTGGACCTATGTCCACCTCGAAGGAACTCCGGCGCAGATCGGCTTCCAGCATGGGCGCTTACTCTCCGCCGAGATTCAAGACCTGGTGCGGGTGGCCAGGATTGAGAGCAGTCATGGCACCCAGCGTGACTGGGCGTTCTTCCGCGAAGCAGGCCGCAAGATGCTCTGGCCGCACATCGACGAAGAGTACCAGCAGGAGCTCGAAGGCATCGCAAAAGGCGTGCAGTCCAAGGGAAGCAAGCTGGACCTCTGGGACATTGTGGCCCTGAATGGCGCTATCGAGCTACCTCAGTACTATGTCCCTTGGCTCAACAAGCAGCAACACGCCGCCAACGCGCCGCAGATTCGTCCCGAAGGCCGGTGCTCCGCTTTCATTGCCACCGGCAGTTACACCAAGGGCGGCAAGATCGTGATCGCACACAACAACTGGTCGGGATACGACGAGGGCGAACGCTGGACTATCATCTTTGACATCCAGCCCGCACATGGGCACCACATCCTCATGGATGGAGAGCCGGGCGTAATCACCAGCCAGGACGACTTCGGCGTCAACGACGCTGGCCTGATGATTACCGAGACCACCATCACGCAATTTGTGGGCTGGAACCCCGACGGCAAACCGGAGTTTGTGCGCTCGCGCAAGGCACTGCAGTACGGCAGTTCCATCGACGAGTATGTGGCCCTGATCAAGGACGGCAACAATGGCGGCTACGCCAACGACTGGCTGATCGGCGACCGCAAGACCGGCGAGATTGCCTACCTGGAACTGGGGTTGAAGAATACTCCGCTGTGGCGCAGCAGGGACGGCTACTTTGTGAGTTCGAACTACGCCCGCGACCCGCAGTTGATCAAGACCGAGACCGACGGCTTCGACATAGGCAATCTTTCCAGCTCTCCCAACGCGCGGCGCGTTACCTGGGAAGAGAAGATGGAGCATGCCAAGGGGCGCATCGACATAGAAATGGCCGAGCAGTTTATGGCCGACCACAACGACAGTTTCACCGGCAAGGTCGATGCTGATGAACGCTCTCTTTGTGGTCATGTCGACAAGGCAAAAAAAGGCGTTCCAGAGTGGGATTGGGGTCCCTATTATCCCGGTGGCGCGGTCACTGGCAAAGTTGCAGACTCTGACATGGCCGGGGATCTCTCGCTGGTTGCCCACGCCGGGCATCCCTGCGGCGAAGACTTCCTTGCGGCGCCCTTCCTGGCGGCACATCCGGAGTACAACTACCTGAAGCCCGTCCTCAAGGATATGAAATCGGGGCCATGGACCGCATTCAGCGCCGGTGAAAAGAAATAGCCCGGCCCGGTCATTTGTATTGGATGTGGATCGTGATGTCAGTGGCCGGGCAGGCCACGTGAATCAGGGCTTCTTTGAAGCTGGGCGCGCCCAACCTGATGCGGGGATTGTTGGCAAAGCCGAAGCCCTCCTTGGGCCAGCCGAAGATATTCCTGTCGAGCTTCTGATTCTTGTTCTCGTCGTGAATCACGACCACCCCATAATCGCCGGGAGGCAGATCCAGCGAGACTGCCGTAACCTGCCGCTCACCCGCGGCAATCGGAGTGGGCCAGCGTCGAAGGGCCTTGCTGGCGCCTTCAGGCCATCCCTCGGGCGAGCTATAAATCGCCGCGCCAACAACTCCATTGGCGTTACGCAAGCCGTCTACATGTAGACGCAGGGCGCAGCGCTCTGTGGTTTGTCCTTGCGCTATTTCGGCCAGGGTCGCCGGTCTGCAAAGAACCACGGTTGCGAGGACGGCGTAAAGAGAAAAATCCTTGGGAGTCAATCAGTCCACTCCGTCTAAGCATAGGAACACGGTGCCTCGAGCGAGCTCTTTTCGTCTGTGCCCATGGGCAAAAAGCCATCAAAACAAAGGAAGGACAGCCGACTTTGCGGCTGCCCTTCCTTTGTCAATCTAGACTCGTGACACAAGAAACAAACTAAGACACAGCCTCATCTGCCAAGAAACGCCAGCGGCAAATAGAGCCAAACTGGCCTTCGCTTTGGAGCCTTGCCGTACCTTGTCTGCGTAAGGTCAAAGTCCGGGGTTCAACCTGAACACCGGACGCACGAAACGCTAGTACCGGCCGCCGCGTGAGCCACCGCCCCCGCTGCCCTTGCGCGCCTGATAGCAATCCCGGCAAAAGACCGGACGATCGCCACGAGGCTCAAAAGGAACAGTCGTAGGCTGGCCACAACCTGAACAAATTACAGGTGTCCCATGTGCTGGAGCCGCACGGTAACCGGAGCCGCCCCCCCCTTGGTCGTTCTTCTTTGCCTGACGGCAAGGCTTGCAACGTTTGGGGGTCGAATAACCACGTTCCTGAAAGAACGCCTGATCGGCAGCGGTGAAGGTAAAGTCCTGCCCGCAATCGCTGCATGTAAGTTGAATATCTCCGGCCATGGGTCTCCTCGTGGAGATTGTACAGCGATTCCGGTCTTTCCGTATAAGGATTCTATTTAGATTGAAAAAGTTATGTACAGGGTCCGGGAATCCCGTTTTTGCCTCTCTGGAACCATTGCCGGCCACGCTATAGTTTCTTTGTGAGGCGTGGGCAGGCGGCAGGCGAATTAGCCCCTCATCATTACCCAGAAAACAATGACGGCAGCCAACCCTGAATTCGAGGCTGAGTGTATACGCCGCATTCTGGCCGGCGAAAAACACTTGTTTCACGACCTGATCCGGCCCTGTGAACGCGCCATCTACTTTCTGCAACTGTCGCTGCTCAAGAACGAATCGGAGGCCGAGGACGCCGCCCAGGAGACGGCAATCAAGGTTTTCCTCAACCTGCAACACTTTCGCGGTGACTCGCAATTCCGTACTTGGGTGCTTTCCATTGCGCGGAACGAGGGACTGGGCCGCCTGCGCAAGCTGGGCACCCGCCGCGAAGATTCGCTGGACGCCGGCACCGACGAGCAGACCGGCGACTACACTCCGGCCATTCTCACCAGTTGGCGCGAGATTCCCGCCGAGGCGCTGGAACGCAAGGAGTTGGGTGCAATTCTGCGCCAGGCCGTCGAACGGTTGCCTGCGATTTACCGTAACGTAGTGCTGCTCAGAGACATCGAAGAGATGGATGTCCGCGAGACAGCGGCCGCGCTGGGAATCAGCGAAGGCGCAGTTAAGGTGCGGCTGCACCGGGCTCGCGCCCTGCTGCAGTGCAACCTGGCGCCACAATTGAAGGGTTTTGCGCCCAAACGCAAAGGCTGGTTTGGAGGGCGCGCATGAGGATCGACTGCAAACACGTCTGGCAGCACATCTCCGCGTACATCGACGGCGAAGTGGATGCGGCCCTGCGCGCGGAGATCGACAAGCATCTCGAGACCTGCGAGATCTGTTCCGCGGTGTTGGATTCAACACGCAACGTAGTGGTGCTGATGGCCGATGACCGCGTCTTCGAACTTCCCACCGGCTTCAGTGTGCGACTACACGCGCGCCTGGATCAGGAGCTCGAGCTACCCCGGTCCTTCTAGTACTAACGACCCTCACAAGGATGAGGTGATTCGACAAGGAATGCAATATTACAAGAATGACTGCTGGCATTGAGACGTTGAGGTCATTTTGAAGCACATTCGAGTGATGAAATGGATAATCGTGTTGGCGTTGAGTGCAGTAACAATTATTGCCATAGCTGCGTATTGGTTGTCGTTTCCGTCAGACAAGTCGCTCCGCGCTCGCTTCCTCGCACACCGCGCCGATTTCGAAAAACTCGTGATCATGGCGAACGAAGATAGCCGCTTAACTAGGATTGCACCCGATTTTACATGGCTGGACGATAATGTCGCGTGGCCAAGAAAGGATATTGGGATTACGGAGGAGCGCTGGAACGAATACCGGCAACTATTTCATACGACCGGAGTTTCTACAGGAATTAACAAGGGCATCAATCCTAATCGGATATTCTTTCCAATCGTTTCACGAGGCTTAGTTCCGACAGGTGCCGCAAAAGGTTTGGTATATAGCCAGGCGCCATTGAGTCCAGTCTTGAAATCGTTAGACAAAGCTCCGCCGGACGAACTTTATGAAGGCCCGGATCACAGCCACGTGCTTGTGTACAAGCAGATTGAGGATCACTGGTACATTTACTATGAAGAGTGGTGATCGCGAGTGTGGAGTACGGCAGCGGGCGGGTGGCCGACCCTTGACCTAGTCACAAAAAATGGGTGCCCCATCCTTGAATTGTTTTGTGATTCAAGGGTGGGAGACCACGAACCACAGAACAGCGGTTACCCCACCCCTAAGTTTCTTGATGTCCAGTCTTCCGCAAACAAGGATGGGTAGCCACATCCCTCACCGGCCGTTCCAAACCGCTTTTGCAGAAAATAACCCGCCCAGGCCGCAAAATCGAAATGGGGGAACAAGAGCAAAGCTTCCAGCCCGGTTTATACCGGGGGTACCCCCACCCCCCTCCCCCCGAAAACCCGCGCCTGGAGGGGCCATGTCTCCAATAACACGCATGGATTGAACAGCTTAAGAATTAGCCCCATGTACTCATCGGTAAACAGAGGGCTCCGATTTTCCTCTATTTTCGGCCCCAAAACACCTTGAAACCTCAGAAAATAGTGCAGCCGAACCCACCGCGTTGAAGTCGGCGTGATCACCAGGGTCTGGGTCCCTGCGACACACGAGGCGGGATTGGTTTTGTCGCAGGGACGTCCTCAGCGGACCATGCTCTGGAAGAGCGAAGACTTGAGGAGGTTGTCGAAGTCGGAATCTGAGGCCGAGAAGTGAATGGTGAGGAGGCCTGAATTGGAGCTGATGTCGGTGGAGGAAAGAGCAGCCTTCTCCGTGTCCGAACCGGTCATTTTGCGATAGACGATTGCCGCGCTCAGCAAGGAGGAAACAGTGGCTGCGGCAAATGTGTCGCCGGTAGAGATGGTGAGGTCAAACTTCACGCCGTGCTGAAAGTCCATGCCGTACCAGGAGGTGAGCAGCCGTTTGCGTACCGATTCGAAGTCAGTGACCGACCCGGCCTCGCCCAGTATTTGCCGCATCATGGTCTGTGTGCCCTTCTGGTCGAGAATGCTCCACAGAGACTCGTAGTCTACCGCTTTCATGGCGTCCATGATGGGCCCGTTGGTCAGCATGCTGGGAGCATTGCCATCGCGCACGTCAAGGGTCTGCTTAACCGCACCGGCGGTTCCAAACACCATGGTGGAAGGATCGACAAAGCAGAGCACCATGCCGGTCTTTCCCATGGGATAGATCCGGTTGGCGCGGACAACGGTGACCTTCACCTTCAGTTTGCGGAAGTTGGCCAGAATGTCCTGCACGGCGAACTGGCCCTGGGCGATGCCGACCGTCTCAAGCTGATCGCTGGAACCCGCGGTCCGAAAGAGTGCAAAGGCCAACTGATCGACGTCGTGATTTTCATTCAACCCAGACTTGCGCAGTGCCTCGTCGAACTGTTTCAGTTCGGGCGGCATGACGCGATCGCGAAGTTCCATGGCCGCGCTGGAGTTCTGCATGGCCCTGTAGTCGATGACCACCAGTTGCTGCACGTCATGGGGAATTGCCCCCCGTGCATCACTCGTCAGTTGCGCGGCCGGTGCAGAAAGGGACAACGCCAGAAATAAGGCGGGAAACGAAATTCTTACTAAGTTCTTCAACCGATTCTTCCTCCAGATTGCGGCGCCTTATCCGGGCGCTGCGAGAGCCCGATCCCAGGACCGCCGCGGCTGCCTGCAGGCGTTCCAAAAGCCAAGCCGGCGGTTTCTCAGCACAGAATCGCGGGGAACCGTACGACGCTGCGCAAAGGTCCCGGATTCAGAAGCTTCCACCGCCTGGGCTGGTGAAGATACTCGCACAGTCCTGCATTTATTGTACCCCGGGCGATCTTGCCGACGCGTCCAATCGCGGCTGCGCCGGTTACGACGGTTCCGGCCAGGACAGTGGCGCAGCAAGCCGCCGCTCCAGGATCTTGGTTTCGGAATCGAACCCGGTTAATTGACGCATCCACTCGCTTTCGCGCTCACAGGCAGCCTCCGGAACCAAGCCGATGATCTCTCCCTCGACCGGGGCCGTCTTATGACGGAAGGCGAGCTTGGAAACGGCGTCGTAGACCTGAGAGATCGGGGTGACCTCAAAGTCGGTGATGTTCATTGAGAGTTGTGCGCGCCCATGGGCCAGAACACCTAAGGCTTTGACGCCTTTGAGACCACCGGAGGCTGCGCGAACCTCGCGCGCAATTGCACGAACAATGGAGACATCCGCAGAATCGAAGTAAATGTTATAGGCCACTAGGAACTTGCGGGCGCCCACGGCACAGGCCCCGGCCGTGGGATGCAGGCCTGGACCGCCCAGATCGGGGCGTCGGGCAGCTTCCTTGCGCACTGCGTCGCGGAGGCCTTCGAACTGGCCGCTGCGCAAGTCTTCAAGGTTGGCGCGGTCAGGGCGCGCCGCAGCCGCCTCGTAAAAATAGACGGGTATTCCGAATCTACGCCAGATTTCAAGACCGGCCTGGCGAGCCAGCAGCACACACTGCTCCAGTTTGACACCGGAGATGGGCACAAACGGGATCACGTCGGCCGCGCCGATGCGGGGATGGACACCCTGCTGGCGAGTCAGATCGATCAACTCAGCCGCCTTGCCTGCTCCGCGTACCGCCGACTCCACCACAGCGGCCGGTGCACCGGCGATGGTGACGACCGAACGGTTGTGGTCGGCATCCATCGACAAGTCGAGGAGAAACACTCCCTCCACGCGCATCGCAGCCACAATGGCCTCGACCCGCCGGACATCTTTACCTTCGGAAAAGTTAGGAACGCACTCGACGACTGAAGCTTTCATTTCCATTCCACTAACGGATCACCCGGGGTTCCTGTTCGCGGCAACAATCTACAGTCCACCCCGGGCACTCGATCGCACGGCGGTTTGAGGCGCACTCTCGCACATCCCGGGTTTGTTCGCAGCTCGCCATGGCTATTTCCAGAAGGTGTACCCACCCTGTATCTGGATGCTGGCGTTGACACCGGGGTTGCGGTCTCCCAGCGAGGCCGAAGAGATGTGCACGGCATTCACAGCCAGATCAATGGACCGCCTGGGGCGAACGAAGTAGTGAAACCCGATGCCGCCCTGGGGCGAAAAGTTGAAGACCGATGTGCCGCCGGGGAGGCCGTGTGGCAGGAGCACATCGGGAGGGAACTTGTGAGTAGTGTAAATGAGCCCGCCTGCGCCCTGGAACCAAGGCTGAAAGCGCCTCGATTGAGTGAGAAAGTTCCAACGCAGGATGATCGGCGTGAGGCTGGCGCCGGTGTATGTTCCCCCGCCTACCGGCAAGCTGCAAGCGTATGGCTGTTGTGTGGTGGGGTCGAAGCAGGTGTAGACCTGATAGTGCGGCGCGGGGGTATAGGCCTGCCAAAACGGCATGATGTTGGCGCCCAATTCAAACTGGCCGCTGAGGATGCCGGCATGAACCACCGGACTGAGGGGCTTGGCCGCCTGAAAGCCAAGGGAAAGGAATTTAAAAGACGAACGGTCGCCCACCCCGAACCCGAAGCTCGCGAAGGGGCCATATTCCCAACTCCGTGCCTCTCTCACCTGGGCCACGTAGTCAGTCGAGGGGGATGCAGGTCTTTGCCCGGTGGCCACTGCGCTCGCGCCAAGAATTAATAAGACTAGCTTTGCCGCTGAGGTCAACTCTCATACCTTTCTAGCAACAAAAATTCAGACTTCCACAAAAAGGCCGCCACATCCGGGCGGCCTTTTGGGTGTGTGCCCGGAATAAGATCATCCGGCAACGTTCTCCATTTGCTCGGCGTCCATGTCGAAATTCGAATAAACGTTTTGGGTATCGTCGAAGTCTTCCAGAGCTTCAAGCAGCCGGATCATCTGGTTGGCTGGCTGGCCCTCAAGCTTCGTGTAGGTGGAGGCGAGCATGGTGATCGCGCTCATGACAGTGGGGATACCCGCAGCTTTCACTACTGCCAGAACACCCTCAAATGAAGCCGGGTCGGTGATGATCTCCCAGGTGTCGCCTTCGTCGCTCAGGTCCTCGCCGCCGTGTTCAAGCACGATATCCATTAGCTGCTCTTCACTGGCTGCGGACTTTTCGATCGCGATGATGCCCTTCTTTGAGAACATGAAGCGGACTGAGCCGGATTCACCCAGGTTGCCGCCATTCTTTGAGAAAGTATGCCGAATCTCACTCACGGTACGGTTGCGGTTGTCAGTGAGGACTTCGACAATGATGGCGACGCCCCCGGGGCCGTAACCTTCGAAGGTGATCTCCTCGTAGTTCACGCCCTCCAGTTCCCCGGTACCACGCTGGATGGCGCGTTTAATGTTTTCGGCCGGCATATTCTCCGCCTTGGCGGCCAGAACCGCGGTGCGCAGGCGGGGGTTGCCATCAGGATCTCCACCACCAGCCCTGGCGGCGATGGTGATTTCCCTGATGAGGCGGGTAAACGTCTTGCCGCGCTTGGCATCGAGCGCGCCCTTCTTGTGCTTGATCGTGGCCCATTTCGAGTGGCCGGACATGAGAAAACCTCAGCGGTAGTGAAGAATGCCGGCGCGGAGTCGCACCTGACCAAGTGAGTATATCACCGGGCGGGTACGCTCTCGCTGGGTTTCAAGCAACTCAGCCAAGCGGAGGGTCCGGCTGTCCCGGTGAGTCCTTGCCGGATACTGATCAAGCGGACCGGCTGGCTTGGGGGAGGCGCTGCTTCCCCTTGCCTGCTGACTTGGTCTTTCGCATCCAGGAGTAGTATTTTCGGTCATCGCGAATCATGTGCGTGGCCACGACATCGTGAATCACAAAGCCCAGAAGTGCACCCGCTGCAGCTTGCTGTTGCCGGAACTGTTCCGCGAGGTCGCGGGCGTGGGCAAGAAGTTTGCGGTGGTTCAGCCGGTGCGCCTCCAGTTCCGGGAATCCGGCAACTTCAAGCAACTGTTCTTCGTGCTCGAAATGGGTGGCGATGTGGGTCAGCAAGTCGTCGACCAGCGGTTTCATGTCAGCCGTGTCCCCGGCCGAGCTCAAGGCAGCCAGAATGCGATTGGCCATCGCAAAAAGCTGTTCGTGTTCGGTGTCGATCTTGTCAATGCCGCAAGAGTAGAGTTTCCTCCAATGCAGCTCGAATACGCCAACGGAATCCCGTTTGCGCGTGGATTCTCGACGTACATCCTCGGCATCGACGACCACACGGTTACGGCCACTCTGCTTGGCCTCGTACATGGCCGCGTCGGCGCGATCCACCAGGGCGCCGAGATTCTCACCGGCACGGCGTGCGGCTACACCGAAGCTTGCGGTCACTTGCGCCCCGCAAGGGAACCTGTAACTCTCAAGCGAAGCGCGAATCCTTTCAGAAACGCGCTTGGCTCCGGCAGGCCCGGCGTCAGGCAGCAGGAGCAGGAACTCCTCGCCTCCCCAGCGGCCAAAAAGGTCCATCATGCGGAGGCAACTGCGCGTCATGTCACCGAAAATGCTTAGCACCTGGTCGCCGGCAGCGTGGCCGTAGGTGTCATTGATAGCCTTGAAGTGGTCAAGATCGACCATCACCAGCGACAGCTTGTAGCGATGACGTCCCGAACGAAGCAGTTCGATGCTGGCCCTCTCCGCAAAGCTGGGCCGATTCAAGGCTTGAGTCATGGGATCGACAGAGGCCTGTCTGGCGAGCGCAAGCTCCAGAGTCTTGCGTGCGGTGATGTCATGGAAACTGACGATGTAGACATCCGGCCTGCCCCTCTGACCGGCAAGCGGCGAATAGGACACCTCGACCCACACAATTTCTCCCTGCCGGGTAACAAAGCGCTTTTCAAAGGGAATCAAGGGACGGTCACTCTTAAGCACAATCTCAGCCGGATGCAGAGCCGGCGTATCTCCCGCCGGAACTGGCAGGGCATCGATCGTCATTCTCAGCAGTTCTTCCTTGGCAATGGCGAAGATTTCAGAGAGCTTCTTGTTGACCTCAAAGAATCTGCGCTGCTGATCGACCAAACCCATGCCGACGCCGGCCATCTCAAAGGCAAGGCGAAATTTCTCCCCGCCATCGGGCGCGGGCTGAGCCTTGGCCTTTCGAACACGGGATTTTCGTGCCTGGGGAGGCAGTTCCATGGCACCACTTTGATGCGAAAAAGAGTGATTACGGCATATTTACCATGCTTGCTTTGGACTCCATTTCCGGTCAAGTTGGGGATGCATCGAATGATGAAGGGTACAAGCGTAGCATCTACAGTGACCTGCGCTGTAGCATTTTTTCATAAATCCTGTACCGGCGAGGAGCCTGCTTGAGGTTTTTTCTTGGAATCTCCGTGCTCATGGGCGTTGCGCTTGGCGCAGCTCATGCCCAGGGAAACTACGAGATTCAGGTCTATGGCGCAGACACCGTGGCTCCTCGGACCACGATGGTTGAACTGCATTCGAACTTTACCGCCGACGGGCAGCGAAGGTTCATCGATGGCGTCGATCCCACCTATCGTGCCGAACACGAAACCATCGAGATCACCCAGGGCGTGAATGCCTGGTCTGAGGTTGGCTTCTACATCTTCACCAGCGAACAGAGCGGAACGGGCGTGCAGTGGGTTGGCGATCACATCCGCCCCAGGGTGCGCGTACCGGTCAGCTGGCACTGGCCGGTGGGGGTGAGCCTGTCAACGGAGGTAGGCTACCAGCGTGCCTTCTTTTCGCGGGACACATGGACATGGGAGATACGCCCCATCGTGGACAAGCAGGCAGGGCGATGGTACTGGGCCGTGAACCCGGCGCTCGAGCGCACGTGGCACGGGCCGGATGTGAACCTGGGTCTGGATTTCGCTCCAGCGGTGAAAATCAGCTACGACTTTACGAAGGTGATTACCGGGGGAGTGGAGTACTACGCCGATTATGGGAGCATCACGAACTTCGCCAGTCCCCACGATCAGCAACAGCAATTCTTCCCTGCGGTGGACCTGAATGTCTCGCCGAAATGGGAGATCAACTTCGGCGTCGGCATAGGGCCGACGGCGGCAACAGATCACTGGATTGTGAAAGGCATTATTGGGCGACGTTTCGATTGGGGGCCGCGGAAGAAGTAAAGACCCTTGCGACGACTTCTTCAGCCAGCAAGACTCTGCCGCCGGAGTGCATTGCGAAAACCTGGGACAGAGGGTCCCAGACGCATCCCGTTATGGCAGGAGTAGAGTTGTTGAAATGAAGCGGCAATTGACCGGACTGGCATTCCTTCTCCTTCTGGGCGTGTGCCCCACCGTCAGTGCGAAACAGCGAGACGTGGTCTTTGAAGCAACAGTCATGCGAGTCGAACCATGGGGCCCTATAAAGATCAGCTGTGGAGTCGCCATAGTTTATAGGCTGGCTGAGTACAGAGTGGATGCTGTTTATAGCGGGCGCATTCAGAGAGGAGACCATCTGTTCGTGCAGCATCTTGCTTGCAACTACGACGAACTCGAAGGGCTCAAGCCTGATGACAAGGTCATAGTTGTTGCGGAAACTCTATCAAAACCGGAAAAACGTTCGTGGATGAAATATCCCCTTGCGCAAGGGACCGACGAGAGTGTTTCTGTGTCCTATCGAGGCCTGAAAGTGGCGAAGCTCATATATCCGACCGCCAACCGGTCGTCCCTACATTAGAGTTCAAGCTGCAATTCAACCGACTGGCGATTTCAGATTTTCCCTATCCCACCAGTTCGAAGGCGCGGATGTCTTCCTTGCGCACCGTCAACCGTTCGATGAGGTCGGCACGAACTTCATAGCCGCGGCCGGGGCTGTCGGGAATCTCAATCTCACCTGCTGAAGTCACCGTGATTTCGGGCTCGACAATGTCTTCGGCCCAATAGCGCGCGGACGCGGACACATCTCCGGGAAGAGTAAAGTTCTCCAGCGAGGAGAGAGCGATATTGTGGGCACGGCCGATTCCCGACTCGAGCATGCCGCCGCACCAGACCGGGATGCCGCGCTCCTGCGCCGCGTTATGAACGGCAATTGCCTCGGAAAATCCGCCCACGCGGCCTAGCTTGATGTTGATGATCTTGCACGACTCCATCTCAATGGCGGCCAGGGCGTCGCGGCGGTTATGAATGGATTCGTCGAGACAGATGGGGGTATTGAGCCGCTTCTGCAGCATGGAGTGGTAGTAGAAATCGTCGTGCCAGAGGGGCTGCTCGATCATGAGCAAGTCGAATTCATCGAAGGTAGTGATGTGGTCTGAATCGCGCAGGCGGTAGGCGGAGTTGGCGTCGCAACTCAGCATGATCTCGGGATAGCGGCTGCGAACCTGCTCAAAGACCTCCACGTCCCAGCCCGGCTTGCACTTGAGCTTGATGCGCTGATAGCCCGCAGCTAGTTCCCTTTCGACGATGGACATCAGCTCAGGAATGGAGGACTGAATACCGAGGGACACGCCGCAGGCAATAGTTTCGCGGACGCCGCCGAGAAGCTGGGCCAGCGGAATGCCTTCGCGTTGCGCCTCGAGGTCCCAGATGGCGTTCTCAAGCGCAGCCTTGGCCATGCTGTTTCCACGCACCTTATGAAAGATGCGAGGACACTGGCCGCCATGCTCAGGCGACTCAGCGGCCAGCATGGGGCCGAGATCGTTCAGGATCACCTGCCAGGCCGTATCCGTGGATTCTCCAGAGAAGAAGGGGTGTTCCCCGGCGGTGCATTCACCCCATCCGGTCAACCCCTCAGAGCGTACTTCGGCGAGCAGGATTCTGCGGTCGCGCGTCACGCCAAAGCTTGTCTCAAAAGGGCGTATCAGGGGGATTTGAAGTTCGCGCAGGATGATTCCGTCGATTTTCATAGGTTGTGCGTTCCTTGGATGATCAGCATGTGATGAAATCGTGCTTCATTCATGTGCAGCGCCGGTAGCCGGATAAATACAAACTGAGTTGCCTTCATCTGGAGAGGGGGACCCCAGTTCGAAGACTCCGTTCCCTTCCGCATCGAGGACAAAGCCAAGTACGGCCAGTCCCTGAGAAAATGCCTGTTGAAACCTGCGGCGGTTCTCCATCTGAACGGCGAGGGCTCGCTTCCGGCCCGTTTCTGAGGCCTTCCATTCATAGATGGAAGCCGGAACCAGAATGCGATCCTCAATATTTTTTGCGGCTCCCGGACGACCGTCGAGAGTTGCGGTCACTCTGGACGAGCGCAGGTGCCACTCAGCCAGTAGGCGGTCCGTGGGGAGCCCACCTTGCAGACGAGATGAGGATACACCATAGAAATTCACAAAATACCGGCATGCGATAGCGCTCAGCTTGTGGATATTGAGAAAAGCGTTCTTGATTTCGAGCGGGTCAAAAGTCCACTCGATCAGCCGGATGCCACGCGATAGCGCCTCACGGCGTTGCTCCAGCTTGAGTTGCGCACCAAGACCGCGGTTGCGATAGGCGTCGCGCACCGCCAGCATATGGGAATGCAGATACGGTCGCGGTTCCCCGTTGCCAGTCTTGACTCCCGGCAAAGACATGGCGAAACCGACCAGGGATTCCGGACCGCCCTGGGGAGATGCGCCGGGAAGTTCCGTATCGAAGGCGCCTATGACCTGGCCGCCTACCTTTTGCATGACTAGGAACGCCTTGCGCGGAATGACGTCGCTCGCATCGTAGCCCCAGGTCTCCACCTGAAGCTTCACGCACGCCTCCAACTCGTCAAAGCCCTTGCAGGCGCGGATGACGATCATAGCTGCGGCTCCGGGCTCGGGGTTGGCGCATCGCTGTCGGCAGCCAAGCTGCGCTTGGCCTGCGCCCACAGCGCCTCCAACTCATCCGGGGCAAGCTCTTCCAGTGGCCGCGCTGAGGTCGTCTCCATGAAGTGAAAACGCTTTCGAAAGCGCAGATTACAGCCACGGAGAGCCATTTCGGCATCGACACCCAGGTGGCGGCCAAGGTTTACGACAGTAAAGAGCAGATCGCCAAGTTCAGCTTCGACGCCGGGGTTGTGGGCGGGGTCAGAGGACGAGGCTTCGACCTCCAGCTCTTCCGTCTCTTCGGCCAGCTTGGGCAACAGATAGCGCCAATGGGGCCAATCGAATCCTGACTTTGCCGCTTTTGAGCCGAGTTTGGCAGCCTCCGCCAGGGCGGGCATGGCGCGCTGCACCGAGTCGAGACGCGAAGGATGAATAGCGGCGGGCGCCGACACTGTCGACACGGCATCTCGCGTCTTCCTTTCGGCTAACTTGATCTCTTCCCAGTTGCGCAGGACAGCGGCAGAGGAGCCCTCGACAGCCGCGTCGACATCGGCCTCGTTGCCGGCGGCGCGTGAAGCCTCGTCGCCAAAGACGTGCGGATGGCGGCGAACGAGCTTGCGGTTCAGGTGATCGAGCACTTCGCTGATGGTGAAGTGGCCTTCGTTGGCCGCCATCTCGGCGTAGAAGAGCACCTGCAGCAGCAGATCGCCAAGCTCTTCGGCCAGGTGAGGAAAGTCTCGCCGCTCAATCGCGTCGAAGACTTCGTATGTCTCTTCGAGTGTGTATTTGCGGACAGTGTCGAACGATTGCTCACGATCCCAGGGGCAGCCATCGGGAGCGCGCAGCCTCGCCATGATGGCCACCGACTGCTCAAAGAGAGCCGCGGCCCGTGCCGGATCGGATGCGGTGGCGATCCGCGGTGTGGCTGGAGAGGATTGTGGACTGTCTGCTCTTCCTGCAACGTCCATTAAGTCTAGTGTAACTCCTGCACCGGAACGAGGACTGCGCGCCCAGTGAACGAACGGGGGTGATGCAATCACTATCGGCAGGACCGTATACTCAATTTCTCTCATGATTCGTGTACTGGGAACGGTGTTTGCAGCGCTGCTGGGACTGGCCTTCGGCAGCTTTCTCAACGTGTGCCTGAGCCGCTGGCCACAGGACGAGAGCGTAGCAACTCCGAGATCGCACTGCCGGAGTTGCGGGAGAACCTTGCCTTGGTGGGAAAGTGTGCCGCTGCTGAGTTGGCTGGCGCTGCGCGGGCGGTGCCACAGTTGTAAGGCATGGATCGGTTGGCGGTATCCGCTGGTGGAACTCACCGTGGGGGTGCTCTGGGCAGTTGTGGCGTGGCGCTCCCTGAGTGATGCTTTCATGTCCGATGCGTCGTCGGCGACGCTCTACAGAAGTTTGGCGGCCTGCATTGGCCAGATGATTTTCTATTGGCTATTGGCGGCCCTGGCGTTCTTGGACGCTGAGAATCTGTGGCTGCCTAATCGGCTTACCTTGCCGGGGGCCGGATTGGGATTTTCTTTCGCCGTTCTGGTCGCAGTTTTTGGCAGCCGTTCGCCTGTGAATGACACCGTGGAACCCATGCGAGCGGCAATCGCCAGGGCTGCAATTGGCTCTCTGATCGGCATGGCTGCATGCGGGGGATTGATTCTGCTGATTCGCTGGATCTTCTGGCTGGTGCGCAAGCAGGAAGGCATTGGGCTGGGAGACGCCAAGCTCATGGCGATGCTCGGCGCCTGGCTGGGGCTGCCCGGAGCGATGCTGGCCCTGTTCGTCGGGGTGATGCTGGGATCCGTAGCGGCTCTGGCGCTCTTGGCACTGCCTCGGATGAGGGGACGGTCCGACGATGGCAGTTGGGCGATGATCAAGCTGCCGCTGGGCACATTCTTCTCCATTGGTGGAGTGGTCAGCGGCCTGTGGGGCGAGCGAATCTTGACGGCCTATCTAAGATTGGCCGGTTGGAACTGAACCCGCATGGTGCGATCCATCTTGGACTCTAAATCGTCTTCGATTTGAGTGTGAACAGGACTCTGGGTGCCCCATGCGACGTCTTTGCTTCTCGTCGCATGGGTGGGAGACCACAGATGCCCATCTCGGCTGTAAGCAGTCAAGCCGAAAACGCTCTAGCCAAGCACGCCCGCTGGACCCTGAAGAGCGCTACTGCCTGGGTTGGGTCGCGGAAGGATTCGGCGTTGCAGCGGAGGAAACTGCGTGCGCATTGGCCAGTTCCGGCTCCTTGAGGATTCTGCGTGCTTCCTTGCCGTGTTTGCCGTCGGGATCGTAGTCCAACAGTTTCAGATAGTGCGCTTTGGCGCTGGCAAAGTCGCCCAGGTGGCGCTCTGCCTCGGCCAGTCCCCAGTAGACTTCAGGGTTTTCGGGATCGAGAACGAGGGCGGAATCAAACCGCGAGAGGGCCGCCTTCCAGTTCTTGATTTGCAAATAGTAGCCGCCCACGTTGATGTCTTCCTTCGGTCCCTCTTGGGGCGGGGCTACTTCTTTGGCGTGCTTGTCCGGCTTGCCCGTGTCTGGCGGAGGCGTGAACTTATCCATACCCTCAAGGCTGGAACTGGAGCCGCTGTCGGCGCCGCTGGCATCGTCAGCGGCAGGGTCGTCGGGGCTACGGACGGGGTCGCTGTCATTACCGGGCAAATGGGCGGCGCTGGTGTCATAGGCGGCTGGATCGGCCACGGCGGGCGACAATGAAGTGGGGATGACCGGAATCGAATCCGTGTTCTCAGGAAAAGGATTGGCAGAGGACGGAGCGGTGGCCGGAGTGGGGGCCTGCCCGGCCGGTTGCTTCTGGGAGTCGGTTGGCGGCACGGCTTGCGCGAAGAGCCGCGGAACCGCAACCAGGCAGCACGCCAACGCCAACACGATGGAAACGCTTTGCTTCATTGCTTCTCGTCCTGCCCCTTCGACCCCTTCAATGGTAGGATGCGATGCATACCGCACTCAAGTCTTCCTAGGAAAGCATCGCACATACTCATGGGACTCATTATCCGCTCATCCGCCATTCATGCAGCCGGCTGCTACACCACCACCGCAATTCGCAAGGGCACACGCGTGGCTGAATACACCGGCCCGCGCCTCAGCAAGCAGGAGGCAGACTCCTGCTACGACCAGTTGCCCATCACTTATCTTTTTGGACTCGGCGACGGCTCGATGGTCATCGACGGACACTGCATGGCGATGTTTATCAACCACAGTTGCAACCCTAATTGCGAGACAAGCGAAGTGGGAGGACGGGTTTGGATCACTGCCATCAAAAACATTGTCGCGGACGAAGAAATTACCTACGATTATTGCCTTTACGATGGCGGCGACGATGAGGCAGTATGCAACTGCGGCGCCAGGAAATGCCGCGGAACCATGTATTCGAAGGAAGAGGTCAAACGGCGCAAGGCGGCTGCGAAGAAAGCACTGAAGAAGTCAGCCGAGAAGAAGCGCGGCAAGCGTAAAGCAGGAAAGAACGCAAAGACCGCAGGTGCGAGATCAAATTGACTGTCGAAGGCGAGCTTCCGGCCCTCACACCACAGCAAATGGAAGTGCTGCGGCGGTTTGCATTGTTCGAAGCGGGGATTGAAGAAGTTCGCAGCTCGCTGGCGGGAACCTTTGAGATCAATTTTGAGCCCGAGCAGCAGGCTGCGACAGGCCTGTCTGAGCGGAGAGCTGTAACTTCTCACTTTCGAATACCTGAGCCGGGCATTGTGATTACCCGCGAACACATTGCAAACGCGCTGGAGCGAAAGCGGTTCGGGTTGATCTCTGAGCGGGACCTGGTGGTGTGGGCAACCGTGCTGCTGCTCAACGATGCCTATGTGTGGGATCCTGCCGATGAAGATCTCATCGCAGATTGGTTGAACGACATAAGCTTGAATCTTGACGCCTCGTAACGCAACCCTCGCCGATGCCGCGGCCAGGCCGAGGCGGTTTTCCACCAATTCCCGCGGCACCCTGGAACGATACAATCCCACCTAGGCCGCTTGTGATCGGGCGGCCAGGAGAGTGGTGCACGCATGGGTTATCAGGTTCTGGCCAGGAAGTACCGTCCGCAGCGCTTTGCCGACGTGGCCGGCCAGGATCACGTGACTCGTACCCTGTTGAATGCGCTGAGCCAGAACCGCGTGGCCCACGGATATATTTTTTCCGGGCACCGAGGCATCGGCAAGACGACAATTGCGCGCATCGTAGCCATGGCGCTGAACTGCCGCAGGGAAATCGGTAGCGCGGAGCGGCCAACGCCTGAGCCTTGCGGGGTGTGCGACTCCTGCACCGAGGTGCGCCAGGGTAACGCGGTCGATGTAATCGAGATCGATGCGGCAACCAATCGCGGCATTGATGAGATTCGCGAACTGCGTGACGCGGCGCGCTATTCCCCGGCACGCGACCGCTATAAAATCTACATCCTCGACGAGGCGCACCAGATTACCGAGGCGGCCTTCAACGCGCTGCTGAAGACGCTGGAAGAACCGCCGTCACACGTCATCTTCATGATGGCGACCACGCAGCCTGAAGACATTCCGCAGACCATTCGCTCCCGCTGCCAGCATTTCAGCTTTCACGCCGTCAAGTTCGACGACATCCTCGCGCAGTTGACGATGATTGCGGGCCAGGAGCAGGTGGAGGCTGAAGAAGGCGCGCTGGCGCTGCTGGCCGAGGCCGGCGACGGCTCCATGCGCGACGCTCTCTCCATCATGGACCAGGCCATGGCTTCAGCGCCTGAGCAGAACGGCCATTCCGTGCTGTCTGCGGCGCAGATTCGCGAGCTGATGGGTGCAGTGCCCAACGCCGTCTTTGAGCGGCTTCTGGAGGCGGTGGCCGCGGGCCAGAGCGCGGAGTTGATGGAGCAGTTGAATGTGC